>JBASOA010000028.1:0-3466 GCA_049657765.1 Clostridiaceae bacterium
AAAATAGAAGGTTTGCCGTCCATCGCTGGAGGGCCTGTCCCCTAATTGCTCGGGAACATGGTTTTCTTGATCACTCAAGAAGGTCTTTGGTTTTTTACCTATATTCTGTTTAATTTTCAAAGAACTATGTGTTGTGTGCTGCTCTCTCAAGCGACTTGTCTATAATATCATGCCTGAACGACCCATGTCAACATCTTTTCTAAAAATTAGTAAATATGTTTTAACATGTTCCCTTAATACCAGTAAATTATACTATAATATAAGTATTATTCCACATCGATTAGGAGGGAAACGCCTTGAATATCAGAAACATCATCTATTCCCTGGTTGTTTTTACTGGCTTTTTGATTTCAGTGACGATTGTCTTCAAAAATCGTGAAAAACCCGAAAAGTCCATCGGATGGTTACTAATTTTTATGTTAGTTCCTTATGTAGGAATTGTTTTATACTTTTTTGTGGGAAGAAGCTGGAAATCAAAAAATTTGAAAGAAAGACTTTCTCCAGAAATGATTAAGTTTATAAAAACAAGTCTAGATGAATATAACGGCGAATATAAAGATCTTGCCAAATTAGTCACTGTAGGAAACGGTAGTCCGATGTTCCTTTATAATGATGTAACCATTTTTAAAGATGGAGTGACTAAGTTTGATGCTTTGCTTAAAGACTTGGAAAGCGCAGTACATCATATTCATATGGAATACTATATCGTCAAATCGGATGAGATTGGTCATAAAATTTTTGATACCCTTATCAAAAAATCCAAGGAAGGCGTAAAAGTGCGTTTTGTCATGGACAAGGTTGGAGGCAGGTTATTCGATAAAGAATATCTTAAAGAAGTCAGGGAAAGTGGCGTAGAGCTCGTTACATACAGCGCACATTTTGCAAGTGTCAGTAAATTTGTCGATACTTCATTAAACTACAGAAACCATAGAAAAATGGTCATCATTGACGGTAAAATCGGTTATCTTGGGGGCAATAATATCGGAGACGAATATCTAGGCAAAGGAAAGATGGGTTATTGGAGAGATACCCATATGAAAATTGAAGGAGAATTTGTGCTCGGACTCCAAGCACTGTTTTTTGATGATTTCTTCTCAGTTCTTTCTATTAATGAAGAGTCTAAAAAATGGGAATATGATAAACAAAGACAAAAATACAAGCGTGAAGGTGATTTAGTAAATTACTTTCCAGAAAATACAATAACAAAATATCTTCCAATGCAGCTAGTCTATAACGGACCAGGCTCTCCTTATTCAACAATAGAGCAATTATTCCTAAAAATGATTACCTCTGCAAAAGAAAAAATATACATCAGCTCTCCTTATTTTATTCCATCCGAATCATTACTGGCAGCATTAAAGGTCGCGGTTCTCTCTGGAATTGATGTTAAAATCGTATTTCCAGAACAATATGATCATCCCCCTGTTGGACATGCTTCTATGACCTACATCAAAGAGCTTCTTGATATCGGCGCTGAATTTTACTTTTACGATAAAACATCTTTCTATCATAATAAAGCCATGGTTGTAGACACGAATATCTGCACCTTAGGAACGTCGAATTTTGATGTCAGAAGTTTATATTATAACTACGAAGTCAATGCAATCATTTATGATGAATTAACTTCAGCAAAAATGGAAGGCCTCTTCTACGATGATATGGCAGTGAGCCGTCTCCTCACTCTTGATGAATACAATAATAGAAGCACATTTACCCATGTTAAAGAAAGCTTCTTCAGAGTGTTTTCACTTTTATTCTAAGTAATGTCTTGACGAACAACAAATGAAAGAGGCTCCTATGTCATTTGACATAAGAGCCTCTTTCATTTGTTATTCTATATTCATTTAGCCATTTTGTCTGTTTACATACCTAAAAGCTTCTTTGCATCAATATAGGCTGCAATTCCTTCGGCTACGATCTTTGCTTCTTTCATGGCTCTAACCACTGTTGCCGGTTGATGAACAACATCTCCACCTGCGAAAACACCATTTAAAGTAGTCATTCCATAAGGCTTTTCTTTCGTTATGACATATCCACGATCATCAACTTCGATTCCCTTAGTTGTAGATACAATCCTCTTTGCAGGTTTACTTCCGATTGCGACTAACACTACATCAGCTTCCAATTCTTTTTGACCTTCTGAAATCTCAACTTTTAGAGATTTCAAAATCCCATTTTCTCCAATGCATTCGATTGGTGTTGTTTCAAAACTAAACCTTACACCATCCTTTAATGCATCTTCATATTCTGCTTTGGAGGCTGTCATCTTTTCGATTGTTCCCCTATAGACAACAGTAACCTCAGATGCTCCAATTCTCACTGCAGTTCTTGCAGCATCCATAGCCACATTTCCTGCACCAATAACCAGCACCTTGCTTCCAACCTTAACAGAAACTTCGTTCTTTTCTATTTTCCCTTCATTCGCAAGCATTGAAGTTCGCAGGAAATAAGACGATAATTCCACACCAACAAGATCTTTACCAGGTATATCAAGATTTCTTGCTACATTAGTACCTGTTCCTATAAATACAGCATCATAACCATTATCAAAAAGTGTATCCACTGTAAAATCTTCTCCAGCAACTGTTTTTGTGATGAAATTAACACCATACGAAGCAATTTTATCTATTTCTCTTCTTACTACATCTTTCTTTAATCTGAAATCTGGAATTCCATAAAGAAGAACTCCACCTGGCTCTTCCTGAGCTTCGAAAACTGTTACGATAAATCCAGTTTTTGCCAAGTCACCCGCAATTGTAAGTCCAGCTGGGCCAGATCCGATAACGGCTACCTTTCCTCTTGTCTTTGCAGGTATCTTTTCATTGATCAGACCCATGCTATGATCAAAATCTGCTGCGAATCGTTCTAATTTTCCAACTCTAATTTGCTTTCCTCTTGGGGCTAGGACGCAATGGCCTTCACATTGGAGATCATGGGGACATACCCTTCCACAAATTGCTGGAAGATTGCTCTTTTGTGCAATAATTTCTCGCGCTTCACCAAAATTCCCCTTGGAGATTTCTTTGATAAATTCTGGTATATAGTTTTCTATCGGGCATCCAGTAATACACGTCGGTTTCTTGCAGTTCAAACATCTTTTTGCTTCTGCGACAGCTTCTTTGATTGTATAACCTCTGTCGCTATCGATTTGATAAAGTCCGGTTGTTTCCATTGGTCTTCCCCCTAGTATTGATTCATAGTTTATTTTTCATTATACGGTTACTTTCTAAAAAAGATAGTGGAATTTTTGAATTCATTGAACTATATTTAGCAATATCTTCAATCTCTTGTTAAATATTGTCAAACTTTTGACTAATCGGTTGCATTAAAAAAAGTCCCAAGCATAAGCTCAGGACTTTTCAACTGGCGACGACTTACTTTCCCGCAGGGCTTCCCCTGAAGTATCATCAGCACGTAGAGGCTTAACCGTCGTGTTCGGAAAGGGAACGGGTGAAACCCTGGACGT
>JBASOA010000029.1:0-134502 GCA_049657765.1 Clostridiaceae bacterium
TATAGTTCCGCCAACAGTTTGACCTTGTGGCCTTTGGACCAGCTGCATCATGGAAAGACTGGTAACGGATTTACCGCAACCTGATTCTCCGACGATCCCCACTGTTTTTCCCTTTGGCACATCAAAGGAGACGCCATCAACTGCTTTAACCACTCCGATATCGGTAAAGAAGTAGGTTTGAAGACCTTCCACTTCAACGATATTGTTTGGATCTCTCATCTGAGTGATATATTCTGATTCAGGTACATTCTTCCGCTCGCGTTTTTTCTCTAGCGCATCAGTAACCCTTCTGTTTTCCTTGGAAATCTTTCTCAATTCTTTTCCCGAAATGTAGTTCACGCTTTTAGCCTGAACTTTATCATTTCCTCTATTAAATAACTTGCTTATGAAATTCTTATTATTATCCATCTTATACCTACCGTTTCATCTTAGGGTCGAAAGCATCACGAAGTCCATCACCAACAAAGTTGAATCCGAGTACAGTCAATAGTATGAGCATACCCGCTGGTATCCAAACAAACCAGAAATTTGTCATTTCATAGGCTGTTGATACACCACTGATGATATTTCCCCATGAAGCAAATGGAAATTTAACGCCAAGGCCAAGGAAACTAAGCGTTGATTCATATAGAATAATACTGCCGAGTCCCATGGTTGCAAAAACAATCAGCTGCGGAATAACATTAGGAACCAAATGTTTAAATATTCTTCTTGGAACGGATAGCCCTGTTGCTTCAGCAGCAAGCATGAATTCCTGTTCACGAAGGGAGAGTATCTGGCCTCTTACCATTCTTGCAATACCAGGCCAGCTCATGATTCCCAGAACCAACATCAGAAAATAGATACGTTTCTGCGGATCCACTTCCATAGAATCCATTACAGAACCGAGTATAATCAGTAAAGGCATAAAAGGAATACAGTTAAAAATGTCAACAAGACGCATGATGGCCATGTCTATCCATTTTCCGAAATATCCTGCCAGGCCGCCCATAATGACGCCTAGTGAAGTCTCAAGCAGTACAACGATAAACCCTATGACTAAGGATATCTGTCCGCCATACATGAGTCTTGTGAGCACATCCATGCCATGCTTGTCTGTTCCCAGCCAATGCTTGGTTGATGGCTTCTCATGAATAGAAATCAAGTGGGTTTCTGTATCTGCTTTAATGGTATAAACATTATTTGTTCTGTTGATGGTGTATGTAACATCTTCCCCAGCCTCATTTTGAAAATCAAATGAGGTGTCTCCATTAGAGATAGCTTCTTCCATAACTTTCTTAAAGTCCAATGTCAGAAATACATCTGTCGAAATCGGCTGTATGGCCAAGTTTGAAATCATGGCATACTCTTCTTTTCCTGCAGAAGTTACTTTGGAGATGATTCCGGAATTTTCATCCTTCTCGATTTCAAATTCGTCAGCGCCAACGGTAAAACTATTTACCCCATCCGCTCTGAACGCTTTTTCAGCTTCATACTCAAATTCAAATCCTATTTCTGTTTCGGCTTTTGCCGGATCCAGGATGTATTTCGATTCAACTGCTGCGTTGACTGTTTTACGAAGTTCAAAGCCTCTTCCAACCTTCTTGACGTTGAAAATTGATCCTTCAACTTCAAACTCTGTGTCTCCACTTGTAATTGCAGCTGAAGTTGCTGCCTTGACAGCGTCTGTGATCGTTTCACCATCAAGGGGCAGAATCGTTACAACACCTCTAAAGCTTGTGACATCAGCAATAGGATCGGTCATCATGATTCTGTAGAAGTCTTCACCTTCTTCGAAAATGAAGTAATTATAATCTCCAGAAACAAAAGTTGTTTCTCCTTTGTTTCTAGCCAGAATAAACTTTGAATGAGCAGCAGAACTATAATCAACATTTTCAGCTACTGTAGCTCTATATTCTTGATTTGCAGTAACACTGGCATATTCTTTAGACATTATACCTACGTACTTAAATACTTCTGATTCTTCATAAGGAGAAATTAGTGGCCCGATGAATGCAAAAGCAAACATGAACACAATGACAGCAAAGCCGATAATGGCTAGTCTATTTCTTAGGAATCTTCTTATAACAAGCATTCCCGGAGACAGAACCTTCACTCTTTGTTCATCGCCCAATTCATTGGATGCACTGATATGCTCGCTTAGAGCGCCTTCAGTTGAGGGGTCGAATTTCTCGTTTTCTAAATTGTTTGTTAGGTTACTATTCTTACCTTGCATTACTTACCTCCATCTTCATTAGCTTACTCTGACACGTGGATCAACAACAGCGTATAAAACATCCGCTATCAGTGTGCCCAAAAGTGTCAAAACGGCCATAAATACCATATAGAACATCGTAAATGGAATATCTCCACTTATCATGGCCTGATAAGCAGTATAACCGATACCAGGAATCTGGAATAAAGTCTCGGTAATCAGTGCGCCGGCAAACAATCCAGGAAGCGAACCTCCAAGTATTGTAACAATAGGAATCAGTGTATTTCTGAAAGCATGGTAATTCACAACCTTCTTTTCAGAAAGACCTTTCGCTCTTGCAGTCCGAATAAAATCAGAATTCATGACTTCAAGCATATTGGTACGGGTGTATCTCATTAGACTTCCAATCCCGATAATTGTCAATGTCATGATAGGCAAGACAAAATGACTTGCGATATCAAAAAACTTTCCTATGGAGTCAAGCTGATTATAGAAACGTCCGACCTTACCATAAAGGTCAAACCACCCCAGCCAAACTGAAAAGATTAATTTAAGGACTGTTGCAAAGAAAAAGGTTGGAAGAGAAATACCTAGAAGAGCAACTACGGTTATGGTGTAGTCTGATCTGCTGTATTGTTTCTTCGCAGCAAGTATTCCAAGCGGTATTGCAACAATAACTTGTAAAACAAAAGCGATTGAACCCAAAATAAAGGAATCCCAAATCACTTCACCAAAAACTTGTGTTACAGGTTTATGGAAATTCCATGAATCTCCAAAATCTCCTTGTACTGCACTACCTAGCCACTTAAAAAATCCTGGAACTATTCCTAAATCCATACCAAATTTAGCATTTAACTGTTGTAACCACTCTGTATAGCTTTTTGATCCTGGAAGCTGTGAAAGCATTCTCGCTTGGGTTTCAACATAGGATGTAGGGATGCTTCTCATAATAATATAAATGATAAGCGATACAAAAAACAAAAGTACCACTGACAATGTAACTCTTTTTAAAACATATTTTCGCATTAGATACCCCTCTTTACTTTATACCCATTTGTATGACCTTTCTAAGACTTCGTATCAGCTATTTTCATAGGTTAGACAGAAGTGTTTTTAGATAACATGAGCCCACTTAACGTGGGCTCATAGAAACATTGGCCATTAATTATTTGTTCATCTCAATCTTTTCAAGGTCATTCATCCATGTCCAGTATGTTGTAATATCAGGAGTAACTGTATCTAACTTAACACGTTCAGTACTGAATATTACGAGGTTCTGTCTCTGGTATGTAGGAATTTCTACAGCCCAGTCAATTACTACGTCTAGTGCACTCTTATAGGTTGACTTTCTAAATGCCTGATCATCGCTGGTTCTTGCTGCAACGATTAGTTCATCCAGTGTGTCATCAGCAATATTGTAGTTGTTGCTGTCTGTTCCACCAAGACCTATGCCGTTTGAGCTATGGTATACCTGATACATGTCTGGGTCGATTGTTGCGCCCCATGCAGCAGTCCACATCTGATGTGTATTAGCATCTATGGAATCCCAAAGCATATTTGAATCTGAAACGTCATTGATCTTAAGGCCGATTCCTATTTTAGCTAGTGCTGCGCTTGCATCGGTAAGAATTGCAAATGCAGGATGGTCACCATTTCCGTCTCCAGGAATGATTATTTCGTACTCAAGGTTTGCACCCTGAGGAGCTGCTGTAAACTTACCTGAAGCTTCATCAAATGTGTAGCCTGCAGCCTTGAAATATTCGATGGCAGCTTTCATAGCTGCTGCATATCTGTCTTCTGCAACCATGTCTGATTTGTAGATATCTTTATCATCAACACCCTTTGAGAATGCAACTGCATAATCTGGATCAGATTTCTGAGGTGCTGCCCATGATGTGTTTGAAATTGGGTAGTTGATAACGTCTGCTGCATCACCATAATAACTGTCTATAGCAACATCACGATAAACTGCAAGTACTGTAGCATATCCTTTTCTAAGGTTCTTACTTGCGTCTGAACCAGGTTGTCCGCCAACATTAACATTAACAGCGTTGATTCCGATATATCCATATCCTAGATTATCAACGGAAACTGATGTAATCTTATCGCCAACAACTTCTTTATTTGAGTTGTATGTTTTAAGTTCTTCGAATTTTGGTTTTGAACCTGATGGGTTAGCGATATCGATAACGCCTGTGCCTACACCAGCGATCATTTCAGCATCAACGGTTTCTTTCAACTGAAGATACTTGGTAACAGGTGCGCCCTTGAAGTAGTTTTCGTTAGCTTCATAATAAACAATCTTGTCTTCGTACTTGATGAACTTGTAAGGTCCAGCGCCCATAGGCTTGTCTGTCTTACCTTCTACGATGGCAAGATCTCCTCTAGTGAATCCAAACTTGTTGTTTTCATAGTCATAAAGTGTAGCATCACCATAGTAGTGCATTGGAGCAACTTGGATTCCAGCTATGCTGTAAACAGCAGGAGCTTCAAATCCATTGATCTTTACTTCAACTTCTGTCTGGCTAAGCTTCTTGATTCCTTCAATGTTAGGAACTTCTGTACCGTTTGATTTTGAAAGTTTCTCTTTCAGAACCATAGCACTGACTTGGCTTTCTACATCTGGTCTGAAGTAGTCTTCTGAACCACCATAGTTTGTTCCTAGTGTCTTCCAGTCTGTGCTGTACTGAGCGATGACATCTGCAAGAACCTGAGCTTCATCAGCAACAGTCTTTGAATCATATTTTTCATCTATTGAATAGAAAACTGCAAAAAGATCTTTTGCAACTGGATTTGCATCGGTGTAAGTCTTGTAATTTTCGTCGCCGTACAATCCCTTAACCCATTCTAATTCGCTTGTAAGCGTATCTGTAACTAATGCAGTCATAGCAGCCTTAGCTTCATCTGTTGGGTTTTCGAGTGCAGCAGCAAGTTCTTCTGGCGTTACTGCCAGTTCTTCAGCCATAGAGTTGTTTTCTCTATAGTTTGTCATTCCTAGGATATCATAGGAATAAAGTGTTGAAGAACCTGTGTAAGTAGGATCTGCCAATACATAATAAGTAAATATGATATCATCAGCAGTCATAACTTTACCATCACTAAACTTGACATCATCTCTGATTTTCAGGTTATAAGTAGTAATATCAGCTGCTTCATCATACTTTACGCTAACATCCGCAGGTCCTGTATAAAGGTAATCTTTACCTTCATAAGCAACAGTTTCTCCTTTAATTGCATTGTAGATGATACCACCAGTTCTGTCCGTAGTCAGAAGAGATACCTGAGTAAGTGCTTGTGCATCCATGTCATAAGCCGTGGTTGCAAAGAATGGGCTGAATTTCTGGCTAAAGGCTGCATAGCCTACAACCAATGGTGTTTCTGTACCTGTCGTTGTTCCGCCTGGTGTCTCAGATGGAGTCTCAGCTGGTGCCTTTGCAGTACATCCTGCTGCGACTGAAACAACGATGGACAGTGTGAGTAATAGTCCCAATAGTTTTTTCATAGTTTTCCTCCTTGAAATATTATTCTTTTTATTATTTTGAGAAATAGCAAATTAAATAATGACAAAGGGTATAAAAAAAACAACCTATTTATCCGTGGTGATATCAAATATCTCACAGACAATATACGAATTAGGAAACTATGTTTACAATTTCCTTAAAAAAAAGGGAAATACAAACTTATCTTAATTAATTCAGTATTTTTTAAGTTATCTTTTATAAATTATAACATTCAATATCTATTTTATAAAGTAGATTTGTAAATAATATTTAAATTATGATAACAAATAAAGTTTTCTGTTAACAAATAAAAACGTTTAACAGTTTGAGGCGCTTGAAGTTTGCATGATTGATGTGCAATTATCTTTTGTCGACACTTGTCCAAATTTCTAAACAATTTTGTCGAATCATCAATTTTTAGCCATTAATTTCAAATGCTTTGATCAGTTTTAACAGTTTTTTGCCACCTTGATATGTTACTTACACGTTTAGATGATACTAACATATTTTTGAAATCTTTAAAACTCAAAAAAATATATTATTTTCACCTACGCCAAACTACATTTTACACAAATCGTGATCTTACAAAAACGATGTAAGTGAAGGTTCCCCTATAATCAAGTTTTAGGATTTCGTTAACTTGTCAGTCTAGGCTTGACCTGAAAATCTCATTTAATTGCAGACAAGAAAAAAGCAGCTTAACTTTCGTTAAACTGCTTTTTTAAATGGTAGCGGGGGCAGGACTTGAACCTACGACCTTCGGGTTATGAGCCCGACGAGCTACCAACTGCTCCACCCCGCGATATCCTTATGCCAATGACTGGAATTGAACCTTAGATTCATTAACCATGCCTTAGCAACAAAACTTATTATATACGAACATCGGCCATCTGTCAAGGTTTGTTTAAACTTCGCCTTATTGCTGCCACTCAAGGCTTAATTGCACTAGCCGCATTCATCCCTAAAAACTGAGGACTAGAATTAACATTATTCATGCAGGAAATTACTTATTTACCGTTCTTTAGGAGCGATCCAAGGTCTAAAATCAAAAAGGCTGCTCCAAGAGCAGCCCTATTGTATATGTCAGAAACAGAATAAAAGGAACTCCCACTCTCCTATTGATTGAGTTTTTCCAGTACTTTTAGGAGATAGGTCCAGGTTCGTTCCACAGAGGAAATACTGAGATACTCTTTAGGAGTGTGCACATCATACAAGTTCGGTCCGAAGGAAATCAAGTCGATTTTCCCATCAAACTTTTCGCTGAAGAGTCCGCACTCAAGTCCTGCATGGATGGCCGTAATCTCAGGCTTTTTCCCATACAGTTCGTTATAGGCATCGACAAAGACTTCACGCAATTTGGATGAAGGATTGTACTGCCATTCTGGATATTCAGAAGCATAATCAACTTTCGCCCCAGTCACTTCAGCAATAATTCCCATTTCATCAGCTACAGTCGTCCTGTTGGAACGTACAGAGCTACGGATGGTATTTTCAAAAGTCACCATATCTTCTAAGGTCAAAACAACACCCAGATTATTGGAGGTTTGTACGAGACCAGGTATAGCCATGCTCATGTTGATAACACCGGCTGGGATAAGGTTCAGGATCTGAATAACGCCATGAGTGGTTTTTCGGGAGAATACTTTCTTCACGGTATCGACGTTCTTCTTGAGAGTTAGCTGTACACCATCATCTACACCCTGCAGTTCATTTTGTAGAATGAGATTCCAAGCCGTCAACTTCTCTTTAAGCAGACTCTCTTCCTCCCCATTCACCAGAAGTCCTGCAACCGCTTTTCTTGGAATGGCATTATGCTTGGTCCCACCATTGATCGCATATACTCGGAGGTTCATGACTCGTTCTAAATCGAGAAGCAGGCGACCCATGATTTTACTTGCACTTCCCCTTTGCTTGTTAATTTCTACCCCAGAGTGTCCACCCTGAAGTCCATCTACAACGAGATTAACAATCTGAAAACCTTCGGGAGCATCTTCCCATTCAACAGGAAGTTTAAGGGTTGCACCAATCCCTCCGGCGCAGCTTACGAGAAGTTTCCCTTCTTCCTCCGCGTCTATGTTAATGAGTCGGCGACCTGAAAGCTGGCTGGCATCTATTGCAAAAGCCCCGTCCATCCCGGTTTCTTCGGAAACGGTAACAAGCAATTCAATGGGCGGATGGGCAATCTCATGAGAAGCAAGGATTGCCAGTCCATAACTGACAGCAATGCCGTTATCGGCACCAAGCGTGGTCCGATCAGCATGAATCTTATCCCCTTCCACGATAAAATCGATGGGATCTTTCAAAAAGTCATGCTCTTTGTCTTCTTCTTTTTCACAGACCATGTCCATATGTCCTTGCAAAATTATAGGAGGAGCATTTTCATAGCCTGCACTACCAGGTTTGCGGATAATGATATTCATCGCTTTATCCTGGATGACATCCAAGGAATGCTCCTTGGCGAATCCTACAAGCCAATCACTGAGAGCCTTCTCATTTCCTGACCCCCTAGGAATCTTGTTCATTTCCTTGAAATATTGAAAAACTTCTGCGCATATAGAATTTTTTAATTCTTCCATTTTATCGTCCTCTTTTCTTACTTTAAACACTGTTGTAAAAACAAATTGTTCAGCGATTGAAAAACTTAGGGCTTAACTTTGACTTTGGGAAACCTTCTCGATCAGATGACGGTTCTTTTCCAAATATTCAATGTAAGGAATGAGCCGCTCATAGAGCGGCTCCACACTGGAACCAAATTTTTCTGTCAAGCGAATACCAATGGTTTCAACCGTGGCTATTCCATCCATTTGCTTGATCACAAAGCTTCCATATTCATCCAGGGTCAGCTTCGTATGCGCCGGAATTTTGAATTTCAGGCGTCTTAGAAGACTCTGAATCTTATGGTCCTGGGGCTGCCAAAGCGTTGCAATTCCTGATTCATCTTCCGTCAGCTTGATGCGTTCCCCAAGTTTGAATACTGCTTTGATGGGATCTCCCAATCCCTTTTCAAGGGTCTGATTATTCTTTCTTAGCATTTTTTATGCCCGCCCGTTGCAGAACAGCAATAACCAAGATAATAAGGATGGCCAAAATAATCCAAGCCATAGAGTTGGTCGCAGCAAATCCGATAATTTCCGAAGGTTTAATTACTCCGGTCACTTGAAGGATGATGCCCACCAGGCCTATGATCGAGCTTCCTGCGACTAGTCCAGCAGATAAGCTGATACCATTGCCTAACTTCGCCTCTCTATCAGCCTTTGACTTTCCAGTCATATCAACGATCTTACGAACCAATGCTCCGATGAGAATAATAGAAGTGGTAGATATTGGAAGGTAGAATCCAATGGCAACAGTCATTACAGGAAGCTTCAACAGGTAAAAGAAGACCCCCATGACGACACCAGTAATGATCATACCCCAAGGAAGACGTCCGGAAATAATACCTTCAGTAAGAGTTGCCATCAGGTTTGCCTGTGGCAGGGCGAACTGAACTTCATTACCGGTTAGGACAAGTTGATCTGCCAGCAGCATGATGGTTCCCACAACAGTGACGACACCAACAAGCGAGGCAATGGTCAGGTACTTTGACATTTCATTTCGGCTTCCACCTAGAATCATGCTAACCTTTTGGGACTGAGTATATCCTCCGGCCATAGCGATGGCGGTTACAATGAATGCTCCAAAAAGCAGCAGGGATTTATTGTTAGCAGGTGTGGTCCATCCTAAGCCCACGAAGAGCAGTGTGACCAGAACAAGTGATGCTATGGTCATGCCCGATACTGGAAGGTTCGATGTTCCAACTGTTCCAGTCAATCGACCTGAAACGATAACGAACAGCATGGCCAAGACAAGAGCAAGTACAGTTGTCAGAAGGGCCATGAGAATGTTTCCTCCTGAAATAATGAACCCCGATACAAATGAGATAAGAATACCAGCTAGTAGAATAATTCTACTCATACCAGATCCTTCTTCTGTTCCTTTAACGGCTGCTTTCGCGCCTAGTGTCTTCTTGACGGAAGTGATGATGGTCGGAATGAGCTTTGCGGCTCCAATAAGTCCACCTGAGAGCATAATGCCAGCTCCGATGTATCTCAAGTAGCTGCCTGCGATATTGCCGACTTTCATAGTATTGATAGCCACATCCGGGTTATTCCAAACCATTGCACTGTCTGCTGCAAAAGAGGAAAAATACCCGATAAGCGGGAGGATTGCGAAATTAGCTAAAATAGATCCAGCAAACATCATCAGTGAAACCTCCGTTCCAACGATGAACCCGATACCTAAGAGCATAGGACTAACTTCTACTTCCATTCTCCATTTGTAGAAACTTTCGTTAACATAGGAAATGACATTATTGACTTTATTGAGAAATGCACCGGTGAACAGGGTGATTACCCCACCGATTGCAAATCCGACACCCATAAACTTAAGCGAATCACCGACACCTTCAGAAGCAACCAAAGTCTCCGAGATAGCCAAAGATTCCGGATACATCAGTCGACCATGTTCTTCAACAAGGAGATAGTCGTGCACCAATGTTGAAATTCCGATACCAAACAGTACGCCTGCTACACCTACTGCAAGTCCTTCAACAAAGCTGATCTTTGCCCCAATGAGTAGAACTGCAGGTAGAACGAAAATCAATCCAGATGCGACAGTTTCTCCGCCGGCCGACATGCCTTGCAGCAAATTCTTGCCTAGGATACCCTTCTTTTTGGCGAAGGCAGCGATGATTCCTGATCCAATAATAGAACCTGGGATACCAGCCGCAACGGTCAGACCGGATTTCATTCCCGAGTACGCTGTGGAAGCTGCAAATAAGATTGCAAGGATAATACCCGCGATCATAACCACTGTGTTTCCACCCAGCTTATCACCTGATGTGACATAAGGAACGTATTCTTTTCCTTTGACACCACCGTAGGCGTCTTTAGATAATTTATTGTCCATATTAACCTCCTAATAGTATAAAACTATATACAAAAACAACAACAATAACAAAATATAATTAATCCAAAATATGATATCTTCCTTGTGATACAACTCGTCCTGAGTTGCCAATCTAAATGGTTGGTTTCGATTTCAATTCCACTTCTGTCTTTATG
The DNA here is from genome assembly GCA_049657765.1 of Clostridiaceae bacterium. Lineage (GTDB taxonomy): Bacteria > Bacillota > Clostridia > Clostridiales > Clostridiaceae > Proteiniclasticum. The sequence goes on from JBASOA010000029.1 coordinate 10,797, forward strand.
CAACCTCCCATTTCTAGCGCCAAATCCGGCATACGCAGTCTAATATCTCGCAACTGAACTCACATCATCTTAAAAAATGACAGTAAAGTTTTACTAGGTTCATTAATCGCAAAAGCAAGCATTTTTACAATAATTCATCTGCAAAAAACGAACAACCTCCAACATAGTACAAAAGTAAACCTTTTCACTTTTAATGTCAATGCTGATGTGATATCAAATTAATGATGAATTTGTTATATATTTATGAATTTAATTTCTGGATAGAAAAGGAAAATGATGCCGTTTCACGCCTGTATCAACGCAGTCATGTGGACCGAAATGATTTAAATGACTAGCAACCAAGCTAATCTTCCTTTTCCGGTCTTTTGCAGAACATCACCTAATGTCTATACATCGTGGAATAATGTATATGACATGGAATCCCGGGCATTATGAATTTTTGATGCAAACGAGTGTGTTGTTAAGATATTAGCAATAATGACTTTCTAAAGATTATACGATTGAAGAATAATTTTGTAGAACTTTGTAAGAATTCGGATTTAAAAAAACGCATGAAAAAACAGCCTAACAAACGTTAGACTGTTTTTTTCAAAATGGTAGCGGGGGCAGGACTTGAACCTACGACCTTCGGGTTATGAGCCCGACGAGCTACCAACTGCTCCACCCCGCGATATGATTGGTGCTGAAGACCGGAATCGAACCGGTACGGTGTTTAACCACCGCAGGATTTTAAGTCCTGTGCGTCTGCCAGTTTCGCCACTCCAGCAATATGGTAGCGGAAATAGGACTTGAACCTACGACCCTTCGGGTATGAACCGAATGCTCTAGCCAACTGAGCTATTCCGCCATATTTGCTATCGCTTCATTTCAGCGACAAAATTAATTATATATGAACATCCAAAGTCTGTCAACACTATTCTTTAAAATAAAATAATACCTGGAAACCCAGGTATTATTGATCAAGCATATTACGCGTTAAATTAGCTTTTTCTGCTTTTTGTTCTGACTTCTTGTTTCTTTTTATAATCGGACATGACTTCTTCGCTTTCTTTCATGAACTTTGACATGATGTCTTCGAAGCTATTCGAACTTGGCTTTTTCTTGTCTGATGAGCTCCATTCGATATCCGCAGGCCTAATTGTCTTTTTCTGATTTAAGGTGACTGCTTGTTTAATAGAAAGACTGATCTTACCATTATCATCAATTCCTAATATCTTGACCTTTACCTTGTCGCCCTCTTTAATGTACTCTTTTATGTCTTTCACATAAGTGTCAGCTACTTCAGAAATATGGACTAAGCCCGTCTTTCCGTTCAAATCTATGAAAGCTCCAAAGTTAGTAATGTTTACAACAGTTCCTTCTAAAATGTTTCCTACCTCTAAGGTCATGTTAATAAGAATCCTCCTTAAAATTTAAAAATGTTTATGTTATTTTTAATAACCGTAATCAGTTGCCTGAAGAATCAATGACAGGAATTTCACCCGGTCTTAAAAGCCCAAGTCTCGTTCTCGCATTTCTTATAGTATAGTCTTCAGAATTCGTACTGTCCACAAGATTTGTTAGTTTTTCATTTTCAGCCTGAACTTTGCTTAATTCTTCTTGCTGTAAAGAAATATTATTTCGAATATTGCTCATCAGGACTTCCTGATTATACACCGTAAAGGAAATCGCTCCAATGAACAAAACCAGAAATATTCTTTTAAAGACTTTCCCAAATTTCATTGCATTCCTCCCAAATCCCCTATCGCTTGTACCTGCTATTCTTCGTCGTCAGTATCTTCTTCACCTTCGAGAATTTCGTACATTGCAGCAGCTTCATCTTTTTTCACATGTTCGCTGATTCTGAGAATTTTCGCTTTGATGGATTTATCCTTGAATGAAATTTCAATGATATCTCCCTCTTTAACTTCAGTTCCCGCTTTAGCCACCTTGTTATTGATGGACACTCTCTTTCCGTCGCAAGCCTCTTTAGCCACGGTTCTTCTCTTGATGATCCTGGATACTTTAAGATACTTGTCTAGTCTCAAATAATTCACCTCAATTTTGATAATGAATCCACTGGGTCTATTTTCATTATGAGTACATTATATATTTACTGAATCGGATTGTGAAGTAAAACTTTGTGAATTGAGGATTTGCAACACACAAATTTAGCCCATGAGAAAAACACACGGATAAACCGAAGTTTTCCGTGTGTTTCTAATGTTCAGACCTGCTATAGGTCAGTTTTGTTATTTTTTCTTCTTAGCTGCAGCCTTTTTCTTAGGAGCTGGAACTACATTGATTCTTGTCTTGAAATCTTTACCAGGCTTGAAAACAGGAACCTTTGATGCAGGTATCTTGATTTCTTCCTTAGTTCTAGGGTTTCTGCCAACTCTTTCTTTTCTGTCTCTTACTTCGAAGGTACCAAATCCAACTAATTGAACCTTGTCACCCTTTTCCAGAGAACCTACGACAGTTTCCAGGAATGATTTCAGAAAAACCTCAGAGTCTTTCTTGGTTGCTCCTGTTGATTCAGCTAATGCAGCGATTAATTCAGCTTTGTTCACAATAAATTCCTCCTTGTTATTGATTAATAATGGAATCTACTGTTATTATTCTACAAAAAGCCCTCAAACCCTTTATTTTAAAGGAATCTTTTTACTTTTTTTCTGTTTTTTTAGCTATTTCCCAATATTTATCGAGTTCATCGAGCGAAAGGTCAGTAAATCTAAGCTTTTCAGCCTCTAAAAGAGCTTCCATTTTACTTAATCGGCTGATGAATCTATCTGATGTGTCGTTGAGAGACAGTTCAGGATCCGCCTTGAGGAATCTTGAAAGATTTACAACCGAGAACAAGAGGTCACCAAGTTCCTTTTCCGCCTGTATCTGATCTCCGGCAGCCAATGCTTCCTTGATCTCCTCAACTTCTTCTAATACTTTCGTAAACACATAAGAAATGTCATCCCAGTCAAAGCCATACTTTTTAGCTTTCTTCTGTAATTTTTCAGCTCTCAGTAGGCTTGGATAGAATTTTGATATTCCCTTCAGGGAATCCGTAAGTTTTTCTTCATTCTTTTCTTTCTTTTTCAGTTCATCCCATTGTACAAGGACTTCATCTGATGTCATATCCTTTTCCTTGTTAAATACATGAGGATGCCTGTAAATCATCTTTTCAGAGACTTTTCTAATGACCTCATGGATGTTGAAATCTCCTTCTTCCTCCGCTATAACGCTATGAAGCAGAATCTGGAGCATAACATCACCCAATTCTTCAGAAAGAAGATCGCCATCTTTTTGGTCGATAGCTTCAAGTGCCTCGTAGGATTCCTCGATAAGATACCGCTTAAGCGACTCATGCGTCTGTTCCTTATCCCATGGACAACCTTCGTCCTTATCCCTCAGACGCCGTACAATCCGCTGGAAGCCGTAAAAATCATAGGCTTCTTTCTTTGGCGGAATATAAACAGATGTCAGGTGGTCAATATCCTTTTGCCAATCAAGCTCATATAAGGGGATTGTCTTAACAACCTCTTCATCCGTTCCAGCTGCCCTGATATAAACAATTTCTTCCTCATCATTGAGGTAAGAAGATAAGGCAAGTTTTACACGTCCAGCCACATAGGGAGAAAACACTTGCGTAATAACCGTCCCTTTTGAAAAATCCGGACTCTCCTCTTCAATATCCAAGGCATCAACAATTCTAAGTCCGCTGATCGGATCGATTTCCAGCACTTCAAAGATCGTATCGACGAAACTGACTGCAGGATAAACCTTGTAGGGAATTTCGTTTTCCTTGCAGGAATCAATAATTAAAAGCACTGATTTTTCAGCAACCATAGGGTGCCCAGGTACTGCATACACTATTTCAGCTGTTTTTCCAAGCTTTACAACCTCTTCGGTTATACGATCATAGACCTCTTCAAATTTATCTGCCTTATCATAAAGGTAATCAAAACTCTTAAAGGCGATGTTCTCTTTCTCAAGATAATCAACTGTGGGATGCTCTTTTGTTCTCAAATAGAGCGGAAAGCTTTTAATCACCTCTAGAACACCCATAGTCAAAGCCTTAGGGTTTCCAGGGCCAAGTCCAACAATATGTATCATATTAACACCTCATTCGCGAGAAGCGATGTGAAAGCCATTGTAAGCACTCACATTCCTTCAAATCATTTATAGCATAAATTATAGCACACGATCCCTATCGCCCCTACGAAATTTAAAAAGGCCTCTGATTTTACTCAGAAGCCTTTATGATCTGTATTCTCTTACTGGATTCTTGATTCGTAGATCTTTACATCAAAATCTTTCTTCCAGGTTTCCATATCGGTATTGTACTTATCTTCTTTCTTTGTAGCAAGAAGAGTTGCACTAATGGTTTCTTTGACCTCTTCAACTGGCTGTTGAACATCTTCAGCCTTAACATCCGTAACTTTGATGATATGGTATCCTGCTGTCGATTGAACGACATCAGAAATTTCGCCTTCTTTAAGTGTCTTTACCGGAGCCATGAAATCTGCATATAGTTCGGTGGTATCATATGCGTAATATCCAAGTAGTCCGCCTTCAGCAGCTGACGCATCTTTACCATAAGTTTTTGCAACTTCAGCAAAATCTTCTCCAGCAACCTTGATCTTCTTTAGCGCTTCTTCAGCTTGTACCTTGGCTGCATCGTCTGTTCCGAAATAGATATGATAGATTTTAGCGCCTGCCTTGGTTACATAAGTCGCTTTGTTCTCTTCATAATAGGTATTGATTTCTTCATCGCTTACCGCAACATCTTTTGTCAGATCTTCATAGTAAACACTTCTGATGATATCTTTGGTCACGAATTCTTCGTATGTCTCTGCAGTAAATCCTGCACTTGTGAGCGCTGCTTCATATGCTGCGTCATCATCATATGCGGATTTTACAGAATCAATTCTTTCTGTGATTGCCTTTGTGATTTCGTCAGTTTTAGTATCCATGCCTGATTCCTTGATTTTGAGGTCCATGACCTTCATCTCGACCAAACCATTCAGAATATCCACCTTAAGCTGAGTAACCACTTTTTTGCCTTCTTCGGTGGTTGTAACATCCTCACCATATTGTACTTTCAGTGTATCAATATAGGATGTTGCTTCTTGGTCTACATCTTTTTGTGTAATGGTTTCGTCTCCTACCTTTGCAAGCACAGTTGCGTCGATCGCTTCCTGTGTTTTTTCAACCAAGCCGCATCCTGCTAAGGACACAGACAGTAGTGAAACTGTTAGTACCGTTAAAATCTTTTTCTTTAAACTAATCAAGTTTTTTACCTCGCTTTAATAATCAATTATGTACAGTTATTTATTATAGATGGTGATTGTTACAATTGGTTGACACATTCAATAATTATATATTCTTTACAGCTCTTTTGCAACTTCAGTTGAAGCGGTTAGTTGTTTCATGAGTTTCGTCAGATTTTCCAGAAGAATGATTCTGTCTTTTTCCATAATTTTATAGATTATACCTGGAAAATCCCTTTGGAATTCTATCTTTTTGCTGTATTTTTTTATGAGAATATCAATCTTATCTGGGGTGAGTTTATCCGATGAGGCGAAGGTCATCAGAATCGTGTTGCCACGATCCTTGATTTCAAGGATTCCTGCTCTGTTCGCATAGAACTTGAGTCTTGCGATATCAATAAGGTTATAAAGTGAATCAGGGATATCACTATACCTGTCAAGAAGCTCTTCCTTGATCTCTTCGTAATCCTCTTCGGTTTCCATTGCGGCAATTCTCTTATACACTTCGATTTTGTGGGTCTCGTCTTCAATATAAGTTGATGGAATATAGGCATCAATTTTCATGTCGATGCTCGTATTGAGTTCTTCCTCTTCAATCTCGCCCTTAACCACTCTGATGGCATTATCAAGCATCTTCACATAAAGGTCGTAGCCGACAACAGACATTTGTCCATGCTGGGCTTTGCCCATCAGATTGCCCGCTCCCCTGATTTCCAGGTCCCTCATCGCAATTTTGAATCCCGAGCCAAGTTCAGTGAAGTCCTTTAATGCTCTGAGCCTTTTTTCTGCAATTTCAGTAAGTACTTTGTCTTTCTTGTAAGTGAGGTAGGCATAAGCAATCCGGTTTGTCCTGCCTACCCTTCCTCTCAGCTGATAGAGCTGGGAGAGACCAAGTTTGTCAGCATTATCAACAATGATCGTATTGACGTTTTGGATATCCATTCCCGTTTCGATAATTGTTGTACAGACAAGAACATCCGTCAGGTTATCCATGAAGTTCTTCATGGCGTTCTCCAGTTCTCTTTCATTCATCTGCCCATGGGCAACATCAACAGAAACTTCAGGAATAAGTTTGGAAAGATAGCTGGCCATGACATGGATATCGTCCACTCGGTTATGCACAAAGTATACCTGTCCACCTCTGGCTTTCTCCCTTAAGATGGCGTCCCGAACTAACTGGTCGTTGAACTCGACCACATAAGTCTGGATCGGGTATCTTTCTTCCGGAGGAGTTTCAATGACAGAAATATCTCGGATTCCAGAGAGAGACATATGAAGTGTCCTCGGAATCGGAGTAGCTGAGAGGGTAAGCACGTCAACATTCTTCTTGACCTCTTTTAGTTTCTCTTTATGCGCTACACCAAACCTTTGCTCCTCGTCGACAACAACAAGTCCTAAATCCTTGAATTTGATTTCTTTGGAAATGATTCGATGTGTTCCGATCAGGATATCGACATTTCCTTCTTTTAGCCTCTGAATGGTCTCTTTCTGTTCCTTAGGGCCTCTGAATCTTGACACCATATCAATTTTGATTGGAAAACCATTGAATCTGTTTCTAAACGTATTATAGTGCTGTTCAGCAAGGATGGTTGTCGGCACCAAGACAGCTACCTGCTTCGAATCCATGACTGCTTTAAATGCAGCCCTCATGGCAACTTCTGTTTTTCCGTAACCTACATCGCCACAAAGCAGTCTGTCCATAACCTTGTCTTTTTCCATGTCTTCCTTGATTTCTTCAGTCGATTTAAGCTGGTCATCTGTTTCGTCATAGGGAAATTCATCCTCAAACTGCTTTTGCCATTCTGTGTCTGCTGAAAATTGATAACCTCTTACTTTTTCTCTTTCGGCATAGAGTTTTACGAGATCTTCAGCAATCTCATCAACAGAATGCTTTACTTTGGCTTTGGCTTTGCTCCATTCCTGTCCACCAAGTTTGTTGATTTTCGGGGCTTTCCCTTCCGTTCCGATGTAACGTTGAATCATATCAAGCTGTTCAACCGGAATAAAGAGCTTATCATTTTTATCATAGAGGATTTCAATGTAATCTCTGATGAGTCCATTGTTTTCCATCTTCTTGATCCCTAAAAATACACCAATACCATGATTGACATGAACGACATAATCGCCCTGCTTCAGCTCTGTAAAAGATTTGACCTTTGATAGTCCCTTACCCTTGTTTACTTTCTTTTGTTTCCTTTTGGCTTCTCCAAAAACTTCTTTGTCAGAGATGAGGACAAGCTTGATATCCGGGAATTCAAATCCACGAAGCTGATTACCAAATGTTATGACTACACTAGAGTAGTCCAGTTCACTTAAATTATCCTTATAGACGCTTTCGATTTCCTTGTCTCTCAAGATATTTACAAGTCTTTCGCCACGTGGCCTTGAACCGGCTAAAATGATGACCTTATAACCGCGTTTTTTTCGATCCCTGATGTCGTCGATAAGCATATCCAGCTGTCCCTGATAGTTATAGATGGTAATCTGATTGAAATTAATTAGTTTTCTAGGGGGAAGGAAACGTTCAGTCCTTTGAAACTGATTAAATGTAAGAACCTTCTTTTCCTTAAGCGTTTCAATGAGATCTTCTTTTCCAATCAGGAGTTTACCTTGGGATGGAAGGATCTCCCCTCTTCCAAGGAAGGCTTCATAATCTTCGTTGAACTCAAGATAGGTAGACTCGAGCTTTCCTAAAGAATTGTTCGAATCATCAACAATAATTTTCCCATTCCCGATAAAATCGAAGAATGTCGAAGCTTTCTCAAAGAAAAACGGCAAATAAGCATCAATGGTTTCAAAGAACAGACCTTGACTCAGATATTCCAAATTGGAAGCCACATTTCCCTTGAGTTTTTCAAGGGATTCTTTCTGATATCCCTTTTTCTTGTCTTTGCTCCTGATGATCGAATCCAGTTCTTCACGGATTTTTACCGCGCCCTTATCCATCACGTCCTGGCTGAGGACCATTTCCTTTGCCGGAAAGATTTCAAAGCTGTCGACTTGCTCTATGCTTCTTTGCGTTTCCGGATTAAATGTTCGAAGAGAATCCACTTCATCACCGAAAAGCTCAATCCGATAAGGAAGTGAGCCATCTGGAGGATATACATCAAGTAGCCCGCCTCTTAAGGCAAACTCTCCTTTTCCTTCGACAAGTTCTGTACGGACATAACCGGAACTGACGAGTTTCTTCGATAATGTCTTAAGATCCAGCTCCATCCCCTTATGAATCGTAAAATAGTATTCCTTATAATACTCAAGTGGTGAATACATTGCGGTCAAGGCATCAATTGTCGTGACAATGATTTTTTTCTTGTCATTCATCAGTTCTTTGATGACTCTTAGCCTCTCCCAGCGAAGATCGCCCGAAACGGCATCAATGTTATAGAAGACTACATCCCTTGTTGGAAAATAATAGACTTCATTCTCATATAAGAGGAGATCCTCATAGAGATTCTTTGCATCCATATCTTTTGAGGCAAAAACAAATAGACTTTCCTTTCCTTTCTGATACATCGCAGAAATAAGAAAAGCCCTCGCCGATTCTGATACCCCATAAATCCCTATGGGATACTTTTGATTTTTAATTCCACTTTCTAATTCAATGAAATTGGAATCTTTGTATATTTCTTGAAATATCCCCTTGAACCTCATCTTATCCCCCTACTCAACCTTAAACCCATTATATTCGCTGATGGCACTGTCGACGCTTTCTTTGACGATCGTGAAGACGGATTCCTTCGCAGCAGTAACAGCTTGGTCGAGAACGCTCTTCTCTTCAGGTGAGAATTTCCCAAGCACATGCTTTACCAGATCGTGTTTAGCCGCACCAATTCCGATCTTTACCCTGGGAAAATTATCGGAACCCAAGGCGGAAATGGTGGACTTAATTCCGTTGTGGCCTCCAGCACTGCCTTTTTTCCGGATTCTTATCTTACCGATATCAAGGCTCACATCATCAAATATGACAATGATCTCTTCAACCGAAATCTTATAGAAATTAGCTGCTTCCACAATACTTTCTCCGGAAAGATTCATAAAAGTCATGGGCTTAAGGAGTAGAATTTTTTCTGTTCCTATTCTTCCTTCAGCGATTAATCCCTTAAATTTATTTTTATCTATTTTGACATTCATTTCTTCTGCAATCTTATCTACAACCATAAATCCCACATTATGCCTTGTACTGGCATAATCCGGTCCTGGATTTCCAAGACCAACAATAAGGTACATATGACCACCTCATCTCATTCATTTCAACCTATATGATAAAGGAAAAAAGAGACTTCTGAAAGTCCCTTTTTAAAATTCTAATTCTATTGAATCTTTAGCTTTACTTAGTCAATGGTCGTTCCATAAAGGGTGGCATCTAATTCAAGAATCATTTTTGATCTTTGATACCTGATTTTGACAATATCCCCAACCTTCTTTGTTTTGATATAGTCATCCAGCGTTGTTTCTGTTTCAACAGCCACACCGTCGATACTGATGAGGATATCGGTAGGTCTTAATCCAGCCCTGTCCACAGTACTTTCCGGGGTGATTCGGCTTATATAGTATCCTTTTCCACCAATCGTTTCGTCATTGACGATTTCTCCATCGACAATGCCCAGATACGGAACAAGCACTTCACCAGTGTTGATGATCGAACGTACGATACTTCTTGCCTCATTGGCTGTAATTACAGCACCAAAGCCACCATTAAAGGCCTGAGTCAAGCTGAAGCTATTGATTCCAACCACTTCGCCATTCATGTTGACAAGCACACCGCCATTGGTTCCTTTATTGACTACAGCATCCGTTTCCAGAACAAAAATCTTGATTTCACGATTATCTTCTGTGACGGTATTGATCACTTTGTTGACGGTGGAAATTACACCAAACGTTATGGTTCCGGTATTCCGATCTCCGAATGGATTTCCAATGGCCGCTACACTTTGTACGACTTTAACGGTATTCGAATCTCCAAACTTCGGTGGCTTAAGTGAAACATCCTGCACTCTTATTATTGCTGTGGCGGTGGATAAATCTTTTCCAATGATTTGTGCCTCATAGACGTTGTCAATATCCAGTGCCGTCCTGATATAAACTTTTGCCGTTTCATCCTTCACGACGTCAAAGGGGACAAGGATATAGCCTTCTGTATTCATGACCACGCCTGAATAGACATTATCATAGGAATTGGAAAAAAACGCTTCCTTGTTATTCGAAACACCGACGATGGAACTTGTAGTCTCTAAATAGATTTCTCTAAGCATTTTTCGATCATAGAAATCTCTTTCAAAGTTTTCCAGATTCTTTTGCAAGATTTGCGAAAAATTATTATTCGTATCTACGGTTATGCTATCCTCATACATTCTTTTGGACACAATCATTGAAGTCACCACTGAAATTAAAAGGATAATAATGATCATAAAGGAATATTGTATGATTCCATTTCTAAATCTAGATCGCCTATCCAGTCTGTAGCGAATCTCACCGTACTGCTCTTCGCCATGTTCTGTTGAATCTGATTTATTGTTATTTCTATCGTACTTATTGTTATCTTCCATTTTTTTCTCCTAGGTCATACTCAGCGTAAAGACAAACATGACGCCTTGTCCCTTGTTTTCTACCCAGATATCTTCTCCAAACTGTGTGATGATATTTCTGGCGATTGGGAGCCCGAGCCCAGTTGATACTTTATTAGTCCTTGATTTATCAGATTTATAGAATCTGTCCCAAATATATTTAATGTCTTCATCAGATATTTTATTCCCATCATTATAGACACTGACATAAACTTTTCTTCCTTTGATTCTGGTATGTACATCGATATGGCCGTTATCCGGACAATGTTTTATGGCATTGTCCATGAGGTTTGTAAAAACCTGAATCAGTCGGTCTCTGTCCCCGGCGATGTAAAGATGGTCGCCTTCTAAGGTGACATTTACCTTTAACGCCTTATCATTAATCTTCGTTTCAAATCTTGTGATGCAGACCTTGATGATTTCATTAATGTCCATCTCTGTTAACCTGAAGGAAAATTTTCCGGATTCCATTGCAGATAGGTCTAGAAGATCATTAACAAGTCTTGTCAGCCTTTGAATTTCATCATAGACGATTCTCAAATAGTACTTTTCCTTGTCCATTGGAATAATGCCATCCAGGATTCCTGCGATAAATCCTTTTATCGAAGTTATCGGGGATCTAAGTTCATGCGAAATATTAGATAGAAAATCTCTTCTGTTCTTATCCGTAAGTTCCAGGGATTCTGCCATAATGTTGAAGGATTCAGAAAGCTGTCCGATTTCATCATTTGAGGTCACCAGAACCCTTTGGGTTACTTCACCCTTTGAGATCTTTCTCGCTATGGAATTAAGCTCAGTAAGTGGCTTAAAAAGCATTCGTTGTGCCACATAATAAATGGATGCAATTGATGCAATGATGGCGATTAAAGTAAACGACCAAATCCTCAAATTGATATCATTTAGCGGTCCTCTTATCTTCTCCATTGGTGTATAGACAACAATAGACCCTAAATATGTAAATCCAGAGGTTACGGGTTTAATGAAGAGAGAGGTTTCTTTCTTCGTCACAGGATTAAGGTCACCATTAATCTCAATAGAATTGTCTGTAGCAAGCAGTTCCTGATTTTGAAAGTTAAACTTTGTATACATCAGCCCTTCATAGTCATCATTGGTGACGAAAAAGATATAGCCTGATGCATCAACAAGTAAGATATCACCCTTTTCTATCCCTTTTACTGACGATAAGCTTCTTTCAAGCTCCAGTTCATCTATTTCCTTGTTTAAAAAACGAGGAATACTGGAGGAAGCAACTGCCGTTGTTTCCTCCAGATCCTGTCTGTTCTTATCCAAAAAATAATTCTGAAACCAGATAGAAAGAACAATAGCGATCAATAGATAACCAATAGTTACGACCAGCGTAAAGGCCGCAACAAGCTTTGTTACTAATGAACTGCTTTTCATATTCTGTCCACCCTCTTATTTGACTTCAAATTTATATCCTACTCCCCATACGGTTTCGAGCTGCCAGTTAGGTCCACCATGAAGTTTTTCTCTTAATCTCTTAATATGTACGTCAACCGTTCTGGAATCTCCAGGATAATCATATCCCCACACTTCGCATAGGAGCTGTTCTCTGGTAAATACCCTGTTTTTGTTGGATGCGAGATGGTAAAGAAGTTCAAACTCCTTCGGTGGCATCTTAACATCCTGTCCTTTGTAAACCACATTGTACGAGTTGACATCAACATTAAGTTCAGGGAAATTGAGTACTTCTTTTCCTCCGCCGTCTGTGTTGAATCTTCTCATTACTGCTTTTACCCTGGCTACAACTTCTTTGGGTTCAAATGGCTTAACCATATAATCGTCTGCTCCAAGCTCAAGTCCAAGAACCTTGTCAAAGGTATCTCCCTTAGCCGTCAGCATGATTACTGGAGTTTCATAGTCTTTCCTGATCCATTTAAGGACATCGATTCCATCAATGTAAGGGAGCATAATATCAAGCAGCACCAAATCAGGCTTATAGTCCACAAATATTTCTTCCGCAGTTTTTCCATCCGCCGCTACTCTGATATCGTAACCTGAACTCTGCAGATACATTTTAAGTACTTCGCTGATGTTTTCATCGTCATCGACAACCAAAATCTTTCCAATTTTACCTTCCATACTAATAATCCCCTTTCTTATTTATCTCTTCTCTTTTTTGCCTAACGTTAATTTTGTCTAATGTTAATTTTATAATATAGCATTTTCACCGTAAATACATAGACTTCACAAATAATTCACGTGGAATCTTGAATTGTTAACAAAATATATTCATTATAACTTATTAACTTCTTATAAATTTTTATCTCTTCTCTTCATCTTTACCTCAAAGCCTATTGCTCAAAGAATAATTAGTATAATTTAACCTGAATTTAATTTATATCGACTTAATATAAGTTATAATATTAACAAAATTGGTAATATTATCATTTTAAGGAGGCCCACCATGGTCATTGAGGTCAATAATTTAAAGAAAAGTTATGGAACGCTGGTTGCTCTGGATCACTTAAACCTCTCGATAAAACAAGGCGAGGTTTTTGGGCTACTTGGTCCAAACGGATCAGGTAAAACTACTGCAATCAACTGCATGCTTGCCCTTCTCGATTACGAGGAAGGTGACATCAAAATTTTCGGCAAGGACATGTCTCCTGATGCATACGATATCAAGAAAGATATCGGAATCGTCATGCAAAACGTTGCTGTTTTCGATGAGCTTACTACCTATGAGAATATCGATTATTTCTGCGGGCTTTATGTCAAGGATAAAAAAGAAAAAAAGAGATTGGTGGAAGAGGCGATTGCCTTCACCGGTCTTGAAGACTTCAAGAAATTCTATCCAAAAAAGCTGTCTGGCGGACTTTTAAGAAGGCTTAACATCGCTTGTGGAATTGCACATAAACCTAAGCTGATCTTTCTTGATGAACCTACAGTTGCAGTCGACCCTCAAAGTAGAAACAAGATTCTTGAAGGAATCCTGGAACTGAATAGAAACGGGGCAACCATCGTCTACACTTCCCATTATATGGAAGAAGTGGAGAGCATCTGTTCGAGGATCATGATTATCGATAAAGGTAAAGCAATCGCCACAGGGACCAAGGATGAATTGAAGGCAATGATCAATGGTGGTACAAAAGTAACCGTGGAAACAGGACTGATCAATGAAGATTCTCTCCTGAAGCTTCAAAACCTCCCATTCGTTCAGACGGTGGAACTGATCGGTTCACAGCTCCAGATCACCTCAAAAGATAAGGACATTCTGGAAAAGGTCCTTAATTTTCTAAAGGATGAGAAAATTGCACACACAAGCATTCATTCCGAACTTCCAACATTAAATGACGTGTTCCTGGAAATCACCGGAACACAGCTTAGGGATTGAGGAGGAATACGATATGTTTATGCACATCTTTAAGTATCGACTCAAAAAGCTTCTTAGAACACGGGAGGTTATTTTTTGGACGCTGGCTTTTCCTATCATTCTGTCCATCCTTTTTAACCTCGCTTTTGCCAACCTTGATTCCAGCGAAGCGTTTGAACCTTTCAGCGCAGCGGTTGTAAATGATGAAAATTATGAAAGTAATGTTAACTTTAAAAGCGTTCTTAAAGAAGTTTCCACTGGAGATGACAGGCTTATGAACCTCAGAGAAGTCAGCAAAACAGAAGCCGAGGAGCTTCTAACGGCTGGAGAGATTTCAGGCTATATGGAATCTGGCGATCAAATCAAGTTGTATGTGAGCTCTTCCGGGCTTAACCAGAATATTCTCAGGCTATTTCTCGATAACTATAACCAGACTTTCTTTACCGTTGAAAATATCCTCAAAGAAAACCCACAAAAAGTTCAGAGCCTCATGGCAGAAGTATCCGAGGTAAATCAGTACACCAAAGAAGCTGTGTCTGAAAACGCTCCACCCAGTCAAATCCTAAACTACTTCTATACACTGATTGCCATGTCCTGCCTCTATGGCTTTTTCTTTGGCAGTGATGAAGTCACGGATATTCAGGCGAATATTTCTGCAAGGGCTGCGAGAATCAATATTGCTCCTGTGCATAAAATGAAAGCCTTTCTTTCAAGCATGGCTGCTTCCTTACTGATTCACCTCATGTGCATGGGCACCTTGCTCCTTTTTATGGCCTATGTTCTGAAGATTGATTTTGGAAACAGGGTCGGCTACATCATTCTCACGACGTTCATGGGCTCCATGACGGGCCTCACCTTTGGCGCCTTTGTAAGTGCCTTGGTCAAGAAAAGCGAAAACCTGAAGGTCGCTATTGCCATCTCGGTAACCATGACAGGTTCTTTCCTCGCTGGGATGATGTATGCCCAAATGAAATATCTTGTCATGCAGAACGTTCCAATCCTAGCCTATATCAATCCAGTCAATCTGATTACCGATGCTTTATATACCCTATACTACTACTCCGATTTGAATCGGTATTTCTTTAATATTTTCATGCTCTTTATCTTGTCCCTTGTTTTTAGCATCGGAACCTATTTGATTCTCAGGAGGAGAAGATATGCAAGTATTTAAAGTCAGCCTTAAAATTTTAAAGAAAAACATCCCTTCCCTCATGATTTATCTGATCGTTTTTCTAGTCCTTTCTGTCATATTTTCATCTGTAGCTAAAGAACAGGAAAGTGAATATAGTGATTTCGAAACGGTAAAGACCAGCGTTGCATTTTTTCAAGAGGAATCCACACCACTGGTTGAAGCCTTTAAAAATGAACTTGCCAAGTCAGCAACATTTGTAGAGACTAAAGACGATTATGATACGATTATGGATGCGCTTTATTTCAGAAGTGTAACCTATGTCATCAGGATCCCTAAAGGATTTACAGAGAAAATAATGAACGGACAGGATGTTCAGCTTGAAAAAAGAACTGTTGCTGGGTCCATAAGCAATACCTACACAGATCTTGCCATCAACAACTATTTTAATACGGCCAGGCTGTATATCAGTCAGGAGCCGAACCTTACCCAGGAAGAACTTGCAAATAAGGTTTCTTTGTCCTTAGCCCATCGAACTGATATCACGGTTCAGAAAGGTTCAATCTCAAATGATTCTTTTGGATATGGAAAATTCTTTTTCAACTACCTTGCCTATTCCCTTGTATCTATCTTAATCACAGGGACAAGCATTGTCATGATCGTGTGGAAAAATCAGGAACTTTATCGAAGAACTGAAGTGTCGCCACTAAAGCGAGATACGATCAACATGGGTAAGGTCCTAGCTTTAGCACTATTTACGGTGATCACATGGTTTATTTTAGTTATCGCTTACTTCTTCTTATCGGGTAATTTCGCATTTAATACCCAGCTCCTCCTCTATATTGCCAATTCCTTTGTTTTTGCTTTTATGGCTTTGTGGCTAAGTTATCTGATTGGGACTCTTCTCAAAAGCAGAAACGCCATCAGTGCTGCGAGCAATGTCCTTTCACTAGGACCTTCCTTCATCAGCGGTGTATTTGTTCCACAAGATCTGCTTGGACAAAATGTTCTTTCCATTGCAAAATTTACACCGACTTACTGGTATGTCACGGCAAATAACATGATCGATGCGATGACAGAAACCAATAGCGATACGATTATGCAGATCTTCTCAAACACTGCGGTTGTATTTGGCTTCGGTGTGGTCTTCCTCATTATCGCCTTAATTTTAGGTAGAAGAAGGCAATTCACCTAAGTCTTCAATCAACACAACCTTCCTCTTAAAACAGTGAAAGCGGTATGGACCATTGAAGGTTCCATACCGCTTTCACTATTCAATATCTATTATTAAATTTCGAAAGAACGTGTATTTTAGTCAAATAGCTTGCTTAGTGGAACATCTTCTGAAATTCTCTTGATCGCTTCTGCAAAAAGTGGTGCTACAGAAAGAGCAGTGAATTTTTGAAGATCATCCCTGTTTGGCCACGCGATAGTATCCAGCATAACAAGTTCCTTAATCGGACTCTGATTGATTCGATCAATCGCAGGACCTGAAAGAACGCCGTGTGTACAAGCCGCATAGACTTCCTTGGCGCCAAGGTCCATCAGTGCACTTGCACCATTGGAGATTGTTCCGCCTGTATCAATCATATCATCGATAAGGATACAGGTCTTTCCCTTAATCTCTCCAATAATATTCATGATTTCAGAAACATTAGCTTTTGGTCTTCTCTTGTCGATAATTGCCATAGGAGCATGAAGTCTTTCTGCAAGCTTTCTTGTCCTAGTGACAGAACCCAAGTCAGGGGAGACGACAACAACATCAGGATCTTCCATAAAACCTTTCTTGATGAAGTAATCCGCAATGATCGGCATGCCGAGAAGATGATCTAGTGGAATATTAAAGTAACCCTGAATCTGCGCTGCATGAAGATCCATCGTCAGAACCCTGTCAGCACCTGCAGCGGTAATAAGGTCAGCAACAAGCTTCGCAGTTATTGGATCTCTTGATCTTACTTTCCTGTCTTGTCTTGCATAACCATAGTATGGAATTACGGCATTGATTCTGCCAGCTGATGCTCTTTTGAAAGCATCAATCATGATCAGCATTTCCATAAGATTGTCATTAACCGGATTATTTGTCGATTGAATGATGAAGACATCACACCCTCTTACGGTTTCATTGGTTTCCACGAATATTTCTCCATCAGAGAAAGTTCCTACTTTGGAATCCCCGAGCTTTACCCCTAGGATATCCGCAATCTGTCTAGCCAGCTCTGGATGTGAATTCCCTGCAAAAATCTTGAAATTGTTGTATTTCTTAATCATTTATCTTTCGTCCTCCTAATACTTTCCACTATCTTTTCTTTTTTGTACCCAGCCTTCTTTATTCACTTGCTTAGCTCTTGCAATGCCCAGGCTTCCTTCAGGAACATTATCAGTGATGGTGGATCCTGCCGCAGTAAAGGCACCTTCATTGACTGTAACTGGTGCAATGAGATTGGTATTGCAACCGATGAATGCATTGTCCTTAATAATGGTCTTGAACTTGTTTTTTCCATCATAGTTCACGACGACCGTTCCACATCCGAAATTCACATGGGAACCTACCTCTGCATCTCCAACATAGGTCAGATGAGAAATTTTCGTTCCATTTCCAATGGTGGATTTTTTAATTTCAACAAAATCTCCAATTTTGACATCTTCGCCAATGACTGATTCTGGTCTGATATAGGCGAATGGACCGACATTGGTATTTTTTCCAACGGATGATTCAAGAATTACGGATGAAGTTACAGTAACATTATCCATGATTTTTGAATCCACAATTCTGGAATTAGGATAGAGCGTGACGCCATTTCCAATCATTGTATTTCCCTCGATGAGATTGTTGGGATAGATGACCGTATCCTGGCCGATGATGACATCAGCCCCGATATAAGTGGAATGTCTGTCGATCAGCGTAACCCCGTTTTCCATATGGAATTCATTGATTCTCTTTCGAAGAATATCCTCCGCTTCAGCCAACTGAAGCCTTGAATTCACGCCGCGGGTTTCGTCAAATTCCGTGATGACAGCGCCTACATTGAGATTTTTCTTTCTCATGATTTCAATGACATCTGTAAGATAATATTCGCCCTGGGCATTGTTATTGTCCAGTTTATCTAATGCGTTTAGTAGTTCTTTGACATCAAACACATACATCCCCGCATTGATTTCTTTGAGAAGAAGTTCTTCCGGGTTGCAGTCTTTATGTTCGATAATGCGCTCGACATCATTTCCCACTCTCTTTATTCTACCGTACCCTGTTGGATCATCTATAACTGAAGTGAGGAGCGTTGCGCTGAAAAGCCCTTCTTCATGGGTCTTAAGCATGCTTTTGACCGTCTCTTCGCGAATGAGTGGAGCATCTCCTGTAAATATGGCAACGATGCCTTCCTTGCCATTTAGAAAATCTCTGGCACACATGACTGCATGTCCTGTTCCAAGCGGTTCTTCCTGAACAGAGTAACTGACATTTCTCGTCTTGGTCTTTTCGATGATCTGATCTTTACTTTTTCCCACGATGACATCTACATCATTAAAGCCAGATTTTCTCATGATGTCAATAACATGATTTACCATTTCCTTGCCGCATACCTTGTGAAGAACCTTTGAAGTCGCAGACTTCATTCGCTTGCCTTCACCTGCAGCGAGAATCAATGCATATTTACCCATAATTCACCTCTATACTTAATAAGTGACATGACAATTAGCTTTCGGTATGTATCATTCCCAAAAGCCTAAGAATTTCCTACTTAATTATAGAATACGTTCATTTTAATTTCAACTGAATACACGTTTTATTCCCTGGATTTCAAAATAAATGCACTTTAAAATCATATTCGGCTAGATCTCTGACAATAATGCCAATAATTTCAAGATACATTTTGAAATTAGCAAGAACAAATAAAAAATAACCTTTAAAAGGTTATTTTTTAACTTCCTACTCTACAGGAACAGGTTCTTGAATTTCTCTTGGTTCAACTACTTTTTCTTCTTCATTTCTTACTTTTTCATACTCATCGAGAATTGAATTTTGGAGTTTTTCTCTCGTGAGCGTATTAATGGGATGGGCAATATCCTTAAATTCTCCATCAGGAGTTTTTCTAGATGGCATAGCGATGAATAAGCCGTTCTGTCCTTCGATTACCTTGATGTCATGTACAACGAACTCGTTATCAAAAGTAACTGAAACAATAGCCTTCATCTTTCCATCTGCAGCAATTTTCCTAATTCTTACGTCTGTAATATTCATGTAAACCTCCTCGTCATTTTGAAATATTGCATGATGTCCTTAAATTCGGTTTAGAAAATTCTGAAATTAAGGATTATATGTAAATTATAAGCCTTACATGATTACGTTTTCAAGCCATATTGCAAACTTTTTTGAAAAAATTTTAATTTCGACAGAAAACCTGTTAATTAGCAAAATATGACTAAAGTGATCCCTTTTCTTTCTAGCACTTCACCAGATTTATAAAAATTTCATTGATTTGCATCCCCCTTGAAATCCATCTGTTGTATAATCAAAGAAAAGCCTGAGGAGTATAATAATGAGCAAATATAAAATGATCTGTATCGATGTCGACGGAACTCTTTACAATGATGATAAGATTATCCCGCTGGATAATATCAAAGCCATCCAGGAAGCCGCTGCCAAAGGAATTCAAACCGTCATTACGACCGGGCGTATGCTGAATTACGGATATCTCTATGGCGAAATGCTGGGTGTGGATACCCTGACCATTGCGGCCAATGGCGCCTATGTCAAGTATGGCGAAGAAGTGCTCCTTCATGAAAATCTTCCTCTTGATGATGTTTTATTGATTATGAAAAAAATCGAAAAATATGATCTCTTTTCTCATTATTACGGAAAAAATCTGCTGATTTGCAAAGGTGACCTTGGGGATGGAAACGGCTATGTTTACGCCAATACCCAGCTTCCAGATGACAAGAAATTCGAGATTGTCGTCACCGATAATCTCGAAACGGAACTGAAGAGTAGAAAAGATGACATCCTAAAAGCCCTCATCTTCTCCAAAGGTGATTTGGGCATGTTAAAAAAAGTCAGGGAAGAATTTATTGATCTCCCCGAGTTCGAAGTTGTCTCTTCTTCAAAATACAACATTGAAATTCTTAAAAAGGGTGTCAGCAAGGCTCGTGGAATTGAAATGCTCATCAATAGACTGGGTATAAATAAAGAAGAGGTCATCGCCATCGGCGATGAAGAAAACGACCTCCCCATGATCAAGTATGTGGGCATGGGTGTTGCCATGGGAAATGCCACTATCGCTGTCAAGAAAGCGGCAAAGATGATCACTGAAACCAACAACAATGCTGGCGTGGCAAAAGCTATCCGAGCATTATGTTTCGATTCATAAGCCTCAATTCCTCACTGAGGTTTTGCTGAGTGAAAAATAAAGAAGCTGGCTGGATAAACTAAATATCCCGCTAGCTTCTTTATTTTTCTATTCATCAATCTTGAGGTCACTTCAATTTAGTCGTCTATCGATTTTCCTTTTCGTTTAAGCACCTCAACCCGATCCTCATATCCAACAATGACACGATCTGCCATATGGAGGAACAGTCCGGTTTCTACAACACCAGGCATTAGTTTCAGGCGATTATGCAAATCCAAGGGGAATTCTATCTCACCAAGATGAAGGTCAATGATATGGTTTCCGCCATCTGTGATGAAGAATGTCTCATCTTTCATCCGATAAGCAGGTTTAAATCCTAATTCATCGAAAATGGTGAAGAGTTTCTCCTTAGCGAAAGGGATGACTTCAACAGGAAGCGGAAATTTCCCGAGTTTTTTCACCAGCTTTTTGTCATCAATTATCCAGATGATTTCTTTAGAGGATACAGCGACAAGTTTTTCGTGAAGTAGAGCTCCGCCTCCCCCTTTGATCCCATCAAAATTTTCATCGACTTCATCTGCGCCATCAATGGTTAAGTCCACGTATTTCACCAAGCTGAAATCATTCACGGGAATCCCGAGTTCCTTGGCTAGAATCGTACTCGCCTTTGATGTAGAAACACAAGTAATCTTGAGACCATCCTTTACCAATTTTCCAAGTTTTTGTATCGCATAAAAAACCGTTGACCCCGTACCCAATCCGACCACCATACCTTCTTTGACATACTCGCAAGCTTTCTCACCAGCCAATTGCTTACCCTTCATCTAAAGTCCTCCTTATCTAAATTCGTTTCTTTTCAAGATCTTTCACTCTAATATCGTAGGTAAATGAGCCCAAATCCTCGGTTATGACCTTCAGACTTCCCTGTCCTTCAAAACTCGTGCTTCTGATATAAAAAGTACTTTGTCCACCGCTTAGCGAAAAAATCTTGGGTCCAAGGATATCGATATCTCCACTCGTTTCCAAAGCAATCGTCCTAGTGGTATACACTAGGGGATCTCCATATTCGTTGATTTCTCTGATTCCGACTGAAATGACATCATAGGTATCAGAAACCTCGAGAACAGTCTTTGAAAACTCCAGCTCCAGTTTCTTTTCATTCGTCGGTCCCTTTTTCACTTCTTTTACAATTTTCCCGTTCCTTATTCCCTTAAAGGTATAAGTGACCTGATCTTTTCCCCAGCTGGCATAATATCGACCAAAAAGATCTACCGCATGGTCCAAACTTAACTTGTATTTGTAGAGGATCATCCCCATTCTCCCCTTATCCACGAGTGGAAGGTTCAGCCCATATTTTGCAGCAGACTTAATGACCTTTTTAATCCGTTCACTGTCATTTTTTGAAAAGCCCTCGTTCTTCACGAGAAGTTCTCCAATGAAGTCATCGATGACAATCGGGGGATGTTTAAGGCCTTTCCCAGCCTTAGGCTTAAAGCTCTTAACATATTCCTCATTCTTATAAAGGACGACCTCGTCGCAATTCGTAAAAGCAAAGACCTTACCTAAATCACTACCCGGATAATCCCCGATGTTCATGGTAGAGGAGATTTCAAGTACAGTTTCATCTTCCCTTTGCGAGGTATAAACATATGAGGAAAGCTTTCTTTGCCTGAACATATCAAGCACGCCATGATAACATACCCTGTCCCCACTTCCGAAGTCCTTATGAGTATTGTAATCTGCCATGCACCATCCGATGCATCCCGATATCCGCTTATCTTTCATCATCGTGTCCAATACCTTTGTATGCCTTAATGCCTGAGATACCCTAATATTTTCGGGATCGTAGCTTTTGGTTGGAAACATATGCCCATTATGCTCTGTGATTAGATAAGGTGCCCGATGGGAGAGAACCTCAGTAGGATCCTTAAGGCCTTCGTTTTTTCCGTGATGCACAAAGTCATTATAGGTGTAGACATCCTCCAGAAGTTCACTTTTGGGGAAATTCCTCACTCCTCCTGTTTGCCTTGTTTCATCAAAATTATGTGCAATTTTATTCATTTCCTTATAGAAGTCATGATCATCTTTCGACTCATTGATTCGTACGCCCCATAAGATGATGGAAGGATGATTCCTATCTCTTATGATCATTTTCTTCAGATTATCTTTGCATCTCTCCTTAAAGGATTCATTTCCGATATATTGCCATCCGGGAATTTCTTCGAAAACTAACAGTCCGATTTCATCACACTGATCTAAAAAATGTTTGGACTGGGGATAATGGGATGTCCTCACAAGATTTAAGGCGAGTTTGTTTTTTAGAATTGAAGCATCTAGTTTTTGCATGGAACAAGGCATGGCGTAGCCAACATAAGGGAAACTTTGGTGCCTGTTCAACCCACGTAGCTTTATGGCTTTACCATTTAGAAAAAATCCATTCTCTGTAAAAAGCACTTCCCTGAATCCAATGCTTTCAATCTTGTTGTCCACAACATTCCCTTTATTATCCACAAGAATGACTTCCAAAGTGTATAAATTCGGGGATTCAAGTTCCCATAGAAGGACATTTTTAAGTTTCATCGAATCTTTATTCATTTTCCCCTGAATTTTTCTGATATTCGAAAAGACAGGTTCTTCTTCCTTTTGAGTATCCTTTCCTTTGAAGAGCTTATAAACAAGGCTACCTTCAAATATACTATTAAGGCAGGTTTCTATCGTTAAGGTCAATTCTTCCTGGAGAACATTGGCGCTATGGGCAAAGACATTTTTTATATGATTTTTATCATGAACAGTGAGAAAAACCTCCCTGTAAATCCCGCCGTAGACAAGGTAATCCACTGCTCCGCCGAAGGGTGGAATTTCATCGATTTCTCTTGAATCTAAAAGCACTTCGATAATATTTTCTTCTCCAAAATTTAGCTCCCCTGAAATCTCCTTCTCAAAGGGAAGATAGGGATTCAAATTTTTAAAGCTCTCTTTTTTATTGACATAAATAATCGCAATATTAGCCGCACCTTGAAAAGAAAGTGTAATTGATCTTCCTTCCGATTCCTTCGGAAGAAAGAAACTCTTACGATAAAGACTTTTGAACTGATAGATTTCCTCATTAAAATTATTGAAGGGTAGCATCACATTCGTATGAGGTAGGTCAACAAGTTGCTTCTCATATTTTAGCGGATGATTATTATCGATTGCTTCATTTTCAACATCTCTATAAAATTCCCATTGAAAGTTCAAACTAATTTCTTCTCTCATTTAAGTTCCCCCAAAGTTCATTCCAGTCTCACTGATTGAAATGAACAATTCATAAATCAGATTATTCTATACGATATCCTTATTATACAATAAAGAATCCACATATTTCTCACCCTCGTATTTTTATCTATTATTTTTCATGGTAATATTCGTTACTTTTGCTCATTATAACAAAAATTCCTCATCGGTAGTTGTTTGGAACAACCGACGAGGAATTTTGATTGAAATGAATTCTATATTTTTTTTACTTTAAACTTAGATGAACATGGTTGCGTTAGAGTCGTCTGACTCGGAAAGCATATAGCCTACTCCGCCAAGCTTGACGCCATCAATGAGTTCTTCTTCCTTAAGTCCTAAAAGGTCCATGCTCATCTGGCAAGCAACGATTTCAACACCTGCATTCACCGCATTTTTGATCAGCTCTTCAAGTGACTGTACATTCTTTTTCTTCATCAGACCTCTGATCATCTTTGGACCGATTCCGCCCATATTGAGATTGGAAAGGGTCAGTTTCGATGAGCCCTTTGGCATCATGAAGCCGAACATTTTCTCAATGAAGTTCTTCGTCACACTGACAGGTTCTGGCTTTCTGATGATATTCATTCCCCAAAAGGTAAAGAACATCGTGACTTTCTTATCCATGGATGCAGCGCCGTTGGCGATGATGAATGCGGCAATGGCCTTGTCGAGGTCTCCAGAGAAGACAACCATGGTCATATTCTCACTCTTATTGGCTGTATTTGCACAGGCGATGATCGAATCGTCATTCGTCACCTTGAGTCCTTTTCTAATTTGAGCCTTAATGAGCCCTTTATCCTTATTTACACTGAGAAGTTCGTTGCCTGTGCGTTTTGCCCAGGCCTTGATATCTTCATAAAAGCCCATATCCGAAGCTGTAACCTTAAGGATGTCACCAGTTTCAACCTGATCCATCTCGCTCTTCACTCTCATGAGAGGCCCTGGGCAGCATAATCCTGTCGCATCGATATTGTATGTCGAGCCTGTCTTCTCCTCTAAAACTGGAGCTATTTCCAAATTATTACGCATATATTCTGTTCCCTCATCCTCTTTTGTATGTACAAAGTTAAATAACTTGTATCCGCCTGAAAGGTTCTTCGTCCTAAAACCATTCTGATTGAGAATCCTTGAAGCGATATACCCTCTGATTCCTACCTGGCAATAAATAAAGATCAATTTATCTTTTGGAAGTTCATCCATTCTTGCTCTAAGTTCATCTACCGGGATATGGATACTTCCTTCGATGGCGCCGTTCTCGACTTCCACGAGATTTCTTACATCTAACAGCACCATGGTCTCTTTGTCGAAGTCCCTATTGTAGTCATCTAAGGTAACATTATCCACAAGATTGTCTACAGTATTCTGGGCAACGAATCCAGCCATGTTTGCTGGAGATTTCGCGCTTAAGAATGGTGGTGCATAAGCAAGTTCCAGTTCGGTCAAATCGTCTATGGTTCCCTTGTATTTGATGACGGTTGCGATGACGTCAATAAATTTATCGACACCTTCATATCCTATGGCCTGAGCACCCAGCACTTTTCTCTCCTCATCAAAGACCAGCTTGATGGTCATTTGTGTAGCCCCCGGATAATATCCTGCATGGTTGTTTGGATGAATGAAGACCGAGCGGTTATCAAGTCCAAGCCTTTTCGCATTTCTTTCATTGAGCCCTACTGCTGCAGCGGTCATATCAAAAACCTTAAGGATCGAGGTTCCGATGGAGCCCTTATATTCATTTTCCATTCCGGAAATATTATCTGCGATAATTCTTCCCTGTCTGTTTGCAGGACCTGCTAGAGGAATCATCGTTCTTCCTCCGGTAATATAGTCTGTGATTTCACAGGCATCGCCACCGGCATAGATATTCTTAAAATTGGTTCGCATATTTTTGTCTGTAAGGATATGTCCTCTTGATCCCAGCTCGATGCCTGAATCCTTAAGGAATGTTGTATCAGGTGTAACCCCTATGGCCGAAACTACAAAGTCTCCTTCGATTTCAATGCCAGATTGCAGCTTCACATAGATTTTACCCTGATCCTCATGAAATTCTTTAACGCCGTCGTTGATATGGAGTTTGATTCCTCGTTCAACCAGTTCATTTTCAAGGACCATGGAAAATTCCGTATCAAAGGGAGCCAAAATATGTGGTGCCGCTTCTACAAGTGTAACATCAAGTCCTCTTTCAACAAGATTTTCAGCAGTCTCTACACCGATGAATCCTCCTCCGATGACGATGCCCTTTCCTTTAGTGTTTTTATCCACGTATGCCTTAATGGCATCCATGTCTTTGATATCTCTAAGGGTTAAGACTTTCTTTGAATCGATTCCCTTTATTGGTGGCTTCATAGGTTTTGCCCCAGGTGAAACGACTAAATAATCATAACTTTCTTCATAGGTTCCTTTGTCTTTACTATTTACGGTGACCTTCATCGCGATCGGGTCAATTTTTATAACTTCGCTATAGACGCGAACATCCAAATTAAAACGGTCCTTCATGGCCTGAGGCGTTTGCAAAATCAAACTATCACGTTCTGGGATAACCTCTCCGATATGGTAAGGAAGACCACAATTGGCAAAAGAGATAAACTCCCCTTTTTCAAACATGATGATTTCTATACGTTCATCAAGTCTTCTTAGCCTTGCAGCTACTGAGGCTCCGGTGGCTACCCCACCGATGATTAGTGTTTTCTTTGACATTATATTTCCTCCCCGATTGTGATAAGTTTAATGATCTGCTTGGTTAAATCGTCACTAACTACATAAGTAATTTCCGTTCCCGTACGTTTTCCTTCTATTATTCCCGCACTTTTCAGCTTTTGGATATGCTGGGAAATTGTGGATTGAGGAAGCCCAATACAATCTTGGATATGAGTCACATTGCACCCGTGGGTGTCGATGAGTCCGGTCACTATGCAAAGTCTCACTGGATGTCCTAGTGCTTTAAGGATTTCCGCCTTGCGTTGATATTGTTCTAAATTTTTATCCATTGTTATTCCTCCATCAATCTATTAATCAATATATTACGATATTACGATATAATTGTCAATACTTTATCAATTAATCTTCACAGCTACAATTTCTTTTATTTATTCCCATCAAAAAGGCCTCCTCATTCTTGAACTTCAACGAATGAAGAGGCTTCTTTCTTATTCCGATGTTAAATTCAATTCTCATCTGCCGGCTCATCATAAATTCGGCTAATGAGACTTCAAGGTCCTAGTAAGCTGCTACCGCTTCGATTTCAACAACGGCATCCTTAGGTAGTCTTGCAACTTCAACTAAGGATCTTGCAGGGAAATTGCTTGTAAAATACTTGGCATAAACCGCATTGATCTTCGCGAAATCGCCCATATCCTTAACAAAGACAAGCGTCTTCACAACATTATCGAGCGTCAGGCCTTGATCTTCAAGTACGATTTTCAGGTTAAGGATTGAAGCTTCTGTGGCTTCCTCTACATCCGTGACGATCTCTCCATCTCTTAATGGAAGTTGTCCTGAGATGAACAGAAGGTCCCCGACTCTATTGGCGTGTGAATATGGGCCTACTGCTGCTGGTGCTTTCTTTGCAATGATTGCTTCTTTACTCATAATTGTCTCCTCTTGTTTTTTTATTTGCAACGCTTCGTTGCCTCTTAGATATTGCTTAAGTTTTTCGGGATCGATCTTTTAATGAACTTCCCGTCTCCACGCTTTCCAAGGAACTGGCCATCTCTGACCAGGATATTTCCCCTTTGCATGACGAGTTCGATTTCTCCCTGGTACGCGAAATCCTCATAAAGACTATACCCGGCATTTCCATGCAGTTTTTCTTCTTTGATGATTCCAGATTTCGCAGAGTCGATAATAACAAGATCCGCATCAGCGCCTGGCATCAGGCTCCCCTTATGGGGATAAAGCCCCATGATCCTTGCCGGATTATAGGAAGTAACCTCAACAAAACGCTTAAGGCTGATTCTATTCTTCATGACCCCTTCTGAGAAAAGTAGTCTTACCCTTTCTTCCACACCAGGTCCGCCATTCGGACAACGGGTAAAATCTTTTGCCCCGTCGTTTACCTTGTCTTCAAAAAAGAATGGGCAATGATCCGTCCCAACAACTTTAACAAGGCCTTCTTCAATGGCTTCCCAAAGGGCATCGCAGTCTTCCCTGGTCCTTAGCGGAGGGGACATCACATACTTTAGCCCTTCATGGTCTGGACGAAGATATTCGTCCTCTGTAAGTGTCAGATACTGAGTGCAGGTTTCAACAAACACATTCTTTGCACCGTTACCTATCGCTTTTCTGATTTCCTTCAGGCTCTCTTTTGTTGAAACATGGACAAGGTAAAGGTTTGGATATCCCGCCATGGCAGAGAGATGTATGAGCCTTCCTACAGCTTCCGCCTCGGTATGGGGAGGCCTACTTTTAGCATGGTAGATGGCATCCGTATTTCCTTCTTCCACAAATTTTTTCTTCAGGTATTGAATGACATCATGGTTTTCAGCATGAACGGTTAATACTCCGCCAGCCTTTTTCACCGATTCCATTACCCTAAGAATTTCATCATCCGAGAGCTTAAAATCATAGGTCATGTATGCCTTGAAGCTTGGAAGTCCTTCCTTCATCAGATTCTCCATATCATGAAGAACCGTCTCGTCCACGTGCTGAAGCACGCCATGAAAACCATAGTCGATGACCGCTTTCCCATCAGCAAGTCCGTGGTATTCCTTTAGCTGGTGGTCTAATGCGCACCCTTTTGGCCCAAAGGCCATGTGATCGACGATTGATGTCGTTCCTCCACAAGCAGCAGCGACGGTTCCCTGATAGAAATCATCCACAGCCCTTCGTTTTCCAGCCTGCAGATCAAAATGCGTATGGACGTCTATGGGTCCTGGAAGAACAAGTTTCCCTCTGGCATCGATGGCAATCGCATCGCTTTCATCGAGAGACTTGCCCATGGCAAGAATTATCCCTTCCTGAATAAGGATGTCCGTCTCGAGGACTCCTTCTGAATTCACCACGCGGCCATTCTTGATGATTGTCTTCATAGAAACCTCCTTATGACTTACTTTAGTAAGTCTAAACAAAAAGTTAATTCTTGCCTTGATATACTTTCATTATACAATAGGTCCTGCCCTTTTATAAACATCTGTATTCATCATAGAAAAAATGATGAATACAGATGTTTTTCTGTTTGTTTTATAACCGGCTCCAAAGTCTCTTTGACACTTCTCTTGATTTAGCCATGATGCTTTCATTGTCCATGGTTAAGATGATCCTGTCTTTCATGACAAAGGATCCATTGATCATGGTGTCGTTCACCTGATACCCGCTCATCCCAAAGAGCACATGACCTTGAACATTATCCTTCGTCATTGGTGTCAGGGGGTTATAGTCCAAGGTGATCAGATCGGCACATGCATTTTCACGTAAAATTCCAAGATCTCGGTTGAAAACCCGCCTTGTGATTTCTCTATTGTGATGAAACTGCATCCTCATGGCTTCGTTAAAACCAATCGTGGCATCACGAGTCGTATGGGCTTGAAGAACCTTGGCTACCTTAAGTGACTCGAACATGTCGTTGGTATAAGCATCAGTTCCGAGGCCTACTCTAAGGCCCATGGCAATCATTTTCGCTACGGGAGAAGCCCCTACGGCATTACCCATATTAGATTCCGGATTATGCACGATGCTCGTATCTTTTTCCTTTAACAGATGAAGTTCATCCTCATCGGCATGCACACAATGTACAGCAAGAGTCTTTCCTGATAGAATTCCAAAATCATTCAATCTCTCGACAACTCGTTTCCCGTGTTTCTTTTCGCACTGGATCTCGTCGTCAATTCCTTCAGCCACATGGATATGGTAACCCGAATCAAGGCCTTGCATCTCCACCGCACATTTTTCCAGTGTCTTATCGGACAAGGTAAACGAAGCATGCATACCAAAAAGGCCATTCAGCATACCTTCTTCATCCTTCTTGTTCGCTTTGATAAAATCGATGTTTTCCTTGATTCCTTCATTTGTAATCTTCTCGCCATCCCGATCTGAGGTTTCATAGCATAGCGAGGCCCTTATCCCGAGTTCCTTCGCCACGCCACCGATGGTAAAGAGGCTTTCCCTGATGTGATTCGGACTTGCATGATGATCGATAACGGTCGTTACCCCAAGCTTTATGGATTCTGAGAGTGTCCCGTAGGCACTGTACTTTGTATCCTCAAGGGTCAGCTTCTTATCGATATGCCACCACATGTTTTCAAGGATGTCTAAAAATTGATGCTGTGGACCGCCGAGGCTAAGACCTCTGGCGAACGCACTGTAAATATGGGTATGGGCATTGATCATGCCAGGCATGATGAGTCTTCCCTTAACATCATGAACTTCCTCTTCTGGAAATTCTTTCTTTAAGACTTCAAAGTCCCCAACCTTTAGAATGAGACCGCCCTTAACGAGAACACCTCCATTTTCAAAAAATGGATTCTCCTCATCCCAGGTGATGACTCTGCCATTTCCTATAATCATCTTTTCATCACTCCTTTACTGAAGGACTCAAAAAGTAATGCGGATATTTTTGAGTCAGGGCCTTGGCAATTTTCCCGTAGGATTCATTAAGCCCGCTTAATTCTCCATCAAACTTCGCCTCGATACCCTGATCATCCCTTACGATATAGCTGCCATCCTTAGACAGTACGATTCCTGCATTCTTTGATTCTTTATAGTCTTCTTCCGTCCAATACACGGTGAACTTGTCTTTGTAAGGTTTTCCACCATGAGGACAGAAGAAATCGCAGTTTCCACATTCGTTGCACATTCCGTCGATATGGACAATTTGGTGTAGATTTTCGAACCCATCGACTTCAATCGTGACATTCGCTCTGTTTGGACAGACTTCAGTACAGATTTCACAGATATCATGACATCTCAGGCATCGGTTTCCCTCTTCCTTGGACTTTAACTCATTTCTTAGCGCACCTTTCGCAATATAGAGGTCCTGAGGCTTAAGTTCCAGTCTAAAATGGGCGAAGTCATTCTTTAACCCAGCTTTTTTAAGGATCTCCTTCGCTGCATTCTTTCCGTCAGCGACGGCCTGGACCATTGTCGATGAGCCGCGCAGACATTCACCTACAACAAAGACATTTTCAATTGATGTCTCAAGACTGCCTTGATTTCTTACCGCGTACTGGTCGTCTTTCGCCAGTTCACTGGCATTGATGACTTCATCGTATTCCCCGAGATTCTTTAACATGTTCGTGATGTGTATTCCTTCAGCGTTCAGGATTGTCTTCTCTTCAAAAGGAATATCCATACTTTCCTTGTTCTCCGGGAGCAGTATGGTCACTTCTACGATTTCAGGAGACTTCTTCAAACTTCTTGCCAAATCGCATGCGAGGAATCCTTTTCCTACAACCAAAATGTTTCCCTTCAGGTTTGATGTATTCTCCTTGAGCTTCCTCAGGACATCGACTCCTTGAAGCATTTCAGCGCCATGAAGGTTGTCAGGCGTTTTCGATTCCATATTTGGACCTGTCGCAACAATGACATAATCATAGTCGTTCTTCAGTTCTTCCAGGGAAGATTCAATCTTGGTTTCGAACTTAAACTCAACGCCTTGTTTTTCGACGATTGAAAAATCTTTCATGATTTGTTCGCTTGAAATTCTGTATTCCGGAATGAGGTATTGAACCTGGCCGTAAGGCTTTGCTTCCTTCTCAAATACGGTAACTTCAATGCCGTTCCGTCTTAGAAATAGTGCTGCAGATATTCCTGCAGGACCAGCTCCGATGACACAGACTTTCTCTGTAGATAAAACAGCGCTTGGCTTAATTTCCGCCAAATAATGATCCTCTGCCTTCTCTGCTGCTATTTTCTTCATGTCTCTGATTTGAAGCGATTTGTCGTAATCCACCCTTGTACAATAGCTTTGGCAAGGATGAGTACAGATACTTCCTAGAATAGAAGGAGATGGGTTGTCTTTCGCGATGACTTCAAATGCCTTCTCGAAATCACCTTTTCCTACTAGTTTCAGATATTCCGGGATGTTCTGTTCTATTGGACAACCCCCTTTTTCACAAGGTGCCTTATAACAGTCGAACACCGAAAGAGGCGAGGTTGTCTTTCTTGAACCAACGCCTTGTCTATAGTCCTTGTGGTTTCTTTCATCGCTAAGGACTTTCCCTACAAGTTCCTTTAATTTTTCCACATTGATATTCTGATATTCAGGAATCAGTTTTTTCTCTGTCGTCATGGCAATCTGATTAAGCCTTGCATATCCACCAGGTTTAAGCAGTGTTGTGCAGACCGTAATTGGCTGAATTCCTGTTTCCAAAATTGATTTGATGTTAAGCGAATCAGCTCCGCCTGAAAATGCCATGGGAAGCGTTCCATTGAATGCTTCGGCAAGTTTAACCGCTACAGAGATTGAAAGGGGCAGAAGCGATCTTCCTGACATGTACATTTCCTCGCCTGGAAGTTCCTTTTCTTTGATTTCAACGGGGAATGTATTTGTGAGCTTTACCCCGAAGGTAAGTCCCAGATTCTTCGCCTTCTCCATGAGACGACCGATCATGAGAACAGCTTCATTAAACTGAAGATCTTCAGTAAAATGATGCTCATCAAAAGAAATATAGTCATATCCCAGCTTATCCAGCGTATTTCTTGCATATTCATATCCAAGGAGCGTAGGATTGCACTTGATAAAAAGACTGACTTTCTTCTCTTCCAGAATATAACTGGCAATCTTTTCAATTTCTGCGGCAGGACATCCATGCATGGTTGACAGGGAAAGGGTGGAACAGATCTTAGGGGAGATCTTTAAAAGATCGTCAGCTTTGAATTTCAAAAGGAGATTTTGCTTTGTTTTAAGAGTTTCCATGCAGTCCTTAAAGAAATCCGATGAGGAAGCATCTTTTAAACCTTCAATGAAATTATTGATTTTCTCCGTTTGTATCCCCTCGAGATCATATCCAACGCTCATGTTGAATGAGAAATCTCTTTCACTGCCAATCTCAAATTCCTTCATCGCCACATGGCAAAGAAGCCATGCCTTGATATACTCTTCTCTTGCTTCTTCAACGGTCAGCTCGGTTGACCATTCTACATTATATCCTTCATCTTCCGCATTGAT
Organism: Clostridiaceae bacterium; assembly: GCA_049657765.1. Classification (GTDB taxonomy): domain Bacteria; phylum Bacillota; class Clostridia; order Clostridiales; family Clostridiaceae; genus Proteiniclasticum. The sequence goes on from JBASOA010000029.1 coordinate 43,788, forward strand.
GCATGGCTTGGCAATGGCTTCTCTCATGAACTCGCCATCCAGTTTTTGAACGGTCTTCAGCTCAAAGAACCTTCCCCCGGCAAGATATGCGGTAAGGATATTCTGGGCAAGCTGCGTATGTGGACCGGCAGCGGGACCTGAACAGGAACCAAGGTTTTCCCCAAATGCGGTTTCCATGGTTTTCCCTGTTCTATTTAAATAGAATTTATTTTTTGGAAGTCCGAATACTTTTCCTTCCTCATGATATTCCTTTAACATCCATTCGAGAAGATTCTCAAAAGGGATGGGTCTCATTTTATCTTCCATTTCTTCTCCTTTGGTCTGAAATTACATAATCCATGTTCCCGTCTTTCCATCAAGCGCTTCTCTCGCTTTTTCCAGGGAAGTGATTAAGGCTTTTCTACCCTTCTTTGATTCGATAAACGTAAGCGCTGCTTCCATTTTAGGCAGCATCGAACCTGCGGCGAACTCATGGTTTGCAATATGTTTTCTTGCTTCTTCGGCAGAAATCTCATCAAGCCATTCCACTTCAGGCGTATTGTATCTGATGGCTACTTTTTCGACAGCGGTAAGAACGATCAGGATATCTGCATCCAGTTGTTCAGCAAGCTTTGCCGTCGTAAAATCCTTGTCGATAACAGCAGCGATTCCTTCCAAACCATTTTCTGTCTTGATGACAGGAACTCCGCCACCACCAGCTGCGATGACGACAAAGTCGTTATCCACTAAGGTTCTTATAGAATTAATCTGAATGATTTCAAGTGGTTTTGGTGAAGGAACTACCCTTCTATACCCTCTGCCAGCATCTTCCTTTACATCGTAACCCTTAGATAAAAGCACGTCCAGTTCATTTTCCTTGTAGAATCTTCCGATAGGCTTTGTAGGATTCTGAAAAGCCTGATCATCTTTATTAACCAACACTTCTGAAACGATGGTTACAACACCCTTGTTTATATTTCTTCTATCCAGTTCATTCTTGATGGCATTCTGAAGATGATAGCCGATATATCCCTGACTCATGGCTCCGCATTCAGGAAAAGGCATTGCAGGAGTCTTTGCTTCGCTGTTTGCTGAATTATCAAAAGCACTGTTGATTAGTCCGACCTGTGGACCATTTCCATGGGATAGGATGACCTGGTTTCCTTCTTCAATGAGGTCTGCTATGGATATTGCAGTATGTTCAACTGCCTTGATCTGTTCTTCAGCATTGTTTCCAAGGGCATTCCCGCCTAAGGCGATGACTAATTTTTTATTCATACGATTCTCCTTGTATATTATTTCGGACGAGGCAAGGCCTCGTCCGAACCTATATTTAATGTGGAATTATTTTGCCTGGTTGTTTACATAAATTGTTGGAAGAGCTGCATATACTGCTGCACATTTCACTAAATCGTCTTTCCATGTCTTTTCGTTTGGTGCATGAGCTTCTTCTTCTCTGCCTGGTCCAAAACCAACCACTGGAATTCCGTGCATTCCCATGATGGCTACGCCATTTGTGGAGAAGGTCCACTTGTCAACCTTAGGTGTTCCATACATTGCTGTAAAGGAATCTACCATAGCCTTTGTTTCTGGAGCTGTTTCTGGTCTTACCCATGTTGGGAAGAAACAGTCTGTAGGATAAACAAGACCTGTCCATGATGCTTTCTCATATTTGTACATGGAAACCTTGGCGTTATATTTCTTCACTGAAGGAAGTTCTTCGATTTCCTTAAGCGCAAGTAGGTAGGTTTCTCCATCAGTAAGTCTTCTATCCAGTGAGATTGAACAGCTGTCAGCAACTGCGCATCTTGAAGGTGAAGTGAAGAATATTTCTGAGGTTGTGATGGTTCCTTTTCCTAGGAATGGATCGAAATGAAGCTTGGCGTTAAGGTCTCTGACTTCCTGAAGGATATCTGCCATCTTGTAGATTGCATTGTCTCCTCTTTCAGGAGCTGAACCATGGCAAGCTACGCCATAAACGTCTACTCTGATTTCCATTCTTCCTCTGTGTCCTCTGTAGATGTTTCCGTTTGTAGGTTCTGTTGAAACAACAAACTCAGGTCTGATTTTGTCCTCATTGATGATGTACTGCCAGCAAAGTCCGTCACAGTCTTCTTCCTGAACTGAACCTACAACAAGCACCTTGTATTCGTCTGAAAGCATGTTAAGGTCTTTCATGATCTTCGCGCCATAAACAGCACTTACTGTTCCGCCTAGCTGATCTGAACCGCCTCTTCCCCAAATATTGACCTCATCCTCTTTGCCTTCAAATGGATCGAAATCCCAGTCAGCTCTGTTGCCTATGCCAACGCAGTCAATATGTCCGTCAAATGCAATCAGGGTCTTTCCTGTTCCCATATAGCCCAGGATGTTTCCCATGTCATCTACAAAAGTCTCGTTGAATCCAACTTTCTCCATTTCTTCCTTGATTCTATAAACCTTATCTTTTTCAAAGCAGGATTCGCCCTGAAGCTTGATGAGGTCTCTAAGGAACTTTGTCATGTCACTTCTATAACCCTCTGCTGCTGCTTTGATCTTTTCATAATCTATAACTGTTTTTTCCATTTTAAAAAATCTCCTTCACCTGAATAATTTTGACTATTATCTAAATCCATGCAAATTCTATGTCTTATTTCGCTACTCTTTCTTTACCTTTAGCAAGCAATGCCTTCAGTGTTTCTGTTGGGTTCTCGCTCTTCTGCAGGAAGATCATTGCAGCGATGATATATGGCTTGAATCCAGCTTCTTTGTATAGTGGAATTCTGTATCTGTCGAATACGGAAGCTTCAACTTCGCCTTCTTCACAGCTTACGCCAGTGATGTCTGCAGGCAGACAATGCATGTATAAAGCCTTTCCTTCCTTGGTTAAACTCATCAGTTCTTCTGTGCATGTCCAATCCTTATGTTCAGCGTTCTGAGCCAGAAGTTCTTTTTCAAGAACCTTGATTTCGTCCATCTTGCCTTCTCCATAAAGCTCTGTTCTCTTTTCCATCGCACTGAATGGTGCCCAGCTCTTAGGATATACGATATCCGCATCCTTGAATGCTTCTGCCATGTTGTTTGTCTTCGTGAACTTTCCGCCGTAAGCTTCTGCATTCTTCATAGCGATTTCTTCAACTTCACTCATGACTTCGTATCCTTCTGGATGAGCCAGTGAAACTTCCATTCCAAATCTTGTCATAAGTCCGATGATTCCCTGTGGAACTGAAAGTGGCTTGCCATAGGATGGGGAATATGCCCAGCTCATTGCAATCTTCTTACCCTTAAGGTTTTCTACTCCGCCAAACTCATGGATGATATGAAGCATATCAGCCATAGACTGTGTTGGATGGTCGATATCGCACTGAAGGTTTACAACGGTTGGTCTCTGTTCAAGAACGCCATCTTCGTGGCCTTCCTTTACATAGTCAGAAACACTCTTCATGTAAGTGTAGCCCTTGCCGATATACATGTCGTCCCTGATTCCGATGACGTCAGCCATGAAGGAAATCATATTTGCAGTTTCTCTTACGGTTTCGCCATGAGCGATCTGTGACTTTCCTTCATCAAGGTCCTGTACTTCAAGTCCAAGAAGGTTACATGCTGAAGCGAAGGAGAATCTTGTTCTTGTGGAGTTGTCTCTAAAAAGTGAAATTCCAAGTCCTGAATCAAATATCTTTGTGGAGATGTTGTTCTCTCTAAGATCTCTTAAGGCATCTGCTACAGTGAAGATTGCTTCCAATTCATCCTGTGATTTATCCCATGTATGGAAAAAGTCGTCCTGATAAAGATTCTTGCTGTCCAGATTTTCCAATTTGCCTAGTAATTCGTTAATTTTTTCCATTTTTAAACCTCTTTCAATTTTTATTTTTATTTTATCTAATTTTTACGTAATTTTTGATTATGATTCGCTGTTTTCTCCGAGCCAAACGATTCTTCTGTATTTGTCAGGATCTGTGTCTCCTTCGGTCGAGAAGAGAAGGATCTTGGAATTTTCGTCAAGTTTAAGCTGTTCTCTATAACTGCGGTATTTATCATCCGTAAGGATTCGATAAACAGCACCCATGGTTACAGCGCCTGATTCTCCAGAAACGACCTTTGTATCATCATTCATCGGGTTTCCAAGAATTCTCATTCCGTCTGCCGCAATGTAGTCTGGGCAGGAAAGGAATCCTGTCGAGTAGTTCTTGATGATCTCAAATCCCAGAATGTTTGGTTCTCCGCAAGCAAGGCCTGCCATGATTGTCTGCATGTCTCCGCCTACATTTGACATCTTTCCTTCCTTTGCAGAAAGGTAATAACAGGCAGCATTGTCTGGTTCAACAACTACAGTTACAGGAACATTGTCTTGGTGTTCCATTGCAAAGAAACCTTGTACAGCACCTGCAAGTGATCCAACACCTGCCTGAATGAAGATATGGGTAGGTCTTTCCACACCTAATTTCTTCAGCTGCTCATTTGCTTCAAGCGCCATGGTTGCATATCCCTGCATGATCCATGTGGGGATATCCTGATAGCCTTCCCATGCGGTGTCCTGAATTACAACGCCGTTATGTTCAGCGGCATATTTGGCAGCAAGCCTTACAGCTTCATCGTAATTCATATCTTCAATGGATGCCTCGGCACCTTCAGCCTGAATTTTTTGAAGCCTGAATGGTGAGGACCCCTTTGGCATGTACACTACTGACTTTTGTTTAAGTCTGTTCGCTGTCCATGCAACACCTCTTCCGTGATTTCCATCGGTCGCTGTAACAAAAGTCATATCCCCAATTTCGTTTCTGATTTCATCGGAGACCAGTTTGTCATAAGGAAGATCTGTAATGTCCTTCCCAATCTTCTTTGCCAGGTAGCTCCCCATCGCATAAGATCCGCCGAGAACTTTGAACGCATTGAGTCCAAATCTGTAGGATTCGTCTTTGACGTAAATCCCTCCAACATTCAGTTTCTTCGCTAGATTTTCAAGGCTTACAAGAGGAGTCTCCTGATATTCAGCAAAACTTTCATGAAACGTCTTTGCTTTGGTTACTTCTATTGAAGACATGAAACTGGCACTCTTCTCTTTGTCATCATCTTTGGTAAAGCTGTTAAGCAACAATTTGATTTGTTCGTCCATTCTTCTTCTCCCTTTCAAGTATTTTTGATAAGTGCATTCATTGCCAATTGATAAAAATATTTTTTAGCGTCAAAAGGTTTCTTTTCCGGTTCCACCTTTTCACCCGCCAATTAATATATAGCAATAACCGTGCCAACCTTTATGTAAAAATTGATAAAATTCAATTTTCGCGTATATTATTATCATTTACCAAGAAACAAGCTAATTTTGTAATCATTTTCATTCTTATTCAGCTATTTTATTGTTAAATTTCTTTTGATCAAATTTTAGAAGAAAGAAAACGGTTTAATATCAAGCAAAAAAAGTTATCAAAATGATAACTTTTTAAGACCCGTTTACTTTTTTGCAAAAGGTTTCAGAATCAAAGTATGGCCAAAATCATTGAACTTCATCTTATTTATCATTTTGATAATTTTCGTTCTGTTTTCGGTAAAGGGTTGCAATCCCAATCCCAAGTACTTTGGCAGCTTTCTTCTTTCCTTCTGTTGAATCCCCATACAATTCCAGAACTTTCCTGATATGCTCATCCTCTACCTGTTTTAACGGCTTGATATTATGCTTATCAATTTTTTCAACACTTTCTTCCATCTCGTACAAAATCGAGTCGGGCAAAGTAAATTTTTTGATTACCTTCGACGAATCAGCAAGCGTTACAAGGTATTGTATTGTATTCTCAAGTTCCCTGACGTTTCCTGGCCATCGATACTTTTTGAGCGACTTATAGGCTTCCTTATCAATGGATTTGATGTTCCGACCAAATAGATCATTATACTTCTCTAGAAAACTATCAATTAATAGCTTAAGGTCATCCTCCCTTTCTCTTAATGGAGGAACGTTCATCGGAATAACATTCAGCCTGTAAAAAAGATCTCTTCTGAACTCATTCTTTCTGATCATCTCTTCCAGATTTCGGTTTGTAGCGGCTACAACCCGGATATCAAGCTCAATCGTATCATTGGACCCGACTCTGCTGAATACCCTTTCCTGAAGGATTCGAAGGATTTTTGACTGAAGATAAAGGGGCATGTCTCCAATTTCATCGAGGAACAGTACCCCCTTATTGGCTAGCTCAAATTTACCCATCCTGCCACTTGTACTTGCCCCGGAGAAGGCCCCTTTTGCATAACCGAAAAGTTCACTTTCAATCAGCGAGTTTGGGATTGCCGCGCAATTGATTCCGACAAAAGGCTGATCCTTTCGATCGCTTTCCGAATGGATTGCCCTCGCGATGAGTTCCTTACCCGTACCGCTTTCTCCTCGGATGAGAACCGTAGAATCGGTCTGAGCAACCTTGATGATTTTATTTTTGATTTCCATCATTGCAGGTGATTCCCCGATAATGCTGTCTAGGGCCAATAGCCTTGTACCTGTGGTCATGGCATAGGCCTTCTTTCTGACATCCTTCAGAGTAGAAAAGATGAGGATTTTACTGTAATCAACGCCATAGGATTTAAGGTCTACAAGCCTTCCCATAACCTGATAGGTACTATCCTTGATACTCACACAATATTGATCCGAATCGCCTATTCCGCTGGCGACGATATCGATGTGGATATCAAGATTGAGCAATTCATCGGTTACCTTCAATTTTCGTTTGCCTTCTTCATTGATATAGGTGATTTTATTTTTCTGGTTTACACCAATTACCCCGTTTTCGATATTATCCAGGATGTTTTCAAGCATCACGAGACTTTTCAAATTATCCTCATTGTTCTTGTACTCCAAGACCTTTGAAGTGATTAGTTCGCTGATTTGCAAGAGAAATTCAAGATGCGAATCAAGATTTTCATTGATATATCGCTTCTGTTCATCGGTTGTACAGACGAGACCGATGACCCCGATATTTTTCTTTTCAAATTTAATTGGGGTAGCAATCTCCATAGTTTCTATGCAGGTTCCCCTTGCATCGCAAAGCTGGCACAGCTCATTTTCTCTTGGAAATTGAATGATCCGATGGACCCCTTCTTTTAATATGCTCTGGTAGACCCTTCCCTTAGAATAATCATTGACATCATTCTTAAACAGACCTGTTCCAGATATCTTTTCTAAGTTATTGTCTACAATTTCCACATCTACTTTCAGTACTCCTGCAATAACCTCGGCGTACTTCGTGACATTGGATTGGATTTGTTTAAGGTAAGATACCTTTTTGATGTTAGCTGGCATGAAATTTCCTCCTTTATGGGAATCCTTACTCGAATCTAAATGACGATTTATCATAATGATAATCTTTTTATGAGAAAGTAGCAAGGTGTATACCTTTCCAATAAGCATTGAGTTTCGATTTTATGGATGCTATAATTGATTCGATAATGAAGTGTCATTCATTTCCATTCGGCATTCCGGGCCATTGGAATTCTTAATCCGCTATTTTCTTTGTTAAATCGAACTAAAGCGATCTGATGATCATGATGGATCCACCCGATTCATCGTTGATGCATCCTCTATCTTTTTTAGCGACAGCCTGATGCTGCCTATAAATTTCTAATCATCACTATGTCTCAAAAACAATCTCACATAGCGATCATTTAATTTTGAGGTAAACGATTTGACAAATCTCTGATAAAAAATCCAGCGATATTAAACTTGGAGGAAATGACACATGTATTCATTTAAATTGAATGGGAAAGAAGTACAAACGGAATTAGATATTAACCTGATGCAATATATGAGAGACGTACACGCCCTGTATTCCGTGAAAAACGGATGCAGTGAAGGTGCCTGCGGAACCTGTTCCGTATTGGTAGACGGAAAGCTAACCAAAGCCTGTGTACTTAAAACCTCAAAAATCGAAGGAAAAGAAATTGAAACCTTGGAAGGCTTTACCGAGCGTGAGAAAGATGTTTATGCTTTTACATTTGAAAAAGTCGGCGCTGTCCAGTGTGGTTTTTGTACCCCTGGGATGATCGTTGCAGCCAAAGCTCTTCTTGATACAAATCCAAACCCTACAGAAGAAGACTGCAAAAATGGTCTAAAAGGAAATCTTTGCAGATGCACAGGCTACATCAAGATTGTAGAAGCAATCCTGCTCGCTGCAAAAATGTTCAGAGAAAATACGCCAGTGAAACGGGAATCAATCAACGGGATCAATTTGAATGTGGCTCGTATCGATGCCAAGACAAAAGCTCTTGGAACTGCAAAGTATGCGGATGACTTTTATGTTGATGGCATGGTATTTGGAAAAGCGCTTAGAACGAAATACCCAAGAGCAAAGGTTCTTTCTCTTGAGTATTCAGAAGCCCTTGAGCTTCCAGGTGTTCTTGGTGTATATACTGCAAAAGATATCCCAGGACATCGTTTTATCGGCCATCTTGTTCAAGACTGGCCAGCGATGATCGATGTCGGTGAAGAAACAAGATACTTAGGGGATTCTATCGCCCTTGTCGTTGCCGAGACTGAAGAAATTCTAAAGACTGCCCTCGGATTGATTAAGGTAGAATATGAGGAACTAAAGCCCATAACCTCCCCAAATGAGGCGATGAAAGAGGATGCACCAAAGATTCACGAAAGCGGTAACCTTCTGTCTTTCCAGCAGCTCAAAAGAGGCGATGCTGAAAAAGCCATCAGAGAGTCCAAACATGTCGTAGCATTTACATTCAATACGCCATTCACAGAGCATGCTTTCATCGAGCCTGAGTGCGCAATTGGAATTCCTGAGGGTGAAGGTGTAAATGTGATCACTGGTGGTCAGGGAATCTATGATGAGAAAAGAGAAATTTCTAATCTCTTAGGACTCGCTCCAGATCTTGTTAGAATTACCAGCGCATATGTTGGAGGCGGATTTGGCGGGAAGGAAGACATGAGTGTTCAGCACCATGCAGCATTCCTAGCCTATATGCTGAAGAAACCTGTAAAAGTTAGACTGACCAGAGCAGAAAGCATGATTGTCCATCCAAAGAGACATCCGATGGAAATGGACTTCACTGTAGGCTGCGATGAAAATGGACTTCTTCAGGGCATGAAGGCAAGAGTCGTTTCAGACACCGGTGCCTACGCATCTCTTGGAGGACCTGTTCTTCAACGGGCATGTACGCATGCTGCTGGACCCTATCATTTTCAAAATATCGACATAGAAGGCAGAGCTTTCTATACCAATAATCCGCCATCCGGTGCATTCCGTGGCTTCGGCGTCACCCAGACCTGTTTCTCCATGGAATCCTGCATTAACGCTTTGGCGGAAAAAGTCGGAATTTCTCCTTGGGAAATTAGAAGAAGAAATGCCATCCTACCAGGCGAGGAACTTCCTAACGGACAAATCGCTGATGAAGGAACTGCATACCTTGAAACCCTCGAAGCGGTTAAAGAAGAATACGAAAAATATTATAACGATCCAGATTTCTCAGTCGGCATCTCTTCCGCCATGAAGAATGCAGGACTTGGTGTAGGAATTCCTGATACAGGGAGATCAAACGTTGCAATAGTGGATGGAAAACCTCATATCAGAAGCAGCGCATCCTGCATGGGTCAGGGCATTGAAACCGTCATGCTTCAAATATTCTGTGAAACGACCGGAATGAAAAGCGAAGATGTCGTCGTAGACCGACCTGATACCAACTTTGCTCCAAATGCAGGCACAACAACGGCTTCAAGGCAAACTGTACTTACAGGAGAAGCAACAAGAATGGCTGCACTAGAGCTTATGAAACAGCTGGAAAGCGGAAAAAGCCTTGCTGATTTAGAAGGTGAAGTCTTCAAGGGTGAATTTGCACCAAAGACTGATCCGATGACTTCAGACAAGAAAAATCCAAAGAGCCATGTCGCCTATGGATACGCTACACAGGTGGTCATTCTCGATAAAGAAGGAAAACTTGTAAAAGTTCTTGCAGCACATGATGTCGGAAAAGCAATCAATCCTGTACAGACGAAAGGTCAGATTGAAGGCGGTGTCGTCATGGGTCTTGGATATGCTTTAACTGAAGAGTACAAAGTTGAAAATTGTGTTCCTAAGTCTAAACTTGGAACCCTTGGCCTTTTTAAGGCGATAAATGTTCCAAAGATCGATGCCATCATCATTGAAAAGAACAAGGAAGGCATCGCCTATGGCGCAAAGGGTATTGGAGAAATTGTATGTATCCCAACAGCGCCTGCGGTTCAGAACGCATACTACAACTTTGATCAGAAATTCAGGCTTTCATTGCCCCTGGCAGAGACTTTCTATAGAAAGAAGAAATAGTGTAAAGAAGCCACAATAACTAAAACAACTAATAAAAGAAGAATTGCACAAAGTCCTTTAATAGGATTTCGTGATTCTTCTTTTTTCTTATCCTCATTTCAATTAAAAATGACGTGAAAACAAAAATTGAAATTATAGATGAATAAGTCTTTCAGTATTCAGGCTTCTTTGCGGCAATTTGATGTATTTGTTTCGGGGAATGGTTATCTTTGAGATGGTATAACTTTCTTACAGACATTCAGGTCTGGATAGAAGGAGAATGATGAAGATGATAAAAAACAAGAAAATTATAGCGGCAAACCTTGCATTAATGCTGGGAACATTTGTGTTTGCAGGCTGTACTAAAGATGCGACTGCCGGCATTACAGGTAATTCGGTTGAAAGTGCTCAGGAGGAATTACCAACAGACGCAAGTGGAGAAGACGCGACAAGCTCAGCAACTGGAGGCAAGGAAAGTCCTGGAGAAAAGGGACCAAATGGAGAACGCGGAGCAACGACTGATGAGGAAATCGAAACTGAACAGACAATCCCCGATCAGACTTTTACTCTGAATGAGCTTTCTCACTATGACGGAAAAGACGGAGCACAGGCTTACATCGCCATAGACGGTATAGTTTATAATGTAACTAGTGCAGATGGGTGGACTGAGGGAGAGCATGAAGGTTATTCTGCTGGGCAGGACCTGACAGCAGCCTTCGAATCATCGCCTCATAAAGAAGCAACCCTTAATCGCCTTGAAATCATAGGAACGCTCGCAGATTAACCGAATATAGATTTCCTCGAAAAAAGGAGCTTCATCTGAGGCTCCTTTTTTCGAGGAATAAGAACGCGACTTAGATAAGAATAGGATTAATCAAGTATTTCAATTCGGATAGAAAATAAAATCCACCTCCGAGGTTAAGACTCGACGTGATATTGTAGAATATTCATCCCACATCTCCGTACAACCTACTCAGCCCTCCCACCGACAGATTTTTATATCCACATGGTTCTCATCCTTCATGGGCACATCTTCGTTTTCTAATAGATGTCTTTGTTCTCTCCAACCTGGTGCAAATCTCCCCGCATGATTCACCACCCTATGGCAGGGGTAGCTTCCGTAAAATTCCGACATACTCAATACTCTGCCTACAAGTCGAGAATTTTTTTCTCTGCCTATTAATCTGGCAATCTGACCATACGTTGCAACTTTCCCCTTAGGAATCTCTTCGACCACCGATAATATTTCATAAATTAAATTTTCATCTAGAATCCGATTCATTTTTTTCACCTCAAAGTGTGGGACTATATGCACTATTATACAGCTCATCGTGACATATCGAGCGAAACACTCATAAATTTGATATGGATTATCGTATACCTCTCAAGGTAAGAGAGGTCATCGTAAAAGTTGAAATCATGATCTTTTACATCACGATTGATAAGATCTTATCTGATTTTCATCAGAATGCTGTGTCAGTGCAAAGGATAAGTGATTCAGCATCATACCTATCGGAAAATTTTATGCCATTAATTATTGAACAGTTTCCTTGGTGCTATACTATAGGTAAATATCATAATCGAAGGGGTATATTATGGGCTATCGAAAACAACTAAAATCCTATCGCAGTGCAGACAAAAAGACCGAAGTCATTTGTTACATCTATGAACCGGAAATCCCTCCAGTGGCTATCCTGCAGATTTCCCACGGCATGTGTGAATACATCGAACGGTATGAGGACTTCATCGGATTTCTCAGCATTCAGGGAATCCTTGTCTGCGGAAATGATCACTTGGGACATGGCAAGAGCCTCTCAGAACCTACAGGTTTAGGCTATTTTTCCCGGCAGGACGGAGACTCCCATCTGGTGGAAGATCTTCAGTCGCTGAAAGTTCTCATGGGTTCTTTGTATCCTCGTCTTCCTTATTTCATGCTGGGACACAGCATGGGTTCCTTTGTTTTACGAAAATATCTAAGTCTTTATGGAGAAGAACTGGATGGAGCCATCATAAGCGGAACGGCGGGTCCTAATCCCATGACTTTACCCGGACAATGGCTCAGTACAGCCATGGCTAAGTTCAAAGGAGATGACTATCGCAGTCCCTTTTTCAATCGTCTTTTCTTTCAAGGCTTCAACAAGCCTTTCGAAAATGAAGGATTACCCTTTGCCTGGCTTTCGCGTGATTCAAAGGTAGTAGAAGACTACGCCGAAGATTCTCTGTGTAATTTCACCTTCACGTTGAATGGGTTTTCCAATTTACTCAAACTCATGGGTGAAGTGACCAAACCTTCTTGGTCTTCCTCGGTTCCAAAAGACTTGCCTCTCCTTCTACTCTCCGGAACCATGGATCCTGTAGGAAACTTTGGCTCTGGGGTTGAGAAAACCTATGACCTGCTGAAAAATCAGGGAATCACTAATCTCACCTTGAAGCTTTATCCTGATGGACGACACGAAATGCTCAATGAGATTAACAGAGAAGAAGTCTACCAGGACATCAATAAATGGTTGAAAGAAAGAATTCTGGTTAGTGAATAAAAAGCAGAAAATGGAACTAACTCATTAGTGAGATAGTTCCATTTTCCGTTCTGAATCATTAGGTATTTATTTTTTCGCCTCATGATGACGCTTCTGATAAAGCTTCCGAACAATAATTGGTGCCAGGATGCTTGTAATGATAGTCGCTGTTAGAATTTGAGCGGTTGCGGAAGCGACATAACCACTCAATTGAGGCAATGCCGAAGCCAAAATGGCAGGGACCGCTGTCGATAGACCAGCGACAGTGCTTAAACCGATTCCCGAGTAGCCTTCGAAGTGAAGAATTTTCGTTTCGAACAAATGCATTAATGGCATACTTAGAAGAATAAATATCGCAGTAACCAGGATACCCGACGGTCCTGTTCGTATCGCCTCAAAGAGATTCATATTCTGACCTAAGAGCCACCCAAGCATAATCATTAAAGCAGGCATACAGACTCCAAAAAGCTTACCAAACTCTTGATCTAAATTGCCAAGAATAATCCCCACAATCAATGGCAGAAACACTGATATTACCGGCATCCAGTCCACGCCTCCCAAACCACCAGAGATATATACACTCATGACAATGAGCGGAATAGCCGGTAGCGCAGGAATACCCGCGAATGGGTAGATTGCAGCATCTTCCATATCACCATACTCACTTGTGATAGAAAGGTTGATTGCCGGGTTTATGGACAAGATAATCGCCACAAACCCTAGACTGGAAATTCCCCAAATTCCCTCTAATCCGAAAATAAACAAAAAGGCAAACGCAAAAATAACTGAAATAAAGATCTTGAAAAGGACTAAAATCCCCTGATGTTTTAAGAGTTGCCCAATCCTTGATAATTTAACCGTAGTTCCTGAAGCAAAAACAAGCAATCCGATAATATAGTTTGTTCCCGCACTTGAGAAAAACGCCTCAGTGGGGCCACCAATACGAAAAAGACCAGGCCAGAACGAATAGAGCAGCATCGAAAGTATCATAGGAATCAAGAAAGTACCAGCAGGAACTTTTCGCATAGCTTTTATCATAAAATCACTCCTACCTATCTTTTCATGAAAGGATAACCCTCTTTTTCTCTATCCTAATCCTTGTAGTTTGTTTCTTCAAGTAAAACTCAAATATTGCAATCATAATTTACTTTTAACGAGTTTTGCTTAAAGAATCATGCTCCGACTTTCCGATGGTTCTTAACTTTTGAACGAAGTTATCCATTTCGTGTTCTTTGAAAATACAGTTCTTCATCATTGTTACCTTCAGTGATTTCATTACGGCATTGCGGATAAAATTTACCTAACTATCTGAAGTTTGGTAAGCAAAACCACCTGTTCATGTAACATTGGCACCTAAGTCTACAATGCTGTAAAACGGAGCATTCTTTTCGCTCGTCTCACTTCAAAGTTTTTCGACAGACTGTTTCTCGGTTATATAGATCCGAAACTTTTTTAATTTTCCTCTGTTAACGGAAGTTCATCCTTGAAATTGGACTGAGCAGATGCGAGAAAGCGATGTCTGACAAGATATACATTGATTTGATTTGTCCTGTGGCCTGATATGATATGAGATGAAATGTTTAATAAGTTAAAACATAGTTCTTCCTTTATTCTCCGACAGTTCACGTATAATTCACCCCCGGTTTTTATCTAACTTATAAACTAGTTTCAATCCCAGAATAGATAAACTTATTATACGAGGAGGTATACAGATGAAAAAAATAATTGGTATTTTCAATACCGAAGAAAAAGCTATAAAAGCGGTGGAACAATTAAGAGCAGACGGGTATACAGATGAAGAAATTTCAGTAGTGACCAGTAATAGAGAAAGTTATGATAGACTTTCAAGGGTAGTAGGCGATGAAATCGTAGAGGATCAAGATTCTACTCGTGCATCGGCTGGTGGAGCAGCAACTGGAGCGGCAACTGGTGGAACCATCGGAGGAATTGGAGGATTGTTATTGGGACTTGGTGCACTAGCAATTCCTGGTGTGGGACCAATCGTAGCTGCAGGACCCATTGCAGCAGCCATAGGCGGTGCTTTGGCAGGCGGTGCCATCGGAGGTATAGCAGGAGCCTTAATAGATAATGGTGTTCCAGAAGACGAAGCCAAAGAATATGAAGAAAGGATCAAGGAAGGAGACATCATGGTTCTTGTAGATGATGATGAGGCAAGAAGAGAATCCGTTTACAGTAACTTCTCTGAGCATGGAAGCTACAATAGGGATCGCTACAGAATGGATGAAAATAGAAGGAATCCATCAGAAGAACATTTAAATTCCGATGACCCGCTCGCGAGTCGCAACCGCTTCAGAGACTAGTCAACAAACAAAAAATATGATTTGAACATCCCCGGTAAACTGACTTGATCAGTCTTACCGAGAAGATAATTGAAGAAGCCGTTGCAAAACTAGTTAATCTGGTTTTGCAACGGCTCTTTTCTTGCAGGCATTGCTGTTAGGGGCTTCCCACAGATCCCTTCATTTGTGGGAAGCCACATCGGATTCCATTTCAGGGCATGAGAAATAAGCCTGATCTATTCGGCAGGGTACATCTGGTCTACGCTGTTTTTTTGTACGCGATGATCTCGGTCTGATGGTTCAGGATATTTGCCTCCCACTGCATCCGGTGTTGCTCAAATGCTGGAGAGAACTGGTTTACAGAAGACAAAGAATGATAAAGCCGAGCTGATCCATTTGATTTCTCTTCCTCTAAAGATAAATTCCTCTTTTAGTAAGCAGCTTATAATTTCACTGCCTACCATTCTGAATCTATATTTCTTTTTTTAACCTATTATTTACGCAAAATCTTCTCTATCGTTTTTCCCTTGGCTAATTCATCAATTAGCTTGTCCATGTAGCGTATTTCACGCATTGTTGGCTCTTCGATTTCTTCCACTCTAACACCGCAAACCACGCCTTTGATCAAAGAGCGAGAAGGATTCATTTTGGTAGCTTCCGCAAAGAAGGTTTCAAAGTCAGTTTGTTTTTCTATGTGCGCTTCGAACTCTTCCTTGGTATAACCTGTCAACCAGAGGATAATCTCGTCAACTTCTTCTTTCGTACGGCCTTTTCTCTCTGCCTTTGCTATATAAAGAGGATAGACTCTTGCCACACTCATTGAATATATCTTATGATTACTCATCGTACACCCCCCACTTATCTAATTTTGTTTATTATATCATACGAAGCTAATTCGCCCAATTTGTGCTTATTGAACAAATCAAATTTCAGCTTGTTCATAGGGAATTGATTCAGTGCATATCCATAATACTCAGATAAAAACGAGTCATTACTAAAAATAGAATTGATATTGTGACCAATAAATCATAAACTTGTATTAAGTCAATGATTGGAAAACCAAAATTAAGACCAACTTTTCTACTCTTTAAAATCTCGCATGATCTCTTAGAATCAAATCATATCGGGGAAAGGAAAAGAATTTCATGAACGTCACTGCGATTATTCTAGCTGCAGGCCTTGCAAGAAGAATGAATGGAGACAAACTCCACTTAAAACTTAATGGAAATGAAATTATCGATACAGTATTATCCACTGTCTCTTCTGTAGATTTCAAAAAAACCATTGTTGTAACCAATGACCCTGTCATTGCGGCCAGGGCAAACCTCCTGAACCTAACCCCAGTTGCAAACTTAGACGCCCCCACAGGTCAAAGCACATCGATCATCAAGGGGGTTCTCGCCTCTAAAAATGACACCTCCGGGTACCTGTTCATCATGGGCGATCAACCCCTGCTTTCAAAAGATACCCTTGGTATTATTCTACAGGCATTTGAGGAGTCTCCATCCTCGATCATCTTGCCGATGTATGGTGAAAAACCTGGAAGTCCTGTGCTCTTTCCTTCGTCTTTAAAAAGCGAGCTCCTTTCTCTTGAAGGAGATTTAGGCGGCAAAGTTGTGATGAAGAACCACCCTGAACTAATTATTAAAGTTCCCATTTCATCGCAACAAGAACTGTTTGATATCGATACGAAAGAAGATTATGAAGCCATTAAAAAGATCGTTCAGGATTAAGGATAACCTTTTCTCCTTTTATCACATAAAGGGGATAGAAATTAAGAATTGCCTTGAAATTCAAGGTTTCTTAACTTCTATCCCCTTTCATTTTTTGTTGTGTTTTTAAATTGACTCTACATCTATTCTTCTTACATCACCGGGAAACCATCATCCTCTTTTTCGTTTGGAAGAAGACTGTATCCCTAACTCATCGCGGTATTTTGCGACGGTTCGTCTCTTAATGTCTATACCTTTTTTGTTGAGCATATCTGTAATCGCCTGGTCGGACAAGGGGTTTTTCGGATCCTCCCCCTGAATCAGGTTCTTGATATGGTCAATGACGAAGTCTGTGGAAACCTCTTCTCCGACGCCTTTCGCTGCGGTCTTGAAGAGATCTTTTATCCTGATGATTCCCTTAGGGGTAAGGACATACTTCTCCCTGATGGCACGGCTGATTGTAGACTCATGGATCCCAAGCTCTTCCGCGACATCTTTCATGGTGAGTGGCTTCAAGAATTCTCCTCCATTAGTGAAGTAGGATTCCTGCCTTTTGATAATCTCTTCTAGAACCAATTTCAGTGTGTCTTTCCGTTTATCAATGCTCTTTAAAAGAAAAATCGCCTTACTCATCATTTCATTAAGATATTCTTTCGTTTCTTTTTGCTGCTCAGTGACTTTTAAATCCTTGTATATCTTTCCAATCATTAATCGTGGAATAAATTCATTATTCATCTTGAGGTTGATTTCACCATTTTCTACAGTAACCGTCCCATCTGGATGAATATAGGAGGGTTTCCTTCCATCGAAGAATCCTCTTGATGGCTTAGGTTCAAGTTCTCTAATCTCGTCAACTAGATCCTGAACCTCTGAGGGCTCCATTTTAAGTGATTTTGCGATGCTGGATATCCTTCCCTCAGCAATATCACCCAAGTGTTCATCAATGATGAGTTCATGAGCATCCATAAATATCCCTTTGGATATTAATTGAATGATCAGGCACTCCTTGAGATTTCTTGCCCCTATCCCCATCGGTTCCAAAGATTGTACAATCAAAAGTGCTTTCTCCATGTCCTCTGTGGTGGCACCAAGGAGTTCTGCCACTTCTTTAAGTTCATCCGTGAAGTACCCCCAGCTGTTCAAAGATTCGATAATGAACATGCATAAGGTTTCCTCATAATCATCCAAATCAAAGGCACAAAGCTGACTTTGAAGATAATCACTGAGCGTCTCATCTACCGACACATAATCTAAGGGAGAAGTTTTCTCCTGGTCGAAATCTCTGGGCTCGCCAGAATCCATTCCTTTAGAATCCAAATACTTCATCAGCGATTTATAATCCATTTCTTCTTTTGGTTCTCCACTAATTGGCTCAAATTCAAGAATCGGATTTTCCTGATATTCTTTTTCTACATATTCTCTAAGTTCCAGGGAAGACATTTGCAGCACTTTAAGGGATAGCCTCATTTCCTGAGTCATCACCAGTTTTTGTTCCTGTATTAGGTTTAGATTAAGATCCATTCGTTCAACACCTCAAATTCATGTCAATTATACCATACCTCTCCTGTATGATAAGACATTTCCGTAAACGGATTCACAAATTCCGTAATCTCATTTTCCATTATCTTCCACTACCTTTGTCATGAGTTCATAGAATTTCTTCGGGGTAATCCCGTATTCACTTTTGAATGCCCTAAAAAAGTTTGAATAATCGCCGAATCCAGAACGTTCATAGACTGTGGTAATCGGCAGGTCCTCCAAAATAAGCTCTTTGGAACGGATCAATCTTTTTTTCACGATAAAACGATATAGGGTAATCCCGGTATGCTTCTTGAACTCTCTTGAAAGATGGTATTTACTGATGAAGAACTCACTGGAGAGGTTATCCATTGTGATATTCTCTTCCAAGTTCTCATTAATAAAGTGAATGACAGAATCAATAAGCTGATTCTTTTTCACCGTATGCTGTATTCTGCTCACTTCATCAAAGCTAATCCGATTTAGCGCGACCATAAGTTCAGTAATATATACTTTGTGGAGAATGTCATGCCCAATTTCCTCAGAACCTTCAAGATAGAGAAGTTTATCTAGAATCCCGCGGATCAGCTGCTGATTTTCAATCGTCGTGCGAATCAGGTTTTTCTTTTCCTTGTCCTCAAAGCATCTTCTAAGGTCTGTTTTCTCAGAGGAAAGACTTGCTAAAAAATCCTTGTTTAGCCACAGAACATACCTTTCATAAAGCTGATGTGGATTTTCAATCAGGGCTTGATGAAGCTCCTTGTAATTCAAAAGTAGAACATCGCCAGGCTTCAGGTCATAATCTCTGCCTTCAATCTTATAGTTGACTTCTCCTTTCACGAAGAAATACACTTCGTAAAAGTCATGATGGTGAAGCGAAACGCTCTTCAGCATCATATCTTTATAATAGAAAAGCTCATAGTCGTTAGTTCTCATATATTGTCTGCTTGAATAAGTTAGCTTCTTCACACCCATGATTAATCCTCCAACGTAAATTGATATCATCATACGAAAAATGAGCATTATTTGCAAGTCTATGAGCAACAATATTCATCAGGTTATCATCCCTGTTTGCTATACTGAATTTAACAAATCGATCCAATTCTAGTCATGGTAAAGTTTTCAGAATCAAAATATTTTTTTAATGTTTTCCGTAATCGTTACCTTTAGAATAAGGATGCAGTCTATATAATAAAAAAAACAGCTTCAATCTATACCCTCATAAATATCAGATCAAATAAATTTGAAGGAGTAAAATAATGATGACAGTACCATTCAAAGTTGATTTAAAAGGCAAAGTTTGTGCAATTACAGGCGGTGGCGGAGTACTCGGAAAATATTGGGTAGAAGCCTTAGCCGAATCCGGAGCAAAAGTAGCCATTCTTGATAGAAATCTAAGCCATGCGGAAGAAATGGCATCAGAACTAAAGGCTAAGGGATATAGCGTTATTGGCGTCCAAGCCGATGTTGTTTCAAAGGAAAGTCTGAAGAAAGCACATGAAGCCATCAACGAAAAGTTTGGTCCTGTAGATATCCTCATCAACGGCGCAGGTGGAAACCATCCAAAGGGAAGCACCTCAAGAGAATATCTTTATGAAGAAGACCTTCTCAGCGAAGACAAGGAGCTTGTCACCTTCTTTGATCTGGATGAGGAAGGCATAAGATTCGTATTCAACCTGAATTTTTTAGGAACGCTTCTCCCTTGTCAGGAATTTGCGAAAGACATGATCGGAAGAAAAGGCTGCACAATTATCAATATCTCTTCCATGAACGCCTTTACGCCTCTGACAAAAATCCCGGCATACTCAGGTGCAAAAGCAGCCATCAGCAACTTTACCCAATGGCTTGCCGTTCATTTCTCGAAAGTGGGCATCAGGGTAAATGCGATTGCTCCTGGATTCTTTGTTACCACACAGAATGAACGACTACTAAAAAACGAGGACGGTTCTTTCAATGAGAGATCTGAAAAGATTCTAAACTCTACCCCGATGGAACGCTTTGGCGAACCGGAAGAGCTTGTCGGCGCGCTGCTTTTCCTTGCCAGCGAGGATGCCTCAAGTTTCATCAACGGTATTGTCTTGCCAGTAGACGGTGGCTTTAGTGCCTATTCTGGCGTATAGGGCACTTCGTATTAATATCAAAGCGTGTAACTAATTGATGAGCTGTCCTTCAGGAATAAGACAGCTCATCTTTATTTTCAAAAAAAGCACTGCCACAAAAGAATTTTATTCTTCTGTGGCAGTGTTTTATTAAGTGTTCATTTGATCATGTTCGGGTTAACCATGGCCAGCTTAATTCTTAGAAGCTTCTACCCTGATATTTCCATCTTTATCCACACCGTAATAATCTACGAGTGAAGTATAATTTGTTGGAAGTTTCTTCGTTACGTCCTTATTGTCTACAAGAACACCGATACCGATAAGTTCAGAATCAAACTCATTCAAGAGATCCTGAATTCCATTCACTGTACCTCCAGCTCTTAAGAAGTCATCGATAAACAGACATTTTGAGGATTCCTTCAATGTTCGTTTAGCAAGACCCATGTTGGAAAGCCTTCCGGTTGTTCCAGAAACATAATTGATGGTGACGCTGGTTCCCTCGGTTACCTTTGAATTCTTTCTTGCAACAATCAGTGGAACCCCAAGATATCTTGCCACTTCATAGGCTAGTGGAATACCCTTGGTCTCCACTGTAATGACATAGTCAGCCTTGGATTTTAAAAATTTCGATGCAAGAATTACCCCTGCCTTATGTACAATAGTAGGGTCTAGCATAATATCCGTGATATAGAGAAAATTGCCTGGTACGATTCTTGATTTATCTGCAAGCATTTGGCAAATACTGTCTTTAAATGATTTCTCGCTTTCTTCGCCCATTTTAGCGAGGAATCTTACTCCGCCTGTTGCTCCTGCGATGGTTTCAATCTTTCCCATCTCCATGGCTTCAAGAATTTCCCTGATGACAAGGATATCTTCGCTTACAGTGGATTTTGCTGCATTTAGAATTTCAGAAAAGTAGTTGAGGCTCATAATTTTATTTGGATTCTCTATTAATATTTTTGTAATTACACTGATTCTGCTATTTCTTGAATATTTTTGCATTTTTATCCTCCTACGGAATTATCTCCTCTAATTTTATAACATTATCGAATGATTTACAAGATATTATGCATTATTATTCGCCATATCACCTAAAGTTTCTCCAGACATTCGGCTTTCCCTTCATGCATTCTAAAAAAGCAGTTGAAATTTTAAGTTAATGTATTATGATATTAAAGGAAGGAAGTGGAAAAATGTTATTTGATCTAAAGGAATATGAAGATAAGAAAGTGCACTTTATTGGAATCGGCGGCGTTAGCATGAGTGGACTTGCCGCAATCCTTCTAAATAATCATATTAAAGTATCCGGTTCGGATTTCAAAGAATCTGTGACCACAGAAAGATTAAGAAAAGAAGGAGCCGAAATATTTTTCGGTCATCATAAGGAAAACATCACAGACCAGGATATTGTGGTTTATACCGCTGCAATAAAGGACGACAACGAAGAATTGGTTCGGGCTAGAGAACTTGGCTTAAAGGTCTATGACCGGGCAGAATTTCTAGGACATATCATCCAGAACTTTGTCAATTCAATTGCTGTCACCGGAACGCATGGAAAAACCTCAACCACCTCAATGCTCACCTCTATCGCAATAGCAGGAAATACAGACCCTACAATTCTCGTGGGCGGTTTTTTGCCTTTAATCCACGGAAATTACAGAATCGGTAATGGCGACCTTATTATCACGGAAGCCTGCGAGTATAAACGTTCATTTTTGAAGTTCCCGGGTAAAGTTGCAGTCATCCTTAATATAGAAGCAGATCATCTGGATTATTATAAGGATCTTGATGAAATTCTTCTGACGTTTAAGAAATATATTACCCTGATGCCGTCAGACGGAATTGTCGTAGCCAATATCGATGATCCGAATATGGACTTCGTGCTTAAGGATTCTACGATCAAAACCATCACGTTTGGTCTACATGGCGGAGACCTAAGAGCTCGAGATATCACCTATGACCATGAAGGACATGCCACATTCAAGGTCTACTTTATGGCTCAGTTCATCATGGCTGTAACGCTTCGCGTACCTGGTGAGTTTAATATCTATAATGCCCTTGGTGCCATTGGTTCATCAATCGCTTCAGGCATTTCAATGGAAGCCATTAAAACCGGACTTGAAGAATATACCGGAGTCAATAAGCGGTTTCAACATCTATACACAAAGAAGGGAATTATCGTTATCGATGACTATGCTCATCATCCCGGCGAAGTCAAAAACTCGATTAAAACCGCACTGCAAATGGATCATCGCAAGGTATATGTGGTATTCCAGCCTCACACTTACACTAGGACAAAGGCCCTTTTTGAAGAATTCAGCGAGGTATTCGATGATCTCGATGCCTTGATCCTTCTCCCAATCTATGCGGCCAGGGAAATAGACACAGGCCTTGTGTCTTCAGAAGAACTTGGAGACGCCATTAGAAAACGCCACACTGTCCATACGGAAAACTTTACAGAATTTGCCCAAGCTGCCAATTATCTGGAAAACATCGCCGAGTCAGGTGACGTCATCATCACCATGGGCGCAGGAGAAGCGGTAAAAGTAGCAGATATTTTGAAAACAATACTCTAAATAGCAAAAGTATATTGACAATTGAATTAGCGATAAGTAGTCTAAGGTCATGGCCAAAAAGCCATGACCTTTTTTTAAGGAGGACATAATTTTGAAAATCATCTTTCCAACCCTCAAAAAAAATAAATGGCTTCTGTTTTTTCCCTCACTCTTCATGATTGTGGGCATAAGCCTGGACTTTTTTAATCCACTTCTTACCAGGGCGATCATCGACCGGGTTTTGACGAATTCTGAGATTGAGCTTTTTGTGCCCATTATTCTTGGACTTCTCTTCATCACCCTCTCCAGGGCCATTCTTGGATATTTTAAGGATTACCTGTTTGACAAGCTTTCAGTCAAAGTTTTGAATGATTTGAAGGATCTGGTTTTCACCCACATTCTGGGACTTGATTTCAAATACTTTGACAACATGAATACGGGCGAGCTCATGTCAAGAATGGGCGAAGATATCGATAACGTCTGGCAAGCCGTAAGTTTCGGTATCAGGCTCATTGTGGAAAATATTCTATTTTTCCTACTAGGCCTCGTGGTCCTTCTCTATTTCAACTGGCAGCTGACTTTAATTGTGCTCATTATTCTGGTCCCGATCACCTATATTGCCCTGAAGCTTGAAAATGAGACCATGAAGAACTATGGGGAAATCTCAGATCAGATTGCCTCTCTGAATACCACAGCCCAGGAAAACATCGCAGGTGTTCGTCTGGTCAAGGCATTTTCAAGAGAAAAACATGAGATCATGAAATTCCTCAGCATGAACACAAAAAACTATGAGCTCAATAACGAGAACGCGAGGATCACAGCCAAGTATTATCCTCCGATCGAACTCATCACCAGTATTTCTCAACTCGTCATGATCTGCATCGGTGGTTATTTTGTCATTTCAGACCGTATGAGCATAGGTACCCTGGTCGCTTATTCCGGTTACATCGGCAATCTCATCTGGCCGTTAAGAGAAATGGGATGGCTGATCAATCTTCTGGCACAAAATAAGGCTTCACTTGCAAAAATCAAAGCCATCCTCGAAACCAAAGCAACAATCACTGAAAAAGAAAATCCCACTGTTATTGATATTCATGGAAATATCGAATACAAAGATGTTACCTTTTCCTACGGAAATGAGGAAGTCTTAAAGGATATTTCCTTCAAGGCAAATTCCGGAGATACTGTAGCTATTATGGGGACTACAGGTGCTGGAAAAACCTCGATTTTAAGTCTCATGGGCAGGTTCTATGATGTGGAAAAGGGAGAAATTATGATGGAAGGGACAAACATTAAAGACCTTTCCCTAAATCAACTGAGAAATAGTATTTCCCTCATCACCCAAGATACTTTCCTCTTTTCAGACACGATTAGAAACAATGTAAGCTACGGAAAAAAGGACGCTACAGACGAGGAAATTCTACACGCATTGGAGCTTTCCTGTGCAGATTTTATCGGGGAACTTGCTGATGGACTAGACACCATCATCGGAGAAAGAGGCGTTGGCCTATCAGGTGGTCAAAAACAAAGAATCTCCATCGCAAGGTCAATTTTAAAGGATGCACCCATCATGATCCTCGACGATGCCACTTCAGCGCTTGATATGGATACAGAATATCATCTATTAAAAAATCTAAGAGCCATGCAAGGGAACCGTACCCTCTTCATCATTGCGCATAGGATATCTGCAGTAAAAAACGCTGATCAGATTCTCTTCCTTGAAGAAGGCAGAATCATCGAAAAAGGAACCCATGAGGAACTCATTACCCTAAAGGGTAAATACAATGAGGTTTATCAGGAGCAGTTCAAGGACTTCGATAGTCTAAAGGAGGCGAACTAAATGGAAAAGAATACAACAAGGCAGGATGAGCAGTTCACCATCCATGGTAAAGGTTACCTCATCAAAAGGCTGTTCGCCTATATGCTTCCTTATAAAAAAGATGTCTCACTGGTCCTTGTCTTAATGGTCTTCGTCATGGTCGTCGGTCTGATCAATCCCTACTTTATTAAAGAAGCCATCGATGTCTATATTAAGAACGAAGACATCAAAGGACTTGTTACCGTAACGATTATTGTACTCATTCTCAATCTTCTCGCTGCTTATGCTTCAAAAGTGCGAATTTTCAAGATGGGTTTTGTGTCCAACAAGATTGTTCTAAACCTCAGGGAAAACCTCTATGAGCACATTCAGAAATTGTCTTTTTCATTTTTTGACTCAAGGCCAGTAGGCAAAATTTTAGCAAGGGTAGTCGGTGATGTTAATGCGCTGCAAAAATTATTTTCAAATGCAGTCACCAGCTTTCTCCCTCAAGTCTTTCAGCTCATTTTGGTCACGATTTTTATGTTCTCTTTAAATCTGAAACTTGCTCTGGCTACCATGGCAGTTATGCCGATACTTGGCATTCTGCTCTTTATGATCGAAATCAAATCGCGGCCCCGTTGGCAGGAAATGCGTGGAAAGAGAAGTAATCTCAATGCCTATACCCATGAGAGCTTTTCCGGAATAAAAATCCTGCAAGGATTCAGGCAGGAAGCCTCCTCCATAGGAATTCACCAAACCATGGTTTCTGAAATGTCGGACGCGTTCATGAGTGCGGTAAAACTAAACGACCTCTTTTGGCCTCTTGTGGAGACTTCCTGGGGACTTGGAGCCATCGTCGTTTACTTCGTTGGTGTAAACCTCGTGATCGGCAATGAAGTAAGCCTTGGAACACTTATTGCGTTCACCATGTACGCCAGTATGTTCTGGAGACCTGTCATGAACATTACGAATTTCTACAATACGCTCATCACAAACTTTTCAGCCGCGGAAAGGGTATTTGAAATTCTTGATATCAATCCGGATATCGAAAATCTTCTTCAAAGCACACCAATGCCTGTCATTAAGGGAAATGTGGAGTTTGATGATGTGACCTTCAGCTATGAAGACAGCGTTCCCGTACTTAAAAATGTCTCCTTTAAAATCAAAGCGGGCGAAAGCATCGCCCTTGTTGGCGAAACTGGCGCTGGGAAGACGACCATTGTGAACCTGATTTCAAGGTTCTATGATGCGGATGAGGGACGGATTCTCATCGATGGAACCGATGTAAAGGGCGTAACCTTGGAGTCCCTTCGAAGTCAGATGGGCATCATGCTCCAGGACACCTTCCTATTCTCCGCAACCATTAAAGAGAATATCCGGTATGGAAAACTTGACGCCACTGATGAAGAAATTGTTGCTGCAGCCAAGGCGGTAAATGCCCATGATTTCATCATGGCTCTCGAAAACGGCTACGAAACCGAGGTCAAGGAACGAGGCTCCAGACTCTCAGTCGGACAAAGACAATTAATTTCCTTTGCCCGTGCGCTCCTTGCCGATCCAAGGATTCTTATTTTGGATGAAGCCACTTCGAATATCGATACGCAGACTGAAAAACTTGTACAAGATGGCATCAAGGCACTTCTGAAAAACCGGACATCTTTTGTCATTGCGCACAGGCTTTCAACGATTAGAGATTGCGATCGCATCATGGTGGTCAATAACGGCATTATCTCTGAAGCAGGCACCCACCAGGAACTCCTCAATATGAAAGGAATCTATCATAGCCTCTATATGGCCCAATATCGCTTCATCAATGAAGGCGTTTAATCCTTAGAAAAAGTACAAAATATAAGTCTATAAAATTAGAACGAGAACACATTCAAAATTGTGTTCTCGTTTTTTATTGGCTATATTTATAGGTTAACTACATAACCTATTCAAAACTCTATGCATACTATTTAGGGACACAAAAAAAGCCACTCCGTGACGAGTGGCTTTTCGCTGCAACATTTCTGTCACCATAATAAAGCTTTTTTATTATATCACAGTTTTTATGGATAATGGAACAAGATTCAAACTGCTTTTAAATATTTTTCTGATGGCTTTTACTTTCTCATTCTAAGAGAGTTCAAACATTCCTGTATAAAGCTTGTAGTATTTACCTTTTTCCTCAAGTAGAGACTCATGGTCGCCACGTTCAATGATTTCTCCATTTTCGAGCACCATGATGGCGTTGGAGTTTCTTACGGTTGAAAGCCTATGGGCGATAACAAATGTTGTTCGACCAGCCATCAGCATATCCATGCCCTTTTCAATCAGTGCCTCAGTTCTAGTATCAATGGAACTTGTCGCCTCATCAAGAATTAAAACTGGTGGGTTGGCAACAGCAGCCCTTGCAATGGCTAGTAATTGACGCTGGCCCTGACTCAGGTTAGTGCCGTCAGAGGTAAGAATCGTATCATAGCCTTCAGGCAGATGCTTAATAAACGAGTGCGCATTCGCAAGCTTTGACGCAGCGATAACTTCATCGTTTGTCGCATGAAGATTTCCATACCTGATATTCTCCATGACTGTTCCTGTAAAGAGATGGGTATCTTGTAAAACCATCGAAAGTGATCTTCTTAAATCATCCTTCTTGATTTTTGTGATATTGATTCCATCGTATCTGATTGTTCCATCTTGGAGCTCATAAAATCTGTTGATCAGATTCGTGATGGTTGTCTTACCTGCACCTGTAGATCCGACAAAAGCAATTTTTTGTCCTGGTTTTGCATATAGAGAAATATTTTTCAGTACACTCTTATCCGGATTGTAACCAAAGGTCACATTTTCCAGTCTGACGTCTCCATTAAGCTGAATATAGCTCACTGAGCCATCTTCGTTTGGATTTTTCCAAGCCCAGAACCCTGAATAATTCTCAGTCTCCTCAAATGTCCCATCTTTAGCCTTCGTGACATTGACCAAGGTAACTTTACCCTCATCGACTTCCGGAATCTCATCCATAATCTCAAAGATACGTTCCGCACCGGCAAGCGCTGCGAGAACTGAGTTTAGCTGCTGAGAAATAGCGGTAATCGGTTGTGCAAAGGAACGGGTATACTGCAAGAACGATGCAATTGTTCCAATGTCCATCATCCCGAGAATGGTGAGGTATCCCCCAACCGTAGCGGTAATCGCATAATTCGCATAAGCCAGATTTCCCATGACAGGCATGAGGATATTGGCGAAGGTATGAGCTCCTGTAGAAGCCACCCTCATTTCTTCATTTAGTTTCTCAAAATCCATTTTTACATTGTCTTCATGGTTAAAGACCTTGACCACTTTCTGTCCTTCGATCATTTCCTCAATATATCCATTGACTTTCCCTACAGCCCTCTGGGTTTTCTGGAAATAAGTTGAACTCTTGCTTCCAATTTTCGAAAGCGCAAAAAGCATGACAACGAGCATAAGAATAATAAAAATCGTCAGCACCGGACTAAGGTAAATCATCATGAAGAAGATCCCCGTGACGGTTATAGCCGATGAAATGAGTTGAGGTACCCCCTGGCTTAACATCTCCCTTAGGGCGTCCGTATCATTGGTGAATCTGCTCATGGTTTCACCATGGGTATGGGTATCGAAATACCTGATGGGTAAATCTTCCAAGTGATTGAAGAGATCAACCCTGATATTTTTCAAGATCCCTGTGGAGATATTGACCATCAGTCTACTATAAACGTAAGTGGAAACGGCCCCCAGAATATAGACTGTTCCCATGATCGACAACATTCTAATAAATGAAGTTAAGTCCACATTGTCTTTCCCTATAAAAGGAACGATATAATCATTAATCAAAGGTTTTAAGAAATAGGTACCCAAAATTCCTGCAATGGCACTAAAAATAATCGCAAGGACAACGATAAAAAGCTGTAACTTATAACCCAAGAGATACTTCAAAATTCTGCCTAAGGTCTTTTTCACGTTTTTTGGTTTTCGACCAACGGATTTGAGTTTCTTCTTTTCCATTATTCCTCAACTCCTTTTTGCTGTGATTCATAAACTTCCTGATAAATCTGATTGTCTTTCAACAGTTCCTCATGGGTACCGATGGCATCAATCAACCCATCGTTCATGACGATGATCTTGTCCGCATCCGAAACAGAAGTGATTCTCTGGGCAATGATAATGGTTGTGGTTCCCTTCAGGGTTTCCCTGAAGGCTGCCCTTATTTTGCTGTCTGTTGCGGTATCTACCGCACTGGTACTATCATCAAGGATAATAATCTTCGGGTTTTTCAGAAGTGCTCTCGCGATACAAATTCTTTGTTTTTGACCTCCAGATACATTCACGCCGCCTTGCCCAAGGTCTGTTTCATACCCCTTAGGGAAACTCATGATGAACTCATGTGCCTGGGCAGCTTTTGCAGCTTCGATGATTTCTTCATCTGTCGCTTGTTCATTGCCCCACTTCAGATTTTCTTTGATTGTTCCTGAAAACAGCACATTCTTCTGAAGAACCATGGCAACCTGATCGCGAAGGGTCGAAAGGGAGTAATCCCTGACATCATGACCTCCAACAATCACCCTGCCATGAAGCACATCATAAAGCCTTGGAATGAGTTGAACCAAGGTCGTTTTGGCTGAACCTGTTCCACCTATAATTCCGATGGTTTCTCCGGATTTAATGTTGAAACTGATGTTGCTTAAGTTCAGATTGTCTTCATGTCTGCTATAGCTGAAATCTACATTTTCAAATGTAATGTCACCATTTTCAACCACCACTTCCTTCTCCTCGATTGAATCTTCGATATCTATCTTCTCGTCAAGCACCTCTATAATACGAGTTACAGAAGCTTTGGACAGGACGATGTTTACAAATACCATCGAAATCATCATAAGAGAGATCATGATCGATGCAACATAACTGATAAAACTCATTAACTCTCCGGTTTTCATATCTCCAACGATAATCATGTTTCCACCGAACCAGAGAATTGCGATGATACAGCTGTATATGGTTAGCTGCATAATCGGCATATTGAAAACCAGTATCCGCTCAGCTTTCACTTGAGCTTCTCTTAACCTGGTTGCGGTATCTTTGAATTTCATCTTTTCGTATTTTTCACGAACAAAGGATTTCACGACGCGAATTCCAACAAGATTCTCTTGAACCGTTCCATTCATATCGTCTAATCTCTTCAGCATAGTTTGAAATCTTGGAAAAGCTGAGGTGGCAATTAGTAGCAGTGCAGTGGCAAGAACTGGAATGGCGATCACAAATACAGAAGCCAACCTTGCATTAATGCTGAACACCATAATAGTCGCACTGATCATCATCACCGGAGCTCTTGAAAGTATTCTAATGGTCATCATGAATGCCATCTGCGTATTGTTCACGTCAGTAGTAAGCCTTGTAACAAGGGATGAGGTGCTAAATTTATCGATATTGGAAAATGAAAATTCTTGTATCTTTTCAAATACATTTTTTCGTATTCCTTTCGCGAGTCCTGCTGCAGACATTGCAGCAAATTTACCTGCGAGACTTCCGAATAATGTTGAAAACAAGGCCATGGCGACCATTAATCCACCAGTTTTCAGTACATAATCGAGATCTCCATTAACGATGCCAACATCAATAATTTTGGCCATAAGAAAAGGAATGAATATTTCTAAAATAACTTCAATAATTACACAAATTGGCGTAAGAATAGCATATTTTTTATATCCGGCTAGATAAGGGAAAAGTTTTTTAATCATAAGTCCTCCTTGAATGAAAAGTTGAGATAATTATAGAGGGTAAAAATCGATGATCGAATCAATTCTGACATCAAAAACAATAAATCAATATGGAGTGAAAATATTCACCTCACATTGATTCTACGTTTGCTTGCATTATTGTTTCAATTTAGATTCTCATCATAGCGATTGAGTAGATCTTATCCGAATGAATTTAACGAGATGGAGCATTCTTCATCAAATAATTTTTGGGGTTCGCATAATTATCCGATGTAAATCTGGTGATCCTCAACCATAAATAAATATATTTTGTACTAATGAAGTAGTATACCACTGAAACCTAAAATTTTTCTTTAAAACTACGTTATAAAGAAAATACTCTAATTTATTTATTGCAATTTAGAATTATAGCACTATCCTTATCCCAATCTCATCCTATCCCTTAACCCTTGTCATGACGAATCATTTGTTATATACTAAATTCAATCGACTAATTAAATATTCATATGCCTTGACGGGAAGAGTAATAGGAAGATCCTTTATAAGCGAGCTGATGATGGTGTGAGTTCAGTAAAAGGAATCCGATGAAGAACACCCCTGAGCATCCCCGCAAAGTACAAGCAAACGGGGACGGACCTGACCGTTACAGGATAAAGTGGCAGAGAACATGACTTTTCTCTGCAAATTGGGTGGTACCGCGAGATTTTCGTCCCTTTATGGAATGATAGTCTTTTTTATTTTCTAAAAATTCACGTACATTACTAAAAAGTTTCCATGTCCAGCACATGGATGTCGATTGATCAGGAGATTAGCTTTAAGAGCCAGTCTTCGTCAAAAACAAGGAGGATATTGTGGTAAGAATTAAAGAACTGTACAGAAACGCAAAAGATTATGCCGGACAAAAAGTTGAAGTTAGCGGTTGGACCAGAACTACAAGAGTATCTAAGAATTTTGGTTTCATCGAATTGAATGATGGTGGATTTTTTAAGAATGCACAAATCGTATTTGATGATACGCTTCCAAACTTCTTAGAAGTTTCAAAGTTTCAGATTTCCAGTGCAATCACAGTTAAGGGTACTCTAGTTCATACGCCAGAGGCGAAGCAGCCATTTGAAATCAAGGCTGAGGAAGTCACTTTAGAAGGAAGTTCAAGCTCAGATTATCCTTTGCAAAAGAAGAGACATACTTTTGAATACTTAAGAACCATCGCTCACCTAAGACCTAGGGGAAACACCTATTCTGCAGTATTTAGAGTAAGAAGCATTGCAGCATATGCCATCCACAAATTTTTTCAGGAAAGAGGATTTGTGTATGTCCATACACCAATCATCACGGGTAGTGATGCCGAAGGCGCAGGCGAGATGTTCAGAATATCAACGCTTGACCCTAAGAATCCGCCAATTACAGAAAACGGAGCCATCGACTACGCTAAAGATTTCTTTGGCAAGGAGACCAATTTAACAGTTTCAGGACAGCTTAATGCTGAGGCTTACGCTATGGCATTCAGAGATGTTTATACTTTTGGTCCAACCTTCAGAGCTGAAAATTCAAACACCGCAAGGCATGCAGCTGAATTTTGGATGATTGAACCTGAAATCGCATTTGCAGATCTGAATGATGATATGGACCTGGCTGAAGATATGCTAAAGTTTGTGATCAATTACGTCATGGAAAATGCACCTGAAGAAATGGACTTCTTTAATCAGTTCATCGACAAGACACTTCTTGAAAGATTGAACTTTATCGTGGAATCTGATTTCAAAAGGGTAACTTATACAGAAGCTGTTGAGCTTTTAATTAAGTCAGGTAAGACCTTTGACTATCCAATCGTTTGGGGTGGTGACCTCCAGACTGAGCACGAAAGATACCTTACTGAGGAAATCTTCAAGATGCCAATCTTCGTCACGGATTACCCTAAAGAAATCAAAGCCTTCTATATGAGACAAAACGACGACGGAAAAACAGTCGCCGCTATGGACTGCCTTGTCCCTGGCGTCGGAGAAATCATCGGTGGTTCTCAGAGAGAGGAAAGACTCGATACCCTTCTTGCAAGAATGGCCGAGCTTGGGCTGAACGAAAAAGACTATTGGTGGTATTTGGAGCTTAGAAAATTCGGCGGAACAAAGCATGCAGGTTTTGGCCTTGGCTTTGAGAGACTGATCATGTACATGACCGGAATGACCAATATTAGAGATGTCCTTCCTTTCCCAAGAACACCAAACAATGCCGATTTTTAGAATATTTATTGAAGTGGACTGTTGCACAAGTTGCAATGGTCCTTTTTTTCATTTAACATAGTCCTATTTTTAAGACGTTTCACCTCCAGCAGGCCGCTGTCATAGTTTTGAGATGATTTCACAAGTATCATCTCCTACAATCAAAGTAGAGATATCCGATCTCTTTTTGAACTGAAGGAGTGAATAATGATGAACAAGTTACCTTATAAACTATTAGTCTTCCTGATGATTCTTGCCTTAGCAGGATGTGCAAAAAGCCCTAGCCGACCAGGTACCGGATATGGAGGACCTGAGACCCCTGTTGAAACCAGTATAATTTATACCGGAAAAATAGCACGGATAGCTAATGATAGTCTTCTTATCTCTGGTGCCAAAGAAAAGGCTGACACGATAGAACTTTTCACCCTTCCACTTAAAGGTCTAAAACTCTTGGATGCGAAAAACAAATCGCTGGATCCTTCTGAAATCGAAGCCGGAATGCTAGTCGAGATTGAATATGATGGCGTTGTACTCGAAAGTTACCCTATGCAATTCGGTTATCCCAAATCACTCAAAGTCATCAAGAACGAAGGCGACCTTATTGGGATGTTTTCTTCAGTCATTAATGACCTCTACGAAGTGGATCCTGGTCTTAATAGCGATATAAAAAAGATTGCCTTAGATTTTACCGAGCTGACAGTAATCAGCAATGCAGATAAAGCCGCGCTCGCTTATATGGTCGGCAATGCCTATCAAATGGAAGCATTTCAAGCTACTCTTGAAACCCTTCAGGAGCAAGGCTATATTCCAAAAGGCGAACTCTATTTTCCTGATGGAATATTAATCAAGCTTAGTGACACAGGAATGAAAATGAATACCTTCAACTTTATGGCATCCAAATGGAGATCAGGCCTTGGAGCATATTTCTATACAGATTGTGATGCTTCATTTAAAAATGGAACTTGGTCTTACACCCTTGCTGGAGATGCCATTTCTTGAATAACAGTTCACTCCTCCTCATTGATTTGTGGAGGAGTGATTTGTTATGAATGAATTTGTTGAGCTTTATACCTAACCAAAAGTAAGTCTTGTCTCAGTCTTTTTCAAAGCATTAATCACTTCCCCTGTAATATTCTATTTTCCACATGCATATTCCTTCATATTAAATATACATCATTAACTTTTTATAAATTTTCTCAATATTCTCTTATTTCATGATAGAATAATATTATAAGAAATACTTTCGAGGAGGTATCAATATGTTTAAAAAGCTAATAGTCGTCAATCAAATGAACCGATATGATGATCTGGTTTTTAAATTTGCAAACTCATTGAAATTTTTAGGTGTAAAGGAATGTATCATTGCAAATAACGTCGCCTCAAAGTCTGATGCCAAAGTAATTTCATATGAAGATGAAAATCTAAACAAGGCATTGGATCTCTTTAAAGAATCTGAAATACATACTGAAATTAAAGATCTCTCCAATTTACCTATCGATGAAATCAATACCCTTGTTCAAGGTGATGACGATTTTGAAAATCTCATTGTCATCGGAGCGAAGGTATCTTCCATAGGAAAAAGGATTTTTGATTCTGAATTTGCCTATGAATTGATTCAGATGCCAAGCAAACCCATATTAATCGTCAGAATCCATGAAGTTAAAGACGAGGTATACGAAACTATTCCAAAGGATGGACTGCATGAGTTCAGCAATGTCTTGTTCCCTACAGACTTCTCTGAAAATGCATATCATGCCTTCAATTATCTCGAGAAAATGGTGGAATCAGGCTTGAAGAAAGTAACCCTCATGCATGTACAGGATATAGCCAAAATCAGTCCTTACCTAGATTATCGAATTCTTGAATTCAATCAGATAGACCGTGATAGGTTAGATGGTCTTAAAAAACGACTTGAACTGAAAGGCGATGTCCAGGTAGAGGTCATTCTCGATGTAGGCAGACCATTCAAGGAAATCACTCAAGTCATCGAAAAGAACGGGATCGACCTGGTTATTATGGGCAGGCAGGGTAAAGGTTTCCTAAAGGATATCTTTATCGGAAGTACCAGCAATAATATTACAAGACGGGCTAATGCTTCAGTCCTATTGATTCCAAGAAAAGAAGGTTAAACACCGATCTGAAGCTTATTTAATTAAATATCATTAAATGACCAATCAAAAAGCAAGTCTACTGGATGTGTTACTCCACAGACTTGCTTTTCTTTGTTCACTTTAGTTTCTATTGCGATGAAATCTATTCTTTTTCTTTAGGATTACTTGATAATTTTAAGGTCCTTTGGAAAATGATTAAGATTCTCGAATCCATCTTCCGTGACTAAAATAAGATCTTCAATTCTGACCCCGAGCTCCCCTTGAAGGTAAATTCCAGGTTCTACGGAAAAGATCATGCCTGGTTTAAGGATATTTTCATTGGAAGCGGAAACATCTCCATATTCATGGACTTCAATTCCAATGGAATGTCCGGTTCTATGGGTGAAAAATTCACCATAGCCCTTTTCTTCGATGACTCGGCGTGCCGCTAAGTCAATATCTCTAAAACTCACCCCTGGTTTTACCAGTTGTATCGCTGCCTCATTGGCTTTCAAGACCGTATCATAAACTTCCCTCGCTTTATCGCTCGCAAATTTATAGAACACGGTTCTTGTCATATCTGCGCAGTAATTATCTTTCTTGCATCCGATATCGAGGATGATAGAATCACCATCGTTTAGAAGTCTTCCTCCATTGACATGGTGAGGATTTGCGCCATTTTTTCCATAGGCGATAATCGGTTCAAATGAAAATCCATCCGTATTAAGATTTTGGTAAATGTCAGCCAACACTTTCTCCATATTTTTCTCAGTCATGTCTTCATTGATGGAATTAATTAAAAGTCCCATGGCTTCATCGTTTCTTTGAGAAACGACTCTCATGAAGTTGATTTCTTCCTGATCCTTCTCTGCCCTGATACTATCTAGAAGTAGTGAAGAATTAATGAAGTTCGCACTTCCGGTCTTTTCCATAAGCTTAATGAGAAATCCTGACGTCCAATTCTTGTCGATCCCAAGAGTCTTCTTCTTGTCCACATGTTCCGAAAGTATTCCGATGGAATCAGAGGTGTCTTTCAGCCATACAAATCCAACGCTGTCGTCAGGGTGTTGAGGAAAAAGTTCATTGATAAAAAGCACTGGTTTTTGGTCCTCTCTGATGAGTAAAACCAGAAGTCTTTCACCTGAATCAATCCACTTTCCGGTAAGATAAAAAATTGATGGCGTATCAGATACAATCATCTGCGACAAGTTCTTTTCCTTCATTAATTCCCTTAATCTAATTAATCGTTCTTTATACATGTTGACACCTCCTGTGCCTCATTTCATCCTAATCATTATTTTTTAGCAGCACTTCTTGTTGCTTTCGCCCTTGACATAGTAGTAAAGCGTCTTTACAGGTGTTCCAGTAGCTCCCTTTGGAAGGTATCCCCTTGCAGAGGGAAGATCTGATGTTCCTGCAACGTCAAGATGAATCCATGGTGTACCCTCTACAAACTCTTCGATGAATGAAGCCGCTGTTATAGCACCGCCCCATCTACCGCCTGTATTCTTAAGGTCTCCTCTATCTCCCTTGATCAGTTCCTTATATTCCTTTGATAATGGCATCTGCCATAAAGCTTCCCCAGCTTCTATGGAAGCGCTCTTGACTCTGTCCATGAACTCCTGGTTATTCGTGAAAGCACCGGTGTAAAACTCTCCGAGTGCAACTACGCATGCTCCGGTAAGGGTTGCAACATCAACAACTTCACTGACGCCTTCATTCTTTACGATATAGTAAACTGCATCAGCCAAGGTAAGTCTTCCTTCAGCATCTGTGCTGTGAATCTCGATGGTTTTGCCTGCCATGGAGCCGATAATGTCTCCAGGTACGTAAGCATCTCCAGAAATCATGTTATCTGTTGCGAGGATCACTGCGGTTACATTTTTAGCAAGCTTATTAAGCGCTATGGCCTTCATTGCCCCGATAACGGAACCTGCTCCGCCCATATCTCCATTCATGGTGATCATGGATGGACCTGGTTTAATGGAATATCCGCCTGAATCAAAGGTAACTCCCTTTCCGACAAGTCCAAGTATTGGATCTTCGGCGTTGCCACCCTTGTATCTCATGATGATTCCTTGTGGTTCATTGTATGATCCTTTGGCTACGGCTAGGAATGCCTTCATGCCTAGTTTTTCAGCATCTTCCTTTGAAAGGATGGTGACTTCAACGCCTAAGGCTTCTAGTTCACTCTTTGCAGCATTTGCCAGGGCAACTGGTGTCAAAGATATGGCTGGTTCATTGATGAGGTTTCTTGTGACAAAGATTCCATCCATGAGATTAATCACTTCATTAATTCCAGGAAGCACCTTTTCTTCTTTACCTTCCCAAAGGCCTAAAGATATCTCTTCGAGACTGCTTTCGGATTTCTTGCTCAGATACTTGTCAAACTTATACTCTGCATGTAGAAAACCTTCTGTAAATGCCTTGGTTGATTTTCTGTAGCACATGTTGCTGAGCTTCTCAAGTTTGATGGAAGCTTCTTTTACTTTCAATTTGGCTAGTTCTTTAGCGCCCTTGAATCCAGCAAGCCTTAGTTCTTCTTCAGTGACCTTGTCTTCTTCACCAAGTCCAAGGAATACGGTTGTGTTCTCACCAATCAAGTCGACATGGCTAAAAATTTCACCCTTCTCTCCTTTAAAAATTCCTTTTTCCTGAAGGTTCGACAGAACCTCCTTAAAGCCTTCAATTTCCTTGTTCTTGAATACTGGAACAAGTTTTGCATTATAGTTTTTATTTATTGTTATTTTCATAAATTATCCGCATCATGGATAAATTCCACTGCGTGTCAATCACCTCTCCTTTTATCAATATACTTTATATTTTACCCTATCTCATGAAAATAGAGAAGTGGTCACCAATTTATCTATAGTGATTGAAAATTATCTGTATTTAGACCTCTCCCTTTTGATGATGATTTTGATTCATCTCATCGTGAACTTTTTCGAATCTAGAATGGAAGTAATATTATTTTTTGTCGCATGGTCTAATTGCGACACCCTGATTGCAATGTTATACTTAAACAAAGGGAGGTTGTTCAAATGCAAAAAATAGCAATTTTCACAGACAGTGCCTGTGATTTAAAAGATAATGTGCTTAAAGAGTATAATATCAGATTTTTACCTCTACGAATAATCTATACAGATAAAGAATATAGAGACCGGGTTGAGATTGGGGCTGACGAAGTTTATGATAATCTGGTGAATGAGGTTCCAAAAACAAGTCTTCCCTCTGGTGAAGATATCAGCAACTTTTTCAAGGAACTGATTAAAGAAGGATACACTCACGCCATTGGTGTCATGATTTCCAGCGGTCTTTCCGGTACCGCCAATTCTGTAAAGCTCATGGCAGAAAATTTTCCTGAAATTGAGACATTCCTCTTTGATACGAAAAACCTCAGTATCGCTGAAGGGATTTTAGC
Organism: Clostridiaceae bacterium; assembly: GCA_049657765.1. GTDB lineage: Bacteria > Bacillota > Clostridia > Clostridiales > Clostridiaceae > Proteiniclasticum. The sequence continues at coordinate 81,953 of JBASOA010000029.1, forward strand.
TGTCGAGGCTGCTAAAATGTTGAAAGCAGGAAAAACATTTGAAGAAATCGTAAATATCTTACCGACCCTAAGAGAAACCGTAGATACCTACTATATTGTTGATACCTTGGAATACTTGATCAAAGGTGGGAGAATTGGTAAAGTGTCTGGGACTATCGGACAAATGCTGAATCTGAAACCGATCATTTCTGTAAACAGCGATGGTGTTTACTACACGATCGAAAAAGCAAGAGGAATGAAGCAAGGCTACAACAAATTGATTGAACTCCTCAAAGAAAACCTTGAAAAGACGAAATGCCGAGTATGGGTTATGCATGGTGGGGTCAAAGAAGAATGCCTTGCCATTTTAGAAAGAGTCAAGGATTTTTCTGGCATCGTTGAACTTGATTTTGGACAAATCAGTCCAGCCTTAGGTGTCCACACCGGAAAAGGACTCATCGGCATCTGCATTCAAAGAATTATGTAGGATTCTCCACTTGACTTGATCTACAAGATACAATAGAATAAATCTATGGCTAGGGGTGCTGAAAAGCTGAGAGATGAGAATCAACCCTGTTACCTGATCTGGTTAGTACCAGCGGAGGGAAGCGGATAAATTGAGTTTTAGCTGTCTTACCTAGTAACCTAGTAAGACAGCTTTTTTTATTTTCCTAGCCCAAAAAAAGGAGGAATAAAAATGTCTACAATCTTGACGAGCTCGAAAGAAGCCGTGCAGGCACTTCTTTCAGAACCACTTGCACTTGCCGCACTTATCATTGTCTTTGCACTGATTGTCTTTGTCCTTGTGATCAGAAGAATCAGGCTGACTCCACTTTTAATGGCTCAAATTGGTATTTCTGTGGCAATTTGTGCTGTACTTAATGCAATCCCGCTCTTTCAGATGCCACAAGGCGGAAGCGTGACCCTTGCATCAACACTCCCGATCATCATTATGGCTTTTGCCTATGGACCAGAGGTGGGAATGCTGACCGGATTTCTTTTCGGTGTGGTTAACCTTTTTCTCGGGCCATTCATTATACATCCCTTGCAAACCCTACTCGATTATCCACTGCCCTTCATGTTTGTCGGGATGGCTGGATTTTTTAAGAACAGATATGTTGGAACAGTAGTCAGTCAATTACTCAGACTGCTCATGCATGTTCTCTCCGGCGTAATTTTCTTTGCCTCCTATGCGCCAGAAGGTCAACAGGAAGGACTCGGGCTCTGGTTATACTCCATTGGTTATAACGGTTCATTTGTAGCTGTGGAGCTCCTCATCCTACTTGTTATTCTTGCAGTGGTTCCTTGGAATCGCTTCATCAGTACAATCAATCGAAATTCGAAAACCAAGAAATAAGTTTTCAAAAAACGCATAAACCATATTTCAATTTATTTTTTCACAAAAGACAAAGGGTCAGCGTATTCTGCCGACCCTTTGTCTTTTATAATATTCCGGACCTTTATAAGAACGGAATAATCTTTTTCTTGATTGCCTTGTTTCTCGAATAGATGTCTGCATCATCATCTTTAAAAGCTTCATAAAGACTCTCATATGCAGGATTTGTCGCTGCATACCTTTCAGCCTGACCAGCTTCAAGATATTCTGCGAATTCAGGATCGATTGGTAGTTCTGCGAGTAGCTTTAGCCCCATCTTGTCTGATTCTTCTTGCGCGGAATTCTTGGAAAAGACATTCATCCTTCCTCCGCAATCCTTGCAATCAAGATAAGCCATATTCTGTATGACACCCTTCACTGGAATCTCCAGTTTCTCAGCCATATTGATGACCTTTTGCACAATCATGGAAACCATGCTCTGCGGTGTGGAAACAACCACAAGATAATCTACAGGGAACTGTTCCATGATGGTAAGTGCAATATCTCCTGTCCCCGGTGGCATATCAATTAATAAGTAGTCCAGTTCACCCCAGTCTGTATCAGTAAACAACTGGACCAAAACATTGCCAAGGACCGGTCCTCTCCATAGCAAAGGTTCTTCCTCTTCAATCATAAAGTTCATCGAGATAGACTTTATGCCTAGTCCGGTCTCCACAGGAACAAACTTGTAGACATCTTTGACGTCCGTTGGCGCATAACCGGTTCTTTCATTTTCGAGTCCGAAAAATCTAGGCATAGATGGCCCTGTGATGTCTCCATCGAGCACGCCTACCTTGTAGCCGAGTTTTCTAAGCTGGACAGCAACTATTCCAGTTACTGTGGATTTTCCTACTCCGCCTTTTCCACTGATGACGCCAACCACATGCTTGATCTTTCCATACTTTGGTTTGATCAGTTCGCATTTCATATCTTTATGACATTTATTTTTAACTGCGCAAGTCGCACATCTTATCATTTAAAATTCCCTCCTAGAAACCTTCAGGTTTTGTATCGGTAATCAAGGTTTCCCAACCTTTGATGTCATTATCATATTTTGCATAAATATAGTACTTTTTATTGACATACACTGAATCCACTTTAAGGGTTGCGATTGCTTTGTAAACAACCGTTGTATACCCTTGGGTTTTTACTTCCAGAACAATATCGCTCTTTTCGCCCGATGAAAGAAGTACAGCACCTTCGCTGAGCGCATTAGCCCTAAATTTCTCAATATCTGTAGAAAGTTGATAACGCAAGATATCAACATCATCATAGAATTTTACGCCAATTTCCTGATCCGGATATTCTTTCTTTACGGTCTTAACCAAATCCAACAGGGAATTATAATAGATGTCTTCAAAATATTTTGGTTTCCGTAGCGAATATAAATTTCTGATGAGGTTATTGTCGATTCTGTCTGTCACAATGTAGTTTGTCTCGTCATTATAAAAATTCCCTTTGCCCAAATCAGATACCCCGGCGACATAATTATAATATACGGTCTCCCCATCAAGAAATTGAAATTCAAAGATGTAGTCCGAGTCAAAGTCAGTACGTACCTCTGATTCTTTAGCAGAGGACAGACTGGCATAAAGTTCCTTTATGGTACTCTTGTCTGTAACGACGAATCTAAAGCCCTTATCTCTTGTGCTCTGAATGATAATGGTTGATAAATTCTCATCGTTAAGAAATTCAAAATCAAGGTTTTTAAAGCCATATTTTACTTTTAAGCCATCTATCCTGGTACATCCTGCAAGGATCAGAAAACAGCTTAATAGAACTATTAATCGTATATTTCTATTCCTTTTCACTTAACTGATCTCCTTGATGATATTGGATAAATGACCAAACATTTCAACGGATAGAGTCTCGCCTCTTGCTAGAAGATCAATTCCTGCCTTGGACAGGATTTCTTCTGATAACTCCTTGGAATATCCCATCGCCCTTAAATTGTTAGCCAGGGTCTTACGTCTCATCGTGAAAACCTGCCTTACAATCTTAAAGAAAAGTTCTTCATCAAGGACGTCAACTCTTGGTTTACTCATCTTGGTAAGTTTGATGACGGTTGAATCCACTTTTGGCCTTGGTATAAATGACGAAGGAGGTACACTCCTAACAATCTCTGTGTTGCAATAGTATTGCACAAGAACAGTAAGCGAGCCATAAGCTTTTGTGCCTGGTTTCGCATTTATCCTTTCTGCAACTTCCTTCTGAATCATAACCGTCAAGGTTTCAAATTCCAATTTGCTGTTAAGCATATTGGTAATAATCGGAGTCGTGACGTAATAGGGTAAATTTGCAACAAACTTGATCTTACCGCCATCTGCTATTTCTGCAAAGTCCACTTTGGTGGCATCGGCATGAATAAGATTAAAATTCGTATAATCTTTTAGCTCTTCCTGAAGGATTGGCAAAAGCTTTTCATCAAGTTCAATTGCGGTCACACGCCCAGCAGCCTTTAATAGCTCTCTGGTTAGCGTTCCTACTCCAGGACCTATTTCTATCACATGGTCGCTCTTATCGATTTGAGAGCCTTTTATGATATCATCTACCACACTTAAATCCACAAGAAAGTTTTGACCCAGACTTTTAGTGAATCTAAACCCATATTTTTGAACGATATCTTTTGTTTCATTACTCATCTGCAAACTCCTTAAAATTATCCGTAATCGCCTTAATGAATTCTTCTTCGCTGATCTTGAATGAATTAAGCCTTCCCAAAAAAGAGGAAGAATTTCCATAACCGATTCGCAGCGCTTTACCCATAATTTGTCTTCTTTCTTTTGAATCCGGTGAACCTGTGAGTTTAAAATACACCATATCTCTAGAAGAGAAGGTCATGTTCTTGTCTTCTACGACGGCCTTGGCGTTTTCCAATGCTCTTCTGATCGCTTCAGGCGAAGCATTCTCCACCCCGATATTCCCATTCTTATTTCCTTCGCTTCTCATGATATAAGCATGTTTCACCTCTGGAACCCGCTTGGAAATAATTCTTCTGATCCTTTCCCCAGCGTGATCAGGATCGGTAAGAACAATCACTCCTGTCCTTTTTGCCGCTTCCCTGATTTTACTTATAGAATTTTCATTTATACCAAATCCATGCACAGCAATAACTTCTGCCTCAACAGCTTTCTTTACCGCACAGATATCATCTTTTCCTTCAACAACGATAACTTCTTTTATCATAAATACCACCTTCATTAGACTAATCTTTATTATAACAGAAAAGGACAAGACATGAAATTTTCCGAAACAAAAGGGCTAAACAAACCTTAGCTCATTTAGCCCTTCATTCCTATTATCTAATCATTTCATTAGTTAAGAATATAAATCGTAACCGTTCTTCGTCCCCATGCATTTGCTTCACTTTCTGAATTCATGAAGACATCAATGATGTTTCCTTTAATTGCTCCACCTACATCTTCTGCTATGGCATAACCATAGTTTTCAACATAGACTCTTGTCCCCATTGGGATTACATTTCTGTCTACTGCAATTGTAGACCATCCTGATGCATTTCTTACAGGAACCGTACCGGTTGCTGTAATTCCATCTCCTGCATAAGCAGTAGCGGTTACTCTCATGGATGAAGAATAGCTAAGTCCACTTGGTGTTGATCCACCTCTTGAAACCACTGTTGCTGGTGCAGCTTTTGCAACGACAACTACTGGTTCTGGAACCTTCGTTCCAATGGCAATGACTTTATCAACTGGGGCAGTAACAACTTCATTCGAAACTTCTACTTCGCTTACAAGAACGCCATCTTCGTAGGTTCTTTCTTTAGTGATTTTTCTCTCACCAGCTGAACCTTCCTGCTTGACTTGCGTCTTGCCTTTTAAAAGAGAACTGTCTTTATTCTCCTGAACAGCAAAATCTATAGGCTGTGCCTCATATACGATTTCGCTGGTTACTCTTATTATGGATATTTTCATTCCATTTTCGATGGGATCCAGAAGATTTGCTGAAAGCTTGTCCACTTCGTTCAAAGCGATGTTTTCTGTTTCAAGTAAATCTTTAACTGTTTTTTCAGCAGTCATAAAACTATGTACTGCACCATCCGCTGTAACTTCAACAGGAACCGCTGTGATGATCTCTATCTTGTCTTCTTTATTCAGAATTTCTGAATTCTCTCTGTCAATCTTATCTTTTGCTGCTATTGAAATTCCGTTTTCTGAAAGAACTTCGCTAACCGTCTCTTTATAGGTTTCAACTACTTGCTCTTTACCATCAATCACTATCGTAATATGTTTCTTCATGCTGTTTACTGCGAACACTACTGTAAAAATTGTTACAGCTGCAAATAACGCGATGAAAATACTTCTTGAAAATACTTTTTTCATATTACCCTCCTTTGAGATCTGACTGGACAATGAAATCCATATTAGATCTGACTGGACAATTATATCCATAAGGGTAATTTACTGTCAAAGTATCAATCAAACACCTTGAAGTTCAAAGACTTTAATGATTTTCAACGGTAATTTATGAACAAATAATGAACGTGAATCTTCACAACTCCCTGCCGTTTAAATTTTCAGAAGCTTTTCAATGTTTGAAGAGGTTTTCATAAGAACTTCATCTCTTGATATTTCTTTAATCTCTGCAATCTTATCTGCAACCGCATATAAATAATCCGACCGGTTTCTTTTTCCTCTATAGGGAACTGGTGCCATATAAGGTGCATCGGTTTCAATCAGAAGTCTATCTAAAGGAATCTCCTTAACGACATCCGGTAATTTTCTCGCATTTTTAAAAGTCAACACTCCAGAAATCCCAATATATCCACCAATCTTTATAATCTCTCTTGCCATTTCCACACTTCCAGAAAAAGAATGAAAAACACTGACGACATCCTTATACGCTTTCGCAATTTTCATGATATCTTCATGGGCTTCTCTATCATGAAGTATTATAGGCAACTCAAGGCTTCTCGCAATTTCATACTGATCCTTTAGGACCGCAATCTGCACCTCTTTGGGCGGATTTGAATCCCAGTAATAATCGAGACCCACTTCTCCAATTGCTTTCATTTTATCGTCCTTCAAATATTGAATCATTTCATTTTTGACCACTTCATTATACTCATCCGCATTTTCCGGATGTATACCGAGTGCACCATAAATAAAGCTATACTTTTTTGTGAGCTCTACCGTCTTTTTCATGGAAGCATAATCGGAACTCATATTCAAAATTCCACCTACCCCATTTTGTTTCATTTCCAAAATCAAGATTTCACGATCTTCATCAAATTGCTCATCATCATAGTGAGCATGTGAGTCAAAAATATAACTCATTTCCATCATCCTTTCAAAATCCTTATAAAGAAGTTATGTAGAATAATCTTCACATATATGTACGAACTGTAAATAATTGACACGAACGTTTACCATTTATTCATATTGGTCCCAAACCCTTTAATTGCAACGCTTCCAGCACTTATAAAGGCCTCTTTACACCTATAAACTTTCTGATTTCCGCTATTTTTGTAAGATTATTGTCATATTTACGGTCATTTTTCCACTTTCATCTTGCTCTAGTGTACCACAATCCGTCTAAAATCTTCCAGAAGTAGTAAAAACACATCTCGTCTTCCATAAGAGCGATATCTACAACAATTTCAACGGTTTATTCCAAAAACGGCCTTGACCCCATTACTCAGGTCAAGGCCGTTTGGATATTAACAAGTTTTTACTACTTAACTTACAACTGTTCCTTCATCCTCATCTCTATCAAGAGTAAGGATGGAAAGACTTTCACTTGATGATGCTGCAAGGATCATTCCTTGTGAGAGTTCTCCCTTGAGCTTCACTGGCTTTAAGTTAGCGACCAGCACTACCTTTTTCCCAATGAGGTCCTTTGGTTCATAATGCTCTGAAATCCCCGATACGACCTGCCTGATTTCATTACCCAGATCCACTTTTAGTTTAAGAAGTTTCTTGGCTCCCTTTATGGGTTCGCATTCCAAAATCTTAACCACACGTAAATCAAGTTTTGCAAAGTCATCGATGGTGATTTCTTCCTTGAGCGGTTTAATCTCTTTCTTTGGAACAACCTTCTCCTGAAGACTATCAAGTTCTTCCAGCTTCTTTGCAACGTCGATTCTTGGAAATATGATTTCCCCTTTATTTACCTTTGTTCCCGTTAGGGTTCCTCCAAAGGTCTTGATGCTCTCAAACGAAATATCTTCCGCATTGATTTGCTCCTTGATCTTTAGTGCGGTTCCTGGCAGGAATGGTTCAACCAAAGCTGCAACAATTCTTAGTACTTCTAAAAGGTTGTAAAGAACACCACCAAGTCTTGCTTTGCTGTCTTCGTCCCTTGCAAGAATCCAGGGCGTTGTCTCATCAATATATTTATTTGCTCTTCCGATCAGCACCCAAATCTGTGTAAGGGCTTCTGGAATCTTAAGTTCATCAATCGCTTCGCTAACAAGTGTAGGGGTCTTCATTGCAAGGTTAACCAGGTCTTCGTCAAATTCGCCTTCAATAAACTTTTCAGGTACTATACCATCAAAATACTTCTCCACCATGGAGACGGATCTTGACAGTAGATTTCCAAGGTCATTGGCAAGGTCTGAATTGATCTTCTTGATGAAGATTTCATTATTAAAAAGGCCATCGCTTCCAAAAGGAATTTCCCTTAGGAGATAATATCTTACGGCATCAACACCAAAATGGTCCACAAGAACCACTGGATCTACGACATTACCCTTGGATTTCGACATCTTTCCACCGTCAACAAGCAACCAGCCATGGCCGAATACCTGTTTTGGAAGTTCAATATCAAGGGCCATGAGCATAATCGGCCAGTAAATCGTATGGAATCTAAGGATATCCTTACCAATCAAATGGACATCTGCAGGCCAGTATTTTTCGAATAGTGAGGTGTCCTCACTTCCGTAGCCCAACGCGGTAATATAGTTTGATAGGGCATCAATCCAAACATAGACGACATGACCTTCATCAAATGTCACAGGGATTCCCCAGTTAAAGCTGGTTCTTGAAACACATAGGTCTTGAAGGCCTGGTCTAAGGAAGTTATTGAGCATTTCGTTCTTCCTTGATTCAGGTTGAATGAAATGAGGATTATCTTCGATATGCTTGATCAATCGATCCGCATATTTACTCATTTCAAAGAAATAAGCCTCTTCCTTTGCTTTTTCCACAGGTCTTCCACAGTCAGGACATTTTCCGTCCTTAAGCTGTGAATCTGTCCAGAAGGATTCATCAGGTGTGCAATACCATCCTTCATATACGCTCTTATAGATATCTCCCTGATCATAAAGTTTCTTGAAAATCTCTTGAACAGTCTCGATATGGTAATCGTCGGTGGTTCTGATAAATTTGTCATAACTGATATTCATGATTTCCCATAAATCTTTTATTCCAGCGACAATTTCATCCACGTATGCCTTTGGGGTAACGTCCTTTGCTTCAGCCAACCGTTGAATCTTTTGTCCGTGTTCGTCACTGCCCGTTAAAAACATGACATCGTACCCGTCTTTTCTTTTGTATCTAGCCAGGGCATCTGCAGCAACTGTCGTATAGGTATTTCCAATATGCAGTTTCGCTGATGGGTAATAAATCGGGGTTGTAATATAATAGGTTTTGCTCATTCTCCTCGTCCTCCTCACTTCTTTAAAAAAAGCCTCTATGGCTTAAGCCACAGAGACGCTCATAAGCGTGTTACCACTCTAATTCGCATCAATCTTATGAAAGATGCCTCAAAAGGTGATTTTCAACACGTCACCATATAACGGTTGCACAGGCACAAACTCAAGTCCATCTTTAAAGATTTTCTTCGTCTTCATTTCATTCTTTATAACACTTTTATGGGTTATATCCTTATACTGTGCTTTTTCGTCTTTCATTATCGTATTAATTTTAGCAAAGAAACAATCTTATTGCAATGAAAGGTTTTCGGAGAAATGACTAAGCCCGTGATATTACATAATAATATGAATAATTTTATTCATTCTATGGATATTTTATAGAAGATGGTTTATAATACTGAAGTACGGGGGCGTAGCTCAGCTGGGAGAGTGCCACACTGGCAGTGTGGAAGTCGTGGGTTCGAGTCCCATCGTCTCCACCATTATTTTTTTGTGATTTTAAAATTAATCATTGTAAAAGCGAAATAATGGACTTATAATAATACTTGTGCTCACACGATGAGCGAATATGCAGATATGGCGGAATTGGCAGACGCGCTAGCTTCAGGTGCTAGTGGGGGAAACTTCGTGCAGGTTCAACTCCTGTTATCTGCACCATGCAAAAAGCTCGAATTTATTCGAGCTTTTTGCTGTTTTAAATTACTTTTAAAGCTATGTTTATATAGAGGCCTAATTCTGCCTTCATTTCCAATATTCAAGTATGCATTTGACCGTGTATTTGAGATGAAGTACATTTTGTTTTAAAATTGGTAAAACGTTAAGGGAGGTCAAGATGATGAAAATGAGTAAAAAAGCAAAAACCTATCTGTTCATTCTCGTTTTCACGGGCCTAGTTTTTTCCTACTTCTATTGGAGTAGCCACCGAAATTACAAGATGGATATCACTGGAACGATTGTTGACATTCCCAGTGAACTAGATGAATCTATAGCGATTCATCTTAAGGAAGATCTAATTCCAGGTGTTCCTCAAGTGTATGGTGAGGCAATGGTCTTTATCTCGGATCAAACGATGATCTATATCGACAATAAAGAAATCAGCCTGACCTCAGCACTTTTCAGGACCGGGATGAGGGTTGAAGTGAAATTCACTGGTCCTGTTGCTGAATCCTATCCCGTACAGGCTGAAGCAAAGGTTATCAGAATCCTGACAACGCCATAAAACGAAATACTTAAAACAAATGTTTAGTTGAAAAAAACGAGATCAAATTCTGATCTCGTTTTTTAGTCTATTGAATTATAGTTTTAGCATTTTGAGCACATAGAAAATTAGCGGATTCCTGTTATTTGTTCAATGCCAGATTATTGTTCTTCATAAATTCTTCAATGTCATCTGCTGTGATGATAATCCCTTTGGATAGATTCTCCGCGCCGTCTTTTGTGATCAGGACGTCATCTTCAAGTCTTATTCCGATGCTTTCCTCTTCAACATATAGCCCTGGTTCTATAGTAATGACCATGCCTTCCTCGAGAAGACCATCTCTTCTTCCAACATCATGGGTATCAAGTCCTAAATGATGAGAGGTATTATGGAAATAATATTTCCTGACTTCTTCATCACTCGTAATGAGACCTAATGCTTTTAATTCTTTCGCATAGATTTCATGGACAGTCCTATTGATATCTGCAATAGGCATTCCTGGCTTAAGGATCTTTATGACTTCGTCATGTGCCTTCAAGACAATATCATAGAAAATTCTTTGCCTATCCGTAAATTTACCATTTACCGGAAAGGTTCTTGAGATGTCAGCGCTGTAGTAATTAAAGGCGGCGCCAAGGTCCAGAAGGAGAAGTTCTCCATCTTTAACTGCCATATCATTAGCGACATAATGAAGGACTGTAGCATTGTGTCCAGATGCACAAATGGTGGTAAACGCAAAATCTTTGACTCCTCTTGTTTTTAAGATGAAGTCATAATAAGCCTCCAGCTCATATTCCCTCATCCCGTCCTTTGTGTTCTTCATGAGGTTATAGATGCCTTCCCCGGTAATTTCAATCGCTTTTCTGATATTCTCAATTTCCAAGACATCCTTCTTCACCCGTAGCGCTGATAGCTGGATATAGATGTTATTGATCCTTACCTGAGGAAATTTATCCCTAAGATTCTTGGCAAAAGTCATGCTGAAGGTATCTGTGGAATTGAACCCGTCCTTCTCAAGATCCATATAGATGTGACGAATTTCTTCCTTAGAAATCTGTGTGTTTAGAAAAAGTTCGAAGGTATCCAAAAATCGGATGTCCTTAATTCCTGAAACTTCTTCAGCCTTTTCAGGTGAAATCGTCTCTCCAACCCACTTGACCAAAAGCTCATCTCTTTTCTTGATGAACAGGGTTTCTTCTAAGATTCCGCCTACTTTCTTAACCGCTAGAACAACTGATTCTTCATCGATTCCTGTCGTGTATAGAAAATTCCGATTCGGGGTATGTTTATAGTTTTCATCAGCTGTTTTCTTTGGCGCAACCCCTGCGAAAAGAAGAAGAATCGCATTGTCCTTCATGGTTTCCGCCAATTTTTTCCTATTGTTCATATAAAAATCTCTCATTGTCACCCTCCTGATATTTATCTTTATCATTTCTCCATTAATTTTACCATAGCTTTTCCTTTGTGGAGAAGCTCCGTCAAATTATCTTGTCTAAAATCTTAAGATCTGTATTTGGCAATTCCACTCCTTACAAATGAATGTCTTCTTAACTCAAAAAAGGATGCATGATCAAGATTTGATCTGCACCCCCTTCTTTTATTTTTTCTCTTCAGTTTTGGCTTTCGTCGCATCCATCATGACCATCTTAGCCAGATCGAATTGCTTGGTGTTGCCATAGAGGCCACCCGGCTTGTAGTTTAGGTACTCATTTCCAGCTTTCAAAAACTGGTCGCCATAGTTGAGGAATTCATTTCCCATACCTTCAACCAAAGATTTTCTTCTAAACTTCACTTCCCTGACCAGGTCAAGTGTAGGTGTTTTCACCACTTTTTTAGCTGTTGGTGAACTCTTTCCATAACTGTCATCATAGGCATACCTGGAGTCTCTCTTCGCTGTATCCATATCCTTCTTTTTTTGCTCTGTTTCCCTTTGGATCACCTGTTTTTCTTTGATGGTTTGAAGTTCATCCTTCCTGCCAGCCTTAGGATCATACGCATAGCTTCTTTGATAATTCTTGGAATTGCTTGCAGAAGTATTTTCCATCGGCGCTCCGCCAACAAATTCCTTCTGGTGTTCAACAGCACTTCTTAACAGTGACTCCTCGCTATCTACTCCGACCTTCATTCTTCTATCTGCACCCAAAGAGGTTCTCTGTTTCTCTCCGAGGTTTCTTGTCTGCTTGCTGCTTGCAGTCTTCTGCGTTTTAGCAATTGTACTAAATATGGAAAAAACAACAATGATTGGTATAATCAGTTGAAATATGCCAAAAATAAAATCCATGATGTACCCCCTTCCATTTTTTATAGTATATCATAATCATCTTAATATTTTGTTAATACCAAATAAAAAATGCTGAGACAATTAATCCTTGTCTCAGCATTCTTAGTTTTTTTGTTATTTCAGATTTATTCCACTGCGACCAGTTGGCTGTGAATAATATAATCTTCTTTCTCAAAACTATCCAATAGCTCTTTGATTCCAATGTTCATCTGTGAAGTATCTACAGTCAGATTTACACTTGCTGCATTATTAATGGGAATGTCCTGATTGATGGTTATAATATTCGCATTACACGCTCGAAGCTTATCCAGCACGTTAGACAGAACCCCCGCCTCATGGTTAATGAGTAGTGAAAAGGTTGCTTTCCGTCCTTTGCTTCCTTCTGAAAGTAAGAAAACAAAATCTTTATACTTATAATAGGCACTTCTGGAGATCCCAACAGCCTTTACCCCTTCACTGATGTCTTTTACTTTACCGGTATGGATCAGTGTCTTCACTTCCAAGACTTTTGTGAAGATCTCAGGCAGTATTTTACTATTGACGACATAAAGTTCATCACCCAAAAGGTCACCTTCTTTCTTAATCACTTTATCGATTTGTAACACCCAGCTTTACTCTCAGTTTCTCCAGCATATCAGTCGTCATCGTTTCTAGATTATACGAGGACTTAAACCCCCACTCGCTTATGGCAGCAGAATAATCAATTCTGTCTGGCCAGTCATTTGCAATGCCCTGTCTTGCTGGATCAACATTATAGGTCAGTTTGAAGTCTTTAATATGTTTTCTGATTTCATTGCCGATTTCTTCTGGTTCAAATGACATCGCAGAAATATTGAAGGCATTTCTATGGATCAGTTTGGAAGGATCGGCTTCCATGAGCTGCACGATTGCATTTAAGGCATCTGGCATGTACATCATGTCCATATAAGTCCCTTTATCGATGTAGGATTCATAGGAGCCTTTCTTTAGCGCATCATAATAAATATCTACAGCGTAATCTGTCGTTCCGCCACCAGGTGGAGTAACATACCCGATTAATCCAGGAAATCTTACGCCTCTTGTATCGAGATTAAATCGCTTAAAATAATAATCACAGAGGAGTTCACCAGATACCTTCGTCACGCCATAGATGGTGTTTGGTCTCTGAATGGTATCTTGTGGCGTATCTAATTTTGGTGTGGTTGGTCCAAATGCGCCAATGGAACTCGGCGTAAAGAAATGGGTGTCAAATTCTCTGGCCACTTCTAAGGCATTGACTAATCCACCCATATTGATGTTCCAGGCAAACATCGGTTTCTTTTCTGCTGTTGCAGATAAGAGCGCTGCGAGATGAATAATGGTATCCACCTTTTCATTTTTTACGATTTCTCCCATTCTTTTGGCATCCATGACATCAAGAATCTCAAAAGGTCCATTGAGGAGGTTAGAATCTTCACAGGGTCTTCTGATGTCAGTACCTACGACATTTGAATCCCCATATATTTCTCTTAAATACGTTGTCAGCTCTGAACCGATCTGACCCATGGAACCGGTCACCATTATTTTCTTCATTTTATCTCTCCAATCCTAAATGACTCCAAATTCTTTTCCAACTTTTTCATAAATCTTTACGGCTTCTTCCAGCATTTCTGTGGTATGAGCTGCAGTAGGCATGTTTCTTACTCTTCCAGTACCTAGTGGAACGGTTGGGAATACGATGGATTTCGCATATACCCCTTCTTCAATCAGTCTTCTGGAAAATCGTTGTGTCAGATTTTCATCACCGATAATGACAGGGGTAATCGGCGTTGAGGAATTCCCAATATTAAACCCGAGGGCTTTCAGTTTCTCTTTAAGAAATTTGCTGTTTTCCCATAATTTTTCATTCAGGCTTGAATCTGTCTGCATGATTTCAATGGCTTCGATGCAAGCAGCTGCACAGGCTGGCGTCAGTGAGGTTGAAAACAGGAAAGGCCTTGCTCTAACTTTAAGCCAGTCGATGAGGTCCTGTGTACCCGCAACATACCCACCAACTACTCCGATGGCTTTGGAGAGTGTACCCATCTGGAAATCAATATCCTTGGCGTGACCAAAATGTTTCACTGTTCCAGCACCTTTTCCCATGACTCCTGAACCGTGAGCATCATCAATATAGGTAATGATATCAAGTTTTTTACAAACTTCTACAATCCCATTGATATTGGCGACATCGCCATCCATTGAAAATACGCCATCGCTGATGTACATGATTTTCTCATAAAGTCCGGATTTTATGGCTTCTCTTCCTTTTTCCATCAAATCATCCATATCCTGATGCTTCACCCTGATAATCTTTGCACCTGAAAGCTTGCAACCATCGATGATGGAAGCGTGATTAAGTTCATCGGATAAAATGGCATCATTTTTATTCATGACTGCTGAAATGGCACCCATGTTACAGTTAAAGCCGGATTGAAATACGATAGATGCCTCAGTGCCTTTGAATTCTGCCAATTTCTTTTCAAGCTTACTATGGATATCCATAGTTCCATTGATTGTCCTTACAGCACCTGCACCAACGCCATACTTTTCCGTTGCGTCAATTGCTGCCTTCTTGAGTCTTACATCTGTTGCTAACCCCAGGTAATTGTTTGATGAAAGATTGATTAGCTCTTTTCCTCTGATCTGAATTTTAGGTCCGTTCGCGCCTTCAAGAACGTCAATTTCGTTGTACAAACCCTTTTCTTTCAGTTCATTCAGATTTACTTCCAAGAAATTGTCTAATAATTTACTCATTTTTACCTCCTGTGTGCATCGCTTATTTACAAATACCACTATTTGTCTTTATATTCATTATACCAAAGGATTTCCCTGATTCAAATGATTTTGTTGTTATTTGTCAATATCGTTAAATAATTCAATTATTTCAGATAAAAAATCAAAAAGAGTAAGATTTATAGCATCTAAAATGCTATACCTTACTCTTTTTCAGCTTTTCTTAATACTGCTCTAATCTTAATGATCTGCTTCAAATCTTCAATTGAAATACGACTTTCCTTTGACCTATGGATTATTCCATGGCAATTTTCACAAATGGGAATAAAATCAGTTTGAAGGTCATAATTCTCCATATCTTCATCATTTTCGTATATCTGATGAACCTGAATGTAGCCTCTGCCTACATCTCCGTAAAAGTCTTCATAATTGAATCCGCATATGCTACAACTTGTCCCGTGAAATTTTAGGACACTAAGTCTGATCTCGGGATCTGTCTCAAACCTCGATCGGATTCCATAAATAAACCGGTCATTATGGCTCATATACTCGTTTGCATCACGCCTGACCTCTTCTGGAAAGATGATATCCAGATGAAATGCCTTTTTATCAACCTTCTCCAGTCTGAGGAGTGGGGTATCTTCACTATTTAGATCAAATTCAGCGTCATCATCCGCATATTTGGAGATCACATCTTTTAATTGTCTTGTCAGTTCTTTTCCCCATCTTAGCTTCCCTCGAAGTTTCTTATAATCATCCAGATAAAGAACGCCATAGTAATCTTTCTTATTATAAGTAATCCTGATATCCCATCGATCATGCTTTTCCATTTCATGGAAATGAAAGAAATCCCTCAAATAATTGGGAATTCTAATTTCTCCATAAGCCAGGAGAGATTTGTCTATTCTTTTTATGATTGTATTTTCGCTGACAATTTCAAAAGAATTAAATGACTTCTCCATGATGATGTACCACCTTGCATGAGTTATCTATATTCTATTATAATTTAAAAACTGGCATTTCACTAGCAATTCAGAAATTAATTAAATTCAATAATTTAATTTATTGCATTCGTAAGTTCTTAGTGATAACATAAATAAGAATTATTCCTCAGGAGGGATGTCAAATGAATTTAAACGAAGTAATGAAATTTGTTGAAAGTGAATATATTATTATAAATAATACGCCATGTGAATTATGTGGAGGAAACTTTCTAACCGAGTCTGCAGGACTCTCCTTTGAAAATGGAAAGCCTGAAAACATCACACACTGTGTGTGCGAAAAATGTGGACATGAACACGAATTTTCCTTTAGAGCACCTTTTATCAACACCATGGAAAATCTTGATACAAATTCAGAAGAATTGAATTAGGGGTAAAATGATGAAACAAGAAGTAATCGATGAAATCAACAAGGATATTGAAGCCGCACTTACCGATGTATCAGATATGGAAGAGATTCTAACGAATGATCTTCCTGATGAGAAAATCAAGGAAAAGTTTAAGATGCTTTCCGATAAGGTCGCAAACCTTGAATCTCTTCTTATTAAAGAAGGAATCCTTTAACTCAAAGGGGCAGGATATGAAAATATCCTGCTTTTTGTTTAAAAGAATTAGACTTGCGACAAATTAACGAATTGATAATAGTTGTCAGTTATGGTTTACTATACATATCGGCAATCCTTACAAAGGATTATTTCTCCAAAAAACTAGACATAAAATAATATAAAGTTAGGTGATCATATGCTGCAAGAATTCGGCTGCGGATGTGAAACATGCCATAATGGCAGTGGAACATGCGTAGACAAGATAAGCCTTTTTGATTCGCTGACAGTGGAACAAAAAAATCTCATTCTCAGCAAATCAGTCCATAAAAATTACGCTAAGGGTGAACTTGTATTTTCTCCTGGAGACCCAGGAGATAACCTCTATATCATCAATAGCGGTGAAATAAAAATCTACAAACTTTCCAATCAGGGAAAAGAACAGATTATCCATGTCCTGAAGGCAAAGGATTTTTTAGGGGAGCATGCCTTGTTTAACAACAACGTTCTTCAAAATACAGCTGAAGCCCTCAAGGCAGCAAATATCTGCATTTTAAAAGGTGCTGATATTCGCGAACTGATTCTCGCTCATCCCCAAATGGGCCTAAAAATTCTTGAACAATATGCCAAAAAGAATGTTCAGGCACTTGATATGATAGAATCAATCGGCTTATACGATGTGGAACAACGGATTGCAAAATACATCCTGGATTTGGCCAAAGAAACTGAATCTCATTTGATTAAGCTGCCTTTCAGTAAAGGCACATTGGCAAACATCATCGGGACTACCCAGGAAACCTTGAGTAGAAAACTGTCCTCTTTACAGGATGAGGGAATCATCTCCCTGCAAGGCCAACGAAATATTACGATTCTAGATATTAAGCTATTGACCCATATTCTCGAAAATTAATTTTGAGTTTTTGAAATACTGATGGCTAACGTAGCTTAACGATTAAAGGATCCGTTTATCGGGTCCTTTTTTGTTCTCAAAATTATTTGGATAAATAAAAGAGACCAGTTTGTTTAAACAAGCTGGTCTCTTTGGATGGATAATTCATCTTTATTCTACATCGATTTGTTGACTTCTATTCAGAAACAACTTCTCCGATGAGGTCATAGGCGAGGGCATCAATGATTTTTGCTGTGACATAGGAACCTGCAACAATTTCCTTGTCGCTTTCAATATAGACCAGACCATCGATTTCTGGCGCCATCTCAGAGTTTCTTCCATAATAACCATTTTCTCCAAGCCCTTCAATAAGAACCTCGTAGGTTCTGCCGATTTTAGCCTCATTGATTTTCTGGCTGATTGCTTGCTGCTCTGTCATGATGAGGTCCAGCCTCTTATCCTTGATTTCTTTTTTGATTTGGCCCTTCATCAGTCCAGCTGGTGTTCCCTCTTCCTTAGAATAGGTGAACACACCCAGTTTATCGAATTTCGTTTCACTGACAAAATCATAAAGTTCTTTAAACTCTTCCTCGGTTTCCTGCGGGAACCCGACGATGAGAGATGTCCTCAGTACAATTCCTGGAATTTCTTTTCTCAGTCTTTCCAGGAGGCTGATGATGTCGTTTTTCTTCGTTCTTCTAGCCATTCTCTTAAGAACACTATCACTGATATGCTGTATAGGCAGATCAAGGTATTTCACGATCTTCTCATTATCCCTAAGTTCGCTGATCAGTTCTTCATTAAACTCTTCAGGGTAGAGATAAAGAACCCTGATCCATTTTATGCCTTCAATTTCTTTAAGGCTTCTAAGAAGTTCTGGGAGTGCTTTCTTTCCATAAATATCTGTGCCATACCTTGTTGTGTCTTGTGCAACAACGATGATCTCACTTGTGCCGTTTTCAGCCAAAGCTTTTGCTTCCGCAAGGATATTTTCCATCTTCCTGCTTCTATACTTTCCTCTGATCTTCGGAATGATGCAATAGGTACAGTTATTGCTGCATCCTTCAGAAATTCTTAGGTATGCTGTCTGTCCAAATCCTGTGGTAATGATTCTCTCCCCTTCATTGATTCCTTCATCCAAGAAATCAACCTCAACGATCTTTTCCTTGGTCTTGATGAATTTTTCAACATAGGCATCAAGGAAACCATAGTTGTTTACCCCAAGAATGATATCAAGTTCAGGCATGAGCTTTAATAGTTCCTCACCATATCTTTGTGTGAGGCATCCAGTGGCCATGAGAAGCTTACAATTGTAATCTTTCTTATATTCAGCCATCTCAAGAATCGTATCGATAGACTCCTGTTTGGAGCTCTCTATGAAGCCACAAGTGTTTACGATGATAATGTCCGCTTCTTTAGGTTCGTCTGTGATCACATACTTGTTCTTTAGCATCCCCAGCATGATTTCAGAATCCACCCTATTTTTGTCACATCCTAAACTCACAAGACCAATCTTATATTTATCCAAATTAATTTCCTCCATTACCGCTATGCATTCACATTATCCTTTAATCTCAAAGGATTCGTTCTCTTTAACCTTGTTATTATATACTACTCTTTCTCCATTTCCAAGTTAAACCTTTCTTTTTAAAATTATTAGATGACTTAGAGCTAAATTTATTTTTTAAAATAATACTCAATCTTCTACCCATGTTTCAAACAGATTCCATTGCTAACTCAGATATGTAATTACACTGCATCATGCGCTTACGATATTAACCATTTCTCTTATCATTGGTGCACACCTCTGTCGTAGGTTAACTGAATAATTGTTTATGATGGTTATATTTTTGTTGCAACTTCAATTGCTATCAATGAATGATCAGAAGACTTGTTGATTCTTTCATTGTGTGAATAGTTACATACAACTATATTGTTTTTGTAATTTGAGTTGATAAAAGCATGGTCCACTCTAAATCCATTTCCTTTATTGCTATACCAAGTGTACTCGCGTTCATCATGATGGATAAATCTCCATGCATCGACGTATCCTCTTTGTTCTATGGCATCCATGTACTGACTGCAATAAAAAGTATTTTTCACTTCATCGGCGAATGGTTTCCCTGTATTAAAATCACCAATAAAAAGGGTTGGTTTCGTTGTTTCAAGGGCCATTTCCTTTAAAAGAAATTCAAATATTCTCTTCTTTTCATTTTTTTGTGGAAAATATGCCCCATACAGAATAATTTCCTCATTTTCAATTCTTATGACCCTAAAATATTCATCCTCTAGTTCTGTATTATAAACCTTCGCTGAAAAATTGTGTTTGCTCCCGATCATCACTGTATTCTTATTTTTATCCGTCTGAAGTGCAAAATGTTGAACATAGCCATTTTCAGTCATGGATTCAATAAGTTTTCGCCCGTTTTCATTATTTCTGTATTCGGTTAGAACATAATAATCAGAATCATGATTCAGTATGTCTTTAATAATCTGATTAATTCGCGTTCCGCCGCCTTGTCTGATATTCCACTCAATAATCTTCATTCTTTACCCTCATTACTCATTAAAATTTAATCGTAAACTTAAAAGACGCCAAATTGCGAAGCATTGATATTTCTCATATTTTTATCGTTTTAACAAAATCAGTTTAATGATCTTTTAAACGATACTTAATCTACTTAGTCTTATGATAATATTCATTATCCAAGAATAACACATTAAACCCAAATAAAAATAACCCACCCCAAAGAAGAAAACAGCTCATCACTTCGGAGTGGGAGCATATTCAATATTTATCTCATTCTTTGCATTATCTTACTGCTACAAATAAACATACATAGAAAAACAGGAAATGCGATAAAGCATGTCCTGTTTCTCTTAGAAATATTTATCCTATGATGTAGATTCCTACTTCGCTGAAACCCAATCATAAAATAAGATCATTCAATTATTTATTGGAGATCTCGCTGATGATTTGGGTCAAGGCTTCCTTGATTGGGGTTACCTTTCGATTAAGCAGTTTTTCGAAATCATTACTTTCAACATCAAGTTCACCATCGCGTATTCCCTTCTGTATTGCAACTAGGAAAGGAACTACAAAATCCGGAACTCCAGCGCTGATCATCGTCTTTGCATAAGTTTCGTCATCCATATTAACCAGTGGAACTTCCCGACCAAGTACTTCGCTAATAATTCCTGCCAATTCATCCTGTGTCATTGGTTTTCCGGAAAGTTCATAGATCGTGTTCTCATGACCTTTCCCAAGTAGTACCGCTGCTGCTGCATCTGTATAATCCTTCTGAAATGCCCAGCCTACTTTACCATTTTCTGCGGATGTCACCCATGGTGCACCAGCTAATATTCCCTGGATACTTGAAATCTCATTCTCCAAAAACCAGTTGTTTCTAAGGAAAGAATAAGGAATTCCGGACTTTAGGATTGCGTCTTCCGTAAATTGATGAACGGGTGCAAGAAACAGATTGCTTTCACTTGCATTACCCAAACTTGTATATGCGATGAACTTGACCTCAGCCTTCACCGCTGCGGCAACAGCATTTCCATGCTGACGGACACGGGTCTCATTGTCTCCATCTGTAGAGATGATAAGCAGTCGGTCTATACCTTTGAACGTAGTTGCTAAAGTGTCAAGATCATCAAAATCACCTTTTCTAACCTCTACACCACGTGCCTTCAACGCTGCTGCTTTTTCTGTGTCACGAACACTCACTGCCAGCGAATCTGCGGGTACAGATTTCAATAAGGTTTCCATAACCTTTGATCCAAATTTTCCAGTTGCGCCTGTTACTAATATTTTCATTTTTAATTCCATCCTATGGGTTCTATTTGCTCTTTAAGTTTTTCAATGATATAATCAAGCATGCTTACATTATATTGAGTAACATTAAATTATACAAGTACGATTAAAATCAATACATAGTATCAAATTAGATACTATTGCGGAGGAAATATGATAACCCAGGAAGAATTATTTGGAAAATGCCCGTATGCCACCTCACAGAAAATACTATCAGGAAAATGGGCGCTAATCATCCTGCATCATCTGAGTGAAAATAAGCTCAGATTCGGAGAACTGCATAAACAGCTTCCTGAACTAACGCAGGCCACACTTACCAAGCAATTGCGCACTTTAGAAGAGAATGGAATGATCATCCGGACCGTCTACGCTCAAGTACCCCCGAAAGTGGAATACGAGCTCAGCGGGATTGGAATAGAGTTTAAAGAAGTACTGGACAGCCTGAAAATTTGGGGCGATAAATATATAGAAGCTAGAAACTAAATCGATCAGATTTGAGATTTAAATTCTAAAATCTATATTTTTTCGAATTTCAAGATGAGAAAATTGAATGGCATTAAGGAGTTAATCGGTTCTCGAATAGAAGTTAAAAGCTCTTCAGGAGGTCACTATGACCACTCTGAAGAGCTTTTAACTTGATGTATTTCTATATCCATTGAATTCCTAAGACATTTTCGGAATTTTATTCTTGAATTCCTTTGGAAGCTGAACTTCAATGATCGTTCCGCCTTCTTTGCCTCTCAATGCCACAATGGTTCCGCCATGGCAATCTACAATCCATTTGGCAATGGATAATCCGAGCCCTGTTCCCCCATTGTTTCGATTTCTGGCCTTGTCTTCTCGGAAGAATCTGGTAAATACCTTTTGAAGATTCTCTTCCTTAATCCCTACGCCATTATCAATGACTTTCAGAATGGCTTTGTCTTTGATTGAAGAAATGGATAATTCAATGATGCCATCACCTTTTGTATACTTTAATGCATTATCCAGAAGAATGACCAGTAGCTGATGAAGCTTCTCATAGCTTCCTTCAATCATGACTTCTTCTTTAGGATTGTTGTAAATAAATTTCTTGTTTTGTATTCCTGCAAATTCACTATAAATGATTGCAAGGTCATCACCCAATTTTCTCAAATCAAATTTTTCGATTTTATCAAGAGCAGCTCCCGAATCCGCACGGGTAAGCACCATAAGGTTAGAAACCATTCTCGAGATTCTACGGCTTTCGCGTAGTGCTGGTTCGATATACTCATATTTGTCGATGATCTTTTCTTCTGGGTTTCTTAGAAGTCCTTCCAACCGGCTTTGTATGACAGCGATTGGAGTCCTTAGTTCATGAGATGCGTCCTGAAGGAATGCTCTCTCTTTCTCTATGGATTCAAGCATAGGTTTAATGGTTGCACTAGCGAGGACATAGCTGATCAGAATACAGGCAAGGATGATGAGCATGCTTCCATTAATTAAAATTTTCTGCAGACTATCGAGTATCCTGATATCCGAATCAATGTTGTAGAGAATTTGAACAGATTTCTGCACATTTCCAAGGAAAACCCTGAATCTCAGTGTCCTAAAATGACTTCCCTTGAAGTTTATCGTTTGGATTTGATCATATGGAATTTCCTTGAGTTCTTCTATATTACTCATGTAAAACTCAGGAATACTATAGTTTGGATCGAGACTT
This sequence comes from Clostridiaceae bacterium, assembly GCA_049657765.1. GTDB lineage: Bacteria > Bacillota > Clostridia > Clostridiales > Clostridiaceae > Proteiniclasticum. The sequence continues at coordinate 105,061 of JBASOA010000029.1, forward strand.
CCATCTTTATCTCTGACGATTGCAGTAGTCTTCGGACTGATATGAACCGTAATTTCCAGGTTTTCATCAGGAATCTTCATCACTGCTGATTTATATAGTTCAAGATCGTCATCAATCTTATGCATTTGTGTTTTAGAGACAAACATGTAAATACTGAAGGAAAATAGACAGATGATGACTAAAAACAGCGAGGCATAGCTCAATAGGATTCTAAATTTTTTCTTCTTCATTTACTTCATCCTCTACGGAGAACATATATCCAAGCCCTCTGACTGTTTTTATTGGAAGAGTATATCCGTAATTTTTAAGTGCTTTTCTTAAGTTCGAGACATACACTTCTACGACACTGACCATAGTGTCAGAATCAAACCCCCAAATTCGGTCAAAAATCTGCTCTTTCGTCAGGATGGTATCTTTATTTGAAATGAGATACTCCAAAAGATCATATTGCTTTCCTTGAAGGAAGATTTCCTTATCCTTCAAAAAAATTCTTTTGGCTTTTCTCTCTAATGTAAGATCCTTATATTTGATTGTGGCGATGTCCGTCAGTCTTCCACTTCGTCTTAAGACCGCTTCGGCTCTTGCAAGAAGTTCTTCTCTGAAAAACGGTTTGACGATATAATCATCTGCCCCAAGCTTGAGGCCCTTTACCTTGTCTTCCAGACCGTCTTTTGCGGTAATCATGATGACGGGGGTCGTAATTCCTTGTTTCCTTAAATGTTCCAGAACCTCATACCCATTCATTTCAGGCATCATGATATCCAGAAGTATCAGGTCGTAGATATCCTTCTCTGCTTCATAAAGACCTTCCTCACCATCATGAGCAACATCTACAGAGAATGTGTCCTTCAGATAGTCAGCGATGCTGTCAGCGAGTAATCGGTCGTCTTCTACAATAAGCATTTTCATTTATCTTCACCCCTAAACTTAGTAAACCACATGCTCCGTGATTATTAAAGTCTTATTTCATATACACATTGTGTTATAATGTATTATAATTCTTAATGGTTAAACCATTCTTAAAGGAGGAGTTACACATGGATTATGTAGTTGTTGCCCTAGCGATTCTCGCGGTCGTTATTGTGCTCAAGGTGATGAAATCGGCATTTAAATTTATTTTAACGATTGCAATAATTGCCTTTATTTTATATTATCTGGATCTACAGGGACTAATCAATATTCAACCATTCCTTGATTCACTGGGAATGTAAATCACTGATCGAATAATCCGTGATGCTTGAAGTAACTACTAAAACAAAAAAAATTATAAGGGACAGGATTAGCGTAGACACTTTGTCTATCTTAATCCTGTCCCTATTTCATTCTTCATTGATCTTCAATCGGACCTCATATCTTTTTCATGATCTCCAGGAAATGTTTCGCCGAATCATTCAAGATGACGATTTCTTCATCGCTTAAACTTTTAATCCTCTCTTTAAAATTCTCAATAATAGTCTTGTTCAATTCATTCAAGAACACCCACCCTTTTTCACTGAGCGAGATGATGAGAATCCTTCTATCCTTACTGCTTGCATTTCGTTCTACGTACCCATCTTCCAATAATTTATCAATGATCGGAGTCAGGTTTGGTTTTGAAATATGTAGATGCTTTGCGAGTATAGACATGGTATTTTCTCCATGGCCTTTTAGATAAAACAAAACCCTAATCTGTGAGGGTGGAACTTCACATGATTTTGAAAGCGAATGCGGGTTGAAAAATTTCGTTTTAAAAGCCATGGTCATTTCAAATATATTTTCCCCCGCCTCGTTTAGAATGTTGATATCCATGTATGATTTCCCTCCGTTTTCTGTGTGTAAAAATTTCCTTATCCTTATTATAAACAAGTTTGTTAAATTTATCAACATTTATTTATGTTTTCATAATTGTTATTGACTTACAACAATGACTAAAATATAATAGGTTAGTAATAATAATCTTAATCATCGGTTTACGATTTGATTTAAACAAGAGAGGAGATCACCATGCTTAAAATTTTTAAGTATCTAAAAAAGTACAGCCTGTTCATCGTCATGATCATTGCTTTACTTGTAGCCCAAGCGGCTTTGGACTTATCACTGCCTGATTATATGTCCAAGATCGTTAATGTTGGTATACAGCAAGGCGGAATAAACAAATCCTACCCTGAAGTCATTAGAGAAAGTGAAGTAGAAAAATTAAGAGTCTTCCTAACTGATGAGGAGGATGTTTTATTTAATAAATACTATAAACCCTATGATGAGACTTCTGACACAAAGCTCAGTGAAACTTATCCAGGAATAAGCACACAAAAATCTTATTACTTAGTGAAGGATGACTCTTTCACGGAGGATACCCTGACCTTCTTAAACAAGAACCTCGTCATCCTTTATGCCTTTGGAAATATTGGAGGTCAAAATTCAATCATCCCTAGCGGAAGTTTTCCAAATCTTCCTGCCGGAGTGAATCCGATCGATGCCATCATGCAGATGCCAGAGCAGGCGAGAAAGCCTATTATCGATTCGATCACAGCAAAGCTTGACATCATGCCTGCAGAAACTCTTGCCCAAACTGCAGCATTATTTTCTAAGACAGAATACTCGGCGCTTGGCGCAAACTTAGACAAGATTCAAACCAATTACATCTTTATTGCAGGTCTGCAAATGATCGGCATCGCCTTTTTGGGCGTAATTGTCGCAATCCTTGTCAGCCTTCTGGCTTCAAGGGTTTCAGCAGGACTTGGAAGAGATTTGAGATATGTTCTTTTTGGGAAAGTCATGTCCTATAGCAGTGAGGAATTTAACGAATTTTCCACAGCTTCCCTCATTACAAGAAGCACCAATGATATCCAGCAAGTTCAGACCTTTACGGTACTCCTCTTGAGAATGGTTTTCTATGCACCGATTCTTGGTGTAGGGGGTATTATCAAAGCTTTAAACACCAATAAATCCATGGCTTGGGTTATTGCCGTTGGTGTCATGGCCATCCTTACGCTGATTATCATCCTCTTCGCGACAGCGCTTCCGAAGTTCAAAGCCGTACAAAAGCTGGTTGACAAAGTCAATCTGGTTGTCAGGGATTCCTTAGTCGGTATGCTTGTCATCAGGGCATTCAACACAGAAAAGTATGAAGAGAAAAAATTCAGTGCAGCCAACGATAACCTGACCAAAACCAACCTCTTTGTTGCAAGACTTATGGGTGCGATGCAGCCAATGATGATGCTCATCATGAACGGCATCAGCATTTTGATCATCTGGGTCGGTGCAATTCAGGTTGATTCTGGAAATATGCAAGTCGGAGATATGATGGCCTATATTCAATACACCATGCAGATCATGATGTCTTTCCTCATGCTTTCGATGGTCTCCATTATTCTCCCAAGAGCTACGGTTTCTATGAATAGAATCTCTGAAGTTATTGATAAGGATATCGCCATCACAGACCCAGTAAATCCATTAGCGCTTCCAGAAAACATCAAAGGTGAAGTGGAATTCAAAAATGTTTCCTTCAAATATCCTGGCGCGGATGAAGATGTCCTCACAGACATTTCCTTTACCGCACACTATGGCCAGACAACAGCGCTTATCGGATCAACAGGTTCAGGAAAATCAACGATTGTGAATCTGATTCCACGGTTCTATGACGTCACTGAAGGCGAAGTCCTTCTTAATGGGGTAAACATCAAGGAACTCAGACAACACGACCTACGGAAAAGAATTTCTTATGTTCCTCAAAAAGGCATCCTGTTCTCTGGAACCATAGAAAGCAACTTAAAGTATGCTGACGAAAACCTGAGCGACGAAGCGATGAGAAAAGCCGCACAAATTGCTCAGGCTGAAGATTTCATTGAAGAAAAAGAAGAGAAGTATCAGTCAAATATCGCTCAGGGTGGAACCAATGTTTCTGGAGGACAAAGGCAGCGTTTATCCATCGCAAGAGCACTTGCCGCAAACGCTGAAGTAATTATCTTTGATGATAGTTTCTCCGCACTAGACTATAAAACCGATAAAAATCTTAGAAATACCCTAAAAAAAGAAATTAACAATACGGTGATCATCGTTGCTCAAAGAATTTCAACGATCAAGAATGCCGATAAAATCATTGTGCTGGATGAAGGAAGAATTGTAGGACAGGGTACGCATGACGAACTCATGAAGACTTGTTCCATCTATCAAGAAATTGCTTCCTCACAGCTTTCAAAGGAGGAATTGGCATCATGAGTGAATCAAACAAAAAAGGACCAGGACCCGGCGGCCCTCCAGGGATGGGCATGGGCAGCGGCCCAGTAGAAAAACCTAAAGATTTCAAAGGAACATTCAAAAAGCTAAGCGCTTATCTTAAGCCTTATCTCTTTCCACTGATCCTTGTTGTAATTTTTGCAATCGGAAGCACCATATTCGGGATCACAGGTCCAAAAATCCTTGGTAACGTCACAACCAAAGTCTTTGAAGGACTTGTCTCAAAAGTATCTGGAACAGGTACAGGAATTGATTTTGAATCCATCAAAAACTCGTTATTACTCCTCCTTGGACTTTATGTCATCTCCATGGTACTGGGCTTTATTCAAAGTTATATCGTATCTGGTGTTGCACAGAAAGTTTCCTACAATTTAAGAGAATCCATTTCAAAGAAAATCAACAAGATTCCGCTAAAGTACTTTGACAAGAATTCTCATGGTGATGTCCTTTCAAGGATGACCAATGATGTAGATACGGTTTCGCAAAGTCTTAACCAGTCTTTATCCCAGATCATCACCTCTGTTACAACAATCATCGGAATCATGATCATGATGCTTGGCATCAGTGTAACCATGACGCTTGTCGCCATTTTAATTCTGCCGATCAGCATGGTGCTCATGATTACTGTCATGAAGAAATCCCAAAAATTCTTTGCCAGTCAGCAGAAATTCCTTGGTAAAGCCAATGGTTATGTGGAAGAAGCCTTTGGCGGACACCTGATCATGAAGGCTTTCAATGGAGAAGAAAAGGCTGTAAAGGAATTTGGCGAGATCAACGACAACCTGTATGGCACCGCTTGGAAATCCCAGTTCTTCTCAGGACTTGCAATGCCCCTTATGGGATTTATCGGTAACCTGGGTTATGTTGCGGTTTCTATCCTTGGTGGATACTTAGCCATCATGAAATATATCACCGTTGGTGATATCCTTGCTTTCATTCAATATATCAGGAGATTCACTCAGCCAATCTCACAGGTTGCGCAGATTTCAAACGTGTTACAGTCTACGGTCGCAGCCTCCGAAAGAATCTTTGAATTCCTCGAAGAAGAAGAGATTGCTGAAGAAGAAGGAATCAGAATGCCTGCTGAAGAAGTGCAGGGAAATGTTTCCTTTGATCATGTTCACTTCGGGTATAATCCTGAAGAAATTATCATCAAGGATTTTACCCTTAATGTCAAAGCTGGTCAAAGGGTTGCCATCGTGGGACCTACAGGCGCTGGTAAGACAACGCTTGTAAAACTCCTCATGAGATATTATGAACTCAACGAAGGTTCAATCTTCATTGACGGAATTAATATCAAAGAAATGAACAGAGGAGATCTAAGAAATTCCATTGGCATGGTGCTTCAGGATACCTGGCTCTTCAACGGTTCCATTATGGATAACATCCGTTATGGAAGACTTGATGCCACGGATGAAGAAGTCGTTTGTGCTTCAAAAGCATCTTATGTTCACCATTTTGTACAAACCCTTCCAAAGGGCTATGAGATGGAGATCAACGAAGAAGCATCCAACATCAGTGCTGGACAAAAGCAGCTGTTGACCATTGCTCGTGTGTTCCTTAAGGACCCAAGCATTCTCATCTTGGATGAGGCCACAAGTTCCGTAGATACGAGAACCGAGGTCCTGATTCAGGAAAGCATGGAGAAGCTCATGAAGGGCAGAACAAGTTTTATCATTGCCCACAGACTTTCCACCATCAGAAATGCAGACATGATCCTCGTTCTAAACGAGGGCGATATCGTCGAAACCGGAACCCATACGGAACTTCTCGAGAAGAAAGGTTTTTACGAAAAACTCTACAACTCACAGTTTGAGGAGTAGAAACTTATATCGATAATCAAGTTAAATGGAAGGAAGGACTCCTTCATTTAGTTTCAAGAAAAAGCAGTGTGCCTAAGACCGTTCATACGGTTTTCGGCACACTGCTTTTTACTGTCACATATATAGCCATCCTTTCTCATCCGTGTAATCTATTGATTTTGAATTTTCTTATCGAATCTTATAATAAAGCTTATCGTTAAGAGCTGTACTTATTTTGGCAAAAACACCTTACCCATATAAATTAACTTTACTAGAGATATTTTTCAAACCATATGGCTGCAAAATTTGCTGCTTTTTCGAGTGTTCCAGGCTCTTCAAAAAGATGAGTTGCTCGGGGAATAATTTCCAATCTTTTAACGGCTTGAATCTCTTTATATGCTTTTTCATTCATTTTGATGATGATATCGTCGAACCCACCGACGATGAACAAAATAGGAGTATCCATCTTTCCAAGCTGATCCCAAGCCAAATCTGGCCTTCCTCCTCTAGAAACTATAGCGGAAACCTGTCCCCTTTCCATGACTGCAGCTGTTATAGCTGCGGCGGATCCTGTATTTGATGCAAAATAACCAAGGCGTAAACTTTTAGTTTCATCCTGATCTTTTAGCCATTCATTTGCGGCGATAAGCCTCCTTGACAATAATCCAATATCATATCGATTTTCTGGAAAAGCACTCTCCGAAGGAGTCAGTAAATCTAACCTTAGTGTGACGAAACCATGCTTTCTGAGGCATTTTGCCACGAGGTAATTCCTCGGGCCGTATCCGCGATTTCCACCTCCATGGGTGAATACCACACATCCTTTAGCCCCTATAGGGATTTGAAGCTCTCCTTCAAGTAGTTCCTCACCATCGGGAATGTACACACGTTTTTTACTCAATGCATCCTTATCCATAATTACCCCTCATTTCTTAGCAGTGGATTTTAACGGGTAACAACATTTTCGACTGGATTTGATTGCTAATTTTTATAACTTATTAGTTATACTTTGATTATTTATTTTCAATATACCTATTCAATATGAACATTTAGAGAAAAACTAATAAAATTTACATGCCAAAATCATAAAAAATCTTCAAACAAAAAGAACCCTCCAATTAAAGAGGATTCTTTCTTTACTTTGTGGTGGAGCATAGGAGTATACTTTTCAATAGTTTTGTATGTTTTAACATATTTCATAATTGGCTTCAAGCTCTTGATATAAGGTCTTTCTATTCAATAACATAACAACCAAACATTTTCCATTAGACGTGGTTGAAGACGTGGAAATAGGCATGAATTTAATAATCTCCTATGGGCATTTTATAAAAGGTACCTTATAGAGTAAACAACTAAAAATGTATCTACTCTATAAGGTACCTTTTAACTATGAAAATAACACTTACTTTAAATCTTTGTATATATGGATATCACATTTTTCTCGCGAATCATTTCTGAAAGCCTCTTCCTTACATAATTGCTGAAAAACTCTTTTCTCCGATGATCTAGTAACAAAAGCTTAGCGTTTCCCCCTTCAAACAACATCCATTCAATTTCTGATGATATTTTAGGAATGTACATATCCAAATCATCTGCAACCACAGAAACTTCAAATAAAGCTTGTAGGATGCTATCCCCCACCCAGGTAACTTCTCTATCATCTCTTACTTTTACTACGATGCCTTCCTCACTTAAAACTTCTAATGTCTGAAATGTATCTTGGTCCTTAATTTCTAGTATCATTACTGCCCTACTTTAACTAACCATTATATGTTAGTTGAGGAAAGTTATTCACTAAAGTTTACTTCTATCTAAAGACGCCCTTCGGCCAAAGGCGTCAGGAGGACACCACGTTCAAATTAATCACATCAACAGATAAGAAGAAATGATATGCTCTTAATTTACCTGCATCCCCTGTAATAAAAAATCACGTGTAAAATAACCATAATAATAAAATTAATCTCTATAATAAAAATAAACAAGAAGTCCAATCCGCCAAAAGCATTGGTAATCATCGTTTTTTATTGGAGTTACTAGCGGATTCGAACCACTGATCTGTTGATTACTAATCCGTTGTTTTGCCTATTCCAACTTATCGTATTTCGCTGTAACCCTTGGTATATCAATATTCTTTATTAGACAGCCTATCACATCTTCACGTATCATTTGGTTCTATTTCGCTGTATTGGAACCCAATTCACCTTCAACGACGAACCTGCATAAGATTAATAGGACAGAACTATCTTCGTGGATCTTTCATCCTAAATCAATACGAACAGCTATCATTCCGACCTGACACATATAAAGAAACAACTTCAATATATAATGCTATATTCTTTGTTAATGGGTGGCTGTTATGGCTTTCTTGATTTTCTCTGATTCTTTACACGCATTTTCTTTTCTCTTGATAAACCTGAGTATCATAGAAATACCCCTCGAATTAATATCGTTAATCATTATACGGTTTGAATGCAAATCTAAGTCAACGAAGTATGAATTCTGCCTGATCTGCGCAATCGGTTTAAGCAGGATCACCACCCTGTCAATCTCTTAGTGTAAAATGATGAATTGGTCATTGATTTCTGCAGGAGGTTTATTGATGCTCTTCACGAATGCACGCTTATTGAGTCTGCCGCATTTATTACTTGGCTTACTGCACATTTTCTGAGCAAGATCGATGTTCCTCGTCCAACAAATTCCGGATTGACAAGGACTGTATACATAAGTGTTAAATAATATAATTTGCTATTGAGTATACTATTATGAGAAACACAGGCCCCACAATTGGATCTGATAACAGACAGTTATACCTCTGATTCCTATACTTATCATCTACTGTAACATTATGCAACCCGCCCTACGCAAGTTCCCCATCGCTGCTCAGTTTTAACTATAAATTATATTCAATTCAAAGAGTATTATTGTTGAATTAAATAGTTATTACTTATGTGTTTTAAGTCATATAATTTGAATATAAGCTAACTCTATCTTTTATTTTCGTCAAAAATTATTACAACAATTATTATCCAGAAAACTACTATCGGTATTGCATAGTACCACCTTTTTGGTTTTCCATCGTTCCAGATACCTTCTGCTTCCACTTTACACTTCTCCATTATTTGTTTTGGAATAATTTTAATTGATATTGTTACCAGTAAAGGTAGAATAATTATGTCATCTAAATAGCCTAGTAATGGTATAAAATCTGGAATTAAATCGATTGGTGATAATGCATATCCTACTGTAATCCCAGCAACAATTTTGGCATACCATGGTGTTTCCTTTTTATTAAGTGCCATAAATAAAACTGTGACATTATTCCTTAATTCTTTAGCTTTCTCTTTTAATGTCATTTATGCCTCCTTTCATAAGAAAAAGAAGCATACATGCAGCGATTGTTGACATGCAAGCACCAAAAATAAAGGGAACTTTGGTGCCAAAAGATGTCCATAAAACACCTGCGATTGTGCTTGCAGGCAATAACGCTATTCCAACAACAGTGGAATGCAATCCAAGCATTGTACCTTTCAAATCCTTTGGTGAAATTTCCGCAATAAATGCCCTTTCTACACCAGCAATCATCGCTGTATAAAGACCATACATCACAAATAATGCAATCATAAAAGGTTTATTATAAGCAAATGCAAATCCCAAGTATACTATTGCAAAAACTATATAACCTGAGACTAACACCCTTTTTCTTCCTACTCGATCAGACCTTTTTCCAGCTGGTATTGCAAGAAGTGATGCGGTGATATTATATATAAAATAAAGCAAAATTACGGAAGTATCGTCAAAGCCTAAGCTTTTTGCACGTAATAGCAGAAATGCATTTGAAGAATTTCCTAAAGTGAACAAAAATGCAACTAGTAAATACAACTTCAACTGATCATCAAGTTTTTTTATGTTTTTCCAAAAAGGCTCTCGTTCTTTTATAAACCGCTTTTCTCTCTTTTCCTCGATTTTATAAAACATCGCAAGACTAATTATTGCTGGAATGATAGATAATAGAAAGACTTTTTTATAGTCAAAACTTCCATTTGTATTTTTCAGCAAAAAATAGGCAATTAAAACCCCTATGCCAGAACCGGCCATATCCAATGCCTTGTGGACACCAAATGCTTTTCCCACCTCTCCGGTTTGAGCACTTTCGCTTACCATTACATCTCGAGGTGCTGTTCTAATCCCTTTTCCGATTCTGTCAACGACTCGCGCCCCTAAAATACCTACCCAGGAACCAGCCATTAACAATGCAATTTTATAAACGATTCCAGTTGAATAACCGATAAACGCAATCGGTTTCTTATGTTTATATTTGTCCGTAATATAACCGCTAAATACCTTTAAAAGACTGGCTAGACTTTCTGCAATTCCTTCAATAATACCCACCAATGCAGGAGTTGCTCCAAAAACTGACGTTAGATACAAGGGTATAATCGGATATACCATTTCTGCACTGATATCCGCAAAAAAGCTTACAAGTCCTAAAAAAATTACATTCCACATTTTAAACGACCACCTTAAAGTTTTCCCAATTATTCTTCATTTAGTTTGTATATCGTGTCACTGAATTCATCTAATGTATTTTTGCATTTCTCTAACACTTTCTCTGCCTGTTTTTTAAGGGGAGCTTCAAAAAAGTCCCTTAATGTTATCTTTTTTAACCAATCAACAAGCTTATTATACTCATCTTCATTTTCTTCAAGTTCAACATAGGTGAAGTTCTCTTTAGTAGTTTCTTTTTCAATTTCGCGAAAGAAATCTTCGCATTTTTCCAAAAACTCCTTGTATTCCTCATCTCTTGCTTTATTGAATACATTAATTACATCCTCAGTACCTATCCCTGTAATAAAATCTGCATTTATAATATAAGCTACGCCATCATTATTCTTAATTTCGTCCGATATTTCGTTAAAAAGATTCAAATGTACTTCCGAAGTTGGTAGGAGCCACATCGATTGTCCGATGCTAACGGATCCATTTTTTTTCAATTTTCTCCATACACTTACCCTTACACGTGATGGTTCTTTGGGAATAGTGAAATTTAACATCAACCATTCTTTAACAATCAAATTTTTCACCTCATAAATTCTTATATTTATTAAAATAAACTATCTTTTGGAACCAAAGAAAAACAATGCAATTGTATCTGGTCCTGAGTGTGTACCAATAGTAGGTCCGATATTGTTTATTATTACATTTTTGACATTAATCTTATCCTTGATTAGTTCTACGAGAAGTTCTGAATCGTATAGATTTCCTCCATGTCCTATAAAAATGGTCTGCTCTTCGGGATTAATACTAGTTTCAATCATATGATCAACCAATGATTTTAGTGCCCTCTTACGCCCTCTAACTTTGTCTATAAGTTTTAGATACCCTTCGTCATCTACATGGAGAATTGGTTTAATATTTAGTGCAGTCCCGACTGTTGCTGACATAGCAGTTACTCTTCCGCCACGTTTAAGGTAATTTAAGTCGGCCACAGTAAACCAATGGCATAATTGCGAACGATTATTTGTGATCCATTCACCAAGCTCTTCTAGTTCAAATCCTTCTTCTTTTTTCATAGCAGCACTATACACTAGAAGTCCTTCACCTAATGAAGCAGCCTTAGAATCTATACATATTATTTTACTTTTTGGATATTTCTCCATCAACTCATTTGCTGCTAATAATGATGAATTGTAAGATCCACTTAAAGCTGACGAAAAAGATATATATAAAATATGATTTTTCGCATTAATAATAGGTTCAAAATACTCAATGTAGGATTGAGTATTAATTAATGTTGTGAATGATTCATCCCCCAACCGTAGTCTTGCGTAAAATTCATTAATATCTAATTCTCTTCCGTCAGGATAATGCAAGTAATTTACACCACTTAAAGTAAATGGCATCGGTACTACATAGATACCAAGCGCGTTTATAATCTCAATTGGAAGATCTGATGTGGAGTCAGTAATAATCACATAATCATTTGCACCCATGTGATACCTCCCAAAGTCTGTTGGCCGTTGGTTCCCAATTAGTTGCTGCTGTCTTGCATTTCTCACACAAATCATGTACATCTTCAGTGTGTTGCATATCTGTTGACTCCGCACCAGTATTATCTATCATCTCAGCTAGCTTTCCATAATTGTCAAGTAGTGGGCAGGGACGAAGATGATTTTCGCTGAATGGTTGATTTTCTTTATACAATGTGAAAAGCGGTGACTTAAAGGCTTCAAGCAATGTCTTTTCTTTAATGTTTGAGTCCGAATAATGAATGAAAGCACAGGGTTCTATATCTCCATTTGCGTTTATATGTAGATAGCATCTTCCTCCGGCAATGCACCCATTAACATATTCACCATCATTCCAAAAGTCCATCGTAAACAGCGGTTTAGTTTTTCGAAATTTTCTGATTTGATGATACATGTATTCTCGTTGTGTCGGTGTTACCATTAAATCAAGTACAGCATCAACTCCGACTGGCATATATGTAAAGAACCAGGCAAATTTTGCGCCCTTTGCTATCATTTCATCGAAATATACTTCACTCCCTATGATATCGGTATTCTTACTTGTGTAGCAACAGGATATACCAAATGGAAGTTTGTTGTATTTCAATATTTCCATCGCTTTTAACACTGATTTGTAGGTTCCTTTGCCTCTTCTAAAATCAGTATCTTGTTCAAAGCCTTCAATACTTATTGCTGGAACGAAGTTTTTCACTCTAAGCATTTCACTAGCAAAGTTTTCATCTATCAATGTACCATTTGTAAATGCTAGAAAGGCACAATCATTATGTTTTTCACAAAGCTTAATAATATCATCTTTACGCATTAATGGTTCACCACCAGAGTAGATGTACATGTAGGTACCAAGTTTTTTACCTTGTTGAATAATATTATCAAGAGTATCAAAATTCAATAGTAGCTGATTTCCGTAATCTGCTGCCCAGCATCCAGTACAACGCAAATTGCATGCAGAAGTTGGATCTAGTAGTATTGTCCATGGAATATTACAATTGTTTTCTTCTTTTGCTCTTTTTTGTCGTTGACCACCTATAATTGTCGCGTTGACAATAAAGTTTTCGAAAAGAGTCTTTCTAACCCCACCATCAATTTCAGAGTACAAACTTTTCGCTAGTTGATACCAGTTTCCATCCTGATCTTCGATAGCAGTCTCTACAGAATTGAGTTGACCAGAGATTGTACCCTCCTTATCAAATTTTTTAACCCAACCTATTATTTGGGGAATGTTAATTTCTGGATCAGAATCTAAATATGATATAACTTTTTTTAGTCCAATCGACCGAATTTGTTCGTTAAATTTTAATGATGACATAAAACTTTCCTCCTTTACAAACCAATATCATTCACTAATAACTCAAAACTAATAATTGTTAATCTGAATCCTAAAATTTGATTCCTTGAGTATCCTTATTTCTGTTTGATCATCTCCAACAAGTAATGTAATACTTGCTACATGTAACAAGTATTACATTATCACATTCGAGATGTACTGTCAATTAAATAATATTTTCACGAGGATTATGGAATCACTTTTATAAACTAAAAGCAAATAGTAGTTCGCTACTATAAATTCCATAATTTATTGTGTTAGTCTTACCAATATTAAACAAATCAAAGCTTATATTTCTACATTAAGCGCTACACCTTACTAAAACTCAATAATCAATTTTTATAAAAGCCCGTCACAGTCTCGATAAAATTCCATACGATCTGCTTCATTCACTAACTGTACCTTGATAGATTGAATTGTCTGCTGTTATGATGTCATAACACAGCTGGACAGCCATCAGAACTATGAGGAATTCCTCCTACCATGATGAAATAAGAGGCTCAGTCCAGGCAGGAAAGCAGCTAGCGGTGCAAGACTAGGGCTGCCCGGTTCCTGTACATCAAGACCAAGGATGAACTCGACATATCGAGCTTTGAACACCTCGATCCCACATTCCTCCACCAGCATGGTATCTGCCACTTCGTTTGCAAGCGGCAGAACATCATCATAATTGGGAACTCGGGTACAGGGAAGTCCCACCTCTCAATAGCCCTTGGCTTCAAGGAATGCCAAGCTGGTATGTGTTTTTAGTCAAGTCCTATACCGCTTCGAAACTCTTTAACGAGCTGATGGAAGCTAATGAATATAAGACGCTGATGAAGGTAAATCCTCATCAGCGTGTAAATTCCTGCCTAATTTTCAACCGACACAATTCCAAGCTGCGTCCAAGCTGCTGTTTGGCCACACTGAGAAGTAGAGCTCAATCGTTTCCAGAAACCTGAAGTTCTCCGACTGGGCAACCATGTTCAAGAATCCTATCACGGTCTCTGCCCTAATCGACCACCTGAAGTTACGGTCCCATGTACTCAACATTAACGGACGAACTTTCCTGGGAGATAATGCAAAGAAAGATGAGCCTATTCCATGATAGCCCTTCCTGCTACTCCCATAATGTGTCTCCCTTCATTATTATTTTGATTATATCATTTTGTCTAATAAATGGGGTTCACTTCACATGGCTCTAAAAAACGCTGTACGCATCCGGTAGTAAAGATATTCATTTACATTAATAACATTCATGTTCAACTGCATCAAAAAGGATGTATTATTTGGAAATTCGCCGATAGATCTAGCTAACCTCCTGTTACATAAAGTTTCTCCCGAACGCTTCAGGATTATAAAAACTAGAGTTACTTTTATGTTCACCCCAAAGTTAAACCAATGATAGTCCAGTAAGCAAAAGGTGTTTAACCAAGAGATTTATTGAGGTAGAATCCGTCGGAGCCACAAGATCAAAATGGTTTCATGTGTATTTAGTCGTTTACCGTTAAGTAGGAGTCATCTTATGGTTCTATTATTTTCTTTTATTGTTTTAAGTTGTCAATCAGCCTGAAACAACTAATAAATCGAAAGAAGCTATTTTCGCGATTTCTAAATCCAATATTTTTTTGCCCATGTATTTCGAGATCAATTGGTTCTTATAAACAATTACATATTCATATTGATGAGATTTACTCTTCATTATTGTAATTCGTTTGCCATTATACTTTAGCATCCAATAGCCTTTTGCACTGATCTTCCATTCCAGCTTAGAGAAATTAATTTTTCTCTTATGGAGATTTTTTAGTCTATTTTCACGAAGATGTGCCCACTTATAACTTTCTTTCATCTTTGAAGCACAATCACATCCTACTCTTAGTTGTTCTGGATCCAATGGATGCTCCATTAAGTGTACATATTGAATCCCTTCTTGATTACACATTTCACAAATCTCATTTAATTCTGTTTTACTTGTTTCAACCTTCATATCATCAATATTTTCTCCTAAATCTATCATGCCAACGTAGTTCCAACCGTTATGAAGCACTTCTTCTTTATTCCATAAAACCACTATTTTCACCATGCGTATAGATTTCCTCTAAGCGCTGTCCAATCATCTTCAGATCTCTTTCTACTGCAACTTGGTAGCCATTTTCAGTTAGATCAGGTATATTCTTTTCAATTATTTGAACTATTTTTTCTCTGAAATCGGATATATTTTTCGCTTTATAGACATTTTTCCCATTATAAAGCCAGTCGGCATATACAGGTATGTCTCTAATCAAAATAGGTATTTTTGAAGCTAAAGCTTCAAGCAATGCGATGCCTTCTGTTTCTTCATGTGATAAAAATAAAAATAAATCACTGCCACAATAGGCATCTTTTAGATCAATCTGGTTAATATAGCCTGGGAAATGAAGATTTTCAAGACTTGTAGTAACTGCATTTTGAATATTTTGTGGAATTAAATTCATATTAGTATATCCGAACCAATAAAATTGGTATTCTGGCATTTGTTCTGCAAGACATACAAAATCTAAAATGCCTTTTCTTTCTATATAATGTCCGACTGACATTATAATTTTCTCGTGTTCCTTCACCCCATATTTTTCGCGAAACCTCATTCTTGACATAAGATCCTTTCCATAAAAAGAGGTATCTACTCCATTTGAAAGATTAAAAACGGGGGGGATTATTCCATAATTTTCTAATAAATTTTTGGAATATATGGTTGGTGTAATCACTATATTACTACTGTTATAACAGTATGTTATCCAACGTTTGAATAATGGTGCCAACATATTTGAACCAACAAAAGAATTTCTGAAATCTTCCATAGTGGAATGCGCAAAATAGACTACTTTCTTATGTCGCCACATTGCAATTTTGCTCATTAAAAGGGAATTCGGGAAAATTGTATTAATATGAACAATATCATATTCCTCCCTTCTATTTATGGTATATGGTATTCCTCTTTTTTTAAGTGCTTTTCCCTGATGACGTAATGCCTGACCTATGCCACTTTTACTTACCATTTTCATGGAACCAAAATATAATAATACTTTCATATATACCTTCTTCGTACTGGCATTATTTCTAAAAACAAATATTTTCTCATATTTTTCTAATAATCAACAATAACTTTTTCAATTACATGTAAGTATATACTTTCAATTCTTTTCGCAAATGCACTAGATGAATAATATTGAGCCACTCCAGCTATCGCATTTCCGCTTAAAGTTCTATACAATTCTTTATCATTCAGCATCAGATCAAGATTTTCATTAAATTGGTCAAATGATATGTATTGCCAGCCATTTATTCCATCAATAATTACGTTATCCAAGCAAGAATCCTTACGACACAGTGCTGGAATACCATTTCCTAAAGCCTCTATGTACGTTAATCCTTGTGTTTCACTGGTCGAGGCACTAACAAATACATCCCCTAATTGATAGTAAAAATTTACTTCACTTGGAGATATCATACCTGTAAATATAACATTATCCGAAACATTTACATCTTTAGCATATTGTTCCAGTTTATGTCGATGGGGACCATCTCCCACTATTAGTAATACTAGATTATCATTTTTAATTTTTGATAGAAATTGTATGATTTCTTCCAATTTTTTTCTTTTGCCAATCTTCCTACAAAAACTAGTATATTTTTATTGATCGAGATGCCGAGTTTTTCTCGAAGTATTCTATTTGAGTCGTTCTGTTCTCTTGATACAAATCTAGTCAAATCTAATCCTGTGGGAACAACTTTTATTGGTTGATTTAAGCCGTATTTTAGTAATAACGATCGCACTTTTTCTGTAGGTGCTATAATGCACGCAGTATCTTTTAAGACCTTCGCTGTGAATATTGCTGCTGCTTTCTTACCGATTTTCTTACTAGGCGAATAATAGTGAATGTAGTCTTCATATACAGTATGGTAGGTATGTATGATGGGAACACCTAGTTCCTTTGCTAATTGGTGTGCAATAACAAAAGTGCTAAATTCACATTGCGAATGAATGATATCAGGACGCCATTCACATAATTCTCTAGAATATTTATTTTTCATAGAAATTGCTACCCTTGCACCTGGATAGATTTTTCCTAATCCAATAGAACTAATATATGTTACATTAGCTTTTCGTGAAAATTTCCTATTTTCTGATAATGTTAGTATTTTGACATCATGCCCAAGTATTATGAGTTCCTTTTGCAAATTTAATACAGATGTTACTACTCCATTAATCACGGGAGAATAACTATCAGTTGTAATTAGTACTTTCACATATTGTCCTCCATGATTCGGATTATCTAATACCACATAAATTGTATCCTCCTCCCCAATATTACAAAGGATAATCTTCGTACATATTGTTCCATGAATAAATCTCACAATCAAATGAAAATATCAAATGACATTTCAGAAGGTAAGGTTTTTGCTTAGTTCCTAAATAGCCCTCGAATAGCACGGTTTTATTTTTATGCAATTCCGTACTTATTTCAAACTGCCATTCTCCAGAGTTGATTCTCGCACAAATATCTTCCCATTTTAATGGCAATACTTTTGGCTTAAGTTTCTTGCCAAATACCCAATAGTCTTTGCTTACTTTGGTTTCTATACAGAAACCATTTTGTAAGACTAATTGTGATTTGTCTGTTCGCAATATTTGACGATATGGATTTTGTGAATTGCATTCTGATACCCAAAACCCATTATTATTGAAATAAAAAGTAAGGTCATGATCTGTTGATATTTGCACAACACAACTACCATATAGACTAATTGATTCCCACTCATTCTCAGATGTATATATCCACATTTACTAACCCTCACCTTTTTATTTCACAGGTTCTTATTTAGAGTCTAAACTTAATATTATTCCAATTGTTAACACCATAATAGCAACACTCTTATTAAGGCACTCCTATTTAAATACTTTCATGATTGGCTTTGTATATAAGGATGTCACCCGGTTGGCATTCTAGTTCTTTACATATTGCTTCAAGGGTACTAAATCTTATGCTTTTTATTTTT
Source organism: Clostridiaceae bacterium (assembly GCA_049657765.1). Lineage (GTDB taxonomy): Bacteria > Bacillota > Clostridia > Clostridiales > Clostridiaceae > Proteiniclasticum. The sequence continues at coordinate 123,444 of JBASOA010000029.1, forward strand.
CCGGTCTTGATCCTCGAAATGTTAACGGCAGATCTTCCCATACTATGCGAAAGTTCAGAACTGCTCATTTTACGTTTTCTCAACATCATATCCAAGGTAACACAGATACTCAATTATCTACCTCTCTATGCACAAAAATAGGGAACTTCTCTCTTTTAATACGCAACATATAAAATGAAGCTAGCCAGTTAATTCCCCTCGTGAATATCCATAAGACAGATGGTATTAGCATCATTAGAACACCTAAGACCATGGAGCTTCCAAAATCTAGTGACGATAGAGAAAACATCGATGGAAAATAAAACAAAACCACAAAGAACATACTAATTAAGCTGCCAAAAAGTAAAGCACGTTTAAGATTAAATGGCGTACTCACGCGCCAAAGCATCATGAAGCCGATGGTTAATAACAATATTGTTATTACTGTAGATATTTTCCCCCTTCCTATAGAAAAGGCTTCTGAGAATAATACAGCACCCATTACAATAAACACATCTGTCATAGCAGCGGGTAAAGCATTATATAATATATTGGATAGGAAACTCCCGCGAACTAGGCTTGAGTTAGGTTCAAGTGCTAGAAAAAACGAAGGAATACCAATATTCAATGTGCTTATTAGCGAGAGCTGAGACGGGCTAACTGGGTAAGCAAAAACTGCAGTAATAGATATCAAAGCTAAGGCAAATGAAAAAATGTTCTTCACAAGAAAAAGTGAAGCAGTCCGTTCAATGTTATTTATGACACGTCGCCCTTCAGCTACCACTGAAGGCATAGCATCGAAATTGGATTCGAGAAGCACAAAATCTGAGACCTGAGAAGCAACTTCACTTCCTGAAGCCATGGCAATACTACAATCTGCTACCTTTAGTGCAAGAACATCATTGACACCATCTCCAGTCATTGCTACAATATGTCCCTCTTTTTGAAGTATAAGAATAATTTCTCTTTTCTGATTCGGAGAAACACGTCCGAATACAGTATATTGCTGAGTAGCTTGTTTAAGTTTTTCTGTTGTATTAAGGGTAGACGCGTCGATATATCTGTCTGCACCCGGTATTCCTGCACTTCTTGCTGCAGCAGCTGCTGTAAGAGCATTATCACCCGAAATCACTTTTACCTCTACACCTTGCAAAGTGAAATAATCGAAAGTGCTCTTAGCAGTTGGACGAATGGGATTGTCAAGTAAGACAAGAGCAATCGGAATACCTGATACCTTCTCATCATCTTTTTTGCCATCTATGCTTTCTGAAAAAAGCAGCACCCTTTCGCCCTTTGAGGTATAACCTTCGATGAGTTCTCTATATCTACTTAGCTGTTCTCCCAAGATGAATTCAGGTGCTCCAAGTATATAACTTTCTCCCTCACTGAATGACACTGAACTGAATTTTGTTGCTGATGAAAAAGATTGCACCTTTATTGCTTTACGATATTCGCTTTTTTGATATTTCCTCTTTAAGGCATGCATCGTTGTATTTTCATTAGGTATATTACAAACAAAATCGTTCAATAGGCTCTCTATCGCTTCAATCTTCATATCTGTAGGTTTAAGTGGGATGATATCTATCACTTCCATTTCATTTCCTGTTATTGTGCCCGTCTTATCAACACATAAAACATCTACTCGAGCTAAAGTCTCAATAGATTTGAAATCATGGACTAACATTTTCTTTTGTGAAATTCTGACTACGCTTGCAGCAAGTGCAATTGTTACTAGTAGATAAAGACCAGAGGGTATCATTCCAACTAGTGCACCAGTCGTATTTTCAACCCCTTCTTTTACCGTCAATCCAAGAATGTAGGTCTGCCGTCGATAAAGAAGTGCACCAATTGGAATTATGAGAACTCCAATTACTTGAAGCAATCCTGTTAAGGATTTCATCATGCCATTTGTCTTCCGTTTTTTTTCTTTCTTAGCCTCCAATGTTAATTTGGAGACATAAGAATCTTCCCCAATACAATCAAGCCTGGCACGGCACTCCCCTGATACAATAAAACTTCCTGAGAGCAAAGAATCTCCCTCTATCTTAACAATTTCTTCAGATTCACCAGTAACAAGTGATTCATTGAGTAACACCTGGCCAGCAAGTATGGTGCTATCTGCATAGACTTGGTTACCACTTTTAAATATTACAATATCATCCAGTACCAGTTGATCAGTGGAAATAATACAAGTGTTTCCTTCTCGCACAACTGTTCCTTTGGGTTCTGAAATTAGTACCAGCTGATCAAGTTTGTGTTTTGCGTTTAGTTCCTGAATTATTCCAATAATAAGATTTATTACTACAACTAATAAAAACATTAGTTCCTGATAGGAACCTACGATAAGAAGAGCTATCCCCAGAATAAAGAATATCAGATTAAAAAATGTTAGAGTATTCCCTATAATTATCTGTGAGACTGTTTTGGATGGAGCTTTAACCATCTTGTTATAAAGTCCCGCATCAATGCGATCCACAGCCTGCTTTTCTGTCAATCCATAATCAGGAGAAACGTCAAAGTGTTCATATTGGGGTATCTTCACTTTGTACTTTTTGTCTTCTGCTTTAGTTCTGAAAGTATATTTCATTCTCATTTCCTTTGAATAAATCTAATCGATTTATCGTTTCGCTTTGAACTACCTTTAATGATGGATTCTTTTTTCTATCTTTCTTCAGAGTACTTGCGAAACACAGTTAAGGCTTAATCGTTGTGAAACGCATAAATGTTTTCTTTATGTTTTTAGTACTTGAGACTTTCTTATCTTTTATACCCTCTTCCTTCACTCCTTTATTTCTGATAAAATTCACGATCAATTGTTGTGCAATTTGAAACACGTTTCCAATTATCCAATACAACCCTAATCCAGCAGGTACACTAAACGCAAGGAATCCAGTAATCAATGGTGAAACTAACGTCATACTGTTTAGCATGGGAGATTGTGTTTGATTTACATCCGGTTTAGGGGAATTACTCATCATGACTTTAGTTGAAATATACGTTGTCAAAACTGCAAAAACTGGAATTAGCAGCAAATATAAATTTTGGGTTGCCATTGATCCGCTAGTCAATGCACTTAAGTTCCAAGTAGGTACTGCGCCTAAATTGATTCTCCAAAAATCCATATTTAACAGATCTTTGGGACTCAACAGTGTGCTTACTGAAGATAAATTTTCAGTATGGGTACTAAAATAATTAATTATTGTCAAGTCCTTCATATGCGCAATTTTAACTGCTTCTGCTGGTATTAATTCGAATAACTTCTGTATTACTTCTGGAGATTTGCCTAACATATATTTCAAAGGTTGTGAGATTACATAGTACAATGAAAACAGAATTGGCATTTGTATGATCATTGGCATTAAAGAACTAAAAGGGCTAACTTTATGTAGCTTATATAAATCCATTGTTTCCTGGTTCATCTTTTCTGCATTGCCCTTATATTTAATTTGTATTTTCTTCAAATCTGATTGTATATTGTTAAGTTTTGAAGTAGATTTTTGTTGCTTTATTACTGTAGGCATCAGAATTAATTTTATTACTAAAGTTAACAATATTATAGCTATTCCATAATTTTGGAATGCAAGATTGTCATATATGAACTTTAATATGTATCCAATGGGGTATGCGATAAAATCGAGCATGTTGATGTCTCCCTATCTATTATTTAAATTTGTTACTAGTATTACAAAAAGCTGTGATTAATTGAAATTTTATGAGGTCCATTAGTTATGAGGTTTAGCACATGCTGCAAATCTTGTTATAATGCAGTATGTGCTTTACACCATTAGCAAAATTGAATTCCCAATTTATGCTGTTTGTCCCAAGAATGCAATAGCTAATACACCAGGGCCAGTATGAGTTCCAACTATAGGTCCTACATAGTTTATAATCACTTCATTCACAGCAATATTATTGATTACTAATTTTTCAAGATATTCAGCATCTTCTATACAATCTCCATGATTTATAAAGATAGTTTGATTTTCAGAATCGATAATGTTTTCCTTAAGTTGCTCGAACAGTTCCTTTACCGCTCTCTTTCGTCCTCTTACTTTTTTACTTGGAACTAATTTTCCTGCACTATCCATTTTTAAAACAGGTTTAATATCTAAAACAGTACCAATGTTAGCGGAAGTTGCAGAAATTCTACCTCCTCTTTTTAAATGTTCCAAGCTGTCTACGGTAAACCATAAGTTAACTTTTAGTTTGTTTTCTTCTACCCACTTAATGATTTCATCCTTTGACTTCCCTGCTCTTAGCATTTCTGAAGCATAATAAACCAACAGACCCTGTCCTGATGTAGCACGCTTGGAGTCAATAATAGTTATATCCGCTTCTTTGTTCTCTTCTGTTATTTTATGCTGTGCAAGAATTGCGTTACTTAATGTTCCACTCAACGCTGATGAGAATCCAATATATATTATAGGGTGCCCTTTTGAGGTATAGATTCTGAAGTACTTCTCAAAACTATGTGGTGATATCTGAGATGTAGTTGAAATTTGTCCATTTCGAAGTTCGTCATAAAATTCCTTATATGTTATGCTATCTGATAAGCAATCTAAATCTTTATCATATATATCATTATATAGTGGTACTTTTGAAATATTATCATCCTTGAAGTGAAAGAAAAAAGGTATTACGGGAATGTTATTATCAATTAAATATTCTCCTGCAAGATCACAATTTGAATCGGTAATTATTATTGGTTTCATTTCCTTCTCCTTAATTATTGGCCATATGGTTCTTAAATCATACGTCCGTATTATTATTTTTGCATTTAAATTATATCCGCCTCTTTTTTCGGACCAACAATTTTTGCATTTGATTCCTGCCAAAGATCATCAGCAGTTTTCCCCCATTTCTTAGATGCATCCTCACATTTACTACAGAGTTGATGAACATTTTCGGGATGTAGTATTTCAGTTGACTTAGCTCCAGATAGAATTACCATTTTTTCTAGTTCATGTGGATTATCCAATAATGGACATGGTCTCAAGTGATTTTCGTTGAAAGGTTGGTTTTTGTAATATTGCATGAACAGCGGTGAGCGATAGGCATCTAATAGCGTATTATTATGAATATTTGAATCGGAGTAGTGTATAAATGCGCAAGGTTCGATATCCCCATTGGCATTAATGTGTAGATACGCTCTACCTCCTGCAATACAACCATCCACGTATTCCCCATCATTCCAGAAGTCAATTGTAAACAAAGGTTTTGTTTTTCTAAAATTTCTGATTTGATGATACATGAATTTTCTTTGTTCTGCTGTAACCATTAATTCTGGAGCAGCATCCACGCCCACTGGCATATACGTAAAGAACCATCCAAATTTAGCTCCCCTGACTATCATCTCATCGAAGTATTCATCACTCCCAATGGTTTCTGTGTTTTTACTGGTATAACAGGATGAAAATCCAAATGGAAGTTTTTTCATCTTAAGAATATCCATTGCTACGATTACCTTTCCAAAAGTGCCTTCACCTCGTCGGAAGTCAGTTTCTTTTTCGAACCCTTCAATACTCAATGCGACTAAAAAATTCTTAACTCTAAGCATTTCATCCGCAAAAGCATCATCAATTAAAGTACCGTTTGTAAATGCCAGAAACACGCAGTCGTTATGCTTTTCACATAATTTAATAATATCGGATTTTCTTATAAGAGGCTCCCCACCGGAATATATATACATATAAGTTCCCAATTTTTTACCCTGTTTGATGATAGTATCCAGAGTATCGTAATCCATCGATAGTTTATTGCCATAATCTGCTGCCCAACATCCTGTGCATTTGAGATTACATGCAGATGTGGGATCCATAAGAATTGCCCAAGGGATATTGCATTTGTATTTCTCCATTGACTCCTTCTGTTTTTCCCCACCAATCATTGTCGCATTGATCACAAAATTTTCGAATAACTTTTTTCTGACTTCGTCATCAATATCTGTCCACAAACTCTTGATAAAATGGTTCCAAACATTATCGGGATCGCTAAGCACATCCCTTACAAAACTTATCTTTCCTTCCATATCCCCATTTGTATCAATCGTTTCTACCCACTTTATCAATTTGGGAATATTTTTATTAGGATCTGAATCTAAATATGAAAGTGCCTTCTTAACCCCTAATGTTTTCATGTTGTTTTTTATATTTTTGTACACTTTGTTTCACTCCCATTCTATTTTATTATAATATTTGACATGGATCATGCTCTTTCTTGCTTAACACCACCTCCTTTCAAAATTCCAAAATAGATGTATTCCAGTTTAACTTTGTGGTCGGACGTCCGTATTATATTGATTAAAATATTATCAACTATGTCTTCTTCTTGGTTTTCAATGTAACAAACCCGAATACATAATTGATTTTGGTAGGCTACTACGTAATCATGTTATCCCATCATCATTATAAATACATTAAAATTAATATATTCACGAAAACATTAATTCAATTGTATTTAATGACTCCCTCAATTGTTTTTCGTGAGGATCAAGCAATACTTGAATAAACGTGCCAAACATTGCGCCAAACAGCATTCTTGCAATAGCGCCAGAAGAATATTTTTTGAAATTACTATTTTCGGGGACTAGATTTATAACATGTTTTTCAATCAATTGTGCAATTTCTTCAAAGAGTTCACTTAATAGCCTCCCAACTGAAGCAGACCATAACGCCATGCTTGTAAGGTCATATAGCAATCTGAAAAGTTTAGGATTCTTATCTACTAACTCTTCAAAATATTTGATAAGCGATGATATCTTTTCTTTAGCAGTCGTCCCTCTTTCTAAATGATATTCAATTTCTTGAATGTATTTACTCATCATCATTTTGATGACTTCAATAAAAAGCCCTTCTTTGTTGTTATAATAATAATTTAGTTGGCTTAAGACAACCCCGGCTTCATCTGCAATATCCCGTAATGACACATTAGAGTATCCTCTAACTGATATACACTCATACGCTGCTTGTAAAATCTTTTCTGATTGACTTAATTTTTCATCATTCTTCTCCATGAAATCCTCCTTTAGTGATTGCGTACTTAATGGGAATCAAACTGATCCGCTTTCACACCAAGCACAGTAATAGCTTCCTTGACACAGGTTATTAGTAAGGGAAAATCCGGTCCCTTCTCCCCATCAATATCACTCCCTAGGCTACTATTTGGTGTTTCAATCAAAATTTCATTTGTTTGAAAGTATGATAGCCCTACCGGCCCTTCTAAGTGGTCACCCTTTAGGTATTTGTATAAAAAGGTTATTAAATCCCCTATTGTTTCTCCTTTTATAATGATAACATCTAATTTCCCATCATTAATCTTTGCCTTATAGGCAAGCTTAAAATTTCCTGCTGTTTGACCATTAAAAATTAAAACCGAATAAATATCCCCATCATATGTTCCATCTAAAGAAGTAATACATATAGGGATTTTCCTAAAATTTGGGACTTGTTCAATTCCTTTTAAATAATATGCCAGTTTCCCTAATACTTGCTTTATTCCTTCGTCAGTTTTTTGAGAAACATCTGTGAATAAACCACTGCTGGCTACATTTATAAAATACCTATCATTTACTTTTCCCAAATCCATTTTTATGGGTTTGCAAGAAAATATCTGTTCGCAGGCAGTAATAAGATCTGACGGCATCCCAATGTATTTGCTGAAATCATTCGCAGTACCTGTTGGCAATATCCCGATTGGAAGATTTATTCCTAATTTCATCATATGATTAATTGTCAAATCTACTGTACCGTCACCTCCTGCAACTAAAAGATGCGAATAACCATCATTTATATCTTCCATGATTCTGTCTATTTCGAATGATTTATCAATTCTACAAGGTATAACGATATATCCATTATTTTGATGTACTTTTATTATATCATCTAGACTGTCAAGCACAACACCACCGCCGGCGCTTGGATTATATATAAATTTAACTTTCTTCATGTGATTTCTATGTACTCCTTAGAAATATTAATTATTAATATCAGATATATAGATATAGTAATAAATATTTTCTATTTTTGTATCTGATAAGGATTAAAATTGTATGATATTTATTTACTATTTTTACTGATAACCACTTTCTAACACATGGAAGTAGTATTGTTTATGTAAATTTTTTTGCTATTATGAGATTCATGTATGTATGAGTCAAACTAAGTACTATTAGAACTATCTACTCATTTTTGAATTATTTAATATATAACATACACCTATATTCACTATTCTCCATTACAGATTTTATACCATATGTATATTATATGTAATCGTCGAAATCTTGTTTTATCTCATTTTTGTCCTGATTAATCCTCTAATTAATGGCATTTTTTCTTTCATCAACCTGGGTTTTATTTTGTTTTATAATTTCGGATACGGTTGTAATCGTATCAAAGCTTAAACCCATAAAAAATAAAAGGGCAATCATTTCTTTTGTATACAAATTCAGATTACTGGTCATACTATTTACAAAGGGGTGCACAACGTTAATCAGTATAAAAGCAAGTAAACCCCATACAATAGAAAACTGTAAACATACATATCCTTTTAAATTGTATTTCTTTGTGCTGTAATCCCACCATTTCTGATGAAAAATTCGTTCGAATATCGTACCTGTATAGTATTCTAATATTGACACTAGTAGTATTGATGATACTAAGCCCACCAAAATTCTTACAGTCGTATTCTGAAAAAGACTATTGATCACAATTGAATTTTGTATAATGATTAATGCACCAAATCCATATATTGGACAAATATATCCTTTCAAAAAACCTCTATTTATATATTTCCTTTGTTTGATACTTGCAAAAGTTGATTCCATTAACCAGCCCATAAAAGAATATAATGTAAACCAAAAAACAAAATCACTAAATATTGCCAAGTGTAATCTCTCCTTTTATTATTAATTCGGACGTTCGTATTAATATATACTAGCAATAATCTTGCGTTCCGTCAACCATAATCTTGAATGAAAACCGAAAAAGATAAATTGTAATAAAGTGATTTCCTGATTTCAATTCATCTTTTATATAATATACATTTTGTTAATCTTTGGATTTAGATTTTGAAGAGTTCTGGATTCAAATAATTCACTATCACTTTTGTGGTTTGTCTCATAATGTTATTCTTAGACATATCTGGTAGATATTTTTTAAATTTGTTTAGACCAAATACGTCTGAACCTAAAGGATATTCAAATTCATTGATATTTGATTTAACAATTCTAATCAAGCTCTCAAAACTATTTATTGAAAACCTATCTATCTCTTGATCTTCAGCTGAGAATTCTAGTATTCCGATTATAATATCCTGATAAGAAGCAGTAGACGGCAATCCCAATAAATGGGACATTGCAGGAATGATTTGTTCGAATAACAGTCGTTTGGGTTCCATTTGGTGCAAGTGCATAATCTCTTTAAGTTCATATATTGTGTCATCTGGCATTGATAGTAATACATTATAAATATAATCATCATGCGTTGACTCAATATAATATTTTTTCCCCTTTAGCCCTTTTATGACTCGCATCGCATCGAAATACCCTCTCTTAAGATTTAAGTCAATAAGATTTTGATTGAAGTTTAGTACCATTCCTAAGTCTTCTGAAGGAATAATATTTGTAATCTTGACGCTTTCATCTTCCAGTTTACGTTTTAATCCCATGCCTAACGTTCTTACAGCGATAATTTCTTTATATCCTTTTCGAATTAGTAGATTAATGGGGCAATTATCGTAAAACCCTCCATCAATGTAAAATTTCCCATCCATGGGCTCAATCTTAAATAGGGGGAAGTTGGCACTTGCCATAAGATAAGCCGTTATCTTCCCAATGGGAATATCCTCCTTGAAAAGTTCAAGGGGTTTGAGATCAGATACAGAAACCGTAACTAATCCGAAATCTATTTCTGAGTTGCGTATCTTATCTTCAGAAATTAACGTATCTAAAGTTTCTCTAATCTTAATCGTATCTAAGCCCTTATTATCTATGAATTCTGTAATTTTTGTGTATAGATACACCAACACTTCTTTATCAATATTTTTATTTAGCACCTTCTGTATTTGTACTTGGTCAATGTTGAATAGGAACGAGGTATCCATTTTTCCCCACCACTCGTACCCAAGTTCAAAATCTCCTTGTGCAATAATCGCACCATTTAATGCCCCAATTGATGTGCCTACAATCCCATCAAAAGTAAAACCCTCTTCATAATAAGCTTTTACAACACCCATATGATAAGCCCCTTTTGCTCCGCCACCTTCAAGAGCTAGTCCCAGCATAAAATCACATCCTTTTTTAATATTAGTCTTAACAACTAGATTAGACCACTTAATTCTGAACATGGCATTAAACTTTATAATTTGTCATAACTACCCATATGCTATAACAATCTCATAATCATAAGGATTGGCATAACTGGCCCCATTTCTCTTATCATTGACTTTGCTAACATTGTTGTTGGTATAAAATTTTTGGTCTGGCTGCTGCCAGATGGACTTGTTCAAGGTTCCATTGTCTACATTATATTAACTCATCCAGTTCATTACATATTTACTTCGTCGGCATCGCGTTTTCGGTGATGGTCTCCATGTTCCCTTTCTGTTCGTAGGCTTATGAATCAAGCTAAAATTGTCATCAATGGGAGCGATTCTAGCTATAGTTGTTTTAGCTAAGGTAAAATGACAATATTTAGCCTGACTTGATTCTTTTCTTTCCGGACGGTAACAGTAGTTTCAGTCAAAAAAATAGCGGTTCGAAGATGGATTGAAGCTTTTGCGCAATCGCCTGCGGTATGATTGTTCAATGATCGTGGGTATCCTATGCTTTCTCTCTCGGTTTCCATCTGGTTTGGAAATCGACTTGCGCCATATCGAGTTGGGCTTGAATCTTTCATCACACCGACCTCATTTTAGTCTTTACTCGAGACTTACGATTGTTCAGTTCTTCCCGAAAGAAACGTTTCGGTACTATGACCTCGGCTGACTTCACACAGCGAGCTTTACGCCATCCTTTGGATTACTCCCTAAGGGATGTCTGTGAGATCCCCCCCCCCCCCCCGGGTAAGAATGATAACCTTCATTC
>JBASOA010000030.1:0-54814 GCA_049657765.1 Clostridiaceae bacterium
GAGCAATTACAGTGATAGTTTATGTGAATGAATAAGAAATAACGGGGGAAAGAAATATTGAATGAAACAAAATTTTCTGTTTTTTTATCTAATCGGAAAAATGAGGGAAATAGTGTAGTATTGAAATTCTTATCAGAAAGGTATGCATAAAAGGTAGCTAGTGACCCCGTACCGTAGCTATCTGCATAATCTACTCCTTTACTTGTGGTATGGTTCTCCGTATATAATCTATCGGCGTATAAAAGAAACACTACGACTAAATAGTGTTTCTTTTTGTCTAAATAATTAAATCATAATTTATAGATTGTGAAATTAAAAGATTATTTCTCCAAAAGGTCAATTAAAAAATTGGTATAGTCATTCAGACCTTCAGTGTATTTAGAGAATGAAGATCTGATTCCTTTGTAAATTTGTTCTGCCTTTGTAGAATTATATGGGGTCAAATAAATACATTCATTAAATAATAAGTCAACTTCTTTCTGGTATGGGTTGAAGTAATTTTCCATAAATTCATTATGCTTTTTACTAATAGAAATGGGTACGCTTAATCTATTTTCGTTTAGAGTATTCCAGATGGAGACAAGATCGTGATGAGTATTTGTTGCCCAAGAATATTCTTCTATACCATTTAACTCTGTTGGATTTACAATCTTGCTCATACTATCAGCTATGGCATTATTATAAGACTGAAATTTATTAATATAATCAAATTGGTTAAGAACTTTTTCAGTTTGTTCAGGTGTTAATGACTCCAGGTCTTCAAGACTATATGGATTCTCTGGATTTACTACTCTTGGTGGAGATGGGTTAACATCATTATTCGAAGTATAACTCGATTTACACCCTGTAAGTGAAAATATAACTATTATCATAAGTGTAGATATGAAGATAAGTTTAGATTTCAACATGAAATGTCCTCCTCTTATTACCAAATTTACTACAATTGATTTTGATTCTTACAACATTAAATTGAAAGATTTTATTATTCTAGTATCAATTACAATTTTGCAAACTAGATCGTTAATGCTTATTCTCAAATTTGAATAAAAAGTTTTCTTTCTTCACTCGATAAATAAATTAGTATAAGAGACACCGCAGAAAAGAAATAATCTTCTTTATTTATATTCTCACTTTTTAATATTAGGCTGTTGCTGATGTTGTTGTAAATTTATGGCCATGTCAAATTGGTATGTTACTCTTATTTATAATTATAATATACTATTAATAAAATGCTACTCTTCTTTAAGAATTAGCGAGTTTTATTACCTATAACATTTTACTTTATGAGTAGTAGAAGATTGTTCTGATATATGGCAATATCAAAATCTAAGATAAACAAAAGGTCCGCGTTGTTTCATATACGGCTCGGTGGGTTCAATAGAAATATTTTTAAGTTTAAAATAAAATTCATCTTTAAATTGGGTTTCAAATCTATTTAAAAGTATTTATTTTTAATATGACGGTAAAAGAGCGAGGTATATAATACTGTAAATAATACCGACAAAAATATAAGAATTTAATAGTTCCTGAAAAATTTGAATCGTGGTATATTAAACTTAAATGATATAAGATGGAGGGATTTCATGGATGAATTAGGAAAATTTGTTATAACAATGGTTGTACTATTAATTTTGGGGTTTGTGTTTGCGTGGTGGGATAGTCATAAAAATGAACAATTGCAATTAGATCGGCAAAATGAGATTTCTCAAAGGAACTCTGAGCTTCTTAAAATAAAGTCTCATTATAATGTACCTACAAATTCGTCCAACAACCTAAAAGATCTCCGTGTTGTAAAACATAATGGAAGAAATTTTTCCATCCCTAAATTCGCTTATCTTTGGATGAAAGAATCAGAATTGAACATATTAATTTTTGATATGAATAAATTAAGCGATATATATTTTAATTTTACAAAAGATGTAGATTACATAAAAATAAAATATGATGATATTTCTTTCTTTTTTAATTCTGGCGAATTTTATACAGAAAACCAGGTATCTGGTGGTGGAGGTGGCGGTGTTTCATTGACTGGAACATTAGTCGGTGGAGCTTTATTAGGAGGAGTTGGAGCAGTCGTAGGAAGTCGTAAAAAGGTTGATCCTATTACTTCTCAGCTTTTAGTTCATGATACAAGGGAAACGATAATTAAGTATGATATGAATGGAAGGGAACAATTCATTCATTTTGAACTAGATAAAATGAAAATCCTATTTAGCTTAATACCACAAAAAAGTTTTGATATAGTTTTTAGTGATGAACTCAGAAAGAGTCAACAAACCTCAGATAGCACAGATGAACTAAGTGAAAAATTAAGGAAACTGAAAAAATTGAAAGAAGAAGGGCTTCTTACAGAATTGGAATATGAAAATAAAAGGATGTCAATTATCGATAATATATAGATAAGAAACAGTATAATGTGGCTGATTTGAAGTGTAAACTTGAAATCGGCTACTTATTATTTTCTAACGTGCCTGATAAGTCATTAATTGCTAAATTGTGAAAGGCTAGTCTAAGTAAATGTCAAGATTCTCAGTAACTATCAGGAAACTGGTGTAGAAATCCTGAGGTTGAAGCTCTGTAATATAGTACCGATGTGAAAGTCGAGCGAGTAACCAGCAAGTTGCAATATCAAGCAGAAATTTCATGCCTTGTAAAAAAATCTATCGGCCGAACATCTTGAAGACCGCATGACTCAAGTTAAAGAATAAAAATGGATTTGTTGGAATCGATTATACTAACATCCACAAAATAGTGAACGAGATAGGGGAGAGCCAGTAACATCACATGAAAATTTTGTAGAACTAACATTAAGAGTTCAAAATGCAAGGGTAATCGGTGGTGATTAAAAGAAATTTTGGAATGCTCATCACCGTAACGTGTCTAAGTGCGGTTTATTAAACTCATTGCTAAGATATGTCTGTGTTCTCTGAAAGTGAATGTTTAAAAAGATATTACAATTCGAAATTGTAATATCTTTTTTCTGATTGCTACTGTCTCCGAAATGAGTATATAATGTTTATAACTGGATCATCAACAAAGATATTATAAAATAAAAACATAAGAATATTATTATCTATAGTTTCTAATTTATCAAAAAGTTTTATTATACAATTCTGATTAATATAATTTATCTCGTAATGCTTTATATATCCTGATCAACGAATATGGAACTTAAAAGATATTTAAAGAAATTGTGGTTAGTGATCAGTGAGCCCAATTTGATTATGAGGCGTGACTAGTGTTCAAAGAATTACATTCATTATTAGTACTTTTAAAAATTGATTATTCTGCACACTAGATTTACAGCATGGATAAGTTTGGAAGCATGAACAACTTGTTGATTTTGGGGGAGAAGCTGTTCAATCTTCAGCATGAAAGGTATCATTGCATTGGCTTCTATATATAAGGAAGATGATTCATAGACACACTTATGGCAAGAAGATGTTTGGCTGCTTGATATAGGATTTAAGTATTGAATGGAGTACTGAATCAATGAAGAATGCTTATGTTACAGACTTGAATGTACCGTGTATATTGGTACTCGTTATAAGCGCTGTTAGAGCAGATTGATTTTGCGATGGTGCAATATTAGACAACTTTAGGAGTGGCTGCATATTGAAGTGGCTTGAAAAATTAAAAAGTAATGAGTGAAGGTGGTTCGACTTTGGATATAAACAAAATGAGAGTTTTATCGTATGATGATTTACGTGCTTTATATAAAAATTTCCTGCATTGCCAGAATATTTCAAAAGTAACAGTTAGTACAGCATATGCGGCTACTTTCTATCTCTGGAGGAAAGCAAGCCAGGAGCTCTTTTGGAATGCAGTGAACGCTACTGATTTCGAGAATGAAGCAAAGGACGAATTAATAAAGACACTTTCCAAGAACTCAAGCGGTAATATTAATTCACTTGCTAATGGTTACTTGTCTCATCTAAGAAGGTTCCGTTTATTCTTAGCTACTGATGGAACTACAGAACCAGGTATGCTTAATCAGGAAAAGACTTCTAATCATGTATATGCTCATCAGAAGAAAATGGCCGTTAATGTTCCTGATCCATCAATCGGTCAGGTTGAGTTTTATCTTGAAAAGTGGAATAGTCTTGAGAACTACCACCTCCAGGAGGATGCGCTTAATAAACTTTTCTTTGAGCTATGCCCGAAGAATATTGACGTTATGGATATTCTTTTAAAGGCATCAACGCTTAATGACTTCTATAGTACGAACATCTTCTCAATATATCCGGTGGCTAAGCACATCTGCGCTCTGGATATTGATGGAAGACTTAAAGCCGGTGATGTCACATTGATTGGAGATATCCAGTATGTAACTATTGGTGATACAGAGAAGAATTTTTACTCTTTTGCCTCAAAGTATTGTAGCCATCATATGCCTCTGAATTATCCGATTTATGATAGCTACGTCGATAGGGTACTTCGCTATTTTAGAAAACGTGATAGCTTTTCAAATTTCCAAGATTGCGAATTGAAGGACTATGTTAGATTTAAAGACATACTAATTGATTTCCAGGTCTTCTATGGCTTGAATAAATATAACCTGAAGCAAATTGACCAGTATGTTTGGCTGCTTGGAAAGGATTACTTTAAAAAGAGCTACGGAAAGAAGAAAAATTAGAATTAAGAATTGGAGAATCGTATATGGCATATGAAAAGAAAAATATTAGAGCTGTCATTGAAGATATTAATAGTCGAAAGATTTACCTTCCAGCAATACAAAGAAAATACGTTTGGGATAATAATCAGATAACACGACTGATGGATTCAATCATGCTTGGATACCCTGTAGGAACATTCCTTTTCTGGAAGGTGAGAAAGTCAATTGTAAACAAAAAAGAGTACTCAATGTACGAGTTTATAAAGGACTTCCATGAAAGGGATTTGTATAAAAACCCTGCAGCTCCACAACCTTTTCCAGTTGGAAATGATGAGGAAAGCATTTGGGCAGTCCTTGATGGCCAGCAGCGATTAACATCGCTTTATATAGCATTACAAGGAAGTATGGGCCGTAAGTTACCATTGAAGCGGTGGAGGAACGATGATGCTTTTCCAAAAAAGGAACTGTACTTTAACCTTCATAGCGCTAAAACTGATGATGAGGACCTTTCATATGAGTTCACATTTCTTACTGCTGATGAAGCGCAGCATCCAAAAGAAACTAAACTATGGTTTTTAGTGAAAAACATATTAAAATATACGCAGATAGAGCTCTTAAAGGAAGTCATTATTAAAAATGACTGGGTGGCTGATGACCTGGCTATGGGTAATATAACATTGCTACATTCAAAACTTACCAACGATGAGATAATCAACTATTTTGAAGTAAGTGCTGATTCAATAGACAGTGTCCTGGACATCTTTGTACGTGTTAATTCCGGCGGTACAATTTTATCTAAGAGCGACCTTTTATTTTCAACTATTGTTTCTCACTGGGATAAGGCAAGAGACGAAATTGATAAGCTACTAGCTGAAATAAATAAGATTGGAGAGGGATATAAATTTACAAATGATTTTGTAATGAGAGCTTGTCTGTATCTCTTAGATATGTCTGTATCTTTAAAGGTCGAGACTTTCAAAAAGGATAGCGTACTAAAAATAAAAAAAAATTGGTCAGCAATCCGTAATGCAATAAAAGATACTGTGGATTTGTTAAGTGGATTTGGATTCAACTCTGAGAATATTATTTCCTATGTTGCTGTATCTCCGATGGTTTATTATCGCTTCAAAGGTGGCATATTCGATACAGGTAGTAAGGCTGAATTAAGAAAATACATAGTAATTGCTCAGGTAAGGCAGGTGTTTGGCGCAGCCACCAACTCGGCACTCACAAGCATCAGAGAAGCCTTGAAAGTAGCACCATCAAAATCGTTTAAGATGAGTAATTTACTAAATGTGCGTTTTACTGGTGAAAGAACATTGAAATATACCACTGAGGAAATAGACTCAATGTTTGATACATACGAGATCGGTGCATATACATTTATGCTCTTATCATTGTTGTATCCGAATTTGAAATATAGTCAAAAAGGATTCCATCAGGATCATATGCATCCTCATTCTGCATTTGAGGAAGGTAAGATTAATGGTCTTGCAATCTCAGATGGAACAATTATTGATAATGCTAGAAAAGGTGAGTGGCGTCACAGGAGAAACACACTTGCAAATCTTCAATTGCTCGAAGGTCGCGAAAACGAAAGTAAAAATGCAATGCCTTTATTGGGATGGCTCAAGGTACCAGAGAACCGTGACAACGTTAGATTTATGCCTACAGATGTGACATACGATTTAGCTCATTTTGAAGAGTTTATGGAAAAGAGACAGAAACTAATGAGCGATGCGTTGAAGACTATATTATTGTGATGGATGGACAGTTTATTCCAATTAAGAGTGCTAATTTTAGGGATGCACTTTTAATAAGTAGATAAAGGTGTGATAGCAGAATGGATATAAAGCAAAAGAACCAAATAGTATATAGGACTGCCAACCGATATTTACATGAAATAAAACCAGAGCAGATCACCAGTGATGAATTGGAAAAATACTTTGTGGGGGACCACAGGGATTTCAGCACATTGGAAGATGTGTTTGAGCAAATCATTCATTCGACACAAAACTATCAGAGGATGCCAAATGTTATTAAATATCAGGAACGAAGAGAGCATATCAAAAGTATCCTGTATGATTTCGACTTGGAACGCATCAGTCAGTATGATGTGGAAGAATTGTATCAGAAATTTCGATATGAGTTCGATGTGACCAGTGCGGATAATAATTTTAATAGCTGGCATAAATGGACTAAGTCAATCGTGGATGCTGCAAAGTTTATGTCTGAGTTTAGGAATATTGAAGACTTCAAAAGTTTCCTGACTCAGTTTGATTATAACCTTCTGACAAGGATGGCAATGCCCCTGCTAATCTCAACCAAAATTAGTGGTATGGGGTTTGCTTTGGCTTGCGACTGCCTTAAAGAGTTAGGTTACACAAACTACCCCAAACCGGATATTCACCTGATTCAAGTGTTTGTTGGAGCAGGATTATCTTCTAATAATCCAATATCGGTGTTTGAGGCAATCGTGCGAATGGCTGAGGATTGCAAAGAGATTGATCCAGAGGTCACACCGTATAAAATCGATAAGGTAATCTGGTTGATATGCTCCGGAAGATTCTATCTTGATTCTATTTCTATCAAAAAACATAAAGAGGAATTTATAAATCTAGTCAATAATGAACTGAATATTTTAATATAATATCGTGTTGATATGTTCCCACGAACAGATAATCCGTCGATTTGTATTACATATCTCGAAAAAGTTAATAAACGGTGGACCTTTTTCCGCAAACGTAAGGTTTCAAAATTAGCTCATGACATCAATACTACTTTCTCCGGTCACGTTGAGACGGTAGTATTGATGTCAATGGTTCATAAGTAAGTGTATAGAAAAGGCTTAAAACAAGGGCATTTCGTGATTTTAGAGAAAAATTTGATGCACTAAAATCGTAAAAATATCACTTCGTGGGAACAAGTCCAAAAGCATGATTTTGAACGTGACAAAGCAATTTAGATGTCGGAGCTTGGTATGTGGTTGATTTAGATGTTAATAAAGCAAATTACGATACGCCCTGTCTCTTAGATAGAAGTTCGATGTTATAGATGAGTACTTTATTGTCAGCGGGAAGTTCGACATTTTTGAGATTAAAGAGGTGCTGTTCAAATTTGACTAACCATTGTCAGGAGGGTGAGCCGTGGATTACTTTTGGTTAATAATACCCATTGCTATTGTCGCAGTTTTGGCGATTGCCTTGGGGATTAAATTGAGGATCAAAACAAGAAATAATGTTGAGAAAGTCATTGACGAGAAAAACTTATTTCCGTTAATTGCAGAAGTGACCGATATAGAGCAAGTTCAAGGACTTGGGATAACCATACCGCTAGAGCTTTTACCTTCAACAACCCAATTTGACGGAAAAAGCATGTTTGAAATTACCGACAGTACTGTCGTAGCTCGAATTTCAGAACTAATACCTTTTACATCGCAAACTGGTACAAGGATACTGGAGAACAACGCACTCAACTCTCTAAAAGGTACAGAGTTAATAAAAATAGATATCCCTTTTTCACGGCTTTCGAAGTCGAAAGATGTGGCAGGTGCCTCAAGAGGTTATGTTCACGGTGGTAAAGGCGTAGCAGCACAAGCAAATTTAACTAAAGTTGACATGACCAAAGTCACAAAATCTACTACCATTGCTAATGGTGTGGCAAATGTAATGAACGTTGGTTCTTTGGTCGTCGGGCAGTATTATATGTCTGAGATAAGTTCAAAATTAGAAACTATGACGAAGAGCATAGACAAAATTGGCGATTTTCAAGACAGAGAATTTAAGAGTCGAATTTTATCTGTGCTTACCCTTGTTGGAGAGATTTCACAATTCAGTTCTGAAATTATGGAAAATGATGAGCAGAGAAATATAAAGCTTGCAGCATTAGAGAATTTAAAGGCTACAGCGACCGAACTTCTCGGACAAGTTAACATTACAATATCTGATATCACTCAAAAGACACAGAAACCAGATTTTGAAGAGTATCAGTTTAAAGTTGACGATTTTAAGAAACTATTGGGATATCAGAATGCTCTGATTACAACCTTAGAGGAGATTAGCAAATTGACGTACTTGTTAGGGAAAGGTTCAATCTCGACTGAGAGAAGCTATTCTACATTTAATAAGTATCGCGAACAGTCAATTCAAACAAGAAATCTCCTTGGACAATGGCACGATAGTCAGTCCAATACACTGCGTATTGATTTAGAGAAAGAGCGTATAACGAAGGCTGGCTTTAAAGCTGTGGTTTCTGTAATACCGAGCTTGTTTGATGATAAATTTAAGTATAATGAACTCAGCCAGAGCCTTGTAAGCGAAATAAGCACCCAAATAAAAAATATTCCCGAAAGGCCAGTCGAACCGAAACAAATCTACTATGATGATGTGGAAATCATAATAAAGGAAGGTAAGTATTACTATCTGAACGAATCTCCTGCCAGTGTCTAAGAGACAGGCGAGTGTTTTATTTAGATGGTTTGCGTTTTTTAGGCTTGGCGTGTGTTCAATTTAGATGTTGGGTGTTCGTGAGGGTTTGCAATGACTGAAAATACTAGAAAGAATATTGTGGTTCATCAATAAATAGCAGATATAAATTTTGTATATAAAAGTTATAAGCAAAACACTTTATATTGTAAAAGTAGATATAAATGTATACTTAAATAAAACATATTTTTATACAGATATGTATAAATTTAAGTATACGGAGAGTGATAATCATGTCTAGAGGAGTTATGAAAGGATTAGACAAGTTCAGGTCTTCGCAATCATTGATGGCTTCAGCCATGAATGATTATAATGACAAAAACATAGATCCAAATGTTTCGACAGAAAAAGAAGAGGAAGTTTTTTCTAACTTTGATGAAGTTGTCATGGAATATGAAAAGGAACCAAGATCTATAGCTGTAATTCCGCGGAAGATAAGGGTGATAAAAGTGACGACCAAGGAACTACCGATCAAGAACAGCAGAGAAATTACGTCCGAACTGGAAGCCACACATACGGATATTTCTACCAATAAACGTGAGGTTTTGGAGCCCCTTGAGCATGTGGAAAATGGTGGAAGCTGTCGACGTTCTTTCCCTTCCAACAGCACTCAGGCCCAAAGGGGAGAAAAAGATGGTAAGATTCACAACGCATGTGGACAGTAAAGTCCTTGAAAATATCCAGTATCTCAAGGCAAATGAAAGGATAAAGTCCATTTCTTCTCTAGTCACAATTGCCTTGATAGAATTCATCGATAAATACCAGCTGATGAAATAAGTTGAAACTAAAGCAGGGAGATCGCAATAATGATCTCTTTATTTTTTTGCGTGAGAAGGAACATCTCATGTAAGCGGACTTTAATCGCACGGGTTTATTATCCGAAAGCTTTATGAGACAATTATCTTTAACAAATCGGATTGAAAAAGGCGGCCTTGCGGTCGCCTTCACTCTACCTGTTTTATTGCACATGCCTTTTTGATTTGGGGATCCCAGGGCATAAGGGAATCCAGGAGGTCCATCTTGCCATGTGACGAGAACTTCGGGAGCCCCCTGAGCAGAACATTCAAATATTTGTACGGATTCAATCCATTGGCTTTGGCAGTTTCAACCAGACTGTAGACGATGGCGCTGGCAGCGGCACCGTCTGGACTCCCGGAGAAGAGCCAGTTGCGCCTTCACCCGGTCTCTCCGGTTTCCGCAGAAGAGAAACAGGGCATTTTGAAAAGGATCCAGTCGATAGGTCAAGCTCACGATGGCCGAAAGGCCATCAATGGACTTTCTCATATCCGTCTGGCCGCAGGCCACAAAGATGCGGATATCCTCTGGAAACTGAACCTTCATGATGATCGTCCGATCATGCTCAGGATCAATTCTAATGTATGCGCATCAGCGCCGTTACGGATCTCCATTTTGCTGCCGTTTCTTCGAATCACCGCACAGATCTCGCTGGCGTTTGCGGGGAGACTTCTGACCTCAGGGGTGATCTCTGAGAATTGGGGTTGACCGGTTACCGCCATTGTTCCAGCCTTGATCAGCAAATCCTGACGGATTACCCGGATCCAGTAGAAAAAGCTTGGTGCGGAAACCTGATGGTTTTCACACCATTTTCTGATTGATATTCCGCTCTTCTCTTGTTCCCTAATGATTTCTCTCCACTTTACTTTCAGCAGTTCATGCCGCGTTTCTTTCATCGTTGCCATGATTAATCCTCTCCTTATGGTTTTAGCCTCGGCAAAGCTTGCTTAGCCAGGGTTAATACTGTTCAATTAAGAAGATTATTGCACAGTTCAGAACTGCTTTAAATGAATGCTTTTATTGATCGCTTACAATACTTAAATAGATTGTTAAAAAGAGAGGCAGTTGCATGCTAAAGTTGCAACTGCCTCTTTCTTAGTGAGTAATGTTCATTATTTCGCAATGTCTTTTCCATTTGCTAAATCATCAATCATTTTTTCGAATTTACTCAAGATAGAAATATATCATCGAATCCAGCTTGGATCATTACTGAATGTATAATCAAAAGATATGGATTTTCTGATTTTGACCAAATACTGATATCGCATCGACTTTCTGAAAGATAATATTTAAACATTAGTAACATATAGTTCTTTGCTATGTTTTTTTATAGTATTATCAAATCGAGAAATGTAATTACTTGAAATATCATACTCTTTATACTTCTTAGCCCATTCAAGTAGTTGTTTATTTACTTTTCCTTTATGAGTTACCATATTTGATAATCCCCATTTGATACCCATATTATCTAATCTATCAAGTAATAAATAGAGTCTTCTCTCATCCTCAACACTCCACAACTTATTATAGTCACTAAAAGTTATTAGATACGGTGGATCAAAATACAAGAAATCATTTTCAGTTAGTTCCTGAGTATATATAAATTTTTCAAAATCCATTCCTTTAGATAGAATCACATTATTTTTAGTATACCAGTCGGAATAATTTTCTAGAGCCAAAGTTACGTTTTTATTCCAATCAACATTTCCGACTGGAAGATTAAATTTTCCCTGACTATTGAATCTGATCATATGATTAAAACCATATACCAATAATATGTATAACAAATCTGTGTTTGATTGATCATTATTGAAGTCTTCTCTTAGCTTTAAATATGATTCCTTATTAAATTTTGCATAATATGTTTTCACATATTTTTGCTTCAACTCTTCAATTTCCTGATTTCTACCTTTTTCAGACAAACTTAAACCGTATTTTTCTATTATTTCATGCATTTTACTTATAAATCCGGTGATATTGCTAGAATTATTTTGTAGATGTTTGTGTAGATTAATTATGTTCTCATCAATATCATTCAAATAATATGAGTTTGCATTTACATTCATCGAAGCACTTCCACCTCCGCAAAAAATATCAAAATAGTTTTCTATTTTCTCCGGGAATAATTCATTTAATTGTGGCATCAGCTTATATTTATCTCCAACATAAAACAAAGGGGATCTTAAAGCTTTCTTTTTCATTGAATTCATTCTAGCTATTTCTTTCTCTAAAATTGTTACTAAATTCGCCAACTACTTCCCAACCTCCGTTATAAACACAAATTCTTTATGATCCTTTAAGTCTGTTTTTCCAGCATTAAAAAATTGGAAGGGCATTTCAAATATTTTCGTATTTCCAACTTTTTTCAAAGAATCAAGGATTTGCTCATGTGTAATCTTATTCCGAGAACTGCTGCTTCTTGATTTGTAAGTATTGTTATAAGTAACCACTATATATTTTGAATTAATATTTGAAATTAAATCGTTGAACACTTCTGGAGCAGATGTTTTTGAGTATTCACTCATATTCTCTGAAGGAGGTTTCATAGCAACACCCTCCAATAATGGCTTATCCCATTTTGAAATTCCTTCAAGTACATGATAAAAACGAGAGTATTGCCTAGAATTATATGGAGGATCAATAAATGCTATATCAGCTTCTACATGGCGAACAAGTTCATTTGAATCCTCCCGATAAATAGTAATACTTTTTCCAGAAAGGTCTAACGGGCTAATAAGTTCAAATAGAAAACGATCTTGTATAGTTAAATTTTTACGATATGCATCATAATGACCAACTGTATTGGCTATTTTATCAGATGAGTATAATAGCGAAGCAATCAAAATTGCTCGTTCTCGCTTATTCAAATCATTACTTTTTTCAATTATAGTTCTAATTTCTCCGATAATCCTTGCATCATGCTCACTAAAAAATTTGCCCCCGAAATTATCTACAAAATAATCATCGTCTACGTCATTAGTATTAATTGATTGAAATATATCTTTAAATTCGTATAGTTTCTTTATGTTAATTTCTTCAATTCCAAAAAACGCATTATAAATAATATTATTTGAAAATAGAAAATCATTAATAATAAATGAGTCAAATTTTTCTAGCATTTTTTGCGTAACTACACCAGTTCCAGCAAATACATCAAAGAATGATTTTCCAATTGTATGCTCATCAACTAATTCAGAAATCCAATTTAACAACTTGTTCTTACTACCAATGTATCTTCTGTTTTCTAAATTATATCTACCTTCCAAAAACAAATTTGAATTTTGTTTTTTATAATCATTTTCTAATTCCTTTAACTCAAGAATTACTGTAAATCTATCTTTATCAACAGTTTTTGCAACTGCGTCTAAAAATTCAATAGTCCATTTATCAATTTCCCTTTTGTTAATGCTTCTAACCGTTGTTTCAGGGATGCCAGAGATTAAATGCAGCTTTCTTAGGCTAGTGTTATTTTTCTTTAAATATATTTCAAGTATCATATTTTCACCTCATATTTATTATACCACAAATATTCCATCAAATTATTAATAAGTGGCGTATTAGATGGATTATTTGTAGATTTTGTACAGATATTGCTTCGATGTATAAATTAGTATAAAGATTATATTTTCAACTATGAATGGAGTAAATCTGCTTAAAGATGATTTAAAAAAAGTTTGAATGTGCGATTAGTATAAGATGGTTAGGAAAGGAAAAAATATTTGAGTTCATCATATCCTGATGTATGAATAGATTTCAGCATAATAGTTTGAGTTGCTGTATTATTGAAAATTAATTAAGAAAGATTATTGTAGGGAAACAAATGAGAGTTCGTATATTTCTTTAAATAACAAGCTTTACTAATAAATAATTGAAATTATTCAGAAAAATGAATATAATAACTATGTAAGACAATATTTATGTAGATTTTTTATCGATAATAGAAATAGTGAATATATTTTATGGTATTAATTTATTATGTGAGTTTGTAAGAATTGTTGGTGTACTAAAAATGAAATAATGTGAGTGCTACCAAACGATTCAGAAAACCAACTGTATATGAAAATTTAATTAGAGTCATCAATAGGGATCGTTTTAAGGTAAAATTCTAGTTCAATTGGAATTCTATTGAGACACATATATTTACCGCTGGTATTGATACATAGGTTTAATCAAATGATCCAATTAAATGTTAAGGAGGAATGCAATCTACCTATTGAAAATATGATAATACAAACAATATATACACCGAGTTATTTATCAAAAAAATAATTTGGGATCGCCAATTTAACTACTCATTGAAAATACAAACCAGCGTTTCTAAACAGGTCAAGAAAGTATTGTGAGTTCGACGTAAAAATAAGTACATTAGTTTAAATATAATAAAAGTATATTGATTCACAGGAGGTGTTTGTTACTAATTATGCATGAAAGAAAAGCAGAAAGAAAACCATTATCGTTTTCTACTACAATGAGAAATCCAAACAGGATTGTCAGTTTTTTAAATTGTCTATTACCATATGAAAATCAAATTCTTACACATGATGTGATAATGAAAGTGATACATAATGTTATAAAAGAAAAAATATATAAACCAGTTATTATAAATAGAATATCAGATTTGACTAATATTTATAAAAGTGAAGATGAAAAGTTCAGTAATAAGCAAATTGAAAATATAATTGATATGAGTCCACAGAAGCATAAAGAAGCAGGTTTTGATTATGGGTGGGATTCTAGATTTGATACAATTTTTAAGTTACCTATGGAATTTGGATTTGTTAACTATGCGATTGGAAAACCGATTCGGATATCAACAACAGGACATATGCTTGTCGATGCTTTAAACGAAGAAGAACCTAATGAAGAAAAAATCCGGGCGGTTTTTCTAAACTCAATGATGAGATATCAAAGTGATAATCCATACCGTAAGAATGCAAACTCAAATGTACCGTTGATTTTATTACTGCAAGTTTTGAAAATATTAAAGGCAGATGCTGACGAAAATGGAGCTGGTGTTTTTAGACAGGAACTAAGTCTGTTTATTTGTTGGCCAAATAATGATGCAATAGAGTTATATAAAAAAATAAAAGAAATTAGATCTGATGTTGGATATTCATACAGTGATGAATATATATATGAAATTTGTTTAGAACTACTTGGGGCAACAGATGAGCAGCGAAATAGGTTTAAAATGTCGCAAATTTGTGGTGAAGCGGTAGATGAATATATACGAAAAATGCGTACTACTGGGATTATTTCATTGCGAGGAAATGGACGGTTTATAGATTACAATACTTGGGAAATAGAAAAACTTGAATATATACTGGATAAATATTCGGAATATAAATCTTTTGAGTCTAAGGAAGAATATTTTGATTATATGGGTTCTGTAGATACATCTGTAATAAGTATGGAAAGTTCGATCCCGCTTGATACAACTGATATAAGAAGAACAACATTAATAAAAATTGCTTCAGAATATACAAAAGAAACAATATACAATGAACTTCATAAGGTATGTAATAAGTCTGCTAGTTCAGATTATATGATGAAATTGCTTCCGGGACCGGCAAGACTTGAATTTTTAACAAGTATAGCAATGGTTCAAAATTTTGATAACTTAGATGTAGTGCCAAATTATAGTATTGATGATGAAGGATTACCAACTAATACCGCCGCCGGTGGAAAAGCTGATATCGTTTGTTTCGATACAGTATCTAAAAGTTTAATAGAAGTATCACTTATGTGTGGACGACAAGATCAGGTAAACAATGAAATTGTGCCAATTAGAAGACATCTAATTGAGGAACGTAAAAATTTTGAAAATACATTTTCAGTATTTGTAGCCCCATTTATTCACTCGGACACAAAGGAAATAGCAAAGTGGTATAAATATAAAGAAAATTTAGATATTTTAACATATGCGATTGATGAATTTATTGAAAAACTGATATCGGAAACAGCTATAACTGCTCTTTTAAAGGAAGTGTGATATCTGTGAGTAATATTAATGAAATACTAAGAATAAATAACTTGCCTGATAATCTAAAGACATCAAGAGTTGATTTTCGATGTGTTGAAATTCAAATTTCAACAAATAGCACGTTTTTAAAGAATATACAATCTTATGCAGAAGATATTGAAAAGAAGCTAAATAAGGGACAAGCAAATTCATCAGAAGAACGCAGTGAAAAAACAGTTAAAATTGACAATCTAGCAGGATTAATTGCAGAAATGGCTTGTAAAAATGTTTTAGAATGGCGGTATGGAAAAAATATGATATTCGGACAGCTTAACGATAATTCAAAGAATCAGATAGATATAATGTTATCTAATAATAAAACTATTGAAGTTAGATCATCATTTGTTAAAAACGGTATTGATTTTGCTTTATTTGCAAAAGATAATAAATCCGCGAGAAGTCAGTATTTTGATGTTATAGGGCCATATACAAATTACTATAAACATGGTGAAATATTAAAAGATTATTATATGAGAGTCTTGTATGAAGGGAATAAAGAAAATTTCTTAAAGAAACTAGACGAATCTAAAATTAGTCTTTTTATCACCGGAGGTGCTACTACTGCCATGATGGAAGATAATAATTTCTATCAAATTAAACATTTAATTCCAGCTGGCGGGCAAGTACAATTTGAGTCTGACTATAGAGTGATACCCTTGTCCATGAGTTTTGATGCTAAAGAATTTTTTTCAGTATTAGAAAGCGATAATAATCTGAAAGTTATTAATAGATTTACGAAATGAGGTGAATAATGCAACTAATTTGGGGAAAGGCAAAACAATTACAATTCAAAGATGAAAATGAATATTATGAAGCTCTTGGTATTTTTTCAAATCCAGAATTTACGAGAGTCTATATTGAAGATAATGCTTCTAGGGGATCATATAGTGATGCATACAGATTACAACTACATTCAGAAATTAGAAACAGTGCTAATTTACCAAACGGTATTGTAATGGCAATGAAAGATCAAGGAAGGATAAACTGTAATCCATATGTAAACAATTTATTGATAGAACATGGTTTTATAATTTCAGGAAATATTATTTGTTCAGCACTAGTAGATGTATTAAAAACAATACCCACTAAACCAACTTCATATTTAGCTTCATTTATTAAGGGATACTATAGAACGAGTTATAATTTGGATTCAGTAAATAAGAGTACATATTCGACAGAAAGTATTGATGTTTCAAGTGCAAATCTTGTAAAAAAGAATATTCCTCTGCGTAAAAAAAATGCTACTGGATCAAGTAGCAAAAAGCAAGGAAAGCGAGATTATATCAAGTCTGCTATTGATAATTTTGAAATTGGAGAAGCTGGCGAGAAAATTGTTTATGAGCATGAAAAGAAAAAACTTCAGCAAGCTTTAAAAGAAGGGAAAATGTCGGAATTAAAAAATAAGATTGAATGGATTTCGAGAAGCGATGATTCGTTAGGGTATGATATTAAATCATATGATGTTGAAAAGGAAGAACCTATATTTATAGAAGTTAAAACAACAGTAGGAGTATCAAATACACCGTTTTTCATTTCAGAAAATGAGTTAAAGGCATCAGAAAAGCTAAATAACCAGTATTACCTTTACCGTTTATATCAGATGAATAGAAGAAAACCCGAAAAAGTCGAGTTCTTCATTCTTCAAGGAGATATATCACAAAATAAAAATGTAGAAATTGAAAGTCAAAATAGCCGAGTAATTATCGTGAAGACGGTTTAGAAAAATTTGTACAAAATTTTAGATTCTGAAGTATTCAATTATTAACAATCAGGAGAGTAGAATTTTAGAATACGTGAATAAATTCTATTTTCTTTTATATAATGTACTTTGAGGTGATCAAATGTACAAATTTATTTGTGAATGTGGAAACTGTATACTTTTTAGAACATATAGAATTCATCTAGAAGGTTCACTGACTTTTCGGAAATATTCTGGAAAATGTGAAAAATGCAGTAAGATAATTGATGTGATAGATCTAAACGAAAAAGATTTAGAAGAACAAGAATATTCTTGTTAAATCAGATTCGTTAAAAAGAGTGAGTATTATGCTAAAAATGAACAACGAGTACGCTGAATCAGAGCCAGCAAGTGAATTTCATGAAGAGAGCTAACAATTTTTTTCTGATGTTGAATAAGAATAATGCATTTCTGCAACAATCTTATTTTAAGTAGTAACTAAAATGTCAGAAAAACTCACTTTCGTCAGAGCAGCTTGCTGCGCCCTAAGTCAACGTCAAGTTTTAGCAACCCACAATGTATCCCGAAACTCCATCGCCTTGCTCTTGCACCATGCTAGTGACTAAAGCTAGTTAACGCTGGAAGATCTCACGCTGCTGGATGAAGCAATATTTATATGAAATCTACCCGCGATTAAGACTCGTAGCTGCTTCTCTCTGATAGTCCGAAACATCCACTGTTCAACATAGACGTCTTTCATCGTCAAGATTCAGAGCTACAGAATGATCCATGCCTTAATATGTTAAAATACCTAGTGCTAAAACCAGGGAAATTCATTTGATGAAACATGGGAATTTCTTATGTTTATTTCGGAAAAAATGCTTGACTAAAAACATATTCGCCCACGCTCCGCGCACATGGATCTAAAAAAACGATTTACGCAATGGATTGTCCATAACTTCATTTGGGTGTATTCGGGCAACATCAAAATGCGAGAATACCTTGCGAACAAAAACAACCCCTTGAGTCCTAGGAATTACGACGTGCTGCTTCACGGCATTGTGCAACCGAAAGCAATACCCCACTCATGTACAGCTGATGCTCTATGTGTGAATCAGTGATGCCCAGCGGGTGAGATTGGTGATGCTTTTAGCGTGAATTAAATATATCTAAATTATGCAGCCAAATTTCTTAAGAACAGTATGAATAATGATGATGTGATACAGGAACATGGTGTTCAATTCAAAATTTTCTAATTGCTTCGGCCAATATATCAAAGCTATTGTGGGGAAGCAATAAGAATGGAGATTCAGATAGAGCTGGTAAAAAAAAGCCTCATAGGGATGATTATTATGTTCATAAATAATAAATATTAAAAAAGAAAAATGGAGAATATTATTTTTAATAGTTTCTTAAAGTAATTGAAACATGCTCATAATACAATGACATTAAATAATAGAAAAAGCATAGTTTGTTTGTGACGATTGTCAACTTAGGCATATAAACATCGCCTTGAATACGTCGATATAAGTATTGCTCAAATTGAATATTAGTACTTCTCAACTCTAGTTAACATTAAATATAAAATAGAGGGTGTTCAAATGGGATGGAGAAATAGACCAACAAATATTGAAAATTGGCCCGCTGAAGTTGATGAAATACTTTTTCTTGATGAAAACGGGGATGCTACTCTAAAGCATATAATGGCAAGTATTAGTAAAGGGGTAAAGGTAGCACAGAATAACAGATACTTCACTGTAACTGGATGTTCTTTTGACTCCAGTTATCGTACAACGGTTAGAGCAAATATTATGGCAATAAAAAATAAATATTGGCCGGATGGGAAACATATCTATAAAAAAAATGAAAAACGCGTATGTTTCCATTCTCGTGAAATAAGAAGTCGAACTGATGCATTTGATCCAAAAAATGTTGATTATGATAATTTTATATTCGAATTGAGTTCTTTTATGAAAAACGAAAAATTCAAAATATTTTCATCAACTTTGGATAAAGTTAAACTTTGCACTCAGTACAAAAATCCTGAGAATCCTTATGACATTTGTTTAAAATTCATTATGGAAAGATTTGTAAGATTTCATCTACCTGTTAATAAGACAGCAATAGTTGTATTGGAATCAAGGGGAAAGAAAGAGGATCGTTGTATATTAGAGTATTTGAAAAATCTAATTGATTATGGAACTTGCTATATTGATGCTTCTCTTTTCAAAAAAATTAAAGGGGTATACTTCAATCCGAAGTGGAATGTTAAAGATAATGAGCAGACTAGTTATTATGGGTTGGAAATAGCTGATTTAGTTTCATTCCCTATTTATAAAAATTTTTCTTATCAGCATCCAGATTTAGCTTATGATTCTATAGAAAATAAAATCTATGGTTTCCCTCACCACTTTGGGAAAGGTTTAAAAATATTTCCCAAATAAAAAGGAGTAGATTACTCTACTCCTTTTTATAAATTATCTTTCGATAATCGCCTGTACAATACAAGCCCCAGAAAGTATTTCTACTTTCAAATTAAGTGTAAGGGAGGTTCTGACTAATGTCAATAAATAGAGTATGATTCTCAAAATAATTAACAGTCTGTTAATGTATCTGTTTTTAGCTTTCTGCCTGATTTAGGTTACTGGAATTTTGAAAGACTTGTGTATCTCCATCATAGTTATCGGCATAATTTACGCAGTTATTCGGATACGGTTCACCGTAACTAATCTAAACGAGGTTATTAAAGGTTATTGCAGATAGTTTGATAACCAGCTGCATTAATTTTATTTCATATTCGCCAACCACATTCTTTTGCAACTCTTTTTATTTGTAAAACAAACTTATCTTCATATCTTCCTTTTTCTTCAAGTGACTTATCTGACGTCGCAGCCCAACGATAAATTTGCTCAATACTTCCGTATCCTCTATTAAATGCCCTAGCTAATTTTAGACAGTTTTCTTTATTTGGAGAAAAGGATAATACTACCTTTAGCTCCTCATCTGTCCATTCTTTACCTTTATTTTTCTCATTATGTTCTTGTTCTTTTTCTAAAGTAAATAAAACCCCTCTTGCAAGACTAAATTTATCATCCAATGAAATTCCATCTACATCTTGGCTAAATAATGATATCAATTCTTCCTTAAACACCTTTTTATTCATGGTATTCCCTCCAATAGATCAAATGTTTTTATAAATCCTCTATTTCTGATTTAAGCTTTTTTAAAATTCATCAGCACTAGCTATAAGGCCTTTTGAATATTACGATTTGAGAGAGCCACCTGTTCCGACGATTTAGAGCCACCCATTCCGATAGCAGAGGCCATCAGTCCGAAGTGGAGAGCCACCCTGTAAGGGTGGGCTCTCCAAGGTATCAGACTTGATCGATGATATGCCTCTTTCTTTGCCTCATCGACACATCACCCTCAATAATCATGGTATAGGCGGAGGGAATGATCCGATCCAGGATGGAATCAGCCAAAGCACTCCCGCCTAACCGGTCGTGCCAACCTTCGGGGACGAACTGGGAACAGATGACGGTGGAAGATCTGCCACACCTCAATTCCATGAGTTCAAGAAGATCACGCTGCTCATTCTCGGAAGTGGGCACGAGGAGAAACTCATCGAGGATCATCAGTGCATATTTCTGGTATTGCTTCATGAGTGCTTTGTACGTTCCTTGGATTCGAGCGACTTCAAACTCGTTGAACAGTTCTGGAAGCCGGATATACCGGGTCTTGTACCCGGACTGGCAGGCATTGACGCCTAGCGCATTGGAAATGTAGGTTTTTCCGGACCCTGTGGCTCCAATCAGAATGACATTGAGGCTCTGGCGGATATACTCGTTATCTGCCAGGGATTCCAACAGACTTCGGTTTAAGCGCCGGTCGGAAAGATACTCAATGCTTTGCATAAAGGCTGAGGAATTCGCAAATTTGGCATTTTTGATCAGTCGCTGGATATTGTTGTTGTGTCTTGAGTCGAACTCGGCGTCAACCAGAAGCGCGATTCTTTCGTGGAAGGACAATGACTGATATTCAATCTCGTTTCCCACCTGTTTTTCATAGAGCTCTGCAAATGCCGGCAGTCTCATGCTCTTGAGTTTTCGAACTGTCTCATTCTTCATGGTTGCCACCTCCATAATAGGCTGCGCCTCTGACGATGGCGTATTCATTGGAGGAGGAGAAATCATCACCAGTCTTGCGTGCTTCTTCTTTCTTGTCCTGAGCGGATTCCAGGATCAGCCGGATATTCTTATACCGCGGATAGGGCATTTTCTCCAGGGCAATCCTGCAGGCGTTCTCCAGACGTTTTGGCGTATATTTGTCCGCCAGCTTCAAAAAGGACAGGCAGCCTTTGTAGGCCTGTTCCTCCACCCGGTACAGGCTGAAGAGCTTCTGCACCACCTCCGTGGTAGATGAGCCAATCTCTCCCGCCCAGCGGATAAACCGCTGTTTATCCCATTCACTATACAGTTGATGGTTCGCCGGTATGTGGTCCACGACCGTGGAATACTGACCTCGTCTCCCGTGAAGGCGCTTGTGGCTAGCGATTCGGGATCCGCTGTAGTAGATTTCAATCAGGTTTCGGGTATATCGGACATCGACCCTTTTCTTGACGTATTCATAGGGGACGGAGTAATTTCCGTAATCTATGACGATGTGGTAATTCAGCTGAACCGTGGCGGTTTTCCATTGGCCGAACTCGTAGGGGAAATGGAGCCTCTTCTTCCGTGAACACGGAATAACGGCTACCTTCCTTCTTCTGGAAATCATTGTGGTTGAAAAGGTCGACTTCCTTGAGAATGGCTCGGTTCATCTCCTGGATATCGAAGAATTTTCGGTTGCGCAGCTTCGCAATGACCATGGTGGTCAAATTTCCCACCATGGATTCCACGGCTGCTTTGTCTTTGGGCGTAATCACTCTTGCAGGGAGAATCGCCGTATGGTAGTGGTCTGCCAGTTCCTGGTAAGAGCGGTTGCTGACCGGGTCCTCGTACTTTTTGTTGCTGAGAATCCCGGTTTTCAAATTATCAGGGATAAGCAATCGGGTGCATCCGCCAAAGTATTCAAACATGTTGATATGGGTGTTGATCCAATCCTCTTCCTTCATGGTTAGGCACGCTTGTGCGTACCCATACATGCTGAAGGGTAAGGTTGCCACAAACAGGTACACTTTGCAGTCTTTTCCTGTGAGCTTGTCAAACAGCGGAAGCGATGTCCCCGTCCAGTCCACCATGAGCTTGTCTCCGGGTTTGTGCTGGATATGCATGGTCAGTCGGTGCCTGTCGACATAATCCTGATAGAGTTTGCAGAACTGCGAATACATGTAGGGTGGTTTCTTGGATGCTCTGCACACAAACCCATATTCTTCCCAAAGCAATTTCAGGGTTACCCCTGATTTGAGCAGTTCCTTGTGGATATACTCAAAATCCGGCGTGACAAGCGCTGGGGTGTGCAGATCCTCGGGAAAGAGCTTTCGATGAAGTTCCTCGTCGTTCAGCTCTTCCAGGCTGGCTTCTGACACCGCATTGAAGACTTTGGCCACCGTGTTTCTGGAAATCTGGAGAACCTCTGCGATTTTCCGCTGGCTGTAGCCTTTGCAGCGGAGTTGCAGAATTTGTTTTTCTTTGGACATTGACATGTCCTCCTCTCGTAAGTATTACGGATTATCCGTATCTTCATTCTAGTCTTACAAGAGGTGGCTCTCAACATCGGATTGTCTTTGAGAATCAATGGCTCTGGCCATCGGATGAAGTGGCTCTACACATCGGATTCAATGGCTCAAACTCATCGGAATACTCACCTTTTTTACTAAATCCAATATTGCATCATCAATACACTGAAATTCATTGTCTAAATGATGGATTTTGATTTTATTTAAAATATTTAATGGTATTTCAATCATAACTTTTTTATTCAATAACTGCTCAATTTCAGTTGATTCCATTTCATATTCCAATTCTTGTTCAATATTATACTATTCTGGTAGTGCAAGACATCTTCCTCTTTCCATAATAATAAATTGAAGCATTGGATTATTCCCAGTATTCATTCTTACATTTCGTTCAAAAGTTTAGGATAAAGATTGAATTGTATCTTGTGCAATACTTTTTTTCTAAACCCTATTCTAAGGCAAGCCTAGCGATTTACTTTGCACTAATCAGTACTATAACTTCTTTTAATAATTCTGCAAGGGCTTTTGAATTATAACCATATTTTACCTCCTTTCTTTATATTGTGCTCCTTTAAAATCATTTAATCACATAAAAATCATCCGAGATAATTTTTATTTCTTATTATGCAATGTTAGATCTCAAAGTAAACCAAAAAGAGAGAAGAGAAATCGCCAACAGACGATTAGTTTACCGAGGATGAGCGCTTTAGTGCCTATGCAAAGCTAGACCAAAATCCAAAGCAGACTTCACATTCATACAACACTTTGTCCATCAATTAGATGATAATGGGACTATGGTGGTCGTATTACCACATGGTGTGCCATTCCGATGAAAATGATATTTTATTTGCGGATGCTTCTGAAGACTATGCTGATCTACGTAAAGCCATTTTATTAGTTAAAACAATTGAGTCGCAAAATCTCATGGCTGGATTGCACACATAAATTTACGGTTAATGAAAAAATAAACTCGTATATTTTTTTGTTTTACCCAGACTAATTCTTACAAAGGGTTTATAAAAAATGGGTGCTAGTATATCTGTACTAGGTAAACTTAATATAATTTAAATAAAATATAAGTTAATATACCTTAAAATGTCGCCTTCAATTAAGGAAAAACATTGATATTATTTTTCAGAAAACCTGATTTACTTATGGTAGGGTTCACCGTTCAATATCCTATATGACCTATAAATCTGCTCTAACATCGCCACTAAAGAGAGTTCATCGCTGAGGTCAATGCTAGTTAATCTGATTGATTCTCGGGCATTCTCAGCTTTCATATTGATTATGAAAGCAACTTTTGGATGACCAGCAGTCGCTAGATTTTGTAGCTTTTCAGAGAGTCCGACTGAATCAATGGATGTTCCTTTTGCTCTGACTTCAATAACATAATAACCATGAAGCAAATTCTCCATATTGGTTGAATCATTAATCTGGGTAATCTGTAAATTACAGTACTTACCCAGTCTTTTTTTATATTCTTTTATCGCATCCTCATAAAATGAAGGAATTTTGGTTTCTTTTAGAATGATATGGTAAGTAGTCATCGGTTTTTTCTCCCATCTTGTTAGCAATCTTCAATAAGATAATCATAACATCAAGAAAGGAGAAATCCCAAGATTAAAATAGAGGACCTGCTTCACCAAATACAATGAAAAGACATAGGTATAGCTTCAATACAAGTTTGACGCAATTGAAATTAAAGCGGTTTCATATTATAGTAGTAGTATGGAAAACGAAAAAATAAGCTACGGAAAAGAAAACGACCTTAATTTGAAGCTACTCATTTCCCTAAGTAGAGGACTAGGGAAGCTGAATAAGGAGACAAACAAGAATATCAGAGATTTTGGATTAAGCCCAGCCCAGTTTATGGTTCTGGAAGTTCTATATCATAAAGGAGAGATGAGAGTCTGCGATATAACAGAAAAAATACTATCTTCTGGGGGAAACATGACCGTCGTCATAGCCAATCTCTTAAAGGAAGGATATGTCACCAAGCATAGTACACAAGGAGACAGAAGATCTTATATCCTGAAGATCACGGAAAAAGGAAGAACAATTATATACGAACTCTTTCCTAAACATCTGGAAACTATAAAAGATGAATTCAGCCAACTCAGTGAAGAAGAAAAGTTAAGTTTAATTGGACTGCTAAAGAAAATGCAAGGGCTGGAGGAGTGAAGCTTTGAAAAAATTCATCGGCTACAGGACAATCAAGACCGCGGTAGGTGCGGCAATTGCCGTCTACATCGCACAGAAATTAGGTTTAAGCTATGCGATTTCGGCAGGAGTCGTTACAGTCCTCAGCGTTCAAAATACAAAGATGAAGTCCATTGAGATGGCCGTAAAAAGGTTAGGATCAACGACCCTCGGCCTTCTCGTTGGTGCAATTGTATTCACTCTATTTGGATATACAGCATTATCCTTCGGAATTTTTCTGATCATTTTTATCCCTTTTGCTGCAAAGATGAACTTTCAGGATGGAATAGTCCCAAGTACGGTTCTTGTAACCCATCTTTGGATTGAAAATTCCATTGCCTTCTCCTGGATGTTAAATGAGTATGGGCTGCTGATTATCGGTGCTGGAATTGCCCTGATTTTCAATATCCATATGCCAAATATCGAAAAAGAAATCAGGGAAGACCAAAAAAGAGTGGAAGACCTCATCAAGGAAATTCTAAGAGATCTCTCCAATGGAATTCAAACCCAATCCGTGAACATCGGACAAGAGAAGCTCTATAAGGAACTAGATAGTGCACTTAAATCAGGATACGAGAGATCGCAAAGGCTATCCTCCAACAACCTCAAAAAGAGCTTTGCCTATTATGTCAAATATATGGAAATGAGAATCAGACAGTTTGAAATCCTTAAACAGATGAGAAGCCATCTGAATCGGATCAACAAATATTATGAGCAGAACAGATTGGTCGGTGCCCTAACAGAACTTGTGGCATTCCAGTTCGGTGAACTCAATACAGGAAAAGAACTCATTGAAGACTTAAGAGATTACCTTGATATCTTTAGAAGTCAAAAGCTTCCAGAAACCAGGGAAGAGTTTGAAAACAGATCTTCCCTGTATCAATATGTGACTGACCTTCATGTTCTTCTCCTCATCAAGAAAGACTTCTCGGATTCCCTGACGGAAGAAGAGATCAATACCTTTTGGAAAACAAAAACTGAAACGGGCAGATAGCCAGTTTCAGTTTTTGTTTTCACCTGCTTTCTAAATTATCACGCTAAATCCAATGAGTCGTTAATTAATTTTGTGAAAAGATGCACAC
Source organism: Clostridiaceae bacterium (assembly GCA_049657765.1). Taxonomy (GTDB): domain Bacteria; phylum Bacillota; class Clostridia; order Clostridiales; family Clostridiaceae; genus Proteiniclasticum. The sequence continues at coordinate 26,556 of JBASOA010000030.1, forward strand.
ACTAATAGAATAAGGTAAAATAATGATGTTCGGAATGTCTGAATGATGATTTTAAATTAAAAGTATTTTTCCACTGGCTTGCAAGAATAATTCTTAATCGGGGTGGTTATGATCAAAAAACGAGTCGCCATTATAACAAGAGATCCTATTGTTTCTAAATTCTATGAGCATCAGATTCTTGAACTGTTTGGTGAATTTGTAGAAACCTCAATTTACAATGTCTTCGACGGATCCATCAGTCACATCATGAAGTCTGATCTTTATGTGACGTCTACGGATGCGTTCAATAATACAGTAGAATTTGAGAAGTATATTCCTAAAGGAAGCGAGGTCACAGAGGTGGAAATCACCTATACAAAGAAAGCCATAGACATTCTCCTGGAGTTGCCAGAAGGTACTGAGGCGTTATTTGTAAACTTAAGTGAAAATATGGCCATGGAGGCGATTACCCGCCTAAGCCAACTGAGTATCAGCCATATTAAATTTACGCCCTATTACCCAAATTGCACAACGCCAGTAGAGGGATTCAAGATTGCAGTCACTTCAGATGAAAGCCGGTATGCTCCAAAAAATATTGAGCGGATCATTAATATTGGGCAGAGGGTCCTCGATTCTTCAACCATCGTTGAGATTGCACTAAAACTTGGCCTCAATTATATGTTGGAACGAAAAGAATTCAGAGAATATTTCAATTCCATCATGTCCAACAATTATGTTTTTGAGCAGCTTTTTGGGCGGTCCTTGAGACTGGAAAGCAGGTTCGAGATCCTGACTAATCTAATGGAAGATGGAATCGTCGGTGTAGACGAGGAGGGAGCCATATTTTCCTGTAATCCCAAAGCCTATGAAATAGCTAATATCAGCGGAAGAGATGTTTTAAATCAGCCGGCTGCGTTGATATTTCCCTTTATCCCTTTTGAAGAATGCAAAAAGACCCGGATGAAGATTGAGAACCGTCTAATCAGAATCAACAACGTTGATATCAACTATTCCATTTCTCCCGTCATACGAAAAAATGAATATCTGGGAGCTTTTGCTACGATACAGAAGTTCTCTGTAGCAGAAACAAAGCAGCATAACTTAAGGCTCCAAATGCTTGATAAGGGGCACAAGGCAAAATATACCTTCAATGACATTGTCGGGGAAAGCAGCACCATCAAGAAAGCAAAACTTATCGCAGAGAAAATGGCGAAAACAAACTCTTCCATCCTGATCACTGGGGAAAGTGGCACAGGGAAAGAGCTTTTTGCCCATGCCATCCACAACAGCTCCCTGAGAAAGAATTTTCCCTTCATTGCCATCAACTGCGCTGCCATGCCGGATAATCTGCTGGAAAGTGAGCTGTTCGGTTATGAAGATGGCGCCTTTACAGGGGCAAGGAAAGGCGGGAGTATCGGCCTCTTCGAATTTGCCCATAAAGGCACCCTGTTTCTTGATGAAGTGGAAGGGATGAGCCCAGCGTTACAGGTGAAGCTCCTCCGAGTCATCCAGGAAGGTGAAGTCATGCGGGTTGGTGGAAATAAAATCATTGTGGTCGATGTGAGAATCATTGCCGCAACAAACGAATCCTTAGAAACTTTGGTTTCTGCTGGAAGCTTCAGAAAAGACTTATACTACAGACTTAATACCCTTCCGGTTCAGATTCCACCCCTTCGGGACAGAGGGGAGGACTTGATGATCCTGCTTGAACAGTTTAAAAAGGATCTGGGTGGAAAGTTTACCTTAACCGACTGCGCGAAAGAAGCCTTGCTAAGTCACGGCTGGGATGGAAACATCCGAGAACTCAGGAACTACATGGAGTATCTCGTCTATCTTGACCAGGATATTGTCGAGTGCAGCGACCTCCCGCAGAGTTTTCATCATCAGGCGAAGGAATCGAAAATAAAAAAGAAAAAGGCTGATGAACAGGGGAATGAGGATATAAGCCTTCTTGCTCGGCTTGCAGGCAATCAAATGGAAGCGTATCTATTCGTCCTCAAAAACCTGGATGAGGCGAATGAAAAGCAGGAAATCAAAGGCCGAATGTCACTCGCTGAAGATGCCAAAAAGCAAAACATCTACCTGACGCAGCAAGAAATTCGAAGTATCCTTTCAAGCCTTGATAGCCTCGCATTAGTTAAGGTATCCAAAGGCAGAGGGGGAAGCAAGATCACCAATAAAGGAAAGAAGATCATTGAAGCGTTAAGTCAAAGCGAAAGTAGATAAGTTCTTCTTCCAAAGACGAATAGAATAAATGGAGAAGCCATAAAGCAATGTTCAACAGAAAACAACTGGTTAAAGTATAATAACTTTAACCAGTTGTTTTTCGTGTTTAAGTAAATTCATCTGTTATTGTAACCGTTTTACCCTGTTTTTATGTTGGCATGGTTCTTGCTATATAGTAGGTGTCAAAGAAATTATACTTAATTATTTATCGAAAGAGTAACGGAAATGGCAAGCAGAGGTATAGATCAAAAGAAAGAAAATATTAGGTTGATCTAGCTAAGTTTGCTACGAACACTACTCAAAATTACATTGGAGGAAAGATATGAACGCTAAAGAATTTACCGAAAGATACCTCGTCTCAAGAACAGAGACAAATTCATTAAAATGGGATGCACTGGATGTCCGATTTGGAAATCCAGATTTAACCGCCATGTGGGTGGCCGATATGGAATTCAAAACCCCCGAAGCTGTTATCGAGGCGATGACAAAAAGAGTAGAGCATGGGGTTTATGGTTACTCCATTATTCCAGAAAGCTACTTCGAAGCCCTTAATTCATGGCATGAAAGAAGACATGGCAGCGAAGTGAAGAAAGAATGGGTGAGATTCGCTCCAGGTGTGGTGAATGCCATATACTGGCTGATCAATGCATTCACTGAAGTTAATGATGCTGTACTGATTGTGACCCCAGTCTATTACCCCTTCCATAATGCTGTAAAAGATACGAACCGAAAACTTATCCGCAGTGAGCTCGTTGTTGAAGATGGAAAATATATGATTGATTTCGAGGATTTCGAAAAGAAAATCAAAGAGAACAATGTGAAAATGTTTATCCAGTGTTCCCCTCATAATCCAGCAGGAAGAGTATGGTCAGAGGAAGAACTGGAGAAAATCCTTGAAATTTGCGAGAAATACCATGTGCTAGTCATCACAGACGAAATTCACCAGGATATCATCATAGGGGATAAGAAGTTCATTCCAGCGTCAATAATCGCTGGTGGAAAGTACAAGGAGAGCATGATCACCCTGTCATCAGCTTCTAAAACCTTCAATCTAGCCTGTCTCCTTAACTCACACATTATTATTTATAGCGAACTTCTCAGAAAAAGATATGATGCTTTTGCCAAGGTAACGAATCAGTCCGAAGTCAACATTATGGGCATGGTGGCTACTGAAGCAGCTTACACACATGGTGAAGAATGGCTCGAAGGTTTGCTTGACGTTATCCGTACCAATTATCTGTACATGAGAGGCGAACTTAATAAATATGCGCCTAAAATTGCTGTTGCAGATTTGGAAGGAACGTACCTGACATGGCTTGATATGCGCGAATACATCAAACCAGAAGACATCAAGGAATTTATTCAGAACAAATGCAACCTGGCCATCGACTTTGGCGAATGGTTCAGCGACCAATGCAGAGGTTTCATCAGACTTAATCTTGCCACAGATCCCGAGAATGTAAAAAAATCAGTAGAAGCCATAATTAAACATATAAATGTGGAGGGAAAAAATGAATACGCTGAAAAACTATAAGTCCTCACTCTATCTTCTCCTGGCCATGATTGTCGGAAGTGTCATCGGAGCAATCTGGAAAGAAAAGATCATGTTTCTCCAACCGGTCGCAGATACCTTTCTAAATCTTCTTTTCTGCCTCGTCGTACCAATCGTATTCTTATCCTTGGTCAGTGCAATCGCAGGGATGAAGAACTTGAAGAAACTATCTCAAATTTTGTCCTCCATGATGGGGATCTTCATCCTGACGGGTGTTGTAGCTGCAATCTATATGCTAGTCGTTGTTGTAGTCTTTGATCCTTCAAAAGGAGCTCAAGTTGCCATGACTGAGGTTCCAACGGATCTTGCTGCCAATAATAACTTCTTATCGATGTTTACAGTCAGCGATTTCCCTTTGCTGTTTTCAAGAAAGAGCCTGATGGCCCTCATCGTATTCGCGATCAGCATAGGCATTGCCATCGTATCCATTGGGGAGAAGGCTAAAGCAGCCTTGGATTTCTTTAACTCCATGCTTGAAATCACCATGAAGCTTGTGACCTATGTCATGAAACTCGCTCCAATTGGTCTAGCTGCTTTCTTTGCAACCCTCATCGGCCAATATGGTACAGAGATTGCGGGACCTCTTTCCAGGTCCATAATCATCTATCTCGTTGCAGCTGTTGTCTACTACTTTGCATCAAACTCGATTTTTGCCTTCATTGGAGGTGGAGCAGAAGGAGTTTCCCTTTTCTGGAAGAATATCATCCCTCCAACCCTTACCGCACTTGGAACCTGTTCCAGCGCAGCGTCGATTCCAACGAATCTTATTGCAGCAGAGAATATTGGAATTACTGATGAGGTAAAGAGTATCTCAATCCCTATGGGTGCAAATCTCCATAAAGACGGAGCGGTACTGATTCAAATTCTAAAGATTGGTTTCATGTGCAGCATGTACGGAATGAATATCCTTGAACCTAAAACCATGATCACTGCTATTGTGGTTTCAGTTGTAGCTTCCACTGTCATGGGCGCAATCCCAGCAGGTGGATATGTAGGAGAAATCTTCATCATCTCAGCCTTTAATTTCCCACCTGAATCCATTCCAATCATGGTCCTCATCGGAACAATCACCGATGCCCCAGCCACAGCCATCAATGTCACAGGAGATGTTGGCGTAGCGATGATTCTGAATCGAATCATCGATGGAAAGAATTGGATGAAGAACAAATTGGCGAAAGCAGAAAATGTAGCTTAATTCGTTCATTGAAAGGCAAGTAAAAAACACCCCAGATAAGATGGGTCTTGTGTAGATTTAGAGAAATATCCGGGTTAAAACAGAAACAAAAAGAAGCCATAGGAAACTATGACTTCTTTTTGTTTTCATGGATTTCTATATTCTATTTCTATGACACAATTAATTCGCTAATTCATTGAGCCGTATAATTCATCTATTTGTCTTTTTCTTTCCGAGCGGATTTTTTAGCCCTCAGATAACTTAAGAGTTCATCCTTATCTCTTTTGTCCCAATCCTTGAAGTTTCGTGTAAGAAGGTGTAGTTCTGCTGTATCTGGATCATTTTCCTCAACATGCATCTCATCTTCTCTTGGCAGGACATCATAGAGTGAAAGATCCAAGGCTTTGCAAAGAATTTCGAGCGTCGCAAGAGGAGGTGTGCTTCTGTCGTTTTCGATATCACTAAGATAAGATATCGAAAATTTTGTTATTCTAGAAACATCCTTCAAAACATAGTTCTTCGATTTTCTGGCTTCTCTGATCTTTTTGCCGATCTTCATTATCTCGCCTCATTCCGTATACAGTTGTATTTTAACAATATTTACGGAATATAGGAAACAATAAACTGTTAAAAAAGCTCAATTAAGATATCAACGTAAAATCATTGGAAAGATTTCGTTATTAACGTATAATTAAGGCTAGGAGGTGACTTTTGTGGCCACAATAGGAGAGAATATCAAGAAGATTAGAAAAGAAAAACATATCACACAGCGTGTACTTGGGGATATTGTTGGCGTTTCCAATACCTATCTTTCAGATATGGAAGTTGGAAGAACCAATCCATCCATTAAAACATTGAAAAAAATCGCTAAAGGCCTAGAGGTCAGCTATGTAGAACTGCTAAAGGACACTGAATAGTAATGACATTTTGTTTTTCATAGGGGCAAAGAAAAAATGGTGAAGAAGAAAATCTTCACCATTTTTTTGAAAATAATGCTGTGAAGAAATCATGAACTAAAGTGCAGAGCACTTGAAAATACTTCCTTTAAACCTGATAATAAGAGTAATGTTCATCGATCAAAGGATGAAAACAAAAGAACCGAAATAAGATTGAATGATATAGGAGGTTAACATGCAAGGAGACATTGGAATATACGGCTTTAGAGTCATGGGTGAAAACCTGGCAAGAAATATGGAATCAAAGGGGTACACGGTATCCATCGCGAACAGGACAACGCAGGTCATTACTGATTTCATGGAAGACAAAGGAAAGGGACTAAATTTCATTCCAACCTTTACGATAGAAGAATTTGTCAATTCACTGAAGAAACCAAGAAAGATCATGCTCATGATCAAGGCAGGAACTACAGTGGATGCAACTATAGAAAGCATACTGCCTTTCCTTGATAAGGAAGACATTCTTATTGATGGAGGAAACTCCAATTATGAAGATACAGAAAGAAGAGTAAGGGAACTAAGCGAAAAAGGAATCTACTTCGTAGGTTCAGGAGTTTCAGGCGGAGAGCTTGGTGCGCTGTATGGTCCTTCTCTGATGCCTGGTGGCGCTAAAGAGGCTTGGAACGAGATTAAGGATATCTTTATAGCAATCTCCGCCAAAGCCGGCAAAAACGGAGATGAGGCCTGTACAACATGGATCGGAAATGGTGGTGCAGGACATTATGTCAAGACCATCCACAATGGGATAGAGTACGGCGATATGCAGCTCATTTGCGAAACTTATGCCATCATGAGAGATGTCCTTAAGCTCAGCAATGAACAAATGGCAGAAATCTTCAAGAACTGGAACGATGGCGTTCTGAAGAGCTACCTCGTTGAAATCACTTCAGAGATTCTTGCGGAAAAAGATGAAAATGGAGAATTCCTGGTGAATAAGATTTTGGATACCGCCATGCAAAAAGGAACAGGAAAGTGGACAGTGGTTTCCGCTCTCGAAGAAGGCCAGCCTTTAACCCTCATTACCGAGGCAGTTTATGCAAGAGTCCTTTCTTCGATGAAAAGCGAGCGGATGATTTCCTCAAAGCTTGTCGAGAAGCCAGTGGTTCTTACACCTGAAATAGAGAAAACCTTAGAATATTTAATGAATGCGCTTTATTCAGCAAAGATCATTTCCTACGCACAAGGATTTTCCCTGTTAAAATCTGCATCTGACAGATATACCTGGGAACTTAATCTAGAAGGAATTGCATCGATCTGGAGAGGCGGATGCATTATTAGGTCAGCGTTCCTCGATGACATCAGCAAAGCTTACACTAAGAATAGTGGACTTCATAATCTGATGGTAGATGATTATTTCCATGATGAACTCGTAAGCGCTGTAAAAGGACTTAGAGAGATTATTATCCTCGGCGTGCAAAACGGCATAGCCCTTCCGGCATTAAGTGCAGCGATGTCCTATTATGACGGATACCATACAGAAAACCTGCCAGCAAATCTTCTTCAAGCCCAAAGAGATTACTTTGGCGCACACATGTTTGAACGTGTGGACAAGGAAAGAGGAGAATTCTTCCACCACGACTGGAGTGGTTCAGGTTCGAATACCGCTTCAACCGTTTATAAAGTGTAAATTAAAATTGCTATCGATCCAAAAATTAAAAACAGCATAATTATAGGTCATAAAGGGAACATATCATTTCCCTTTATGACCTTTTCTTTTTCACATTTTAGGATTTTTATGGAGATGTTATCCAAGGGACATAGCGTATTGCTTACAAAAAATAGTTGAAGTTGAAATGATGAGAAATAACGTATGGATATTTTAAAGTAATGGAAGCGGAGAAATAAATCCTTTGGAAAAAACACGAATGATCTCAAAGTGGTCATCGTAAAAACCATAAAACTTTAATAAAAAGATCACATAAATTGTGTTAATTGCGAATTCTATACAAACAATTGAATTAAATCATTCGATTTTTAGCGTAAAAATGAAGATTGTTCACGCAAAAACCGAAGAAAATCTAAATGATAATCGTTTTCATTACAAAATATTTACATTGCGAACATATGGCTCTTGCAATACTGGTATCATTCGTATAAAATGAGGAGGTAATCATTCTAAAATATATAAAGAGGTGTAAAATGGAAAAACTATTTAAGCTAAAAGAAAATGGTACAAACGTCAAAACCGAAATTCTTGGCGGTACCACAACCTTTCTTACAATGGCGTACATCATTTTTGTTAACCCACAGATCCTAGGTTTGACAGGAATGAATTCCGGTGCAGTCTTCACAGCGACAATCCTCGCAGCAGCAATCGGTACATTCATCATGGCATTCGTTGCCAATGTTCCTTTCGCAGTTGCACCAGGTATGGGGCTAAACGCATTCTTTACCTTCACAGTTGTATTTACTCTTGGCTATTCCTGGCAACAGGCTCTTGGCTTGGTATTTATATGCGGTCTTATCAATATTTTTATAACAGTTACCAAAATCAGAAAGATGATTGTCAAGGCAATCCCAGAATCCCTTCAATATGCCATCAGTGGTGGTATCGGTTTGTTTATCGCTTACATCGGACTTAAGGAAGCTCGTTTTCTTATGTTCACCGCTGAAGGTCCAAGCAGACTTGTAGATACAGGAAATGGCGGAGGAATCTATAAGGATATAATCCCAGCGATTTCAAGCTTTACAGATCCAGTAGCACAGGTTGCATTAATTGGACTGATCTTAACCGTCGTTCTTCTCCTCATGAGGGTGCAAAGTGCGATCCTTATCGGAATCGTTGGAACAACCCTTATCGGTATCCTATTCGGTGTCACCATAGTTCCAAAATTTACTGCAGACATGTTTAGAATTCCAAGTCTTGCTCCTACATTCTTTAAACTAGACTTTAACGGGTTATTCTCGGCGGACAAACTGCTGATAACTCTCACCACCATTTTCGCGTTCTCCCTCACTGATACCTTCGATACCATAGGAACTTTCCTTGGTGCCGGAAGAAAATCAGGCATATTCACAGAAGAAGATGCAGCCTCAGTAGAAGGTTCATCCAAGGGTCTTAAGACCAAGATGGAAAAGGCTCTTTTCGCAGATGCGACTGCAACTTCCATCGGTGCACTTCTAGGAACATCAAACACAACAACCTACGTAGAAAGTGCAGCAGGTATTTCACAAGGTGCCAAGACTGGTCTTGCCTCCTTGACCACAGGTGTTCTTTTCCTAATTTCCCTATTCTTAGCTCCAATAGCGCTAATGGTACCAGCTGCAGCTACAGCTCCAGCACTTATCGTTGTTGGTATATTTATGGCTGACGGACTGAAGAACATCGCTTGGGATGACCTAAGTGTAGCTGTCCCATGTTTCATGGTTATTGCCATGATGGGCTTCTCTTATTCCATCACTAACGGTATCGCATTTGGATTCCTATTCTATTCCATCGCGCAGATCGTGAACAAGAAGGGTAAAGAAGTTCACCCAATACTTTATATCATCACTGTACTGTTCATCCTATCCTTTGTCCTCTCTGCAATTGTATAGACACTAACGATTGAGAGAACATTTAAAATAGGATTAAAGAAAATATAGACAATTAAAAATGCACTCGGACATGAAGTCCGGGTGCATTTTGCTGTGAAAAATAATTGATAGCCTTTATCTTAAGGCGCTTATCGTTGAAAGATGATTGAAGTGGGTTCAGGACTGTAGATGTCATTTCTTAGGACCTTAAGCGTTCCAGAATCCCGATTAACCTTGTATAAAGTGAGGTTATCCGTGTTCATGTTGCCCGCGAGTAAGAACTCTCCATCAGGGCTTAAATTGAAGTCTCTTGGATGTTCTCCTTCGGTCGACACAATTTCAATGAGTTCAAGCAATCCATTCTCCTTGATTGAAAAAACGGAAATGCTGTCATGGCCCCTGTTTGAAACATAGATAAAACGATTGTCCGGGGTGATTCTAATGGCTGCTCCGGTATTTTCTCCCTTAAAATCCTCAGGGAGTGTTTTTACTGCCTGCTTCAAGAGATAGGTTCCATTATTAAAGGAGAAAGTGAAAAGTTCTGAAGAAATTTCAGAGAAAACATAAAGGAGCTTTTCTTTGCCATGAAATACAAAGTGTCTTGGACCGCTTCCTGGTGGAAGGAGAATCTCATCTTTTTGATTCAATTCATTGCCGTTGGTGAAGATATAGACCTTGTCGGCCCCAAGGTCGCATACAAGGATATCATCATTATAGGGATTCTTTTCGGCAAAATGCACATGTGAGCCTGCCTGCCTTTCAGTGACTGGTCCTGTGCCATGAAATTCAAGGGATTGCAGCCTTTCCTGAACTTCGTTATTCTCCGTGAGATAAAGGTCAAGATTTCCTTGATGATAGTTGGAGGCCAGAATATAGTCGTTAAACTTTGAGATATGGCAAGGTGTTGCATTATTTTCAAAAGTGATTTTGTCTGCATAGAGGGTATCTAAGTTAAGCGACATGATGCCCCCCTCGCTGCCCTCTCTCATGGTGCTGTATAGAATATGTTCATCTTTATCGAGTAAGAGGTAGGTTGGATCATCCACCGCGAAAAAGTCTTCGGTGATAAATTCATCTTCATTAAACCTGAAACTTCTGATTCCACTACTCTTCCTTCTGGTATAGGAACCTATAAATCCTCTATAATAAGCCATTTAAATACCCTCCTTAAGCTACGTCAGATTAATTAATTATAGCATACCAAAAATAACTTGAAAGGATAAAAACTTATCGTGAATTCATCAGAAAATTTCGCTTTTTACGTTTGATGTTAACCGTATTGTAAATAGTTCAACATATTATTCAAGTATACTGATCCTAAAGAACCTATTCTTTTGAAGCTGAATGGGAATGGTGTGTAGGATGAATACGAGAAGAAATCGGATATTAATCAGGAAACTTAAAAAGAGAAGAAGAAAGAGAATTTTAGGCGTAGCCAGTGTTCTGGTTCTCCTTATATCTCTGATGACTTATGTTGGAATAAAAATGCTCAATAGGGATAATCAAAACCCTCAAAGCATTGCTTCAGGCATGACCCCGGTTGAAGAGACACCTCTTGTAGAGACGATAAATGAAAGTAGTGATCCAAAAGATGAAGAGGTGAAACCTGAAACAGTGGCTACAGCAATAGAATTTATCAAAGGAGTTCAAAATAGTTCATTTTCAATTGCGGGAACCTTGCCTAAAAAGATTGATTTCGATGCGCTGTATAAAGGTGGCAGCTATTCTATCCGAGCATTAAGCTATGCCTATGATACAGATGAAGTAAAGGCTTGGATGAGGGGGACGATTGAATATCACGGCCCTAAGATTGCCTTCTTAACCTTTGATGACGGACCAGGAAAATACACGCCGGCAATTCTTGATCTTTTAAAGGAAAAGAAGGTCCCGGCTACATTCTTTATCCTTGGGAAGTCATTAACCAAAGCGGCTGATAAAAACATTATGCATCGATATATCAAAGAAGGACATGCCATAGCGAATCATAGCTACAGCCATGACTACAGCTATATGTATCCGGGTAGGACCGTTAATACGGAAAGAGTTTTAGAAGAATATCAAAAGGCATTGAATCTGATGAAGGAAACCCTGGGTAATAAGTTCAACACCACAGTATTCCGTTATCCTGGAGGGTCCGGGAGCTGGAGTGATATTGAACCTTCTAAAGCTGCATTGGCTGCGATTGGCGTCAAGTTTATCGATTGGAACAGCATGAGTGGCGATGCGGAACCGAAGAACCGAAGACCCTCAGGGAACGAGGCCTTATCAGATTATGTGCTTACGACAATAAATAAAAACAGGCATCCGGAAATTGCGGTTGTACTTATGCATGATTCCCTTGAAGTTACACCAGGATACATCGGGCTCGTTATCGATAAACTAAGAGCACAAGGCTATCAATTCGGAATTCTAAAGTAAGGGGAATAAAATTATCGTTGTTTCTTTTATAAAAATAATGAATTGAAAGTAAGGCAATCACAATAAAAGAATTTTGAGCGGGTAGATCTGAAACCAACTTTTATTCTACATGCACTCGGAGTTACTGATGGTAGGCGTATAGGACGAGGTAGATTCTTGGACTGACAAGAAATGCCGGCGAAAATAGGGAGAGGTGTTTGTCTTGAACGTAGTCGTTTCCTAAAACCGTTGTCGTTCATAAGAATTTAAAATTCATATTGCAAGCAATAAGACAAATTATGGTGTAAAATTAATGATGTGGAATGCAGCAAGGGAATTTTAAAATTATATCTAAATGACATTGCTATTCAAACACTTAAGTGGTATAATACATCAGTGGTTTAGGATATTACGTAATGAAGTGGTAGAATTGATTTTAAACACCTTGCAGCACAACTGCGAGGTTTTTTTATGGGTAATTGTAAATCGTAAAAAAATAAATGAAAATGAGGTATATATGGAAGAAAAGAAATTTGTTGATTTAGGACTAGGAGAAGACGTACTGAAAAGTATAACGGAGATGGGTTTTGACACACCTTCAGATATTCAGGGAGAAATCATCCCTATAATATTAGAAGGCAAGGACGTTATCGGACAAGCTCAGACAGGTACAGGAAAGACGCTTGCATTTGCTGCGCCAATACTGTCCATGCTAAAGAAGAAGGGTTCAGTTAGTGCAATCATACTTGCGCCAACAAGAGAACTGGCTATTCAGGTTAACGAAGAATTTGCTAGAATTGCAAAGCACTCAAGAGTGAGCCAGCTTTGTGTTTATGGCGGTTCAAGCATTGATACACAGATCAGAGCCTTAAAGAGAGGCGTTGACATCGTTGTAGGAACACCAGGCAGAGTGATCGACTTAATGAACAGAAAAGTCCTTAAGCTTGATCAGGTAGACTTCCTTGTTCTTGACGAAGCAGATGAAATGCTTAATATGGGATTTGTTGAAGACATCGAGACCATCATGGCTGGAATGAGCGAAACCAAGCAGACAATGCTATTTTCCGCAACAATGCCAGAAGAATACAAGAGACTTTCAAAGAAGTACATGAAGGAAGACAGAGTACACATTAAGGTAGCTGTTAAGTCCATGACGGTTTCATCCGTTTCACAGTACTACTATGAAGTCAGAGAACAATATCGTTTTGAATCCCTTTGTAGAATCATGGATACAGAAGCAATGGAAACTGTCCTTATTTTCTGTAAGACCAAGAGAGGCGTAGATGAATTAGTCAGCAGCCTTTCAGACAGAGGATATAACGCCGCAGGAATGCACGGTGATATGACACAGAACGTTAGAATTGCAACACTGAAGAAATTCAAAGAAAAGAAGCTTAAGTTCCTCGTAGCAACAGACGTAGCAGCAAGAGGTATCGATATCGATAACTTGTCCTATGTTGTAAACTATGATCTTCCACAGGATATCGAGTCCTATGTTCATAGAATCGGTAGAACTGGTAGAGCTAGAAATCTAGGAACAGCAATCTCCCTGGTTAACCCAAGAGAGCTCAACTTCATGAAGAGCATTGAAAGAGTCACCAAGGGTAAGATTACAAAGAAAGAAATCCCAACACTTGACGATATCTTCAGATCCAAGAACAACAACTTCAAGGAAAAGATTGTCAAGGAAATGGAAGGCGGAAACTTCAAGAAGTTTATGCCGGTAATCGAAGAAATGAAGGAAAACTTCAGCATCGAAGATGTCGCAGCAGCGCTCATGAACATGCTGTACAAAGATGACCTCAGTTTCGATTATAAAGTCAATGTACTGGAACAACCAAAGAGATTCGTAAGACTCTTCATCACCGTTGGTTCCATGGACAAGCTTACACCAAAGAAACTTATCGACTTTATCACAGAAAACAGTAAAGTTAAACCAGAAAGTGTCGGAACTATCGATATTTTGACCAAGTTCAGCTTTATTGATGTCGTTGCAGGAACAGAAGACGCCATCATGGAAGGCTGTAATGGATTAAAGCTTTCAGGCAGAAAAGCCAAGTTCGAAGTAGCAGCAAAGCGTAGAAGATAAGCATCGTAAGAACTGTCGTTAATTAAATATTTGAAAAATTTCAGCAAGGTGTAAGGTACATCATGCTGATTTTTCATTTGGAGAATAAATTTTGCCAGGGAAATGAAAAATCGTGAATAATTAATGAATTGTTAATGTTTATAAGCGCTATGAGTAAGAAGTATCAACGCTTGTATGGTTTTTGTCATAAAATTTTGTCAAAAGTTTTTGATAATCTCTTTTGCGGCATCCCTCATTTCAGTATTAACATGTGAGTAAGTCTTAATAATTGTTTCAAGTTTATCGCCCATGATTGATGCCAAGGTTTTAAAATCCATACCATTTTGTATGCAGATTGTAGCGAAAGAGTGACGCAAGGTATGAGTGGAGGCTTCGGGATAACCTGTTTTCCGGATAGCTTTACTCATTATATCGCTATGGTAGTATGTTTGGATCAGTAATGTGTTTTTACTTATAGGAACAGGCAATCGCTTATATTCTGCTTTTAACAATGGATGGAGGGGAATGATTCTTTCTCCATCATCCGACTTCAAGCATTCCTTAATGGTGTTATCTGCAGTTCTTTGCTGTGTCACTTCAAATTGATTCTTTTTTAAATTAAAGGCGTTTGGCGCCAACCCTCTAGCTTCTGATATCCTTAATCCCGCCAATCCTGCACACATTGCTAACCAACGATGATCAGGGTTTTCAATTTTTCTAAATGCAGCAGTCATCTGTTTGAATGTGAGGACATTAGGCATTTTCTTCGTCTTATTGCTTTTTTTGGATATCTTAATTTCCAAAAATGGATTATCTAATTGGATTTTCAATTTCCTTTCTGCGTATCTAAAAATAGACTTGCCCAACGTAATTAATGATATTGTACCAGTATATTTATGTGTGTCATAGTAATCGAAAATCAAAGGGGCTACATCGGTATAGGTAATTTTCGTGATAGGTTTATCCCATATTTCAGATAAATTCTTGAGCCAACTTCTATATGCTTTTCTTGTTGATTCCTCTCGTTTTCCATCTGCAATATAAAGATCTGCAATTTCTTTGAATGTTCCTTTTGCGGCCTTGGGTTGAGGTTTTATCAGTGCTCCTGCAATTAAACCCGCGGTATTAGCCTCTGTTTTTGTCTTGTACCCAGATTTACTCGAATGATAGATCCAGTTGTCTTTGTCATCTTTGATCATAATCTGATAAGCCCAGGTGTCTCCACGTTTACGAGGGTGAACATTAAATTCTATGGACATCTTACCTCCTCCTTATTCTTCTTCAAACTCCATTTCTCTAATTCCATCGGTAAAGGATTCTAAGAATTCATCTGATTCAACAATTGCTTTTAAAGTCGTGCTGGGATCCTTTTGTGCATTGAGCGAATTGTATGTATTTGTAATTGCCTGTTTCCACATTTCAGCAACTTCATTTTCTAAACGATTTTCACTCCACCTCTTTGCAGGTACTCTGGCTGAATTCTTCATTGATTGATAATCCATAGCTTTACCCTCAAATATCTCTTGTGCTCTGCTCTTTGCCTCGATAAACTCTCTAAATTCGATGATTGTCATAATTGAATCTCCTTTCAAAATAAACATATGTTCTATTAATAGGTAAAAAAATATAGACTAGAATAATTTAACTACTGTAACTGTAGGTTCTAACATGATTATGTATTTATCTCTTTGTATATAAGTGCCAAACTTTTGTCGGTAATATTCAATTGATTCTTCTAAAAAAGCTTCGGTGACATTCAGATCTTCAGCCATTTCATATCTATTAAGTCTGCATTTTTCAAAAGCCTGAATAAACATTTCAATAGGAATTAGTTTATTTATTGCCCACTTACGGGCTCTTTTTTCTTGCTTTACATTTCTAGTATCTTTCAGATTTGAGATATCCCCTGATGATGTAAAATGATGACCAAGTTCTTCAGCCAGAATACAATTCTTCTCATTATCCTGAATTGAATTTTTAATTGCGATAACACCATCAAAGTAATATCCATTGTTTATTTGAGGCTTTTCAAAAATAAGCACTTGATCATCGTACTCACTTAATAATTCTTGATAACCCATTACATCACCTGCCTAACCCCAACGTTGATGATATTATAATTAATCTCTTGTCCTATTTCATGGACTTCCTTTTCAACTTAACAAATTCTTTGAATCGCTCTATTTCTTCAAGCTCTTCAGGTGTCCATTCCTCGTCAGGATTATTTTTGTGTGCTGCGAAAGTATGGATCTCATCATCAGATAATTTTGTTGTTTGATCACTTCTTCCAACTAAATAATCAATATCGACATTAAAGAAGTCAGCAAAAATTTCTAGCATTTCAAGATCAGGCTCTCGAGTTCCTTGTTCATAGCTTGCTAGTCTACTCCTAGAGATATTTAATCTAGTTGCAAGTTGTTCTTGAGTTAGTTCTAATTCTTCTCTCAAACGTTTTAAAATTGCTGAAAAATTCGCCATTTGCTGACCTCCTAAGTACTTTTAATTTATTATTACACGAAACGTGTAGTTAATCAATAAATATTTACACAAAACGTATTGACACAAAATGTGTCAAGAGTTATTATTAGACCAAGGACACAAAACGTGTCAAGAAGAGGAGGTGGTTAATAATGGATTCTAAAAGGATTGGAAACAAACTAATTGAGCTAAGACGGGATATTTCAAGAGAGACAGTTGCGAACGATTTAGGTATCAGTGTGTCTGCATTGGCGATGTACGAGCAGGGAAACCGTGTGCCAAGGGATGAAATCAAAATAAAAATAGCCCAGTATTATGGGAAAACAGTGCAAGAGATTTTTTTTGAAGACTAATGATACAAAATGTATCACGAAGGAGGAAAACACATGAATAACTGTATCGAAAGAATAAATGAATTAGAAAAGAAAGTGGCTGCACTTGAAATGGTACTTCAAGAACAGCCGAAGGTTACAGAGAAACTTGTAGCATATATTGAACTTGATTCTGAAGATCTAGCTAAAAGGATAGTAGAGTCGTTAACTAACGAAGAGCGTTGTTAAACGTACGTACAGCATATTCCTTAGATGCTTCAATTTGCATAGTCTTCCAATCCTGAAACTTTGTCTTCGCACAAATTAATGCATCAAATTCATCATCGGGTATTGCTTGGAAGTCTTCTGGAGAATTTACTTCGTAACCACCGAATTCAAGTAGTTCTTCAAAAGTATTAAAATCTGTATGCTCTTTCATGAATTGAGTAGTAAATAAATCGACGAAAGATACATTCCCACTAATAGAGTCAAGTGCTTTGTTTAGCTTAGAATAATCAATATTTACTTTGAATGACATATAAATCACCTCCTTTCTATACTAAGTATAGCAAAGGAATAAATAAAAGAAAGGAGTTTTCTAAAATGTTAACTGTAATCGATAGGGTTTCCCTTGCTGAGCGTTGGGGAAAAGACCGAAAAACCATAGAAAATTATGAAAAAGAGGGAGTAATCACAAGGCTTAGAAAATTTCCATCACCGCATTATTCCCTTAAGGAAATTGAAGAAATCGAATCGGATGGTAGAGACAATTTGTTACAGCGAAAGAATAAAGAGATCCAAGGGCTAAAAGCTTATGTATCAGAACTAGAACAAAAAATAGATAGGGTGAAAGGGGCAATTTTATGACAAAGGCAGAACATTACCGAGAGCAGCACAAAAAACTGATGAATAAGGAGAAACAAGAAGAATCATTGCCAGTTGCATGTTTGGAATTAATGTTGATCATTTTAGGCGCAATGTCATGGGTAGCTTCGTTATTCATTTTGGCATCGTGAATTTAGGAGGATTGAGTATGTTGATCACTAAGAGGTCTAGCCTCTAGGCCTCTATTATTATGGCCAAACAGTTGTGTATAAATCGAGACAGATAAAAATAAAACATTAAGGAGATGAATAAATGGAAAATATTAAGACGATCACTGAAGAACAGGCATCAGAATTATTGGACAGATATTGTAATAACACTTTGACGAATGAGGACAAAGGCCGGTTTCTAATTGCTTATGAAAATGGAACATTTACAGCGATAGATAACACTTCAGGAGATTGTTGGACAGAAGATTTTAAAACAAGATATAAGGCGGTCGAATGGTTATGTGGAAAGGAGAAAAATGAATGAAAGGAGGACGAAGAGTAAAGCTTACAGCAATCAGCGGGGATGTGATCATCATAGGTACCTTAAAGTATTCAGACGATAGCATCTACATCGTCAAGGATGACTATGGCCACGAAGGAATATATGCCACCAGGTCTTACACTATGGAAGATTGGCAATAAAAAAGAGCCCGTGCAAGGGCCCAAAGATAATTATGTAACCACATTATACCACAAAATATTAGGAGGAAAGAATGATGAAACCAATAAAGGAAAACGGCAAACCCATCGCTTCAATACAAATTGACATCTACGAGAACAGAGATGACATAGAGGTTGATGCTACCTCTGACACTATGATCCATGGAATAGCAGCACTGATGATTTCTTATCAGAGCGTAACAAAATCCACATTTAAGGAGAGTCTGGCTGATTTACTGCTGGAACTGAACCGCATCGATGAGGACTTAGATGTAGTTATAAACTCGAATAATTTAAAAGTGGAGGAGGACTAGTAATGGCAAATATGAAAATCAACAAATTAGAAATAGAGAATGTCAAGCGTGTCAAAGCAGTCAAGATTGAGCCTACTCTCAATGGCCTGACGATTATCGGTGGAGACAATAACCAAGGAAAGACTTCTATCCTGGACTCCATAGCGTGGGCCCTGGGAGGCAATAAGTACAAGCCAAGCAATCCCCAACGTAATGACTCCACTATCCCTCCTTCCCTTCACATTGTCATGAGCAACGGCCTGGTAGTGGAGCGTAAGGGGAAAAACAGTGACTTGAAAGTGATTGATCCAGACGGTCAGAAGGCTGGCCAGAATCTACTAGATAGTTTCATCGAACAATTTGCCCTGGACCTTCCAAGATTCATGGCTTCAACATCGAAGGAAAAGGCTAATACACTCCTACAGATCATCGGAGTTGGTGACAAGCTCAAGGTCCTGGAGCAGAAGGAAACGGAAATTTACAATAAGCGCCATGCCATCGGTCAGATAAAAGACCAAAAAGAAAAGTATGCTAAGGAACAGACTTATTACCCTGATGCTCCAAAAGAGCCTGTATCGGCTTCAGAGCTCATTAAACAACAGCAGCACATCTTGGCCATCAACGGTGAGAACCAGAAGAAGAGAAGAAACCTGGAGTACATCCAGAGCCAGGCCAGCAATATTCAAACTGTGATTGATGAACTTAATCGAAAGTTGCTAGATGCCACGGCTAGACAGAATGACATTCTGAATGATCTCGAGATTGCACATAAATCCGCTCTTGACCTTCACGATGAATCAACTGAAGTGCTTGAAAAGAACATCACAGACATTGAATTCATCAATCGCAAAGTCAGAGCAAATCTTGATAAGGAAAAGGCTGAAGACGATGCGAAACAATTTGAAGAAGAGTATAACGTTCTGTCTGCAGAACTCAGTGCAATCAGGGTGGAGAAAACTAATCTTCTAAGTGGCGCTGATCTTCCCCTCCCCGGACTCACAGTAGTTGACGGAGATTTACTCTACAACGGATACAAATGGGACGGCATGTCCGGAAGTGACCAGCTGATGGTAGCCACTGCAATCGTAAGAAAGCTTAATCCTAATTGTGGATTCGTGCTGCTAGATAAATTGGAACAGATGGATATGAAGACTCTTAATGAGTTTGGCAAATGGCTTGAAGCAGAAGGACTGCAAGCGATTGCCACAAGAGTGTCCAGAGGTGAAGAGTGCAGCATCGTAATTGAAGATGGTTACGGCACTACAAAGGGATATGTCGATGATCCTAAGCCAGAACCAATAGAAAATAGACCATTATGGGAACCAGGTAAATTTTAGGAGGTAAAAGATAGATGAACATTAATAAGGGAGTAATCAGAAAAGCACAAAAAATCGTTTTATATGCTGTAGAGGGCATTGGTAAATCAACATTTGCTTCTCAAGCACCAGGAGTTCTTTTTATAGATACAGAGGATTCCACAGCACACATGGATGTGGCCAGGTTTGATAGGCCATCATCTTGGACTATGTTACAGCAACAGGTAGCTTATGTAAAATCTCATCCAGGTATCTGCCAGACTCTAGCAGTGGATACTGCAGATTGGGCTGAGAAGTTAGCAATACAACATATTGTTTCAGGCGCTAAGAAAACAGGGATTGAAGATTTTGGATATGGAAAAGGCTATACCTACCTAGAAGAAGAGTTCGGAAAGTTTTTGAACTCCCTCCAGAACCTGATAGAAATAGGTATCAATATCATTGTGGTTGCTCATGCAGAAATCAAAAAAGTCGAACAACCTGAAGAAGTTGGGGGCTATGACCACTGGCAGATGAAACTCGAAAAGAAGACAATGCCACTCTTAAAGGAATGGGCTGATATTCTACTCTTCGCCAATTATAAGACGATGGTCATAAATGTAGATAACCAAGGTGCCACCAAAGGAAAGAATATAGCACAAGGCAATAAGCGTATCATGTATACGACCCGGAGCCCTTGGTGGGATGCGAAAAACAGACACGACCTTCCGGACGAATTACCTTTTGAATTTAGGCAGATTGCTCACATCTTAGGCACTGTTAACCCTCCACAAGTACAGGAACAGATAGTACATCAAATAGATCCGCCTAAACAGACATCTGCACCAGTCCAGGAAATGAAGCAGGCAACGCAGTCAGAGATCACACAGAATGATGATGACATCATGCTGGGGATCAAGAATTCTACACCTAAGGCACTTGCTGATCTCATGAGAGCTAATCATGTATCAGTGCCAGAGATCCAAGAGGTAGTTGGCCAAAAAGGATATTATCCTGCAGATACACCAATCGCAAATTATGATCCAGGCTTTATCGCCGGGGTGCTTGTAGGAGCATGGGATCAAGTCTATGGCCTTATCAAAATCAACAAAGACAACATGACTATACCATATTAAAAAAAACGAAGGAGACTGATTAATATGACAACAGTTAATAATAACAACATCGAGAGAGAGCTAGGCTGGGACGACACCATTGAAAAGGACAATAGTTTCATACTACTTCCTGAAGGTGAATATAAGTTTACTGTAAAAATGTACGAACGCGGAAGATTCAATGGCTCTGATAAGATGCCTCCATGTGCTCAGGCAACAATTCACTGCGAAATTGATTCACCTGAAGGAACAGTAACACTTAAGAATAATTTGTTCCTTCACACTAAAACTGAGGGAATCCTCTCATCTTTCTTTGCCAGCATCGGCCAGAAAAAGAAAGGCGAACCGCTAAGAATGAATTGGAACACTGTAGTTGGATCAACTGGAAAATGCCTTGTATCACAACGTGAATATAAAGGAGAAAACTACAACGAAATTAAGAGATTCTTGCCAGCTGAAGAACAGCAATCTACGGGTGGATGGCAGCCAGGTAAATTTTAAGGAGGAACTTAAATGCAGTTAAGAAAGTACCAGACAGAGGCTAAAGATGCAATCCTAAATGAATGGAATAAAGGTACTAAGAAAACACTGCTTGTACTCCCCACAGGCACTGGAAAGACCATTGTCTTCTCCAAGGTTATAGAAGAAAGAGTGAGGGCCGGCGATAGAGTGCTGGTCCTTGCCCATAGGGGGGAGTTATTAGATCAAGCAGCGGATAAGCTAGCACAGTCCACAGGACTTCTCACAGCCACAGAAAAAGCAGAAAAGACAAGCCTGGACAGTTGGTTTCGTGTAGTAGTTGGATCCGTTCAAACTTTAATGAGAGAAAAGAGACTCAATCAATTCAATCCGAATTACTTCAATACCATCGTCGTCGATGAAGCTCATCACTGCATCAGCGAGGGCTACCAGAGAGTGCTTGGATACTTTAACCAGGCAAACGTCTTAGGAGTAACCGCAACGCCTGACAGAGGTGACATGAAGAATTTGGGGACTTATTTTGAAAGCTTGGCATATGAATATACCCTACCTAAAGCAATCAAGGAAGGATTTCTCAGTCCAATCAAGGCGTTGACGATTCCATTGACATTAGATCTTAGAGGCGTAGGCCAGCAAGCCGGAGATTTTAAAGCCGGAGATATCGCCACAGCATTAGATCCTTATTTATACCAGATAGCAGATGAGATGGTGGAACATTGTAAAACCCGAAAGAGTGTCGTGTTTCTTCCCCTCATTAAGACCTCTCAAAAGTTTAGAGACATCCTCGAAGAAAAAGGATTTCGCGCTGCAGAAGTAAATGGAGACAGTAAAGATCGTGCTGAGATCCTAAAAGATTTTGATGAAGGAAAGTATGACGTTTTATGTAATTCCATGCTTCTCACAGAAGGATGGGACTGCCCCACTGTAGATTGCATTGTAGTTCTAAGACCAACAAAGATACGCAGCCTTTACAGTCAGATGGTGGGCAGAGGTACAAGACTTTCACCAGGGAAAGAAGATCTTTTATTACTAGATTTTCTCTGGCATACAGAACGACATGAACTTTGTCACCCGGCTCACCTGATTTGTGAGAGTGAAGAAGTGGCCAAGAAAATGACAGAAAATATCGAGGCTGCAGGAGTTGCAGTAGACATTGAACAGGCAGAAGCACAAGCGACAGAAGATGTAGTTGCGCAGCGTGAAGAAGCATTGGCCACGATATTAAGAGAGATGAAACACCGAAAGAAAAAGCTAGTGGATCCTCTGCAGTTTGAAATGTCTATACAGGCTGAGGACCTAGCAAATTATGTTCCGGCATTCGGCTGGCAAATGGCTCCACCGAGTGAAAAACAAATATCCGCATTAGAGAAAATGGGAATACTTCCCGATGAAATAGACAATGCTGGTAAAGCAAAGTTGCTCCTGGACAGACTGGATGCCAGACGATCAGAAGGGCTTACTACACCGAAACAGATTAGATTCTTGGAAAGCAGAGGATTCGATCATGTAGGTACCTGGGAATTTGAAAGCGCAAAGAAACTTATCGACAGAATAGCCGGCAATGGCTGGAGGATACCTCATGATATTGATTCTGCTAACTACAAACCATAAAAAAAACTTCACACGAAGTGAAGTTAGACTAAATGTTACTTAGATTTTCGTTCTTCTTGTTTTTTACCATTTATTACTAAGATGCTTTTTAATAAATCATCAGAGTCATGACGCTTAATATACCACTGTTCAATAAGATACTCTATCAACTGAATCAACTTTTCAGCCTCATTTGGATCGATATCAATAATTAAATCAATAGCCTTTTCCATATGAGCACCAATATTTCCAAGCTGTCGAACACCATTTAAAACTTTGGCTACTTGTGGATCAATCTTATCTTGAATAGCCTCTATCTCCTCATAAAGGTTTTTTTTACCAGATATGCTCCAATAATCTCGTATCATACCCTGTAAACAACGGCGTGAGAGGGTTGCTGAGGCTTTAGGACTGAGATTTGCAATTGAGCATGCTTCTTCATAATCTTGTAAAATTGCACCCGGGACATAATCAGGGAATTTTCTGGCATTGCTTGATGGGTGAAAGTTATGAGAAATACCAACTACTTCCTCGCCCATTCCCCATATTTTAATTGAAGTTTTTTGGCAAGCGGGGCATAAAGCGAACTCAACGCATATGACATCCTTATAACTCTCAAGTTTTTCATGAAATGATTTTGCAGTCTTATCAGATTCTGCATAATTGAAAGACGGAAATCTTAACCTATAGCAGGTATCGATACAAGGAAAGACACTTTGACAAAAAGGACATTTAACTGAATCAGACTTCATATAATCTCCTCCTTAATTATATTTATATCTTATCAAATGAAAGTCGGTGACGCTACCAAATGAATGAAAATAAACTGAATTTAATAGAACTTCTCGACTATGTAGACCCATCGCAACTTGATTACCAGGAATGGGTTAATGTAGGCATGGCTTTAAAAACCGAGGGATACACTGCAGCTGACTGGGATACCTGGAGCAGAAGCGACACCAGGCATAAAGCAGGTGAATGCTTTAAGAAATGGATGACCTTCAACGGTGCAGGGACTCCGGTAACCGGAGCAACTATAACCCAGCTGGCCAAAGAAAACGGTTGGACTTCCCGAAAAGGTGAAGAGAGAGAACTCGACTGGGATGATGAAATCGGACGTGATTATGTAGTTGTGGATAAGGCCTGGGTAGAAGGCAAAGAAATCGAAGAACCACAGAATTGGAATCCAGTAAAAGACCTCACTACATACCTGGAAACACTCTTCGACGTATCCGACAACGTAAGTTATGTCACTACAGTATTCAAGAATGCAGACGGAGAAATGAAGCCATCCAAGGGCAATTGGGACAGAACCGCAGGCCAACTGATAGAAGCTCTGGGTAAATGTAACGGAGACATCGGTAGTGTTCTTGGAGACTACCAGCCTGATGTTGGTGCCTGGATCAGATTCAACCCTATGGATGGCAAAGGAATCAAAAACGAAAATGTTGCAGAGTTTAGGTATGCCCTAGTGGAGTCTGATTCAATGGATCTCGAGAAGCAGCATGCCATTATCACAGAGCTAGAATTACCCGTTGCATGTTTAGTCCACAGCGGAAAGAAAAGTATCCACGCAATAGTCCGAGTCGATGCAGCAAACTATGAAGAATACAGAAAACGTGTTGATTATCTCTACAACGTCTGCAAGAAAAATGGCTTGATGATTGACACACAAAATAGAAACCCTTCACGATTATCTAGGATGCCCGGAATCCTCAGAAACGGAAAGAAACAATTCCTTATTGCTACAAATATAGGAAAACCAACCTGGAATGAGTGGCACGATTGGATCGAGGCAATCAACGATGATCTCCCTGATCCTGAAAGCTTATCGGACTTCTGGGATAATCTCCCAGAGCTATCCCCTCCCCTTATACATGGAGTTTTAAGACAAGGACATAAGATGCTGCTTGCAGGTCCTTCCAAGGCTGGTAAATCATACGCCTTAATTGAGCTATGCATAGCAGTCGCAGAAGGCAAAGAATGGTTAGGGTGGACATGCTCCCAGGGAAGAATCCTATACGTAAATCTAGAGCTTGATAGAGCTTCATGCCTACATCGATTCAAGGATGTTTACCAGGCACTGGAATTACCTCCAAATCATATCGACAACGTAGACATCTGGAACTTAAGAGGTAAATCAGTACCAATGGACAAGCTGGCACCGAAGCTCATCAGAAGAGCAGCAAAGAAAGATTACATCGCAGTAGTCATAGATCCTATTTATAAGGTCATCACTGGCGATGAAAACTCTGCAGATCAGATGGCACATTTTGCAAATCAATTTGACAAGATATGTACCGAATTAGGTACTGCAGTAATTTACTGTCATCATCACTCCAAAGGCTCCCAGGGTGGCAAAAAGGCAATGGATAGAGCTTCTGGCTCTGGAGTATTTGCAAGAGATCCGGATGCCCTTCTAGACCTTACAGAACTAGAAATGACTGAGGCTCTACTCAAACAGGAAGAAAACAAGGCCATCGCTAAAGCTTCTATAGACATCATTAAGAAATATAACAATGACTATTACAAGCAACATATTGGCCTAGATGATGCATGCAGTGCCAGTGTAATGTCTCAGCACATCGACAAGGCATTAAAAAAAGCGCAGACCCAAGAATGGACCTACACAATAGAAGAGGCCGTCAAATCAATCAAGATGCGTACTGCCTGGAGAGTAGACGGTACCTTGAGAGAGTTCCCGAAGTTCACTCCTAGAGACTTTTGGTTTGATTATCCTAGACATAATTTTGACGATATTGGAATGCTGAAGGACCTAATGCCTGAAGGAGATCGTGCTCCCTGGCAAAAGGCAATTGAGAAAAGAAAGGATCCTGTAGTTAAGAAAAACGACAGAGTTTCAGAGTTTGACATTGCATTTGAAAGCCTAAATATGTCAGGTGAACCCGTAACAATTAACATGCTGGTGGAAGAATTAGGAGTTTCAAAACGTACAGTTTGGTCAAGAATTAAAGAACATGGTGGATTTGAAGTGCTAAAAGAAGAAGGAAAAGACAGTATCGTTTCTAAGAAGGAACCTGTGCAGAAATAAAATTGCACAGGTTGCACAGGTAAGGCGTAGGGTGTGCAAACACCTGTGCAATAAACATGATTTCAAGTTAGTTGCACAGGTCAGACACCTGTGCAAAAACAGAATTGCACGGGTACCTGTGCAACTACCTGTGCAAAAAACATAAAACATGTTATTTTCTGCACGTGCAACTACCTGTGCAAAAAACACTATATATATATACATATTCTGTTGCACAGGTACCTCCCGTCATGTTTGGGTAAACCGTAAAGGGGCAGACAAGCATGCCACCTTATACGGGGTTTCCCGACATCAAATGATGACTAAGCAAAATTAAAAATTAAAAAGAAAGGTGATATGTAAATGATAGCTAATGTTAAAAGAAGATTTCGATATTCAAAACCACCAAAACCACAAAAAGTAAAACCGATTTTTGTCACCTGGGATTATACATCACTCGGAAGATTATTTGCGAAAGAGATACGAGTATGAGTATAGGAATATTTATATTGTGTTACATGATCGGTTTAATAATAGGCGTATTGATCATCAAACGATGGTTTTAGGAGGAAATATGAAAAAGCTAATTCAGGATCTAATTAAAAGTTACGAACAGAGTTTAAGAGATATGGCCGGAGCAAATGTCGAGTGTAGAGATAACTATGGCAGAGATATTTTTTCCGAGGATCATATGAATACCGTCAAAGCATTTCTATTTGATCTGATTCTACTACTTGATAAAGTAAATGCGGAGGTTAAACCTATGAAACCTAGATATTTCACAGACATGTACGGTCATAGAAAACCAGGGTGTCCGGGATGTCCTAAAGATGAAATCCTTTATGCAGGGCAGAAATTTTGCAGTGTCTGTGGTACCAAATTTGACTGGGGGAAAGATGAATGATTGAATTCTTCATGCCAATGATCCCACCAACAATCACAGATCAACAAAAACGTATGGGAGTCACTAAAGGCGGTAAGCCCTTTACATACAAACACCAGGAACTTCAGGAGGCTCGTTCCAAGTTGACAGCACACTTAGGCCAACACACTCCTGAGAAGCCCTACAAAGGGGCGGTGAGATTAACAACAAAATGGTTGTTCCCAATTACAGGCAAGCACACGGACGGAGAATACAAGGCCACGGTGCCAGATACGGACAACTTATCCAAAATGCTCAAGGACTGTATGACAGCATGTAAATTTTGGAAAGATGATGCTCAGGTAGCTTCAGAGATTACTGAAAAATTTTGGGCAGGTCATCCAGGGATATACATCAAAATCGAGGAGGTGTAGTTATGACTGATAAGGAACTTAAGCAATATTACGCGGTCATCACAGATTGCTGGCAACTCTTCAAGAAATACTCTTCACCTCAAAGCGCTGATGAGTTCTGGACAGATATGCTGAATGAAGCGGACGCACTCCACATCAAACATGGCCAGACAATCTTTTCGGAGAAAATGCTAAATGCGGTCCTCAAAGAAATCGAAAAGATATACCAACGTGGTCCTGATCATGGCCAAGCAAAAATAATGATTGGAAATCAAGAATCAATATTTGGAGGTGCGAAATGAATGAGCAAATAGATCCCTGGGAAGAATTAAGAGAAGTGCTTCAGGTGTTACAGAAAACTCACACTGCTAATGAAATTCTAGCAGCATCCGTAAAAATACTATGTGAAGGGGCAAAGGCATGACGAAAGAAGATTTAATTGAATATAGAGACCTACAAAAAGAAATCAAAAGACTTCAGAAGAGGATTGAGAACCTGAAGGATGTGAACCAGGGAAAAGTAAGTGATATCGTCAAAGGATCAAGCATCGAATTTCCGTACACACAACATCCTATTCAGGTGGAGGGATTTGAAGCGACTAGTAGAATCTGTCACATTATGAGGATGGAAGGATTATTAAAAGCTAGAATCCAGAAGAGTATTGACCAATCATTAAATATCGCCGAATTTATATGCAATATTGAACAAGTTGAAATACGCACAATATTTGAGTACCGGTATTATGATTTGCTTACTTGGTTACAGATAGCTAATATGATAGACGTAAGAGATGAATCTACACCACGAAAAATTCATGATAAATATTTAAACAATCCCGAATCACCCCGAAAGTAATATGCTAAGATGTGTATAAGTGATTTTATAAATTTCTCCCTGGTATACAGAAACCCTGGCTTAACAGCTGGGGTTTTTAGTTTGCCTAAATCTGGGAGGGGGATCAGGGGGGTGGGTGTGATAGCAGACAATG
>JBASOA010000031.1:0-10315 GCA_049657765.1 Clostridiaceae bacterium
CACGAGGTGGATAGGTGAGAGGTGTAAGTGCAGCAATGCATTCAGCTTACTCATACTAATCGGTCGAGGGCTTGATCAGAAAGTGAACACGTTCCACGCTTTTTCTCTGTATGCGGTTTTGAAGGAATACCCATTTCCTTACGGAAATGGCTGGTATCCTTTTTGCAGGCAACGATGTTGTTTGCTGATCTGGTGTCTATAACGTCCAGGGTTTCACCCGTTCCCTTTCCGAACACGACGGTTAAGCCTCTACGTGCTGATGATACTTCAGGGGAAGCCCTGCGGGAAAGTAAGTCGTCGCCAGTTGAAAAGTCCTGAGCTTATGCTCGGGACTTTTTTTGTCGTCCAAAATAAATCTAAAATATTATAAAATAATAATTGACAAAAGATTAACTAAATGATAAATTAAATAACAAGTGATACATATCGAATGATACCTAACAACGGAGGAAATAAATGCCACCAAAAGTAAAGATAACAAATGAGGAAATTATTGAGGCTGCACTTACCATAGTAAGGAAAGGTGGAATTGCAAGTGTCAACGCGAGAGAAATCGCAAAAATCTTAGGATGTTCTATTCAGCCAATCTTTAGAAATTTCAAGAGTATGGAAAACCTAAAGAAAGAACTGTATATAAGAGCAGGAGAAATCCATAACGACTATATGGAAAAAGGATTAGAGTTACATCAAATTCCATTTTTGGGAATGGGAATCGCCTACATTGATTTTGCGAGAAAAGAAAAGAACCTGTTTAAATTTCTCTTTATGTCTGATGAAATAAAGGGTAAAGGCTTTCTCGATATGATTAAAGAAGAGGAGAACCAGGACATTGTCACGATGATCTCTCAAATGACAGGTCTTATAAAAGAACGTGCAGAAGAACTATTCATGGACATCTGGCTCATGGTCCAGGGGATTGCTTCACTGGTTGCAACCAATGACTTTGAAGTAAGCGATGAGCAAATTGAAAAAATACTAAAAGATTCGTTCTTAGGATTTAAATATCAATTGAGTATATAGGGGGAAGGTTACGATGAATAAACTTATGGAAAAAAATGCAGTTCGCCATGCTGTGATTTGGATGATGCTTTACATTTTGATGGTAAACGTTGGGGAGATGATTTCTGAGAAGGTTGGAACTACTAGCGCAGTGACAAGTGTTTTCGTCATTTTATTTTCACTTCTTTTATTAAAATATCTCAAGAATAATAGTTGGGTTGAAAAATTTGGGCTAAATAAAATAACCAAAGCGGATCTCAAAAAGACACTATTCTATCTTCCACTTATCTTTATTGCATTAATTCAATTTTCAGCTGGAATAGAACGTTCGATTTCAATTGAAACGATATTGGTTAGTTGTTTTATGATGATTGGTGTCGGATTCATCGAAGAGTTGATTTTCAGAGGTTTTCTAATGGATGCTATTTGGAAAAAATCAGGAATGACCAGAGCAATTCTGATTTCCGGAATTACGTTTGGATTAGGGCATATCATTAATCTTTTTAGAGGTTATGGTTATATGGAGCAATTAACTCAGATTTTGCTTGCTGGCGGAATTGGTATAATATTAGCCTTGCTTGTTGCAATCACAAAGAATCTCGTGCCAGGTATTCTGTTTCATATCGTTTTTAATATCAGTGGAACGATTTCCAGTCAATCAGCTACTAAACTGACTCCATACATACTTATAATGATTTTTGTAGTCTGTATGGGTTATTCTCTATATTTGATGAAGTCTATCAAAGACATCAAGACCATACCGGATGAAGACAAGATATCTGTATAAATACGAATTTCAACGATACAGTTGGAGGGAATAATAAATGAGATTATTAATACATGACTTATCAGAAGAACAGTTCAATTTTTTGTTTCCAGATGAAATTAAGGGGATGCACATTGTCTCTGATGATGGAACAATAGGCAGATGTATTGGGTGTTTTGGCTGTTGGATGAAAACACCCGGGGTTTGCATCATTAAAGACAAATACGAGAATATGGGCGAACTACTCTCTAAATCTGACGAGGTAATCATCGTAAGCAAATGTTTGTATGGTGGGTTCAGCCCATTTGTAAAAAATGTTATGGATAGGAGTATTTCTTATGTTCTTCCATATTTTGAGACAAGGAATGGGGAGATGCATCATAAACCAAGATATGATCATCATATTGCGATGAAAGTATGGTTTTATGGAGAAGACATCACCGATCAGGAGAAGAAGACAGCTAATGAACTTATCAAGGCGAATTCAATAAATTTGTCCTGCAATTACGCTGGAGTTAATTTTATTAAAGAATTAAGTGAAATTACGCTTAGTTGACAGAAAGTTAAGGGGTTTCTAATTTAAGTCCAATTAGTTGGTCGAAGGGAAAATGAAATGAAAATTGCATTAATTAATGGAAGTCCGAAAATGAAAAAGAGCGCATCAGAATATATTCTAACGTCATTAAAGAGCTTATTACCTGATGAATTAGAATTTAGTGAATTCAAATTCAATTTTACGAGTTTATCCAACGCAGATTTAATTGAGATTACAGATTCAGATCTGATGATCTTTGCATTTCCTTTGTATGTTGATGGAATACCTTCTCATTTGCTTCGTTGCCTACATCAGCTGGAAACTTACCTGAACACAAATAAAGTAAAGAAGATCAGAGTATACGCCATCGTTAATTGTGGGTTTTATGAAGGACATCAAGCCAGGATTGCACTTGATTTGATGAAAAACTGGTGTAGTCGGGCAAGACTCGAGTGGGGACAAGGAATTGGAATTGGAGGCGGAGGTTTTCTTGCTTCATTTGAAGGGAATTCGAAAGATCAGGGTCCTCTTAAGAGCTTATGGGATGCCTTAAAGAACATGGCGGTCAACATAGCTGAGCAGCACGAAAATGAAAATATCTATACAGTTCCGAATTTTCCTAAATTGATTTATACTTTAGGTGGAAATATGGGATGGCATAAGCAGATTAAAGAAAACGGATTAAGACGAAAAGATATTTACCTCAAGAAGTAATGCATATGAAATAATAAGGAACAAATGTATTGAACACCAACGGAAAAGGTGAAAATAAAATCAAAAATAGCAGCAAAAAGCAGACAATTATTAATTGATTGTCTGCTTTTTGTCAGGTTGTGTAAACCTTGACATTGATATAATTTATGATAATATGAGGAAGTGGTTCAAAATAAGTACAAAAAAGATTAATCGTAGTTACTTTAACTACAATAAGGAGGCGCTTGAAGGATAATAGCATGAAGTCAACTCGAGAAGAAAAAACCCAGGGCATGAAATTTATGCCAGATGATTAAATGATGGTATTTAGATAAATAACTTGTCAATTCCATTTTCTCGCAGTTACTTCGATGACTAAAGATCTTCTTAATAAAGCAGAGCAAGATACTACAGAGTCATTTGCAATCGCACTTATTTGTATTGGTAATACTTTATCGACATGTTCAGAATGCATTATTTAAATTACTAAAATTATAGAAAGAAGGTATTTTATGCAAGCAAAATCAGTAAAACCAAAAGATACAGATAGATCTTTATTTGAACTGAATGGAAAACCAAGTTTTGGCATAGCCTTTCCACAAGCGATGCAACATGTTTTAGCAATGCTCGTAGGTAATATTACCCCGCCTATTCTTATTGCACAGCTTTTGAATTTACCTGGAAGCGATAAAGTTCTTTTAATGCAAGCAGCTATGGTAATTGGTGGTATTACAACTCTACTTCAACTTTTTCCAGTATTTGGATTTGGAATGGGTTTACCAAATGTTATGGGTGTAGCTTTTGCTTACATGCCTATTTTGACAGCTATAGGACTTAATTACGGAATTAAAGCCATATTTGGTGCACAGCTGGTTGGAGCGTTCGCTTCGATTTTCATTGGTTTGGGAATTGGTAAAATAAGGAAATTCTTCCCACCAATAGTCAGCGGTACAGTTGTTCTTAGTATAGGGTTATCACTTTATAGCACCGCGATAAACTATATGGCTGGTGGAAATGCTAAAAATGCAGATTTTGGTTCACCAAAATATTGGGTTATCGCACTTATTGTTTTAGCCGTTACACTTGCATGCAACCTCTTTGGTAAAGGATACATCAAAGTATCAGGTATGTTAATTGGAATCGGTGTTGGATATATCATTGCTCTTCTGATGGGCGGAATGGTCAGCTTTGCGAATGTTCAAAGCGCTTCCTGGATCGCAGCACCTCAATTCTTTAAATGGGGTCTTGAGTTCCCACCTGCAGCTATTTTTGCAATGATTCTGATGTACATCGTTCAAGCCGTTCAAACGATTGGTGATGTTTCTTCAACAGCGATTGGCGGATTTAAACGTGAAGCAACCAACAAGGAACTGGGTGGAGCAATTATGGGTCAGGGTCTCTGTGGTATGCTGGGTGCTTGTATAGGCGGACTGCCAACAGACCCATACAGCCAAAATGTAGGTTTGATTGTTACAACCAAGGTTGTAGCTAAAAGAGTATTCGTCATTGTTGGTGGAATAATGGTCATAGCAGGATTAGTTCCTAAATTTGGAGCGATCATGACTACGATTCCTTATCCTGTATTAGGTGGAGCAACAATAACCGTATTTGCTGCAATAACAATGTCAGGTGTTCAGCTTATTACCCAACAACCACTTAACTATAGAAATAGAATGATTGTTGGTATTGCATTGGCACTTGGAGTAGGCGTTAGCAGTGTGGCAGCTTCAGTACAATTTTTCCCAGTTGATGTACAGAACATCATTGGTAAATCCCCAATAGTACTTTCATTCCTTGTAGCATTTTTACTAAATATCATTGTTCCTGAAGACAATAGTCCAGAAGAATAATATACATAAAAATTATAAGCTTAAGCCGTAGCAATCAAAAGAGATTGTTACGGCTTTTTTCTTGCTTTTATAGGATATGAAGACAGAAAGCAGATGTCCCTCAGCAGCCTCAGTAAGCTCATGGGCGACTGTTAATATTTTGGTTTCCCTAGCTTGACTGAAGGTAGAAGAACTATTGGAACTTATATAAACAGATAACTTTAAGGGAACACTTTTTTATGATCAATACATCGGAAGATACTGCTAAACCTCCGATAATGCGAGATTACTTTAAGAAAAGAGAATATATTTAAAAGTTGATTGTTTTTTAAATATAAGGGGAAGTCGAAAAAAATTCAGCCAGTAAAGATAATACTTTACCGGCTGAATCAGTTTTAGTTAACCTTTTTGAATCAATTATCTTGTTGGATTTTCCTTAAGCTGCAATTTCACCCTTCTTTTTCTTCTCATCGATGAATGTAACCTTGTAGAACAAGCCGAAGCATGCTGCTGCAAAGAAGATTCCTATAGGATAAGCAATGGATGAACTTAGCTTGAATCCTTCTGGTGCCATCAGGATATAGGTCATGCTGACAGCAGACATAAAGGTAGCTGGCAGTGATGCCATCCAGGAGTTCTTCTTCATTCTGAAGAGGTAAACCGCTCCCGCCCAAAGTGCCATCATCGCGAGGGTCTGGTTACTCCAGGAGAAGTATCTCCAGATCATTTGAACATCAAATTGTGTAAGTACAGCACCTATTCCGAGAACGGGGATTGTCAGAGCCAATCTCTTTTTCCAGTCTTTCTGGTCAATGTTGAACCAGTCTGACAGAACAAGTCTTGCACTTCTGAAAGCTGTGTCTCCGGAGGAAATTGGACATGCGATAACACCGATCATGGCAATTACCGCGCCAACTGGCCCCAGTAATTTTGTGGTGATATCGTAGACAACAGGACCTTGTCCACCAAGTTCTACCATAGCTGCCTGTAAGCCGCCAGTAGAACCATAGAACGCTACACCAGCAGCAGCCCAGATAAGGGCGATAACGCCTTCTGCGACCATAGCACCATAAAATATCTTTCTGCCTTCTCTTTCAGATTTCATACATCTAGCCATAATTGGAGACTGTGTCGCATGGAATCCTGAAATAGCTCCACATGCCACAGAAACAAACATCATTGGCCAAATTGCCACGTTACTTGGATGAAGGTTCGCTAATGTGATTTCAGGAATCGTGTAGCCCTGAAATACAATTCCGCCAGCTACACCAAGAGCCATAAAAATAAGGCTAAGACCAAAAATTGGGTAAATTTTTCCAATAATCTGGTCGATTGGAAGGAAAGTTGCCAGGAAGTAGTAGATTAGGATGACAACCAGCCAGAACGTTTTATTCAGGGCGGTTGGAGTCAGCATAGCCAGAAGCGCTGCTGGTCCTGTTGAGAAAGCTACTCCAACAAGCACAAGGAGGATTACCGAGAAGACTCTCATCACTTGTTTCATGACAGGTCCAAGGTAAATTCCAACGAGTTCTCCAATGGTCTTTCCGCCATGTCTCATGGACATCATGCCTGAAAGATAGTCATGTACACCACCGGCGAAAATTGTACCAAAGGTGATCCATAGGAATACAGAAGGTCCCCAAAGGGCTCCTGCCAAGGCTCCAAAGATTGGGCCGAGTCCTGCGATATTGAGAAGCTGGATTAAAAAGACCCTCCAGACAGGCATAACGACATAGTCTGATCCGTCAGCCAAACTGACTGCAGGAGTTTCTCTGTCATCTGGTCCGAAGTTTTTCTCGACAATCTTACCATAGATAAAATACCCGCCGATCAGGATTGTCAAACAAATAAAAAATGATACCATATATTTTCCCCCTCTTTCTCTATGATGAATTTTTGGCAAAGCCCCCACTAAATTAAAATATTATTAATTCCGCCGATTCTTGTTAAAGATTCATCATAAATTGATTTCTAATAAATGGTACCATATGAAGTATGTTTTTATGGTTTTTATGTAAAGGTTATCATAAAACGGAGGTGAAATGCCTTTTTTCACGTTTCAAATGCATAATAAGTCCTTCAGGTGCTTGATTTTTTTTCGGCTCACTGGAAGTGCATCGTCCTTATATCCACTCATCTTGATGCAATAGGTACCATTGAACCAGGGGTACATTTCTTTTACATGGTTCAAATTGACAAGATAACTTTTCTGAATCCTAAAAAATCCCTTGCTCAAAAGCCTTTCCTCAAAATAGTTCAACGTGTTGTTATCCTGATAGTCCCCATTAATCGTATGGATGACACAAACTCTATTTTGGGACTCGATATAGACCACATCGCTGACATCCATCATGAGGGTCTTCTTGTCTAGGTTAAGAGGAATCTTTGAGAAACTTAAGCTGGGAGTCTCGGGAAGGTTCTTATGCCTGTTATTGTATCTTTCGACCATTTGCCTGACTTTGTCCTCAGAGTATGGTTTAAGAAGGTAATACATGGCATCGACCTCAAAAGCTTTATCAGCATAAGTATTATAAGCGGTGGCAAACACAATTTCAGCTTCAGGCATGAGCTTATGTACGGTTGAGGCAAGAATGGTTCCACTAATGTCACCCAGATTGATATCGATTAATAGAAGATCGAAGCTCTCCTTTGAAAAGACTTCCAAAGCTTCTTCACCGCTGGAAATTTCAGTAATCTCTGCTTCGGGGAGACATTGTAAGACCAAATACTTCAATTCACTTCTTGCAGGTTTTTCGTCGTCGATGATGGCAATTCTCAATTTGTCCACTCCTCTGTTTGTTATTACTGGGTAAAGGCTTCATTTAACTTTATTGGGCTAAGTGGAATCCGGATGAGGATAGTCGTTCCGTTCTCAGAAGTTCTGATATCCAACCCATGGTCTTTTCCGTACATATAGCATAGTCTCTTCTCAACATTACTCAGTCCGATGCTCTCATTTTCCAAGGTATCATCCTTTAATCCTTTTATAATCTCATTTGGAATTCCCATACCGTTATCAGAGATGGAAATGAGAACCTCGTTTTCATCTTCAATCACAGTGATGTCCACCTCTCCTTGTCTTCTTTTCATCGCCCCGTGATTAATCGCATTTTCGACAATGGGCTGTAAAATCAAGCAAGGGACCTGGCAATCTAAATTTTCTGCTATGGAGACATTAAGCTTAAGCCTGTCTTCAAAACGAGCCTTTTCTAGCTGAAGGTAAGCACTAATATAGTCCATTTCTTCGTATATGCTGATGCAATTGTCCTTTGTCTTGATGGAACTTCGAAAATAACTGGCTAGAGCAATGAGCAGTTCCCTTGCCTTATAAGGTTTCTCTCTGCAAA
Source organism: Clostridiaceae bacterium (assembly GCA_049657765.1). Lineage (GTDB taxonomy): Bacteria > Bacillota > Clostridia > Clostridiales > Clostridiaceae > Proteiniclasticum. The sequence continues at coordinate 8,170 of JBASOA010000031.1, forward strand.
AAGCGCTGATAGTGTTGAGAGAGTTAAAGATGAAATGCGGGTTAATCTGGGACTGCAGAATGCGGAATTCCACTTTTCGTAGAAGTTCCTTCTGCTTTTCAACTTCAGCCAATCCAAACTGAACGGAAAAGAATTGACAGAGTCCTTCAACAAATTCCATTTCAGTGAGATAAGTAAATTGGTATCGATGGGTAAGGATAATAAGACTTCCAAATACTTCTCCGTTTCTCTGTAAAGGTGCTCCAATGGCAACCATTTTCTCAAGGGGAGAGTGTAGAAAATCACCCACCGGTGCTTCTTCTACCAGAAAAGCCTTCTTGTTTTCCATAATTCTTTTTGCGAATTCTGGAAGCGATTGATTTTCTGTTAAAGTGAGATTGCCTTTTACACTAACGATCTTGTCAGTAGCTGTAAATAGGATGGCCAGGTCTTTTGTGTGTTCAAGGATAATTTCTCCGATCTGTTCAGTCGTTTCTTGATTATATTTTCCAGTGCTAAGGAGCGGAAGGCATTTTTTTGTGATATCGAATGTAAGGGATAACCTCTTGCTGACTTCGTAGGCTTGCTCTACAAATATACGCTTGAAGATACTCATGAAGAATACCATCCCCAGGGAATTTAAGAGCATCATAGGTAGCGCGATTTCACGCACCAGAGAGAACGCAGCTTCATAAGGTTTGGCTACGATGAGGATAGTGATCATCTGTATAGCTTCTGAGATGAAGGTGATCAAGAACAGCTCGAATTCCTGATATTTGTTCTTTTTGATATGGTTGTAGGCGGCAGCTGCTATGATTCCTTCGAGAATTGTCGAAATGGTACAAGCAACTGCTGTTAAACCATTGATATCAAAGAGGTACCTGTGTAGCCCCGCAATGATCGAAGTTCCAAGACCTACAAAGGGACCTCCGATAAGACCGGCTGCCATCACTGCGATGACTCTAGTATTGGCAAAGGCTCCATTCACACCATAACCCATATAAGTACATAAAATACTGATGGAGCCAAAGATCAGAGCCATCGCTATTTGATCTTTGACAGACTTCTGGTTTCCAATAATGAAACGCTTGACCATGCGGACCCTGGCTAGTACTTCCGCGATAACGATAAGGAGTCCAATATTCAAGATGATGCTTTTTATAATTTCAATATTCATATCTTACCAATTCCTATTAAATTTCACTCTATATTTGTTCTATATTATTATAGAGTGAATAAACTTATAAAGCAATAAAGACAACGATTCCAATTGGTTAGCATCCCAATACTGAAAACCAAATACAGAGCAAGAGATTACTTCTTTCCAAATTCAAAATGAAGTTAAGGTAATTGATAATACTTGCAAAGTAGGAAGAATCCTTAATGATCAATAATTGGATTACGAAGTAGTCTTACATTATATAGTAGGAACTGGTATGTGAAAAAAGATCGATGTCATTAAGAACGTTAGCTTTTATTGCGACTTGAAATTGTTTAGTTAAACTTCAGGTTGTCATTTATCCTTTTGCAATTGAAAGAAAGAGATGAGAACTTCGATAGAAATTAAGATGATTTATAGAGCAGGTAAAAACATAAGTCTATGAGGATTAATGTCCTCTATTATATAGAAGATAAATTTCGTTGACTAAAGAATGGATCGGAGCTAGATTTCTACACAGCGGGTCAGGTTGTTTGTAAGAACAGGTAATGGAGTAATGGCTTGAAAAAAGCTTTTTGTTATCGCTGCATAATAAATGCTGAAATATAGGGTTAAGGGTAATTAAAGTTTGAGAATACGAATTTAAAAAGAATTTTAAAGCTGAAAATCCGTGTTTGCAGTAACATTTTGGTTGTTTTCTTGATTGTTAAATAGTAACTTTCCGAAAACAAGACCGTGCGTATCCTCACGCGGACAACCGCGGGATTTCGTGAAAATAGCAGAACAAAGCGGATAATCTTTCTAGATCGAATTGTATAGAAATACCGACAATTTCAGCGGATGATAGGATAGACAAGTCGCTTGAGAGAGCAGCACACAAAAACTTAGTTCTTTGAAAATTAAACAGAATATAGGTAAAAAACCAAAGACCTTCTTGAGTGATCAAGAAAACCATGTTCCCGAGCAATTAGGGGACAGGCCCTCCAGCGATGGACGGCAAACCTTCTA
>JBASOA010000032.1:0-2101 GCA_049657765.1 Clostridiaceae bacterium
GAAGGTAAGACTGTAAAGCTAGCCCGTGCCAAGGCGTCTTGTATCTATGACATTGAAAATGACATGATCCTCACCTCAAAAATCACAACCTATACGACTGGCGAAAGGGACATAGCCATCGAATTGATTGAGAAATTAAAACAGATGGGGTTGAAAAATGATCTGATACTCTTTGACAGGGGATATCCTTCACGAAAGTTCTTCGCTTACTTAGAAGGCAGTGGCGTGAAATATCTCATGCGTGTCAAGAATCAATCGATGAAGGAAGTCAATGAAGCTATGGAACCCGATCAGATTGTTGAGATAAAAGTCGATGGAAAACCGATCAAGGTACGTGTTCTGCGGTTTATGTTAGATTCCGAGGTTGAGGAGGTCCTAGTCACCAATTTATCGGATGAAAACCTTGGTATTCAAGAGTTCAAAGCGCTATATTTTAAAAGGTGGGGAATTATCCAACTACTCAGATAATGCTCCAACGAACGCTGTAGATCTCCAACATGCTCAATAAACTGAGGGATGTGTCGGTCGAGAGAAACAACCTCCATTTTTTCTGATAGGGAAAACGGCAAAAATATAATTTAACTTGCCCTATTCCTTCATAATCAACAACGGCTTCGAAATAACGGGTATTTCGCTTCCGACAACGTTTTTCTTGACCCTCGTTTTTTAAAACGCTTTGCAATTCCTTGGCGTTGAAGGAATCCCCTTTGTAGAGATACTTGCGACCATCTTTACGAACTCCACAAATCAAATGCATCGGATTTTTGCCCAGTTTCCGAACCGTTTGAATAAACTCATGACTGCTGAACCAGCTGTCAACAAGCACGTATTTGGCCTTAAATCCCTGTTTTACAGCCCGTTTCAGCATGTCAAGACCGTTCGTAATTTTGCTGACATGGCATTCCTGGATACGTTTCGCCCCGGCAGATTTTGGATCTCTCTGCTTTTTGTACTGGTCTTTGCGGTGTCTGGCCTTCTTTAGTGCCTTTTCCGAATGAAGGGCGAAGTCCAGAGGCTTAAAGATTTTACCGTCAAATAGACCAAGTGTGAGATTTTTGAAGCCTAGTTTACTACCTTTTCTCCCTGCAACATGGTCAAATACCATGCTAACCTGTTCAATTCTTCGACCTGTCTTGGCGAGAGTCGTATCATCCAGAATGAAGGCGGACTTGTCATCCACTTCGTTCGTAGGATTCACCAATCGTTGAAACTGTTTAGCCATAACGAGTAGTAATGCTCTCCAAGGCATTTTTTCATTATTTTTAAGTCGATAGATGGAGTCTTTTTTCATAGAGGTAACCTTTTGAAAATCACTTTTGTATAAAGCGTGGACACTTTTCAGTAACATTAGGGGCAACATCAACATAAGCGTGAGGATTTCCGAAGTACTGTAACCCGCCTGTTTTTGAAAGCTAACTTGCCAGCACAGTGTTTTAAGCTTGAAGGTCTTCATAACATCACATATAATGTTGTTAATCGAGTAACCATGATTTTGGAGTACGTTTTCAATTTCTTTGACAGGTTTCCGCATGATAACACCTCTTTTTTGGTTGATTTGGCTTGATACTTAATTATAACAGAAAATGAGTGTTCATGCGGATTTCAGATATATTTTGAACCGTTTTCAGGCTTAAATTTTGGCCATTTTACTGGGTGCGAAACTTCAGAAACATTGAGCAACATCAGCTTGATTATCTTACCGAGTGGAGTTCCCTTGGTGGAACAAGTTTCTTCATCGTTGAAATGTTAGCGTTAAGGAAGATATTTAGAGTTGAGCTTAATGAAATTATGTCGTATTGGTTGGCTGCTGAAGCCGGAGGAAGAAAGAATATACCGCTTATGGACTTCGATAAATTCCAAGTAGTAGGACAGGCCGGCGGGATGTCTTAGATTATTTGGGGAATTGGTTGCCCGATTCATCGACAAATTCCATGGCTTTCTTTAAGGCTGGAACACTGAGAAAATATCGATCTAAAAGAATTAAGCAGGGCCCTATGTGCGTAGCAATCTTACCAGCTTGTTTTATGACTTGAACCACATGGGAGGCTGAAAATACTGTAGAATCTTCAAATTCTCGAAGTTTACTCACGCCATCTTACAC
>JBASOA010000033.1:0-30392 GCA_049657765.1 Clostridiaceae bacterium
CTGTATGGTAAATATCGCTAAATTCTATCTTGATTTCACAGTTGAAGAATCCTGTGGAAAATGTACAGCGTGCAGAGTCGGAAATAAGAGACTTCTCGAAATCCTAAATCGGATTGTTGCGGGTAAAGGCGAAGAAGATGACCTTCAGAAACTCATCACGCTTTCAGAAACGATAAAGGATACTTCGCTATGTGGCCTTGGCCAAACAGCACCGAATCCAGTGCTCAGTACGATTAAATTTTTTGAAGATGAATACAGAGCTCATATTACCGACAAAAGATGCCCATCAGGCGTATGCAAGGATCTACTGAGATACGAAATCTCAGATACCTGTATAGGATGCACAAAATGCGCAAGAGCTTGTCCTGTAGATGCAATTTCTGGCAAAGTCAGAGAGAAACATGTCATTGACCAGAACATCTGCATCAAGTGCGGCTCATGCTATACCGCTTGTCCTGTGAAGCCTGTCAAGGCTGTAAGAATTGTATAGGGAGGAATAATAATGGTAACAGTAACAATAAACAATAAAGTCATCCAAGTTCCAAAGGACTATACGATTTTGCAGGCCGCAAAAGAAATCGGCATCGATATCCCTACCCTTTGTCATCTGGATTTACATAATATTAAAATGGTCAATAAGGTCGCCTCATGCAGAGCCTGCGTTGTTGAAGTCGAAGGACGTAGGAATTTGGCACCTTCTTGTTCCACTCCTGTATTTGATGGCATGAAGATCAAGACGGATTCTTTAAGGGCTGTAAGAGCCAGAAGAACCATGGTTGAACTTTTAATTTCAGACCATCCAAAAGATTGTCTGGTATGCCTCAAGAATCAGGAATGTGAACTTCAGTCTATTGCCCACGATATGGGAATCAAGCAAATCAGGTATGAAGGAGAAATGTCCTCCTATCCTGTAGATATGTCTTCCAAAGCGATTTATCGCGACCCTTCAAAATGTATCCTTTGCAGAAGATGCGAAACCATGTGTAATGATGTCCAGACTGTCCATGCCCTTTCTGGCGTAGACAGAGGATTTAAAACGATCGTTGGACCAGCTTTCCATGCACCGATGAATGAAACTGTATGTACATTCTGCGGACAGTGCGTTGCAGTATGTCCTACTGGAGCATTGGTTGAAATCGATAATGTTCCAAAGGTCTGGAGAGCCCTTGAAGAAAAAAACAAAACTGTAGTAGTTCAAGTTGCCCCTGCCGTTAGGGTTGCCATCGGTGAACTATTTGGACTTGCACCAGGAACCATTGTTACAGGGAAGCTTGTATCAGCACTGAAGAGCCTTGGTTTCGACTATGTTTTCGACACGGACTTTGCTGCAGATTTGACCATCATGGAAGAAGCCTATGAAATGATCGAAAGGATCAAGGCGAATAAAAATCTTCCGATCCTCACCAGTTGTTGCCCAGCATGGGTGAAATTCTTCGAGCATCAGTTCCCTGATCTCTTGGATATCCCATCAACCTGTAAATCCCCTCATGAAATGTTTGGCGCCATCACTAAGCATTATTTCGCGAAGAAGATGGGCATCTCTGAAAAAGATATGATCGTTGTTTCCGTTATGCCATGCGTAGCGAAAAAGTATGAGGCTGAGAGACCTGAACTTGAGTCTAAAGGGGTTAAGGACGTCGATATCGTCATCACAACTAGAGAATTAGGTAGAATGATCAAGGAAGCCGGGGTCAATTTCCTTTCCCTCGATGATGAAGAATTCGATAATCCTCTTGGAGAATCTACTGGTGCTGCCGTTATTTTCGGAACTACAGGCGGTGTCATTGAAGCGGCTCTTCGAACCGCAGCAGATGAACTGACGGGAGAATCTTTAGAGAATGTGGATTTCCATGAAGTCAGAGGACTTGCAGGCTTAAGAGAAGCTGAAGTTAAAATTGGAGATTTGACACTCAATATCGCTATGGCTAACGGCCTAGGAAATGCCAGAACGCTTCTGGAAAGTATCAGGCAAGGCAACAGCAAATACCATGCGATTGAAATTATGGCTTGTCCTGGAGGCTGTATCGGCGGTGGTGGACAACCTTACCATCATGGAAACCTCGAGATCCTCAAGCAAAGAGCAGATAGTATCTATTCTATCGATAAGGAGTTCAAATTGAGGAAATCTCATGAGAATCCAGCGATACAGGAACTGTACAAGGAATTCCTTGGCGAACCAGGATCTGAACTTGCTCATCACCTGCTTCATACTTCTTATTTTGAAAGAAAGAAATAATCCTAGAGGCAAACGCAAAACTTAATCTATAGCAATAAAAAGAACAGCTTTAAGCAAAGCTGTTCTTTTTATTGTTATTTCAATCATTTTCATGACTGGATTTTTTAATTCGATCTTTATTCGTTGATGATTTCCTTAAGATCTTTTCCTGCTCTGAATGCTGGCTGCTTAAATTCAGGAATCTGAATTTCTTCATTGGTCTTAGGATTTCTGCCAACTCTAGCCTTTCTATTCTTCACTTCAAATGTTCCGAAACCTGAAAGTTGCACCTTGTCTCCACCTGTGAGCGCATCTACGATGGTCTCGATGGTTGCTTTAAGTACCTTCTCGGAATCTTTTTTTGTAAAATTGGTCTTTTCTGCAATTTTTGTTACTAACTGAGCTTTATTCATTATTAGTCCTCCTCGTATTTCTGAACACAAAGATTATTAAAACAGAATTCACCTTATAAATCAAGTGTTTCTCATCATTTATAATTTTTTGTGGTTAAATTTTTTCGAATTATTATTAATTCCAGGTTTTGAGAAACCGTTTTAATAATCTCTGTTTTGCATTGGCACGCAAAGTCTTTTGCAAAAGAATATCAGTGCAAATAAATAACACAATCTAAACGTCAAATGATCATCTCTTTCTTTGTTTAGATTGTGTTAACTGCAAATTTAGTTCATATTGAAAATCCTATCGATGTGAATTGATTTCCTCAAGCAATTTGTGGATATCTTCATGAGTGAAGTTGTATTTTGTATTACAGAACTGACAAACAAGTTCTTCTTCCAAATTTTCATCATAGAGTTCTCTAAGATCCTTTTCTCCGATGGACATGAATGCCTTCTCCACGGTTTCTCTTGAACAATCACAATAGAGATGAGGTGTCGTTTCACTGAGAATACTAAGCTCCATTCCTTCAAAGATATACTTGATGACTTCAGTAATGGTATTCCCATCACAAAGAAGTGTAGTCAGGTTAGGAATCTCTTCCAATCTGTACATGAGAAGGTCCGCAAGCATCTCATCTGCTCCTGGCAACATTTGGATGATGAATCCGCCTGATTTTTTGATAGTGCCATCCACTTCAACCAGTACACCAAGTGCTACTGCAGAAGGTGTCTGCTCTGAAACGGTATAGTAATAGGCAAGGTCCTCTGCGATTTCCCCTGTATAAATTGGCACTGAGCTTAAGTAAGGCTCTTTTATACCATAATCTGCAATGACGGTCATTTTTCCATCTATTCCGACGATTCCAGAAACATCAAGTTTTCCTTTTGCATTTTGAGGAAGGTCTGCATCCGGATTGACGATATAACCCTTAACATTTCCTCCAGCTCTACCGACAACAAGAATTCCACCTGAAATTCCGCCCCCATCAATCTGTACCGTTATTGAATCCTTTTCGCTCTTCAGCATAGACCCCATGAGAGACCCTGCAGTAAGCATTCTTCCATAAGCAGCAGATGCGGTTGGCATTGTATTGTGATTCAGTACAGCCTCGTTTACAAGGTCTGTCGTCTCGGCAGCGATGATTCTGACACTGCCGTTCTGGGCAGTGGCGTGTATTAATTTATCCATGATTAACCTCTTTTCTTACAGTAAATGTAATTCTTTCTGTTTCTTTTCGGATTTCTCCTTGACCATAGGATTCAGAGAGTTTGATCTCTTTAAACCCTGCTTTATCCAATTGGAATAAAATTTCTTCCAGTGTATAAACTTTTTCGTAATGTACTTCTTCAACTCGCTCATATAATTTTCCTGTCTTGATAAAAAAATTCAGGTACATCTCAAGAATATCATCTTCCAGATAGTTCTCCCAGGTGTAGACAAGATCGTCCTCTGTATAGACGAAATTATTGTTTCCGAGGATTTCTTCTAATTTGTAAGCAGAATTGATATCAAAGATGAATACCCCATCCTTTTCCAAATGATCGTAAACATGAGCGAAAAATGATTGAAGTTCTTCATCCGTCAGGAGGTAATTCAATGCATCTATTGAGGACGTGATCAAACTGAAAGTCTGATCAAAGGAAAAGTCTGACATGGAAATTGCAAATAACCGATGCCTGATTCCAAGTTCATTGAATTTATCTTCAGCCTGAGTAAGCATATCAGGAGATAAATCTACAAGATAGGTCTCATTAAAGTGCGTCCCTATGATTGCTGAAAGGTTCCCAGTCCCACAACCAAGGTCTAAATAATTATTTCTATCTTTAGCCTCATTCAAGATGAATTCAGCGATTTCTTCGTAATCAATATCCTCTTTGATCAGCTTATCGTATATGGCGGAAAAGCCTAAATAACTTTCCATTGTAAACCTCCTTCCATTAAATTTTACTCAATTCATTTTATCATGAAAATGCTTTTAATAAAAGCAGAACAAATTAATAGACTTGTCAATAAAGACAAGCCTAAAATTTCAAAAAATACCATCATTCTTAAGAAACGGTCATGGTTTCATCCATTGCCGAATCATCTTCATTTTCTTCAAGGAGATCAATTAACGAAGAGGATACCTCATATGCAGTTTTCTTGATGAGCGTTCCATCCTCTACGATCTTATCATATTTCCTGGATTGGAGCCTTCCTTGTATATGGATTTTATCTCCTACCTTAAACATCTTAGAAAACTTTGCGTTTCTCCCCCAAGCTAATACCGGGATATAATCCGTCTTATTAAATTGCCGATTTACAGCAATTAAAAGGTCAGTGATTTCCCTTCCAAAAGGTGTATGCCTGTATACGGGTTCTTTGCATACAAATCCTGTGAGCAGGATCAGATTTGGTTCTTCAGCTATTTCAACTGGGAATGAAATCTCTTTGGCAAAAACTGTCAACAGAAGTTTATTTTTACTTCCCGATAGTTTGTTATAGCTCCTAAGCTGTCCAGTAACTCTCGTATAGACATCACTTTTTAATTCAATATCTTTCAAAAGTTTGCTCGATATCGTGATATTTAAGATATCTTTTGAATCACTCAATCGATTGACACTAAGTGGGGCTACATAAAATTCTTCCCCAAAAATGATATGACTGTATACTGGTTTTTCGATGAAATATCCTTCCAAAACGATGATGTTGTCATTTGTTTCTTCCAAGTTCAATTCCCCCTGTATCCTGAAATAGCATATATCCTTTATGATAACCCCCATTAATTATATCAAAGTTGTATTCGATTACAAGTCTATATGGAATTATTAATTCGAATATAGTGATATAATCCGCCAATTATCAGGAAATTCGTCCCTTTTACCTCGGGGTCTTCTTAATTTTGAGTTGTAAAATGAAGAAAATGTCGTTATGATAGATTTAGTCACGGGGAGGGATTGCCTTGGATAATGCATTAGCTGAAAATAAACTTTTGATCTTATATACGCTTAATAGCGCTAAATTAAATTTGACGAGAGACCAATTCTCAAATGTCATCCTTGAATGTGTGTACATGAATTATTTTGAACTTCAGCTTTATATTGATGAACTGGTTAAAGCCGATTTTATCAAACTGGAGATATTAAATCATAAGGAATTCATCTCCATCACAGAAAATGGAATTCAGGTTCTGGGCATGTTCATGAACCGTTTGAAGGAAAGAAAAAGAACGATCATCGAACGTTATTTAAAAGAAAATATCAATTACCTCATCAAAGAAACGACCATCACCCATGAGATCAGCGAAGGCCCTAAAGGATCTTATCTTGTGAATCTTAAGGCACTTGAAAACAAGGATGAAATCTTGTCGATCAACATGAATTTTCCAACCAAGGAAACGGCTGAAAGAGCAGTGGCGAATTGGAAAGAACGATCCTTCAATATTTATGAGCTCCTTTATAAGGAACTGATTAAGGAAACAAAAAAGACTAACAAACCTATAAAAAAGTAAACTAATAAGATAGCAAGGTGAAGAAAAATTCTTTCCAGTGCTATCTATTATTTTGCGCAATTTTATTGATGAATTAAGTGGAAGTTCAAAGGGTTATTGAATATTATTCTAATAATATATATGCTATAATTGCTATAGTTAAGGGTTTAAACAAAATAATCAGGTAATAGTATAATTCAACGTGGCAGAAAAATTATCCTCCATTTAAAATTGTAGGACAAAGCCGAAGAAAGCTCATCATTAATAAAATTTAGTGATAAAAACTTGTAACGCAACCTAACCAAAATATGAGAAAGCAAGGTGACTTATGACAACCGATGAAATAAACGTTCAAAAAGAAATGAGTTTACAAAAGGCACTGTTCATGATTTTCATTCCTTCTTTTATCCTGACGATTATCTATCTGATTGCAGGCACTTTAACCCATGCCATTCCTTCACGGTTGCTTTTTTATCTTGTTGCCTTATTTATTTTGTTTCCATTTGAGCTTGGTGTAGTTTTAAATGCTAGCAAAAAGGAATATGGCAGGTATTCTTTAAAAAGTGCATTTGAAAACTATAATAAAATGAGTTGGTGGAAAATAGGCTTATATGGAGCCTTTTTGTTTGGTTTTGCAGGAATAATGTCTATCACCCTGGCGCCTTTGGAAAACCAGTTGTTTGCTCCAATTTTGAGTCAGCTTACACGGCGTATGCCTGTCTATTTCGACTGGGAAAAAATAGAATATCTAAAACAGTTTTCAGAAAGTATTTTACTTCTAACTTGCATTGTTTACTTCATTCTTAATGTTTTTGTTGGACCCATTATAGAAGAACTGTTTTTTAGAGGATACCTTACGTCTAAAATAAGTAGATTTGGCAATTTTGCACCGCTTATCATTACTGTATTATTTTCTTTATATCATCTTTGGCTTCCCTTTGGTAATCTATTTAGAATTTCGATCTTTTTCCCTGCTACATGGCTTGCATGGAAAAAGAAAAATATATACATCTCCATTGTATTTCATTGTTTGGGTAATTTGTTGGCGACGGTTAGCTTTATTATTGCCGTATATTCAGCGTAAGTTAATCAGCATTTTATAAATCTACTAAATTGTACTTGTAGTAAATGATCCTAAGACTAATAAAATTAACAGGTAAAATCAGGAAGATAATTTCTTCTTGATTTTACCTGTTTTCAGTTGTGTATTGTATTCTCACCTTATTTATTGGAAGATATTTTGATTTCCTGAAGGAAAAACCACACATAGATCAGAGATGTGCTTTAAATGCCTTTTCTATGTCCCCTATGATGTAAAGAGAGCCTGCTACAAGAATCACATCGCCTTCCTTGTAAAGTTCAAGAGAACGCTTCACAGCCTCGTCGTAAGTGTCGCAGGATTCTGCCCTGACCTGATCCTTAATCATGCCATAAAGCTCCTTTGCGTTTTTCCCTCTATAATATTCCGGTGTAATGCAGAGCGTAATTTTAGTATCTTTTGATAAGACGCTTGCGATGGATTCCACATCCTTGTCTCCAAGGATACCGAGGATAAGAATAATTTCTCTGTCCCTGAAATAAAACGCCATACTTTCTCGAAGGTTTATCGCTCCATCCATATTGTGTGCCCCATCAATAATGATCAGCGGTTCTGAGGAAATCATATCCATTCGGCCCGGCCATTTTACGTCTTCCAAAGCTTTTTTAAGGCGTTCATCCGTAATCGAAAACCCGATTTTTCTTAACTCTTCAATGGCAAGGAGCACTACTCCGCAATTGAGCATCTGATGGATTCCAAGGAGATTAAGCTTTACGATAATATCTTCCTTCCCTGGAAGTACATACTTAATTATCTGACGGCTCCCTTCCATAGATAGGAATGTAATCTCTTTGCTGCTGGCAAAAACAAGCTTTGAACCTTCTAATTTGGCCTTTTCGATCAGAATCTTCCTGACCTCTGGGTATTGGGAATAGGAAACTGTTGGATTGTGCTTAATGATTCCGGCTTTATGGACGGCAATCTCTTCCAAGCTCTTTCCAAGAATGTCCATATGATCGTAATTTATCGATGCAATGACGGACAAAATCGGACTGATGATATTAGTTGCATCATAAAGTCCGCCGATGCCAACTTCGATAATTCCAAGATCCACTTTTTCATCCTTGAAAAAGAGCAGGCACATGGCGACAACCACTTCAAATTCCGACGGATGTAGTTGTCCCCTTTCTATAACTTTCTGGCAGGCCTCTTCAACCTTCTCATAGTAATAAACAACCTTGTCCTTTGGAATCATTTCATTGTTGATCTGAATTCTTTCTCTGAAGTCAAAAATAAAAGGCGAAGTGAAGAGCCCGGTCTTATATCCGCTTTGAAGAAGAACTTCTTCTAGCATCCTTGAGATCGACCCCTTGCCGTTGGTTCCAGCAACATGAATTAAAGAAAGTTCTGTTTCCGGATTTCCGAGTAACTCCATGAGGAGCCTCATGCGGTCCAGATTCTTTTCCTTGGGAAGTCTTGGGGTATTATGCAATTCTAACAAGGTCTCTTCATAATTCAAATCCGTATCCTTCTTTCTCAAAATATTGAGGATCTCCTAGTTTTCATAGAGATTCAAGAAAACTTACCCTGCAATAAAAATCCATTGATTTTACCCAATGGATTTTTATGATTATACAGGTTTAAAATTTAGGAATCTTCGCCTGTTTTGAACTTCTTTTCATTGTTACGCTTTTAGTTCAGCGCATCAATTCTTTCATTTACCGCCTGAAGCATAGCCTTGTACTTTTCGCCCTTGGCTCTTTCTTCCTCGACAACAGCTTCCTTGGCTTTTGCCATGAAACGCTCATTGTTTAACTTTTTCTCGACTCTGTCGATTTCATCCATCAGCTTTTCTTTTTCCTTGGAAAGTCTGTCCAGTTCCTTGTCCTTGTCTACGAGGTCAAGCAGCGGGATGTATAGTCTTGCGGTTGAAGTTACCAGTGAAACGTTCCCTTGGTCCTTCATGTCTTCTTTAAGGATCACGATTTCTTCTGCATAGGCAAGCTTAAGCAAGTAGTCCTTGGAGTCTTCAAATGCACTTTCCATTCCCTTATTTGGAAGGATATAGAGCGTTGATTTCTTCTTGCTTGGAACAGCCATTTCCTGTCTCAGGTTTCTGATTCCCTTGATGGCTTCAATAACCCCATTCATGCTGTTTTCAATGTTCTGATCGATATATTTTTCATCAGATTCTGGCCAGGAAGCAAGCATGATGGTTTCATTGTCCCCGAGGTAACCATAGATTTCTTCTGTAATGAATGGCATAGTCGGATGCAATAGTTTCAGCGCCTTGATCAGCACATCCCTGATTACCCTGTAGCTTACTCCCTTCTCTTCATCGGTTCCGTTATAGAATACCGGTTTTACAAGTTCTATGTACCAGTCGCAGAGTTCGTTCCAAAGGAAATCATATACCTTGGCAAGGGCAACACCCAGTTCGAATTTCTCAAAGTTTTGGGTAACTTCCTTGATCAGGTTATTCACCTTGGATAAAATCCATCTGTCTGCCAAAGAATAATTCTCACTATCCTTATAGGTCTCAATGAGGTCGTTGTCGATATACATGAGCACGAATCTAGAGGCATTCCAAAGCTTGTTCGCAAAGTTTCTTGCAGCCTCCACTCTCTCAGGATAAAATCTGATGTCGCTTCCAGGAGCATTTCCTGAAATCAGCATAAACCTTAAAGCGTCTGCGCCATACTCATCGATAGTGAGCAGTGGATCTACCCCATTACCAAGAGACTTACTCATTTTTCTGCCTTCGGAGTCCCTAACGATTCCGTGAATAAATACGGTATCAAAAGGTACTTCACCCATATTGTAGATTCCAGAGAACATCATTCTCATGACCCAGAATGGGATGATATCATATCCGGTAACAAGTGTTGATGTCGGGTAGAAGTATTTCAGGTCTTCAGTCTCGTTTGGCCAGCCTAATGTGGAGAATGGCCATAGTGCAGAACTGAACCAGGTATCAAGAACATCCTCTTCTTCCCTTAAATTCGTTGAGTGACATTTTGGACAGTTTTTAGGTTCATTGACACTGGCGATCACTTCACCGCAATCCTCACAGTAATATACTGGAATCCGGTGTCCCCACCAAAGCTGCCTAGAAATACACCAATCCTGAATGTTCTCAAGCCAATGGAAGTAAGTCTTGTCAAATCTTTCGGGAACAAAATTGGTCCTTCCGCTCTTTACCGCTTCAATGGCTGGTCCAGCCAGCGTTTTCATGGCGACGTACCACTGCTTGGAGATGATCGGTTCGATGATCGTCCCGCATCTATCATGGGTACTGACATTATGGGTATGCGCTTCAATTTTCTCGAGAAGTCCTAAAGCTTCCATATCCTTAATGATCGCTTTTCTCGCCACGTATCTGTCCATGCCCTGGTACTTGCCACCAAGTTCATTGACTGTTCCCTTGTTATCAAGGATTCTGATCATGTCGAGGTGATGTCTCTCTCCAACATGGAAGTCATTTGGATCATGTGCAGGGGTAATCTTAACTACACCTGTACCAAATTCCATATCAACATAAGTATCTGCAACAATAGGGATCTCACGGTTTACCAGAGGAAGCATAACGGTCTTGCCAACAATAGCCTTGAACCTCTCGTCATCTGGATGTACGGCAACAGCAGTATCCCCAAGCATGGTTTCAGGTCTTGTTGTCGCGATAACAACATACCCTGATCCATCAGTCAGCGGATACCTAAAATGCCAGAAGAATCCATCTTGCTCAACATATTCGATTTCAGCATCAGAGAGTGCGGTTTCGCATTTCGGGCACCAGTTGGTGATCCGATTCCCTTTATAGATTAATCCATCATTATATAGCTTAACAAAGACTTCTCTAACAGCAAGACTAAGGTTATCATCCATAGTAAAAGCTTCTCTCGTGAAATCACAGGAAGATCCAAGTTTTTTAATCTGGTCTCTGATCTTTTCCCTGTATTCTTCTGACCATTCGTAAACTTTTTCAAGGAAGCGTTCTCTTCCCATTTCTTTCTTAACGAGACCTTCCTTCAGCAGTTCACTCTCCACTTTAACTTCTGTAGCGATGGAAGCATGATCTTCTCCTGGAAGCCATAGTGCCTCATAGCCTTGCATCCTTTTAAACCTGATCAGCATATCCTGAAGTGTAAGGTCCAGGGCATGGCCCATGTGGAGTTTGCCTGTAATATTTGGTGGTGGCATGACGATGGTATAAGGCTTCTTATCCTTATTTACCTTTGGGGTAAAATAACCTTTATCAAGCCAGTCTTTGTAAATTCTTTTTTCAAACGTTTTGGGATTGTATGTCGTTTCTAAATTCTTCTTTTCCATATTTCCTCCTAAGGATTATATTTCAGCATAATCGCATGTATAAAAAAAGAGACTTCATCCTGAAAAGGACGAAGTCTCGCGGTACCACCTTTATTCCCACTTTCATGGGCTCTCAAAATTTAACGATCGGATAAACCGTCCAGACTTACTCTAGTTCAGTCCAGAAGCTCAAAAGCTACCTTCGCCATGTCTCATGTCAGAAAACCTTACAGCCTAGGGTCTTCCTTTCTTTCACATCCTCATGGGTACTCCTCTTTTTCAACGCCTTTATACATATAAATATATTATATCTGTCTGTTCATGATTGTCAAGCTGTTTTCCTTATCTTCAAGGTCCTGATTTTTGTTCAGATTCTTGAACGCGATCGAAATCATGAGCTTAATTCGATTGAGCTGATTGACTTCACTGGCACCAGGATCATAATCAATGGCTGTGATATTGACGTTTTTGTTCTCTTCACGAAGCTTCTTGATGACACCCTTTCCGGTGATGTGATTTGGCAGGCAGGCAAATGGCTGCATGCAGATGATGTTCTCGACACCTTCTTCAATGAGTTCAAGCATTTCCCCGGTGAGGAACCAGCCTTCACCAGTCTGATTTCCGATGGAAACCACATCCTCAGTCAAATGGGCGAGATGTTCAATCGTTGAAGGCGGCGTGAATCTCTTTGATTTTTCAAGAGCTTCCTTCATGGTTTTTCGATAAGCTTCAATGAAGGCGATGGAGGTCTTTCCAACGGCATATTTCTTAAAGCTTCCGTTGAGGTATTCTCTTTTGGCCACATTATTATAAGCGCAGTAGAGAAGAAAATCCATAAAATCAGGCATCACAGCTTCGCAGCCGTTATCTTCGATGACCTTTACCGCTGAATTATTCGCCGTTGGATGGAACTTGACTAGGATCTCTCCAACAAGGCCAACCTTAGGTTTAGATTCTGCTTTGATTTCAAGTTCATCGAACATCTTTACGATGAGCCTGATATTGTCGTTATACTTCTTGATGGTTGGACTTTCAAGGTCCTTAATCACCCTTTGCGTCATTGTCTCATAGAGCTCATTAGCTGAACCTTTAATTGTCTCATAAGGCCTGACTTTGTAGAGAAGCCTCATGAGAAGGTCGCCATAGATAATTCCCTGAAGTAATCGGTTTAAGGTTTTTACATCAAAGTTCATTCCAGGATGCTTTTCAAACTTCTGAACCGAAAGTGGGATTACAGGAACCTGATCAAAACCTGCATCTTTGAGCGCTTTACGGAGGAATGCGACATAATTCGTTGCCCTACATCCCCCACCCGTCTGAGAAATCAGACAGGAAGTGTTTTCAAGATCATACTCTCCACTCTTCAGTGCCTTGATCACCTGACCAACGACAAGAATTGAGGGATAGCAGGCATCATTATTGACATATTTAAGCCCTTCATCTACGGCCTTATAATCGGTATCCGGAAGAACGACAACATTGAATCCTGAGTAGTTCAGCGAGGCTTCAATGAATCTGAAATGAATTGGAGAAAGCTGAGGACAAAGCAGGGTATGCTTCTTTTTCATTTCTTTCGTAAAAATCGGATGGTTATAAACGATGGGGTTATCTTTAATTTTGATATGATTTCTTTCTCTCGCTTCCATGGTCGCTTTGAGGGACCGGACTCTTATTCTGGCAGCACCAAGGTTGTTCCCTTCATCAATTTTAAGCAGGGTAAACACCTTGTTCTTTGACTTAAGAATCTCCTCTACCTGGTCGCTTGTTACTGCATCTAGACCACAACCAAAGCTATTGAGTTGAATGAGTTCGAGGTTTTCCTGTGTACCGACGAAGGCAGCTGCTCGGTAAAGCCTGTTATGGTATGTCCACTGGTCGATAACCCTTAGTGGCCTTGGGACTGTGCCTAGATGCGCAACAGAATCTTCTGTCAGCACCGCCATGCCACTTTCTGGGATCAAGTTAGGAATTCCATGGTGAATTTCAGGGTCGACATGATAAGGCCTTCCGGCAAGCACAACCCCCTTCTTTCCATGTTCCTTAAGGTATTTCAGGGTTTCTTCACCCTTGTTTTTGATATCCTGCTTATAACTTTCAACTTCCGCGTAAGCTAAGGTCAGCGCTTCTTTAACTGCATTTTCGTCGACCTTAAAATACTTGTTCAGCACTTCAACCATCTTCATGTACATTTGTTTCTGGTCATAGAAATTGAGGAATGGATTAACAAATTTTATCTTTTGAAGTGCAAGCACATCCATATTATTTTTAATGACTTCAGGGTAAGACGTGACGACGGGACAGTTGAAATTGTTATTTGCCGATTTGTCTTCCTTTTCTTCGTAAGGCAGGCAAGGATAAAATATCAAGTCCACATCTTTCTTTGCCAGGTATTCAATATGTCCATGAACAAGCTTTCCTGGATAACATACGGATTCGCTGGGAATACTGTCCATCCCTTTTTCATACAAGGCTTTGGAGGATTTTGGCGACAGGAGCACATTGAACTTCAACTTGTTAAAGAAAGTAAACCAGAAGGGATAATTCTCATAGAGATTCAGCACTCTTGGTATGCCAATGGTTCCGATAGCCTCTTCCTTTGGAAAAGTGCGTTTATAGTCAAAGGTCCGTTTATATTTATAATCAAAAAGATTAGGAAGCGCTTCTTTTTTCGGTAGATTCAGCGGTCTTTCACATCGGTTTCCGGTGATATACTCTCCAGCACCTTCCTTGAAAATATTGATTGTCAATGGGCAGTTGTTCGTACAAAGGCCACAGCGCCTCATCTCTGTTCTTGGAGAAAGTTCGCTGATTTTATCTAGGGATAGGATTGTGGATTTTTCACCCTTTGTCCTGTCCCGTGCAATTTTTGCAGCACCAAAAGCACCCATGAGGCCAGCAATATCAGGCCTTACTGCATCACGTTCAGAAATAAGTTCAAAAGCCCTTAATACGCTGTCATTATAAAAGGTTCCCCCTTGTACGATGATCTTCTTCCCCATGGCTTTGGGATCCCTGATCTTGATCACTTTAAATAGTGCGTTTTTGATGACAGAATAGGATAATCCCGCACTGATATCCCCTAAGGATGCGCCTTCTTTTTGTGCCTGCTTTACCCTTGAATTCATGAAAACCGTGCACCTTGAACCTAAATCAACAGGTTCGTTTGCATTGACAGCTTCCACAGCAAAGTCTCTAACCTGACAATTTAGGGATTCGGAAAAGCTCTCGATAAATGAACCGCAGCCCGAAGAACAAGCCTCGTTCAGCATGATGGAATCGATCGCCCCATCCTTTATCCGAAGGCATTTCATGTCTTGGCCGCCGATATCCAGAATGAAATCAACACCAGGAAGAAAATGATTAGCCGCTTCATAGTGGGCAATGGTTTCAATTTCTCCCTCATCGATTTTAAGCGCAGCCTGAATAAGACCTTCACCATATCCAGTGACTGTACTTCTCGCAATATAAACTTCAGGTGGAAGTAACTTATAAAGATCTGAAAGAACCTTCGAGATCAGCTTAAGTGGTTCACCCTTGTTGCTCCCATAGTACGAATATAAGATATTAAGATCTTCGTCAACGAGAACAAGCTTCGAGGTTGTCGAACCAGAATCAATGCCAAGATACGCAGGACCGGCATAAGTTTCCAGAGACTTTCTCTTCGCGACGGCATTCCCGTGTCTTTCTTTGAATTCCAGTAAATCTTCGTCTGTCTCAAATAGCGGTGCAAGTCTATTGACTTCTTTCTTGAAAACATCTTTTAAGCGGTTTGATCTTTCCATGAGAATATTAAGCATATGTGGAAATTTATCATAGGAAGATAAGGCGGCTCCAATAGCCACATAAAGTTCCGCTTCTTTTGGCACAATGGTTTCTTCAGGAGAAAGACCAAGGGTTTTAACAAACCTCGTTCTAAGTTCTGGAAGAAAATGTAGTGGCCCCCCTAAAAATGCGATTTTACCTTTGATGGGTTTACCACAAGCAAGTCCTGAGATGGTCTGATTGACGACAGCCTGAAAAATCGAGGCTGCAATATCTTCTTTTTTTGCCCCTTCATTGATCAGTGGCTGGACATCCGTTTTGGCGAAAACCCCGCATCTCGCTGCGATGGGGTAAATAAATTCAGCGTTTTTTGCCAGTTCATTAAGACCTGTGGCATCGGTTTTTAAAAGGGATGCCATTTGGTCGATGAATGCTCCGGTGCCTCCAGCGCAGGTACCATTCATCCTCTGCTCGACAGAACCGTCGAAGTAGGTGATTTTAGCATCCTCACCTCCAAGTTCTATGGCGACATCAGTTTCGCTGATGAATTCTTCGACAGCCATGGTCGAAGCAATTACTTCTTGTATAAAGTCTATCTTTAGCCATGAGGATACCGATAGTCCACCTGATCCGGTCACGGCAACGTGTACTTCCCTATCACCAAATTTCTCGTGGATTTTGGTGATTACACTGACAACAGTACTTCTGATATCCGAAAAATGGCGCTCATAGGTACTGTAGATCAGATTTGTATTTTTATTCAGCACTGCAGCTTTAACTGTAGTGGAACCTACATCCAATCCCAAATATAATTTATCTAACATAAGTAGTCTCCTCTCAGGCAGTATACATACGACCTCTAAGCATATCCATAATTATATCATTATCAAATAATTGTTAAAGAGATAAAAGTTAATTATTTGTTTATCAAAGTTAATTTTTTACATCAATGAAAATGACCAATTTACTTATTTTAAGTACAAAAACTTAAAATATAAATAAATTAGTCAATTCCAGCTCATATTTATTCGTATATTATCCAGTTTTGTAACTTTAATCTTCAATCGCCTCATCCATGACGCGTCTGATTACCGAGTTAATGGTTTCATAATCATAGCCTTTTCCAGCCAAAAATGCATAAAGTTTGTTTTTTTGCTTGTAATGGTCAAGCTCTTTCTTCTGGATCTCCCTGAATTTCTTCTCTGCTACCCTAAAGCATGATTCCTCTTCTATGCTTCCTGTATCCATGGTTTCAAGGACTTCATTCAAAACTTCCTTCGAAATTCCCTTTTGGTGAAGTTCGAAAGTGACTTTCTTTAAGCCGCGGCTTCGAAGCTTCTCCGTTAAAAATTGGAAAACATACTTGTGATCATCCAGCAGGTTATACTCTTTCAGTAGAACGACCACTCGATCTATGGTGACAGGCTCAAATTCCTTATCTAAAAGTTTTTCTCTGAGCTGGCTCTCTGTTTTCATTGTTTTTTCCAGGAATCTGAATGCGATATCCTTGGCTTTAAAGTAATCATCTTCCTGAGCAATTTCTTTAAGAAGCTCAACGTCTACCTCTTGGTCCTTTTGTATTCCTTTTTTATAGACCAGTTCCTTATGACAGGCCAGGACAAATTTATCGTCCACATAAATACTTACCCTGTCCTTGTTTTTCTTGTTTTCACTGATCTGCGTGATCTTCGGCATGTTCCTCACTCCTCAGCTTGAAAACTGTAGGTCCATTGAATATTTTCTTGGCTACTTCCACAATATCATCCAATGTAACTTCTTCGAGTTTTTCAAGGTCTTTTTGGAATTCAAGAGGATCTTCATTATTGAGCAATTCATCCAGGATGAAAGAACACAAATCATGAATATTCTCCAGTGTGCTATATATACTTGTCTTCATCACTTTTTTCATTACTTCAAGGTCTTCGGGGTGAAAGTAAGCTTTCCTTTTTATATCTTCCAAGATCTTTTCGATGACTTCAAGTGCATTATCGAGGGTAGAATCCATTAACTGGGTATAGATGATCAGATTATGGATATTCTCCGTGAGGTCAAGGTCAGAATAGATGTCATAGACCAATCCTCTTTTTTCCCTTAATTCACGAAACAAAATAGAATTTCCACTTTGCCCTAATTTGAAATTAAGAACCCTCAATGGAAGTTTCTCTTTTTCCGTAACCTCAAAAGAATAAAGCAAAGCTAATGTTGACTGTTCCATATCCTTGTAGAGGGTGTGGTAACCTGGCTGGTTTTTCTCAAAGACATACTTTGTTTTTTTGAGGGTTCCTTCTTTCCAATGTCCAAAGTAACGAAGAACCAGTTTTTTTGCCTCTTCATCACTTAATTCACTCACCAGCACTAGTGTGCTATTGTTTGGAATATAATGTTTTTGATGAAAGGCTTTCAAGTCTTCTGCTGAAAATCTTGAAATTGTCTTATGGAGTCCGATGACATCATATTTCAGCGGACTGTTTTCATAGGCTTTGAAGTAGAGGTTTTTATGCGTAATCTCCTCAGGATCATCCAGTGAGGATCTTAACTCCGAGAGAATTACCCCTCTTTCTTTCTCCATTTCTTCTACGGAAAATTCTGGATTCAATACCATTTCACTTAGGATTTTAAAGGCATTTGATAATTCATCTTTTAATGCAGAAACGGTGAAAACTGTTGAAATATGGTCAGTGTAGGCATTAAAGTCTCCGCCGAGCATTTCAATAGATTTATTGAGTTCTTCATTGTCCTGATAAATTGTGCCTTTAAAAAGCATATGCTCGATAAAATGGCATATTCCTTTTTCCTCTAAGGATTCATTTAATGATCCAATATTTACTGCCATGTTAAGAGAAAATAATTGGCCAGGTTTTTGAATCGTTACCAGGGTCATGCCATTAGGCAGTTGAATTTTATTGTAATTAATCATAGGTCGCAAGCACTCCATTTTATTTTCGTTCATGATTATTTTCTTGCTTTCACAATGAGAGGCATGGCCTCTTTCTCATATGGGTCGCCTTTAAAATTCTTATAGGTCGATATCTCTTTGAATCCCGCATTCTCAAGTTCCTTCATGAGTTCATCCTTTCTTAAAGGGAAAAGATACACCGAAGATTCCTGGACTTCACCATCAACTGTAAGTTTTGAAGCAAATTCAATGCTGTGGGAAGTTAGGTCGTAATAATAATTCCGGCTGAACGTCACTCCCTTTTCGGGCACCTCAATTGTTGGCAGGGATTTGATATCATTATCCAATATTTTATCGTAATTGATGATTTGAATAATCAGGTCTCCTCCGCTCATTAGAAGCTCATAACAAAGCATAAGGAAGGTCCTGATTTCATCCAGAGATTTCAAATGAACAAGTGAATTGCCAATAATGAAAATTCGTCTTAAGTCACCATCACTTACAAGGTCAAGATTTAACATGCTCGCAACGACAAAATCACTCCGTACGCCTTCCTTTTTGGCTTTCTCTACAGCCAGCTCTATCATAGATTCTTCAAGATCTACGCCAAAAGCAAGGATTCCTTCCTTCTGTAAAGGAATGGTGTATGTTCCTGTACCGCAAGCCACATCGAGTACTTTGTCCCCTTCGATAAGGTCCTGACGGATAAATGAGTAGGTCTCATCGTTCATCGGAAAAATATCATCGTAATATTTGACCAGCATTTCATAAAACTTCACGTTTATCATACTCCTTAAAGGTCCAATTTCATTTTTAGACAGTGTTCGTCACAGTAGTGACATACTTCATGACTAAAATAGAATATATCCTAATATACCACAAAAACGGCAATAAAGTGTAACCAAATGGATAGAACACCTTTTAAAAGCATATTCTTCTAGTGGTATAATAGAAGAAAACCAATGGTAGTAAAAGGGAAAAATGATGAAATATAAATTTACAGAAATCATGGATTATTTAAGGCGGGAAATCGATAAGGACATCTATACCGACAAACTTCCTTCTATTCGCGGACTCGCAATAAAATTTGGCTGTTCTAACTCTACCGTAATCAAGGCTTACAATGAACTTGAAACGCTCGGTCTTGTTTTTTCAGCCCCCAAAAGTGGATACTTTATCAATAGAGAAAAAGTTCATGGAGAAAACAAGTATGACTTCTATACTGGAGTTCCTAACAGTAAATCACTTCCCTTGGAATCTCTGACCAAAATCTATATGGCGGTTTTGAACGAGAAGAACCAGACGCTTTTAAATTATAGTTTCCCCATGGGTTACAATCTTCTTCGTGAGCATATTCTTAAAGAACATCATCAGGATGAGCTTCCGCTAGAATCCATCCTAATCACGGATGGCGCACAAGGTGCGCTCAGATTAATCTTTGGAATGCCTCTAAATGGGAAAAAAATATTGGTCGAGGACCCTACGTATAATATCGTCCTCTCGTATCTTGAACTTAACAGTCTTGCCCATGATCGAGTAGAGCGTAATTTAAGTGGAATAGACCTCACAGAATTTGAGGAAAAGGTAAAAACAGGAGAAATTAAGTATTTCTATACCATGTCAAGAAATCAAAATCCATTAGGAACTGACCTGTCCCTTCACGATTTGCAGGAAATAGTCTTGCTTTCAAGAAAGTATGGTTTTTATATCGTTGAGGATGACTATGTCAATGAATTTTCAAAAGGACCAACCTTTTTCAGCCTGGCTCCGGACAGGACGCTTCATATTAGAAGTTTCAGTAAAACCGTAAGCCCCACCTTAAGGATTGCTGCCTTAACCGTTCCAATAGAACTTTCCAAGGAACTTTCCTATAGTGCAACATACCTCAATCAGGGCGCTGCACTCTTAAGTCAGGCTGTTCTATTGAACTATTTAAAAAGTGACAGCTACGCGAAGGATATGTCGTATCAAAGAGAAAAAATTAAACAGAATATCATGATTTTCAAAAATGCGCTTAAGGGATTTCCCTTCGATTTCCATGTGCCGGATTTGGGACTTTACGCCAGCCTTTATTTTCCTAAAGACTTTATGCTGAAGGCGTTGATGGAAAGTTTGCAGTCCAAGGGATATCGTTTTAGGGATATTAGGGATTTCACCAGGCAAGAAGATAAAAAAGTCTTAAGAGTCAGTCTTACTCAAGTGGAACCTAACGCTATGAATATCGCCATTCGAGATTTGGTGAAAGAAGTTCACTTCATGAGAAGCGATAAAGATGATAAAAACAAAATCTATATTTGATTTGATATTGGTCTACTCTTTAAGATAAGAATTTTGATTTTAAAATAGAATTTGTTGAAATAGGTGAATAAAATGCAAAGAAAAATATTAATCGTCGAAGATGAAGAAAGATTACGGAATCTCATCAGAGATTATCTTTTGAATGAAGAATATGAAGTGGATTTGGCCAGTAATGGCGAGGAAGGGCTTTTAAAGGCTTTGGATAAAGATTACGACCTTATTCTCTTGGATATTATGATGCCATTTATGGATGGTTTTGAAATGCTTAAAAATCTTCGGAAAAAGAAAGATACTCGCGTCTATTTTTTAACCGCAAAAACTATGGATGAAGATCTGGTTAATGCCTACAAAATTGGCGCTGATGATTTTATTGCCAAACCATTTTCTCCAAAAGTTCTCATCCTAAAAATCAATGCCCTCTTTTCTCGCATTGATGAGGAAAGTGGAAAGACAAAGGATAAATTCTATGGCATACTGAGCCTCAATGAACTTTCTCAAAGAGTCTTCGTTGAAGATAAAGAAGTCAGTCTTTCAAAAAAAGAATTTGAACTGTTATCCCTATTTGTAAACCATGAAGATATCGTCCTTTCTAGAGATACGATCATTGAAAGAGTCTGGGGCTATGACTATGAAGGCGATTTACGGACGATCGATACGAGTATAAAAAGGCTTAGAGAGAAAATTGGCGAGGCAAACACCTATATTGAGACGGTTAGAGGGTATGGCTACAGGTTTAAGGTGAAAGTGAATGATTAAGTCAATATCTCACAAGCTCACCCTGATTATTATTGTCCTTGTTTCTCTCCTTCTCTTAGGTTCTATGCTGTTTATGTCCTATTATTTTGAGGATTATTATACGAATACAAAGAAAAACGCCCTGGCTGATAACCTGGAGGTTTTCCGAGATGAAAACTATCAGGCTGCAGACGAATTTATCGAAGCCATCAACTCTTTTGAAACGAATAACTTTACGAAGCTTTTCATCTTTTCCAAAGATGGCATACTTCAGTATATGGCCTATGGTGGGACAAAAATCGATTCTGATTCCATAGAAATCATCAATCGGTTTTTTACGGATTTAAATCGTGACCCCTCACTGGCAGTGAACATCTTGGAAAATGAGCAAATCATCAGCCGCGAATACTCAAGGACGGATGGCAGTATTAAATATTTTCTTACGGCAAGCTCAATCAAGCTGATGGATACCAATGACATCATCGCGATTTCCATCAGCTCGATGCTTCCGATAAATGAATCAGCAAAGACAATTAAAAATTTCTTTATTTATGTGTTTATCGGTGGTTTCTTCGTTGTAGTCATTCTGGCCGTCTTTATTTCCAATACGGTGACTAAGCCGATCAAAAGATTAACGGAAAATGCCAAAGAACTCGCGAAGCTCAATTTTGATGTAACCATTCATAAAAAAAGCAATGATGAACTTGGAGAGCTTTCTGAAAGCCTGTCCACTCTTGCGACAAATCTAAAATCCTCATTAAACGAGTTAAATGAAAAAAACAAGTTGCTTGAAGAGGATATTGAAAAGAGTCAACGCATGGAGAATCAGAGAAAAAACTTTATCCGAGATATTTCCCATGAGTTGAAGACTCCAATTACATTGATTCAGGGATATACTGAAGGACTCATCGATGGAATCGGTGAAGACAACAAGGAAGAGTACCTTTCCATCATCCTCGATGAGACAAAAAATATGGAAAAATTGGTTAAAGACATGATTGACCTTTCCTACTCCGAATCTAATGCGTTCAAGCTTGAAATCTCCGATGTAAATCTCAGCAAGACCCTCGGAGATAGTCTGGTGCCTTTCGTTGAGGTATATGCGAAAGAGTTTAAATTCGAATATGACATTACACGAAATGTCCATGTCAAGGCCGATCAGATCAAGCTCGCCACAGCACTTAGAAACATCATCAAGAATGCAGTAAGCTACAGTGACTTGCAACAGGATGTTCAGGAAACCATCAGAATATCCTTAAAAGAGGAAAACCAAAAAATGGTTCTAAAGATCAAAAACTCCCCAGCCCACATCGATGAGGATGAAATCAAGAATATTTGGATACAGTTTTATAAAAAAGATAAATCAAGGCAAAGAAAAAATGGAAGTTCTGGATTAGGTCTGTCGATCATCAAGAATATTCTCGGAAAACATAACCTCGACTTCTCTATACAAAATGAAGACAATGGCGTTGTGTTTACCATCAAATTTGAAGAATACACCATTGAAAAACATTAAATAGGCATAGAAAAAACTTGAGGGAAATCAAGCAGGCTCGCTTGGATTTTCTTCAAGTTTTTTTGCAGTTATAAGGTATATCCACCATCTATGGTTAGAACCTGACCCGTAATATATTTTCCTTTTAAAATCAAAAATTCGATCACATCGGCAATTTCAAGTGGTGTCCCAAGTCTTTTAAATGGAATATCTTCGATGAATATCTCTTTTTCTTCCTTAGATAAGTTATTGAGGATCGCGGTATCTATTCCTCCAGGAGCGATGGCGTTGACTCTGATGTTCATATGAGATAACTCTGAAGCAAGGCCTCTAGTGAATTGTTCCAGAGCTCCTTTGGTCATGGCATAAGCAATCTCCATAGAGGCTGCCCTGGACCCCCAAATGGAAGAAATGCTGATGATGTCACCATTGCATTTTTCAATCATGTCAGGAACGACTCTTTTTGTAATATAAAATAGAGGCTTTATATTGATGTTCATTATTTTTTCGAAAATATCATCCTCTGTTTCATGGAACATGGAACGAGAAGATATCCCTGCGCCATGGATGACCACCTGAAAAGATCCGAAATCTCGCATAACGACATCCATCATGCTATTCATGTCTTTAAGGTCATTAAAATCACAGGAATAGGTTTTAACAAAGGTAGATTTTTCCAGTTCGTTTTTTAGTTCCTTTGCCTTTAAATGATTAGTCCCATAAATCAAAGCTAACGAATATCCTAGGTCGGCGAGTCTTCTCGCGATTGCTTCTCCTATTCCACCCGTTGCACCTGTAATCAGGGCATTTTTTGATATCATGTCACACCCCCGTTAAATATATCTACACTTATTATAGAAGAGTATTGTAAAAAAGAGAACCTATAAAGTAGCCTTCACTTAAGTCCAGCATTAATACCTTTATTCATTTCTCGCTTTAGCGAATTAGTATCTTATTGCTCTGTTCCTCTTCGTATTCAATCTAATATTGGGAGAATATAAACTGAACCACTGCGAGCACAGTTGTGATCAAATTCTTCATGTATTTTAGCAGAGACCAAACTAGCAACCTCTTTAGTTGCGATGATCAGAATGATTTCCTCTTCAGGTTCAATTTTAAAACTAAACAATCCTTCATTTGCAGAATTATGAGCACCTCTCGCACGTAGAGTTGTTGCACCCGTAGCTCCTGCTTCATTCGCTGCATTAATCACTTTATCAGCATACCCTAAGGGAACAATAGCAATCATCATAAAATTATTCATTCCAATGCCTCCTCTTGCTTACGATTCTGAAACAAACCAATTGTCTTGCTGACACCGATTTGAACCAAAGTCCCCATATTAGGCTGATCCAGGTGTAGCTTTTCCGTGAGGAGAGTTGCCAAGTGATTCGCATTCTTTCTTTTCATTAGGATTAATACCGCTTCCTTCTCTCTATTGACGATCATATCCAGCACCATATTTGCTTTATCGGCGGATCCACGAGCTTTAATGATAGTGCCCCCATAGTAGCGGTTATCTTGACTGATTTGAATAACATTAGCTGCATTGCCTTTGTCTACAATAATAAATAACAATACATAATCCATTTGAGTCTCTTGTACCGCACGATCATTATGCCATCTGACTAAGTCATCTCTTTTCATTTTCAAAATACCGGCAAGAGGCATGGTAAATGCTACGCCATGATTTTTTCGTTCAAAATTAAATTTCATGTTCAATTGATTTAGCAATTCATTTTCTTTGGAAGTAGGTACGACGATAAGAATAATCTCTTTTTCTACATCGTTCATTTCCATCATCTTCAGCATTTTGTTATCTATAGTCCCCAGCCCCAATAGACAGCTGGCATCACTTGCCCCCTTCTCGCGGGCAAATTTTAATACCTTACTTCCATTTCCACGGTTTACGATTATCGTGAGCAAACTATAGCTCATCTCATGTTTTTCCATATTAATCTTCCTCCAAATCTTCATCCAATTCGCTTTCTGATAGCAAAGGGCGAGTTTTTAATTTGTAAATCAAGCCTAGTATTTGTACAGCGATTAATGGAGTCATGGCGATTAACGCAATGATTCCAAAGCTGTCTAGCATTATACTCGCACTAGGAATGATTTCCGCTGCTCCTTGTGCAAAAGGCAGAATAAAAACCGACGTCATAGTTCCAGCTGCAACACCACCTGAGTCATAGGCAATGCCGACAAATATATCTGGAACAGCATATGATAACACGATTCCAATGACCATGCCGGGAAGCAAAATATGCCAAAGTTGAAGTGCAGGTATTAAAATTCTAAGCATGGATAAGCCTACCGCGACGGCAACCCCTATACAGAGTGTGATCATCACGGTAAGTGCCTTAATAGATCCTGCTGTATTATCTTCGATCTGACGAGTGAGTACATGCACAGATGGCTCAGCTGGGATGGTGATAATTCCGAAGATCATACCAGTAAGCACTAAAAGCCAAGGGCTATTATAGGATGCTATTTGATAGCCGACTTGACGACTGGCATCTAGAAATCCAACGTTAACCCCTGTAAGGAATAGAACCAAACCGACATAAGTATAAAAGCTTCCTACAAATATACGTCTCAATTTATAGAATGGCATTTTAATCCAAATCAATTCAATCACTAAATAGAGAAATAATATCGGTAAAATCACAATTAAGGTTTCTTGCATATACTGTGGTATATGATGAATGAAATCAAGAAGTACATTATCCATTGTTACTTCTGGTATCGGTAAACTTCCACGTATCGGTTCCGTTTTGCTAAAGATTCCTTGTAGCATAACGGCTATAATAGCGCCACTTGAAGCGATACCAAGCATGCCAAATCCGTCATTCTCCTCAGTTTCATTACTACGGGTCATTCTGGATATCCCCATGGCGAGCGCAAGTATAAACGGGACCGAAATCGATCCTGTGGTATTTCCGGATGCATCAAAAGCTATCCCAAGAAAATCAGGTTGGGTAAAAAGTCCAAGAATTAAGATAATCAGATAAACAACTGTCATAAAACGATTCAATCGAATATTCTTTAATATCCTGAACATTCCCATGGAGACCAAGGCACCCACTCCGGCAGCAACCATGATCACCATAAGATTCGAATCGAACTGCCCACTTGTTATCGTCTTTAATTGGTTAGATAAAATATGCAAATCGGGTTCCGCAATCGTCACAACGAGTCCGAAAAAGCCTCCACCCAATAAAATCAACCAAAGCTTATTGGACTTTACCAGGACTTCACTTATCTGCTCACCAATTGGGGTTATGGAGATGTCGATCCCTAGTAAAAAGATCGGCAGACTGATAATCATTAAAAGCGAGCCAATAAGAAACTTGGCAATTATAGGCGTGTCCATCGGGGTCAGGGTAAAATTTAATATCATGACAACGATTGTAATCGGGAGAACCGAGTATAAAACTTCTTTAAGTTTTGAAACAAATAAATTCAACTATTTAATCATCCTCTCTTTCATCTAAATGTAAAATGTGACCCTTCCTCGAGATAAAGGATATTCCAGAGTTAGGATATCTTCGTTTTTCTCATACTACACTTTCTACAAATATTCTCGTATTTATTTTACTGGAAGAATATTTAAGGTGTGAACACTGCAGTCTTTCCGTATTTCAACTTAGACCTATTTAAACAGTTCTATACATCATGCAAAAATGACAAGGCTGAGTTAAGGCAAAAATATTCCTATGAGCTGAACTTTGAAGCCTTCAGCAATAAATCTGATATTCCCAAAGTTCTGATTGATCATTTCTTATCTCTAAGTAAAATTTAAACGTGCTTTTCCTCCGGTTTCAATCCAACAATATCGCAGATATCACAGTCCAACGCTATGCAAATTTTTTGAAGGATTTCGGTATTTACATTTTCATTTCTACCAAGCTTTGAAATTGTTGCGGAGCTTACGCCGGAAAGGCGCTGGAGATCTTTCTTTTTCATGTTTTTATCAATTAGCAGTTTCCATAACCTGTTATAACTAATTGCCATTTTTGTACCTCCTGTAAAATATATATACTATTATATATTAAAAGTGAGATAATAACAAATATCTTTAATAACGCATTGATTTTAATGCAAACTCATCCTCGTTTTCGCAGTCATTTCCAGTAAATTACATTTTCTAAAATTTTAATATTTCGCGCTTTTCGCCTTTGGGCAAAGGAATATAACCATTTGCCTCTCCGCGTCCGATTGAATTTAAGTTCATCACTAAAGGTCTAAATCCTTTTAACCCTTATAATTCAATTGATGTCATCGATTCGGCTAACAAAAAAATCGGCATAGTCGCAATTCACGACTATGCCGAATATTTTATGAACTTTAATTTGTATTTGATGGTTCGCTTTTTGTGTTTCGATTTTAAATCCAATAAACAAACTTATACTGTAGATCTTTTAAACTTAAAATGTAACTGAAACCATCCATAGATAGAGACAAGTGACCATAAATAAGATGACCATGAGAACTGATATTTCAAGCTGAGCGCATTTTTTCTCGTTGTTAATCATCCGTGTGCTTTTTGAAAGGCTGGTCAAGTTTCTTCCATAATGGAGACTATGCTCAGGTTTCATATACAGATAAACAAGATATGACGCAGTCGGGATCAAAAACGCAGCATAAGCCAATAAAAATATTGTTTCCATTAAAACACCACCCTTCAATTTATTGAGATTCATTCTATTGATGCGGCCTAATTCCCTTTTGCTTCCCCAATAATGTTGGCGATAGCAGCGATGCTGCCTAAGGAATTCAGGGTATCAACAGGAAGGATGAGTTTATTGGCAGGATTAAGTGCCATTTCTTTCAACGCTTCAACTTGTTTTAGTGCAATAACTCTTGCATCTGTTCCTGAAGTGATGATCGCTGTATTAACTCTCATAATAGCATCAGCTTCTGCTAGTGAAATAGCTTCAATAGCCTTTGCTTTACCTTCGGCTTCAAGTAATTGCGATTCCTTAAGACCTTCAGCGATTCTAACGTTAGACTCCTTTTCCGCTTCTGCACGAAGGATGTTACTTTGCTTCTCACCTTCTGCTCTTGCTATGCTGGACTCTCTGTCACCTTCAGCAATTAGGATTGCTGCTCTCTTTTCTCTTTCAGCCTTCATCTGTTTTTCCATCGCGTTTTGGATCTCGGATGGAGGAAGGATGTTTTTGATTTCTACAGATAGAATCTTAATGCCGTAGGCATCTGTAATAGCATCGACGATGTTTAAAAGCTTCAGATTAATTCGATCTCTTCCAGCAAGAACTTCATCCAAAGTCATATCACCAATGATATTTCTCATGTTTGTAATCGTAGAATACATAATACCTGAAACGTAGTTTTCAATGTTGTATACTGCATCTTTAGGATTTAAGACCTGATAGAAGATAACATTATCAACACTGATGTTTACATTGTCCTTGGTAATAACATTCTGAGGCTGAATATCCAGAATCTGTTGTTTCATGGAAATTCTGCTTCTCACATAGTCAACGAATGGTAAAATTACATGCCAGCCTGGTTCGAGCACCTTATAGTACTGTCCAAATCTTTCTAATATGGAAATATACCCTGTGTTTACCACCTTAATTGATGATAGAAGTACCAGAATGATGATGAGGGCAATTACGCCCAAAATGATAAGATATGGCATTTACTTTTCCTCCCCTATTACAACTAATTTATTTTCTCTGATTTCTACAACTTTAAAATGTTCACCTACGTGTATGACAGGACCTTCATTAATCAGCATCCAATAGATTCCATTAACTTTATGCTGAGTTTCGTGTTCGATTTCAGTTTCTGCAACAAATGTCTTCCCAATGTACTTGTCCACTAAAATTGGTTCATTCTTGATGTTTTTCTTGATATATTTCTTCGAAATGTTGTTTCCAATGATAATGAAGATAATGCCAAGAACAACTGCAATTAAGAGCTGATACTGGAAATCGACATACGGGCTTGCAAATAGTGCAGCAAGAAATCCAATAGACAACCAAGATAAGAGAACGTTGCTTGTACTGATATCCACTATGACCACAATGACTATAAGTAATAACCAAATCCATTCCATAGTCTCTACCCCCTTTTGAAGTAATTATATCACAGATGTGATATAAATAAAAGCATAATACGGTATTAAATACCATATTATTTTCTTTGATATGCTTAATTGATTTATGCATAGTAATCTACTTTCAACATTACCGCTAAAAATAATATGTACTTAAATAATATCACAATTATTTGTATATTTGATTGGATTGACAAAATTTTATTAAAAAACTTGTAAGATCTTCCTTTTTAAAATCGAGCAATATAAAAGGCCCTTCCGAAGAAGGACCTTCTTATTCCATTATAGATATATTTGACTTGCTTATGCGGTCATATCCCTTTTAGCTTTGTTAATCATCAATATGTTTTCGATGGTCACCTTAGGACAAACCTCAACACAAGCATTACACTGTGTACACTTCGCATAGTCGATCTTTGCCAGGTTGTTATTCACATGAATAGCATCAAATGGACAAATATTTTCGCATTTCTTACAGGCAATGCAACCCACTTCACAGCTTTGCATAGTATCTCTTGCTGAATCATAAGAGTTGCAGGCAACTCTTACTCTTGAGTTGATTGGGACTGACTCAATGATATTCTTTGGACATGCCTTGATGCAAGCACCGCAGCTTGTACACTTGTTCTCATCGATAATTGCAATTCCATCTTTGATGACAATCGCATCAAAATCGCATACATTCACACAAGTTCCGAGACCTAAACAACCATATGAACAAGACTTAGCGCCTCCACCAGGAAGAGCTGAAGCACTTACACAATCCATAAGACCATGATACTCATACTTTGCCTTAGATTTATTGCAATCTCCGTTACACTTCACATAAGCGACCATAACATCTACAGTGCTTACCTTAACCCCCATGACATCGCCAATTTTTTCAGCGACTGGAGGTCCACCAACTGCACAGAGTGTAAGTGGTGCGCCGTTATCGGCGATGTTTACGGCATAGTTTTCGCATCCGGCGTAACCACATGCGCCACAGTTTACACCAGGTAAAACCATCAGTAATTCATCAATTTTCGGATTTTTTTCCACTTTAAATTTATCTGCAGAATAGCCAAGGATTAGTGCCAGGCCAAATCCAAGAACAGATAAAATACCTACTGGGATTAATATATTCATTAACATATTTTCTACCCCCTTACTTTAGCAAACCTTGAAAGCCAAGGAATGACATGGCCATCAAAGTTGCGGTAACAAGCGTAATTGGGAGTCCTTGGAATGATTTTGGAATATTGGAGACTCGATCGAGTTTTTCTCTGATACTGGCCATGAGTACAATTGCCAGAAAATATCCCAGCGCAGCGCCAACTGAGTTGACCAAGCTGCCAAAAAGGCTAAGTTCCATCTGAACATTTAGCAGTGCAATACCAAGTACTGCACAGTTTGTTGAAATCAGTGGAAGGTATATTCCAAGTGCTTCATAAAGCGTAGGGCTTGCCTTTTTGATGAACATTTCAACGAACTGAACAAGTGCAGCAATAACGAGGATAAATGCGACTGTCTTCAGGTAATCAAGTCCATTTGGTTCAAGAAGAAACTTGTATACGAGCCATGAGCCTGTTGAAGCCATAGCCATAACGAAGGTTACGGCGAGTCCCATACCAATAGCAGCATCTTTTTTCTTAGAAACACCAAGGAATGAGCAAATACCTAGGAATCTAGACAATACAACGTTGTTGACC
>JBASOA010000034.1:0-33440 GCA_049657765.1 Clostridiaceae bacterium
GCCTTATATCTCATCATTTTTAAGGACATCTATTGCTTTATGGAAATCAAATTCACTCATGATTTTCTTGAACCAGAAAGTATACTTATCGGGATACCTATCCATATCATGCAGAAGGTCTGAGCGACTGATCCACTTATAATCATTCACTTCTGCCGGATTAATTTTAAGCTTGCCCTGATAAAAACCGATGAAGACATGATCATATTCATTTTCGGTTATTCCATTGTCGAATTCAACCCTATAGGACATTTCATGAACATGAGAAAGTTCTGTATCGAACCCCATTTCTTCTGGAAGTCTTCGATGAACAGCTGAGTTAAGATTCTCACCATATCTTGGATGACTGCAACACGTGTTACTCCAGAGTCCTGGTGTATGGTACTTATCAAGTGCTCGCTGCTGAATAAGCATCTCTTGCTTGTCGTTAAAGACAAAAATAGAGAAAGCTCTATGTTTTACGGCTTCTAAATGCGCTTCAGTCTTCCCGATATAACCTAAAAAGTTATCTTGTTCATCAACATGTATCAATATATCTTCCATTTATTACTCTCCATTTTTCTTTCGTTTAATGATTTTATCTATTATAACAAAGGAAATCCGGATTGGGAAATTCGTGGTTTTTTGATTATTGCTTTAATTTTCGATGTAAATTAAGAAACAACCCAGTTAATTCTTTTATTCATATAAATTTTACGGAAATTTCGCAAAAAGGTTATGGTTTAATAAATAATGAATGAGAGAATAAATTAATTGGATAAGATTTGTTTTTAGAGGAAAAGGAGGTGATCGTATGAGAAAGTCAAGATCGCATAACGATTTCCTAGATCACAAAAAGGAAAATGTCCATTTCTATATCTCTTCATTGCAGGTATTGAGTGACATTAAATCAACTGCTGAATGGGCGCTGAATGACACAAAATCAAAGGCTGATTATTCAGAGATGGGATGCTTTAAAGATACTGTACAAACCACACCTTCTCAATTGTTAGAACAGAGATTCTAATATAAACCCTAGATATGGTGGTGGAATGATTTGCTCACTTTATGATGAATACAAGTTTTAGTTGAGAATTTAAGATAGGGCAGATGAAACATTCCTCAGTATGATTTGGAATGCATCAGCCGTATTTTATATAAATGACATCGATATGAAGCTTAATAGATCTGAAGACAAGTATAAAATTGTTTAACCAAATCCCCATATAGTGGCTGTAAGTGTATACATTCAAAAATGAATGATACAACCTATGGCTGCTATATGGGGATTATTCATTTCCCCATATAAAATTATCATTAAAAGATAACTTAAGAATTTTTTAAAATCTATAGGATATATTCATATAATTAAGATTATAAAAATTATAGAGTGGTCCATAAGATAATTGGGACCACATTTTAATGGTAATCAGGAGGCTTTTTATGAAAAACTATGCTAAAGATATGATTGTTGATTTTAAGGAGACAGACAGGTTTCTTTACATCAAGATGGATGCATTCGTTCAAATGCTCAATACAGCATCTATGTATCACACGGTAAGTCTGGGAATGGAACCGGGCTTTATGGAAAAAAGAGGGCTTTCCTGGATCTTGTATCAATGGCGTGTCCATCTTGAGGACGGAAAGTATTACGCGAAGAATCTGACCTTCAAAACTTTTGCGATCTTTAAAAAAGATATCTACTCCCATCGATATTTCCTGGTTTCTGATAAAGAAGGTAATATTGTGGGTTATGCGGTATCCGTCTGGATTGTCATTGATATAAGCAAACGTAAGATGGTGAAGATTCCAAAGGATGTCGAGGCACTCTATACCGATCAGGAACAACCAGAACCATCTGAAGAACAGCAAAAAATTATCAATTACATGGATACGAGCGCGCAAAGGAAAAGAAATGGAATCCATTTCGATCAGGAGAAGACCTTTAATCTAAGATTTTCCGATATTGATTCAAATGGTCATGTCAATAACACAATCTACATCTCCTGGGCAATGGAGTCCATGGTGAATGATCGTGACGAGTCTTTCCTTATCGAGAATGTTCCCGAAGACCTTTCCATCATCTATAAGAAAGAGAGGCTTCCGGCTGGCAAGATTACTGTAAAGTCAATGATAAGTCCTGAGGAAACCTATCATGA
Source organism: Clostridiaceae bacterium (assembly GCA_049657765.1). GTDB lineage: Bacteria > Bacillota > Clostridia > Clostridiales > Clostridiaceae > Proteiniclasticum. The sequence continues at coordinate 2,139 of JBASOA010000034.1, forward strand.
AATCATTGACGAAGATGGGTGCGTCTTGTCCATAGTGGAGATTAAATGGAAGAAAAGAAATTAATGCCAATTAAAAAGAAATATCATCCTCTTCGGTTATTTCTCTATGTATTATTCTCGATATGCATCGTTACTTTTATCGTCATTGAATCTGTCATTATTTATTATGGCCATAGAAAAGTTGAAAGCCAGCCAGAAATAATCATCATCCTAGGCGCAAGGCTTTACGGTTCAGTTCCCTCACCATCGCTAGAGGAAAGGCTGGAAACCGGATTTGAGTATCTCGTGAAAAATGAAAACGCCTTCGCTGTAGTCTCGGGTGGAATTGGAAAAGGTGAAGACATTTCAGAAGCGGCGGCGATGAAAGACTATTTAATCAAAAAGGGAATATCAGAAGAAAGGATACTCTTAGAAGATGATTCAACCAACACCTTTCAAAATATCATCTACAGTAAAAAGTTGATTGAGAAAAATCTACCGGATTTTGATTTGGCACATGAAAAAATCGGCATTGTCACCAATGATTATCATGTGTTTCGAGGGGTCATGATGGCCAAAAGATTTGGCTTAGATGCAGTAGGAATTCCAGCTAGAACGCCTCCTACAACGCTTTTAAAAGGTTATGCCCGAGAATATTTTGGTGTAATCAAATATATTTTTCTAGACAGAGAATGAAACTGAACCTAATTTTTAAGTTCAAGATGAAGTTTGAAATTCGAAAACTTAAAAGGCAATCAACAGATATCGTCAGAATCTGTTGATTGCCTTTTATAATTAAATGATCAAAATTCTACTAAATGAAAGGATTATCTGGAGACTACCTTGATATATTCCACTCTAGGATCTTCAGTTCCTTGTACATATAAGCCTGTCTTTTTAAGGTCGATGACATAGTTTACGATTTCTTCAGTAATAACTTCTCCAGGACAAAGAACAGGAATTCCAGGAGGATAAGCCATGAGGAATTCACCGGATACTTCACCGATACTGTCTTCAAGCAAGACGGATTCCTTTTCAGCATTGAAAGCTTCTCTTGGGATCAGAACCTGCTTAGGTATGGAGGGGACATCAATGAAATCTGGTTTAATCTGATTCTTGTTCACATATTCTTCGCTGATCTCTTTAAGGGCTGAAATTAATTTGTCGATATTTTCTCTTGTATCGCCAAAGCTACCTACTGCAAGAGTGTTGTACAAATCGGATAGTTCCATCTGAATATGATACTTGTTCGCTAGGATCATATCGAGGTCAAATCCTGTAATTCCAAGATCTCTACAGGTGATGCAGACTTTGGTCGGATCCAAAGCGTGTACGCCAGGATTCCCAAGGATTTCATTCCCGAAGCAATAAAGCCCATCAATCTTGTTGATCTCATTTCTCAGATAATTGGCATTATCTATAGCCTTGTCAAGCAGTTCAGTGCCTTCCAGTGCAATCTGTTTCCTCGCTGTGTCGAGTGAAGCAAGCAATAAGTAGGAAGGAGATGTTGTCTGGAGAAGGCTCATGATTTGCTGCACTCTTGCAGCACTAACATACTTCGTTTTTACATGAAGCAGGGAAGCTTGAGTCATGGCACCGATGATTTTATGTGTACTTTGGGCACAGATGTCTGCACCTGCTTCCATGGCTGACATCGGAAGCTTCTCGTTAAAGGCCAAGTGTGGACCGTGCGCTTCGTCTACGATTAACGGAATATCATATTCATGTACTATTTCTGCAATTTTTTCCAGCTCTGTTGCCACGCCATAATAAGTTGGATTAATAATTAATACCGCCTTGGCATGTGGGTTTTCCTTCAAGGTTTTTTCCACGGTTGCCGGCGTTACCCCATGGGCGATTCCAAGCTTCTTATCAAGCTCTGGCTGCATATAAACAGGAATTGCTCCACTAAGAATAATTCCTGCTGTAATAGACTTATGAACGTTTCTAGGGACGATGATGGTATCGCCTTCGGTGACTACAGACATAATCATTGCCTGAATCGCACCAGATGTTCCATGTATGGAAAAGAAGGCCGCATCGGATCCATAAGCATCTGCAGCAAGTTCTTGAGCTTTCTTTATTGGGCCGGTTGGGTGATGCAGTGAATCCACCAGCTGAAATACTGTAACGTCAATTTTAAAGGGATTTTCTCCCATGAATTTCTTAAAAGCTTTTTCAATACCTTCACCTTTCTTATGCCCTGGCACATGAAAAGGAATGGTATCCCTGTCCACATATTCCAATAGAGCATCAAAAAGAGGGGTTTCATTTTGGTTCAATTTATACAACTTAATAGCCACCTTCTTTCTGTTGAATCATTTCTACTTGTATTAAGTCGAGTTTAAAGACGTGAAAAATCACTATATAATAATAGCATAAATTTGCCTCATTGCAATGATAAATCACATCGAGTCTTCTTACATCCATTCTAGTATATAATATGATGGTTTTCATCAATTTATCAATAATATATTTATGCAGTACTTTACCAGTCCAAGACAATTTACAAAGTTAGCGCATAATTACTGAATTTAGCGAGAGAATATTATATAATAGGAATAAGATTAGTGTAAATTAGGGAGGTTATTATGACATATATTGAAAAGTATAAACATTGGCTGGACAGCGATTTTGTTTCCAGGGAATTTAAGGAAGAACTCGCTTCAATAGTTGAAGACAAGGAAATTGAAGACCGATTCTATAGGGACCTTGAATTTGGGACTGCAGGACTTCGTGGAATTCTTGGGGCAGGAACCAACCGAATGAATATTCATACCGTTGGGCAAGCTACTGAAGGCCTTGCAAGGCACCTGGTAGAAACTGTAGAAAATCCATCCTGTGCCATCGCTTACGATTCCAGAATAAAGTCAGATGAATTTGCCAAAATCAGTGCATTGATTCTGGCTGCCCATGGGATTAAAGTTTATTTGTATACAGATCTTGCGCCAGTCCCCATGCTATCTTTTGCCGTAAGATATTATGGCACCAGTGCAGGAATTGTCATTACCGCTTCCCATAATCCAAAAGAATACAACGGATATAAGGTTTACGGCTCCTACGGCGGTCAGGTTACAGATGATGAAGCTGATAAAATCCTCGGAAAAATCGGAGAAGTTGAGGATTTCAAGGATGTCGTATATATCACCGAGGAAGAGGCTGTAGAAAAAGGACTCCTTACTTACATCGGTGAAGAAGTGTTTAAAGCTTACATCGATTCAATCAAGACACTCACCGTCAAGAAAGATTTGGTCAGGGATTATGCCAATCAGCTTAAGGTGATCTATACCCCGATTCATGGCACAGGAAATGTTCCTGTGAGAAGGGTGCTTCGCGAACTCGGTTATACCAATGTCCATGTGGTCAAGGAACAGGAACTTCCAGATGGAAGATTTCCAACAGCGCCCTATCCGAATCCGGAAAATCCTCAGGTATTTGAACTCGCACTAAAAATGGCTGAAGAAATCAAACCGGATATCATTTTTGGGACTGACCCGGACTGCGATCGAATTGGAGTCATCGTTAAAGATAGAGATGGAAATGACCAGGTGCTATCTGGAAATCAGATCGGTATGCTGATTACCTATTACCTCTTAACCGCGATGAAGGAAGAGGGAACTGTTCCTTCAAACGGAGTCGTCATCAAGACAATCGTTACTACAGAAAGCGTTCGGAATATCGCAGAGGATTTCGGCGTGGAACTTTTGGATGTTCTTACCGGTTTTAAATACATCGGAGAAAAGATTGAAGAGTACAAAGAAACAAAGGAAAAGACCTTCATCTTCGGATTTGAAGAATCCTTTGGATTTCTTGCAGGAACTTTTGTCCGGGACAAGGATGCCGTTGTCGCTGCAATGATCCTTTGCGAGATTGCCACTTACTACAAGATGAAAGGCATGACTTTGTATGATGCCTTAATAGAAATTTATGAAAAATATGGTTTTTTCAAAGAAGAAATCAAGTCCTTTACTTTAGCGGGTAAAGATGGTCAAAGCAAAATTGCTCAGTGCATAGAATACTTCAGGAAAAATGTCATCACGGAGATCGGCGGAGTCAAGACTGTATCTAAGGAAGACTACAAGGAAAGAAAGAAACTTGAGATCAGCACAGGGAATTTAACAGACATCACTTTACCCTCATCTAACGTCATCAAGTACACCTTGGAAGACGGTTCTTGGTTTGTCGTAAGACCTTCAGGTACCGAACCGAAAATGAAGGCTTATATGGCAGTTAAAGGAAATAATCTTGTCGATTCCGAGTCAAAGCTTGATTCCTTTAAAGAAGAAATCATTGCCATTGTAAATCAAGGATTCGAGGCCTAATTATAAAGAAGACCTATGTTGGATCAACAGAAATGGAGAATTTATGGAATATAAGAATCACTTAAAAGAACGACTGTCCAAGCTGATTTTTTTGGAAATCAACAAGAAAATTCTAGAAGAAAATCTTAATATAGAAGGCCTACAGGATCTGAAGGAAGATCTTTTTCTTCCTTTGTCGCCCGAATACATCGCAGATAACATCACAAAGGATTTGACAAAGGAACTACCCTTCGGTGAATTTGTTAAAGGCATGTATTTTGTCCTGGGTGCAGACAGATCATTCGGCCAAAAGGAACTCTATAGGAGGATTCTCATTTCCCTAAAGAGAGATTCCGTGATTAAGGGGCTCGTCGTAAAGCTTCTGAAAGATGAGCAAAGCGAAGAGGCACTCATTTATCTTCTTGGTCTCTATCATGTCCACGGAGAGGATGACGTTCTGTTAAATGCGCTCAGTATCCTTGAAGAAGTTTCTCTGAAAATGGAAATGTATAGGGATGCCTTACTCGAATATGCTGAAGAAGCTATCGGGAGAAACCTAAAGGAAGGATATCTTTTCAAGGGTTCAGTTTTGAGGCTCAAAGGCAACTTTGAAGGTGCATTAACCAACCTGCGCGAATATGTCAGGCTTGGCGGAGAAGAAATTCCTGAAATCACTTCGGAAATTGAATTTTTAGATAGGAAAGTCAGAATCCTTGAAGGAGAAGAAATCCTTTATGAGGATCCAAAGCGGTTTTTGGAGCTCATTTTGCCCATCCTAAACCGGGAAGAGGACAATCCAAGGCTCCTTCTCATGATCGGAATCGCATACCGATTACTGGAGAATCATGAGAAAGCCGTCTACTATTTAAATGAGGCTTTAGCCATTGACAACGCCTATGTGGATGTTTTGAATGAGCTTGGAATAAATTATGCTGCGATCGGGGATTATCCGAAAGCCATCAATTACTTTCATGCCTTATTTGAACAAATCAGAACCATTGAAATCCTGACAAACCTCATCATGTGCTATATCAACATCGGAGATTACAAAGCAGCACAAGATCATATCGCCATTGCCGAACTAATGGACAGCGATGATGAGATCCTTCTTCAAATCAAAAAATATATGGAAAATCTCAAGGAAAACCAGAATAAAAAGCCCCTTAACTAGTATAATTATTAGTAGTTAGGAAGGTTGACATCAAAAAAAATATGCCCTATAATAATAATTGAACGAATGTTCTAGTATTGCAAAAACACAAGAAGAGTCGCTATAGCGCCCCAGAACACTGACAAGTATACCCTAATGTGATTGAATATCTTCAAAGGAGGATGAAGAGATTGCAAAGAGTATACAAAGTGGAACTAAAGCCAACAGAACAGCAAAAACAGAAGATTAATCGATCGATCGGCGTTTGCAGATGGCTTTACAACGCTTATCTTGCCAAGAACCAATCTCTTTATCAGGACTTCAAAGACGGCAAGTTGGACAGGGATAAGGCCTTTATGTCCGCCAATGACTTTGACAAGCATATCAACAACGAAGTCAAAGTACTGGATGAATACCAATGGATTAGCGATTGCGGCAGCAAGGCCAGGAAAAAAGCCATTTGCAATGCCGAGTTAGCCTTTAAGAAATTCTTTAAAGGCGAAGCACGATTTCCCAGATTCAAGAAAAAAGGAAAATCCAAAGTCGGATTATATTTTCCGAAGAACAATCAGACCGATTGGAAGATCGCACGTCATCGAGTGAATATCCCTACGCTCAAATGGGTAAGACTAAAAGAATTCGGGTATATCCCAACAAATGCAAAAGTCATCAACGGCACCGTCACACAGCAGGCAGGAAGATATTATGTATCCATGGTTTGTGAAGTGGAAGAGGTCAGGAACCACAAGCCTAAGACAGAACCCCTGGGAATTGATTTAGGGATAAAGGATTTTGCAATCATCAGTAATGGAGTCCTAAAAAAGAATATCAACAAGACTTCCAAGGTTAAAGAACTAGAAAAGAAATTGAAACGCGAACAAGTAAGGCTTTCAAGAAAATATGATTGTCTTAAAAAATCAAATAAAACGAAAAAAGGAGAAGCTACTAGACAAAATATCCATAAGCAGGTCATCAAGGTACAGAAGCTTCATCAGAGATTAACGAATATTCGTACGGATCATCTCCATAAATGTGTTTCCGAAATCGTAGAACAAAAGCCAAGTTCAGTTACGATCGAGGATTTAAACATTAAGGGGATGATGAAAAATCGTCATCTGTCGAAAGCCGTCCAGCAGCAGAAGTTTTATGCGTTCAGAATTAAACTGACAAACAAGTGCAAGCAAAACGATATTGAGCTTAGAATTGTAGACCGATGGTACCCATCGTCTAAGCTATGCTCTTGTTGTGGGAACATCAAGAAAGACTTAAAGCTTTCTGACAGGACTTATGTTTGCGGTGAATGTGGACTGGTCATGGATCGGGATTTACAGGCGAGTATCAATCTTAGAGAAGCTAAAACTTACAAGATCGCATAATCACGCGATGGTAAGGATGTACCAATGGCTAGTTGGGAATTTACGCCCTCGGAGTGTTAGATCAAATGAGAGTAGTAGGCTATTTATCGCTACGAAATCAGACACGTTGAACAGGGAATAATCTCGATATGGGTAGAGTTGTCCATATTTTGAGTAGCAGTGAAGGATTTGGCTAACATAAATGCAGATAAAATGAAAGCTCTAGAAGCTGCGATGTCACAGATTGATAAGCAGTTTGGAAAAGGTTCCGTGATGAAACTTGGGGCAGATTCAAAGTTAAACGTTGATTCCATACCTACGGGTTGCCTCGGATTGGATATCGCTCTTGGAATAGGTGGAATACCCAAAGGAAGAATCATTGAAATATATGGACCTGAATCTTCAGGTAAGACCACAGTGTCTCTGCATTGTATCGCCGAAGCCCAGAAACTGGGTGGAATCGCCGCCTTTATCGATGCAGAACATGCTTTAGACCCTCAATATGCAGCAAGACTTGGTGTTGATATCGAAAATCTATTAGTTTCACAGCCAGATACCGGTGAGCAGGCGATGGAAATCGCAGAAGCGCTAATCAGGTCCAATGCCGTGGATCTCGTTGTCGTTGACTCCGTTGCTGCCTTGGTCCCTCGTGCAGAGATTGAAGGTGAAATGGGAGACAGCCATATGGGTCTTCAGGCAAGACTAATGTCTCAAGCACTGAGAAAACTTGCAGGCGCTGTCAGCAAGAGTAATTGCAGCATTCTGTTTATCAATCAGCTCCGTGAAAAGATCGGCGTCATGTTTGGAAATCCAGAAACAACTACAGGCGGTAAAGCGTTAAAGTTTTATGCTTCAGTTAGAATGGATATCCGAAGAATTGATTCCATCAAGCAGGGAGACGAAGTGATTGGTAACAGAACAAGAATAAAGGTTATCAAGAACAAGGTCGCTCCACCTTTCAAAATGGCAGAGTTTGATATCATGTACAATGGAGGAATTTCCAAAATTGGTAACATCCTTGATGTTGGTGTCAATGAAGAAATCATAGACAAGTCAGGAGCATGGTTCTCCTATGAAGGACAGAGACTTGGACAGGGAAGAGAGAATTCAAAGATCTTCCTTAGCGAGAATCCAGACATGGCTTTTGAAATTGAAAACAAAATCAGAAGCAAGCATGCACTTCCTTTGGCAAAAGCGCCTGTAAAGGTTAAAGCTACTGAAGATGTTTTGAATGTTGAAGAAAAAGTAGAAAAAGAAAAGAAAACCAAAGAAAAACCAAACACAGAAAACGCATAGGATTTTATACTGAAAAACAGGTGTTAATCACCTGTTTTTCTTTAATTTTCAGCGAGCTGATTTCAAATCGTCGCACGGGCAGACACTTTAAGACTGTTAAGCTTTAAGTCGAAAAGATTTTATACAATTTTTATTATTAATTGTTTGACATGGAAATAGGGATGATATACAATTAACTTGTATTGGTTTATCATTATCTCAGTGAGAATTATATGCACTTTCCAAGCTTTCACATTTTTAGCTTAAAAAAATGAGAAAATAAAGCAAGGGGGTGTAAATATGAGCACAGAACAAATGGCTATTATCATAACAGGTATTGTTACAGTATTAGTCAGCGGTGCCATTATTTTATATTTAGCGAATAGTAAATTGAAAAAAGCTAAGGAAATCCTTAGCAAAGCAGAAACAGAAGGTATTAAGATTGTTGACGATTCAAAGAGAGAAGCAGAAGCCTTTAAGAAAGAAGCTTCCTTAGAAGCAAAGGACGAGGCATTTAAGCTAAAGTCTGAAGCAGATAAAGAAATCCGAGAGCGTAGAAACGAAGTTCTGAGACAGGAAAAAAGAATAATTCAGAAAGAAGAAACCTTAGACAAGAAATTGGATCAATTGGAGAAAAAAGAAGAAGTTCTTAACAAAAAAATCCAAGATATTGCTACAAAGGAAAAACAAGCTGAAGAACTGCTCGAATCAAGGCGCACCGAACTGGAGAAAATATCCGGTCTGACGAGTGATCAAGCTAAGCAGATATTACTTGAAGAAGTAAGGTCTGAAGTATCGCATGATATTACCCTGATGGTTAAGGAAATGGAATCCAGAGCAAAGGAAGATGCTGACAAAAAAGCTAGAGAAATTATTACCACATCAATTCAAAGATGTGCAGCAGACCATGTATCTGAAACAACAGTACATGTCGTTACCCTGCCAAACGATGAAATGAAGGGTAGAATTATCGGACGTGAAGGTAGAAATATTAGGACATTGGAAACCCTGACTGGCGTAGATCTCATTATAGATGATACTCCAGAAGCAGTTATCCTTTCCAGTTTCGATCCAATCAGAAGAGAAGTAGCAAAACTTACACTTGAAAAACTGATCGTTGACGGAAGAATCCATCCTGCGAGAATCGAAGAGATGGTAGAGAAATCGAAGAAAGAAGTAGAGAATGAAATCAAAGAGGAAGGCGAACAAGCTGCCTTTGAGGTTGGAATTCACGGTATTCATCCAGAGATTTTAAAACTACTTGGAAGACTCAAATTCAGAACAAGTTATGGCCAGAATGTATTAAAGCACTCTATTGAAGTTGCTAATCTGGCAGGACTTATGGCCTCAGAACTAGGACTCGATATCGCTTTTGCCAAGAGAGCGGGACTACTGCATGACATCGGCAAAGCCGTTGACCATGAAGTTGAAGGACCACATGCAATTATTGGTGCAGACCTGGCAAAGAAATATCACGAATCCGCTGCTGTAGTTAACGCTATTGGCGCACATCATGGGGATGTAGAGATGACTTCACTAGAAGCAGTTTTGGTACAAGCAGCAGATGCAATTTCCGCAGCTAGACCAGGTGCAAGACGTGAATCACTAGAGAACTACATCAAGAGACTTGAAAAACTAGAAGAAATCGCTAATTCTTATGAAGGCGTAGAGAAGTCATATGCAATTCAAGCTGGAAGAGAAATTAGAATCATTGTTAAACCTGAAGTCGTAGACGATGCGGGAGCCATGTTGATGGCTAGATCCATTGTGAAGAGAATAGAGGAAGAAATGGAATACCCTGGACAAATCAAGATCAATGTGATTAGAGAAACCCGTTCAGTTGATTATGCTAAGTAACTCAAAGTGCCTTAAAAGCCTTTGGAATTGAATTTGAAAATGAGATTAGGATGAGCCTTATGGCTCATCCTTTTTTTAGTTCAACATCGATTATTAAAAAGAAACGCGGTAAATTCAAGGATAAAAATAATGAGGATGAACCTTGAATAAACATTGGATGCAGATTCTATTTGTTCATGAATGATTTCATTGACTTTCTCTTTATTTGAACGTAACATAAACTTATTAAAGATGATTTAAAAAGTAATGAGGTGAAAATGATGAATCCAGAAAAAGGCAGCATGACGCTAATGAAAGAAATTAATAAAAACGCCCTTCGGAATGCTTTGAAGACCCTTCAGTCTGCAACAAAAGCACAGCTTTCAGAGCTTACCGGACTCACCAACATGACCGTCGGAACACTTCTCGACGAACTTCTATACGAGAACGAGGTATTCCTCGATGAGATGCTCCCTTCTAGTGGCGGGCGTCCGGCAAGAGGCTATAAGATCAATGCGGATTTCTCTCAGGCGATCATTATCTATGGTCATGAAAAAAACGGTCGGGATGTCATCTTCATCAGAGTCATCAACCTTTTAGGCGAAATCCTTGCCGCAGAAGAGATGAGCGGTGAAGCCCTTAAGCTTGAATCCTTTGAACCCATTATCGAAAGACTGATCTTAGTTTATCCGAACATCAAGGCCATCGGTTTTGGTTTTCCTGGTATAGAGCCAAAAAGCGGAATTTCCATCAATGACTATATAGGAATCACAGGTGTTCGGTTCACAGAATACTATAAGGAAAAATATGGTTTTATCGTCCTTTTTGAAAATGACACCAACGCTGCGGTATCCGGATATTGCAGAAGACATCCGAAAAATGCAGTAAGAACCGTATGCTATCTTTATTTTCCTACGAAATATCCTCCGGGAAGTGGAATCTGGATAAATGGAGATGTTCATCGGGGAAGAAATAACTTTGCTGGTGAAATCAGCTATATTCCCCTTGGCATTGATTGGAAGAATAAGGAGAAGAATCGGCAAGAGGACTACCTTGAACATGTCGCACTTCTCATGACCACTTTATCCAGTACGATTGCACCAGACCTTTTGGTCCTTCACGGGGAAGGCATTGATGACTCATCCCTTGAAGTGCTGAAATCCCATATGGAAAAATCAATCCCTCCTCCATATGTACCATCCATGTGCATCTCAAGCAATTTCAATCTTGATTATGAAGAAGGGATGATAGAACTGACGTTAAACAAAATGGAAGAAGGGGAATAAAATAACAAAAATACGCCTCAATACCCTTTAAAGCTAAGACTGTCATCCTCAAAACCTTATACAAAACAATATGAAAGTGAGATTATTTTATGGGAACATTTTTTCTAATGATTATCTATATGGCCTTTATCAGCCTCGGACTTCCGGATTCACTGCTCGGCTCCGCCTGGCCAGTCATGCATGAAAGCCTCAGAGTACCACTCGGAAGTGCAGGCGCAATTTCCATGATCACCGCCGGGGGAACGATTGTCTCAAGCCTCATGAGCGGAAAGATAATCAAGCGTCTAGGTACAGGCAAGGTAACCTTTATCAGCGTGTTCCTGACTTCTATGGCACTTTTTGGTTTCTCTTTATCTCCAAATATTTACTTTCTTATGGTCATGGCTATTCCTCTTGGACTTGGTGCAGGGAGCATTGATTCCGCTTTAAACAACTTTGTAGCCCTCCATTACAAAGCAAGGCACATGAGTTGGCTTCATTCCTTCTGGGGCGTAGGAGCGACCCTGGGGCCTGTGATCATGGCCAGCTTTCTTGCCAAAGGGGAGAGTTGGCGAAACGGATACCGAACGGTAGCCATCATACAGTTCATCCTTTTCCTGGTTCTTTTTCTGACCCTTCCGTTATGGAAAAAATATGATACCCCCGAAGTGGGTAAAGGAGAACAAAAGGATGTCGATGACATTGAAATTTCGAAAAACCCCTATAAAATTCCTGGTGTAAAGTACGCTCTGTTCACCTTCTTTGCCTATTGCGCTGTTGAAAGCACAACCGGACTTTGGGGATCCACTTATCTTGTGGAATCTAGAGGAGTCACTCCAGAAACCGCCGCAAGATTTATCTCACTTTATTATGGCGGAATAACAGTGGGTCGATTCATCACTGGATTCATTACGATGAAGTACCCGACAAGAACCATATTAAGAGCAGGGATTCTGATGATTCTATCGGGTGTCCTTTGCATTGCACTTCCTCTTCCAAGTTTTATGGCAATCCTTGGTCTTGTACTCATTGGTCTTGGCTGTGCACCGGTATTCCCGGGAATGATCCATGAAACCCCAACAAGGTTTGGTGCCCTGAATTCTCAGAGTGTCATTGGAATCCAGATGGCTTTCGCCTATGTAGGCAGCACCTTTATGCCGGCATTTTTCGGACTTCTTGGGGGCGGCGGAAGAACCTCTATCTTTCCTTATTATCTTCTGATCCTCGTAAGTGTTCTCCTTTTCGGTACCGAAAGAATCAACAGCATGATGAAAGCAAGAGGGAAGATCAAGAAATTAAGGCCAAAGGAGGAAGTCATATGACAACTATCGATCTGCATATGCATTCGAGTATCAGCATTGACGGGGAATTCACGCCAACGCACCTCATGGAAATGTGCCATGAGAAGGGATTAAAAACGGTTTCTCTAACCGATCATAACAGTACTAGAGGGGTAGAAGAGGCCATGGACGCTTCGATTAAACTCGGAATGAGCCTGATCGCCGGTATAGAACTTGACTGCAGCTACAAAGGAGTCAACCTTCATCTTCTGGGGTATGGGATAGACTTTCACGACACCCGATTCTCCGCTTATGAGAAGAATGTGCTTGATCAGGAAATGAAGTCATCCAAGGAAAGAATACAGCTCATAAGAAATCTTGGAATTGTATTCAGTGATGAGGACATTGAAAGGCTTTCTCCTGATGGCGTGGTCACTGGAGAAATCATCGCCGAAGCTGCGCTTTTAGAAGAGATGAACAGAACAAACCCTTTAATAAAACCCTATTTCCCCGGAGGAGAAAGAAGTGACAATCCGATGGTCAATTTCTACTGGGACTTCTGTGCGATGGGAAAACCAGCTTATGTCCACATCACCTATATGTCCTTAGAAGACGCTGTAGCCCTCGTTGAAAACACAGGAGGAATTCCCTTCTTCGCCCATCCCGGAAACAACATCGGCATGGATGAAGAGCTCCTGAAAGGGATCATTAAAGTTGGCGTTAAAGGCATTGAAGTCTATAGCAGCTATCATTCAGCAAAGCAAACTGCCTTCTTCGAAAACAAGGTGAACGAGATGAATCTGCTCTTCTCTTCAGGAAGCGACTTTCACGGAAAGACAAAGCCATCCATACATTTGGGCGGAACCGAGAGCGCAGGAAATGAAGACCAGATCCGAAAATGGCTTCACTCTCTTAATAAGTAGTTATCGCATTTCTTTAACCCGCTCATTTCTTGAATCAAACAAGAGATGAGCGGGTTTCTTTATCAACGATAATGAATAAATCTTCAGTGAACATTAAACCTTGTATTATGATAAAATATACTGAGAAAAGAGATCAAATTAAATCCTGTACTTCAATAGAATTTAACAAAAAGGATAGAAATATGGAGACGAAAATGACTTATCTTGACCACGCCGCGACAACTGCAGTAAAGAGAGAGGTTCTCGAAGAAATGCTCCCTTATTTTTCTTTGAATTATGGAAATCCGTCCTCCCTTTATCGGGCTTCAAGAAAAAGCAGAAATGCCATAGAGATTGCAAGGGAACAAGTCGCAAAATTCATCCACGCCAAGAAAAGCGAAATCTATTTTTGCAGTGGCGGGACGGAAGCAGACAACTGGGCGATCATTGGGGCTGCCCACCAAAACAAACATCAGGGCATGCATATCATCACGTCTGCAATCGAACACTCTGCAGTCCTTTCCAGCTGCAGACAGCTCGAAAAAGAAGGGTATCTGGTGAGTTATCTTCCAGTGGATTCACAAGGCATGATTAATCTTGATACCCTTAAAGAAAGCATAAGGCCGGACACGATTTTAATCAGCATCATGATGGCCAATAATGAAGTCGGGACAATTCAGCCAATCACTGAGATCGCTCTGATTGCTAAAGAGAAAGGAATATTGTTCCATACAGATGCGATTTCTGCAGCCGGAGGCCTTTCCATCGATGTGTCAGTGCTAAATGTGGATCTCTTATCCCTTTCAGCGCATAAGTTCTACGGACCAAAGGGGATTGGCGCACTTTATATTAAAAAAGGAACTGCAATAGAGGCGCTTCACACTGGTGGTGAACAGGAAAAGGGAAGAAGAGCAGGTACAGAGAATGTTCCGTCAATCATTGGAATGGGGAAAGCAGCAGAGCTCATGGCGGATAATCTTCAATCACAGAAAAAGCAATTGGTTCAGCTGAGAGATAATGCAATTAAGCGCATTTTACAAAGGTTCCCGGAAGCCTCGCTTAACGGGCCGATAAAGGATAGGTTACCCGGAAATGTCAATATCTTGTTTCCTGGATGCTCTAGTGAATCGATGATCACGAAGCTCGACGAAAGAGGATTCTCTGTTTCAAGCGGTTCTGCTTGTGCAGAGGGTTCACCTAATCCATCTCATGTGCTAAAAGCCATGGGGCTATCCCATAGCGATGCGCAGTGTTCACTTCGATTTACATTCGGAGAAGAAAATACCCTTCAAGATGTAGAAGATTTGCTTACAGCTTTGGACGAAATCATTCCAAATAAAATATCATTGCAAACATAAAGGTAAGGAGAAAAACATGAAGAACTGCTACCAGGAACTGGTCACCGCATTAAATGAAAACAAAAGCGCCTTGATGATGTCCACACTTCCTCTGGAAAAAAACGAAAAAATATTAAAAGAACTGATTGAGTTAAACAAAGAAGAGGCTTTATCATCAGTGCTTCATGCAAAAATTAAGCGAGTCATTGATAGAAAGAGGCCTGAACTTTTCACGAAAGAAGATGGAACACAGGTATTAATCGAACCATTTTTCCCTGAAGCAAGAATGATTATTTTAGGGGGAGGAACCATCTCGGAATTCCTCGTGAAGTATGCTTCGGAAATGGGGTTTAAGGTCATCGTGTTCGATGATCGAATTAGCTTTGCAAACCAAGAGCGGTTCCCGAACGCTGATGAAGTATTCTGTGAAAGTTATGAAAAGTTAACCGAGACAATTCACCCTAACGAAAATGACTTTGTTGTCATCGTCACGCGAGGACATCAATATGATATGACCTGTCTAAAACAGGTCATTGGAATCAAGCCCAGGTATTTAGGGATGATCGGCTCCCAAAGAAGAGTGAGAGAAATTAAGGAACAAATGATTCGTGAAGGATACCCAGAGGAACTGCTGAATAAGATGTGTTCCCCCATTGGATTTAATATCGGAGGCATCACCCCCGTTGAAATCGCAATTTCCATTGTCGCACAAATTATATCGCTTCGAAGGCTTGGAACTACAGATATGGTTTTAGCCGCTTCGCTTAAAAAGAAGATCGATTACTCAGAGATGGATGGAGCTGTTATCCAAAAGATTGCCAGTGGCGATGAGGAAAGAATGGCCATCGTAACCGTAACTGGAACGAAGGGTTCCACGCCAAGGGGAGCCGGAGCTAAAATGCTCGTTTGGCGTGACGGTAAAACACTCGGAAGCATCGGCGGTGGTTGCAGCGAAGGCGAAGTGATCCGTGCTTCAAGGGATCTTCTCGATGAAGGCTCGTTTACAACACTCCAGGTGGACATGACAGCAGACATCGCAGCTGAAGAAGGAATGGTTTGCGGCGGAATCATGGATGTGCTGATAGAGGCTTATCCGTACTAAATCAAAATTTTCCTTGATGCCTTAATCATAAAAAGAATGAATTTATACACTTTAGCGGATTAGTATCTTCAATAGAACACCGTCCTGGTTTAGAAGTGATTGACCCTAACCATTCTAAATTGTTTACAATTTAATTTTAGAAAACATATTGACATTGCTTTGAATATGCCTTATATTATGTACAGTATTTATATTGGACCAAAATAGTCGGATTACGATGAAGAGAAGAGTAAGTCCTATGGAAGTTTACAGAGAGAGGGTCTCGTGGCTGAAAAGACCGTTAAACAGAAATTGACTGAAGTGCATCTCAGAGTACTGGATTGAAATTAAGTAGACTCCAGCGGGAATGCCCGTTACAGCATTAGAGTATGTTAGTACTTATAATTGAGTTTTCATATGCGCTAGCATGTGATAACAGAGTGGAACCGTGGAAGTAAAACTTCTGCCTCTGTATTGAGGTAGGAGTCTTTTTGTTTTTAGACAAAAAGCAACCCATTTCCAAGATTACTCAAGTTGTCAATTAACTGATTTTGTCCAAATAAATAACTATATCGATTTAAACCACGGTTTAAACCAGGAGGAAATAAAATGAAAAAAAGAATAATATCACTAGTCGCTATGGCTATCCTTGTTATGGGAGTATTTGCCGGATGCGCAAATAAAGGAGCAAGTGCAGCAAACAGTCTGGAAGAAGTGAAGACAAGCGGCGTGCTTAAAGTTGGTACTGAAGGAACATATGCGCCATTCACTTTCCATGATGAATCAGGAAAACTTACCGGATTCGATGTGGAAATTACAGAAGAAGTGGCCAAGAGGCTCGGCGTCAAAGCAGAATTTATCGAAACCAAATGGGATGGAATGTTTGCGGGACTTGATGCGAAGAGATTCCATATGGTAGCCAATCAGGTGGGTATCAACGACGAGAGAAAGGCAAAATACGACTTCTCGGATCCTTATATCGTTTCTGGCGCAGTGCTGATTGTAAAAGAAGACAATACTACCATTACCAAATTTGAAGATTTGGCTGGAAAGAAATCAGGACAATCCCTAACAAGTAATCTTTCTAAGATTGCTACTTCCTATGGTGCTGAACTGGTTACTGTTGATGGTTTTAATCAGGCAATCGACTTGATCCTCTCTGGACGTATCGATGCCACCGTAAATGAAAGCCTGTCATTTTTAGATTACAAGAAGCAAAAACCAGATACGCCAATCAAAATTGTAGCAAAAATGGATGCACAGGACCAAAACGCGTTTTTATTCAATAAAGGAAATGAAGAACTTGTTACTGCCGTAAACACAGCATTGAAAGAGATGAAAGAGGATGGAACCTACCTCAAGATTTCAGAAAAGTGGTTTAGCGCAGATGTTTCAAAATAATAGCCAATAATGGTAAGGAGTAATTAGATGACGGAAAGAATGGATAGGGTAATCAATATATTAATCGAATCGTTTATTCCACTTCTAAAAGCAGGGGCCACTTTCACAGTGCCCCTAACCCTTATCGCTTTTACGGTAGGAATTGCGATTGCATTTTTTATTGCCATAGTAAGGGTGCTGAAAATCAGAGGACTAAACGGGATTGTCAAGACGTTTGTATGGATCATCCGTGGTACACCACTTCTTGTTCAGCTCTTTATTATCTTTTACGGTCTTCCAAGCATTGGCGTTACCCTCAATTCTCTCATTTCAGCGAGTATCGGGTTCTCGATGAGTGTTGGCGCTTATGCCTCCGAAATCATCAGAGGATCCATAGAATCTGTTTCGAAAGGACAGTGGGAAGCCTCTAAAGCGCTTGGATTTAAGAAGATAGACACCTTAAGGCTGATCATTATTCCTCAGGCGATTAAAGTAGCAATTCCACCACTTTCTAACTCTTTCATCAGTCTGGTCAAGGACACTTCACTAGCTGCGGCCATAACCGTACCAGAAATGTTTCAGATAGCGCAGCGGATAACTGCAAGAACCTATGAGCCACTATGGCTCTATACGGAAGCTGCCTTTATTTATCTCATGATTAGCACCGTTTTGACGGTGGTACAGTCAAGGCTGGAGGTAAAATTCAGTAATTATCAATAAGATGTTTTACGATTTATCTTTCAAAGAAATATAAAGATCAAGAAAGTGCTCCAATTTTGACGGAATGTAGTCAAAACTGGAGCACTTTCTCAATATTTGTCCACACAAATCTTTAGAAGAGAATAAGTCTAAAATGCTATTATTTAAGGAAATGTGCTTAAAAGCATTAGAATATCATTAGAAATCCCGCTTTGTTACTTCTTTATCATAGTAAAATGTGTTTTTCATAGGAATACATATATTTAATTTTGTCTTCAAAAACCCTTGAAGTTTTACGCGCAAATCTCGTATACTATTAGTGAGGGGTGAGGAAAAATGGAAATAATGAATATCTTGAAAAAAAGAGTGAAACTTGAAAAAAGCAAAAAGACTAGCGACTATATGACCTCAGGATTCGTCATGAGAGTACAGAGCGGACAAGGTTATGTTAGCAATCTTAATGGAATGACACAAAATAGAATGAGCAACAGATAAGAGCGTTCTTCCGAGAGGTTGAACCTCTTTTTTTTTTAGCACTTATAATCATTTAACTAAAATTCAGGCATGTTAAAAGGGACTCATTTGAGCCCCTTTATTTCATCATCGGCGAGGAAGATAACCAGCTTTTTTTGTTAGAATTAAAAGATGAGCATAACTAAATCTGATTCATGAGTTCAATTTGGAATTCACGTTCTTCTCTGACCTTATCAAAATTTTGAGGATAGAGAAGATTGATAAGGACTATGGCATATTCCGAAACGACCAATGCATGCCACCTGACATGAGGCGTCGCTGCGACTTGTCCCATCGCGCGGAATACTTTTGCGCGTATCAGATTTTTTTCTTCACGGGCAAGGGTGTTTAACTTTCCCGCAACTTTAAGGGCATCTTGAAACTTCACTTCCTTATTTTGCCATTTGATATTGACGCTAAAACAATCTTCAATAACTTCAGTGCGCTCTGTTCCCGTCATATTCAACAGATGCTCCGCGAGCAGAAGTGCATATTTGGACATTTCTACGTGAGTCTTCGACTCGCTTAGTGTAATCAACATGTTTTTAAGTTCTGGGATATCTTCTATTTTTCGGATGAGTCCCGAATTTACATAGCGCATAAATTCAAAGCCGTTTTTTATGATTTTGCCCATTGTATCCCTCCTGATGATTCTTTATTTTAATCATACCAAAACTAAAAGAAACACACCATTTTCAATAGGAATTCCTGCAAAGTTTTTTACGAGAAGACAATTTTTATGAAACAACAAGCGGATAAGAAGCAACGCCTGCCTCTTATCCGCTCTTTTCATTACTTTCTTTTACTCGATATCATCTTTTATTTCTGCAGGGATAAGATCTAATCGCTCTGGATGATTAAGGATTCTTCTAAAGATCTTCAGTGCCGAAGCAAAATAATACCCATCACAGATTCTTTCGTCAGAAACGACTGTGTAATCCATATATTTCCTTTTTACCACAGTTCCATCATCAGCCAGCTCGTTTTCAGTTCTCTTCATCCCAAAGGCAATGAAGACGGGAACATTCCCAAAATTGTAAAGATGATGATAAATAGGCGGTATCCCTAAGGATCCCATGGAGGTGATGAACATCGAGCCGTGGAATGGACTGACATTGATGATCGAAGAGGGCAGGACACCAAAGTAATCCATCACATGGAAGGTCCCGACTGTAAACTTCTTGACCAGTCCTGGGATGTAATTGAGGAGCCTGGCCGTTCCATCAAAATTTGATTCCTCATTTCCGAAAGCCTTTTCCAGTTCTTTGTTGAATTTGTTGTAGACATCAATTGGTGTATCCGTAGGTTCGAATTTCACCTTGATGATGGTGGTGACATCATCTTCGCTAAGTTCCTTCTTTACGGCCATATTGACGATGATTTCATTTCTGGCGTAGATTTTCTGCCCGGCGATAAACCGGTTTAACCTGGGCTTCTGTGTGAGGATCCTGATATACGCAGCAATAATCACATGCATGATTCCAAAGCCTTTGTAACCCTCTGCTCGTTTAAACCTGACGTACTCATCGATTATTTCAGTATCGAACTTGTCTTGAATAAAATTTTGAGAATCATTCCTTTTCCCCATAAAATAAGGAGACATGGTTTCATAAGGGGCGAGCGTTCTAAGTTTTCTTCCGTCTTTACGATCGCCCAATCTTCTTTTTCTTTTTTCCATAGGATCACCTCGTTATGATATCAATATTCATGAATAAAGAAGCGTATAAATAAGGATGAGATAAATAGAATATAAAGTGTTGTATCTATATACTACTATATCCTATTTTTCAGAATAAATTTATTGTTTTTATTATTTATTTCTTATCTCAATAATCGCACGAAAACCCACGTGGTATTAAGGGATTACGTGACAGAGGGACTTCTGCACATCCTTTGGAATAGCACTTGAAATCAGGCGTAGATGTGCTCATTGTCCATGCAAATTCTTTCATTGAAGAATTTTACGGTATCTCATTACATTTCTACCATTATATGTTAAATTTAATATATAGAGAGTTTAGAGGTGATGAAATGCTTAACGATTTACACATCCACACAACTTACTCCGATGGAGCATTTACACCTGATGAGATTATTGCTATGGCAAGGAAACGGAACATTAAGTTTATCTCTATAACCGACCATGATACGATGGGTGCCTATGGTCATTTTAAGGATGATTTTGACGACATCACGGTAATTTCCGGAGTGGAGGTATCGACGTATTACATGGGACGTGAGCTCCATATCCTATCCTACTTTCATGACCCGTTCGATAAGGAACTTTTATCACTACTAGAAAAATTCAAGAGCGACCGGATAGACAGATATTACAAGATCCTAAGCAATTTAAAGGATCTTGATATCCAAATCCCGGAAAGTGAACCTCCAATGGATTCATTTGGCCGCGCACATATTGCAAAGCTTCTGATCGAGCATGGTTATGTTAGAAATATCAAGGAAGCGTTTAACGTTTATCTTGATGTGGATAAGATTGCCTACGAAAAAAGGTTTAAGATTGATACAAAAGATGCTCTTCACGCCTTAAGGTCAGCTGGCGGAATTCCGGTCCTTGCACATCCTGGCGAAAAACTATATAACCTGCATTTCGAAAAACTGATCTTGGAGCTGAAAGTCCACGGTCTTCTCGGCCTTGAGGTCTATCATCCTTCTCACAAGAAAGAATTAAGCAATCGGTTATATGACATGGCCAGGAAAAACAAACTGCTCATTACAGGTGGCAGTGACTTTCACGGACAACTCGACTCAAATTTATCGGGTTCTAATGATAAACTTGGTCGATTCGGTCTTAACGACTATCTCACACAAAAACTGATTTCAACCCATTCATACCTGAAAGCAAGATCAAATAAGGCAATTTACTAAGGAGGCAGAAAATGGATTATTCTCTAAAGGCAATGAAACTTCCACCATCCATTACCCTGGCCATTACAGCAAAAGCAAAAGAAATGAAGGCTGAGGGCAAAGATGTTGTGGGTTTTGGTGCAGGTGAACCAGATTTTAATACCCCAATGAACATCATCGATGCTTGTAAAAAAGCGCTGGATGAAGGAAAAACGAAGTATGTACCTGCATCAGGAATCAACGAACTTAAGGATGCGGTAATCAATAAATTTAAAAGAGATAACGATCTGAGCTATGAAAGAAGTCAAATCATCATTTCCACAGGAGGTAAACAATGCCTCTTCAATACTTTGATGGCGTTGACGAATCCAGGGGATGAAATCCTAATAGCTAAGCCTTACTGGGTAAGCTATCCTGATCTTATCGCCTTAGCTGGCGGAAACTGTGTCGTTGTTGACACCAGGGAAGAAGAAGACTATAAGTTTACAATGGAAAACCTTGAGTCTTCCGTTACCGTAAATACAAAAGCGATCATTGTGAACAGCCCGAACAATCCGACGGGTACCGTCTATTCTAAGGAGGAGCTTCAATCCATTGCTGACTTCTGCAAAAAACATGATATTTTTATTATCTCTGATGAGATTTATGAACCCTTGATTTATGGAGAAGAGAAGCATATCTCCATTGCTTCTTTAAATGAGGATGCCTACAATAGAACCGTTGTGATTAACGCCTTGTCAAAGGCATATGCCATGACGGGATGGAGACTTGGGTATGCTGCAGGTCCAAAAGACCTCATTAAGATCATGGGCAATATCCAAAGTCATACGACGTCAAACAGTACCTCTTTTGTTCAGTATGCCGCTGTGGAAGCCTTAAATGGCGATCAAAGCTTTATCCCACAAATGAATGAGGAGTTCAGGCTAAGACGTGACTATATGGTTGAACGTGCTGACAAAATCAAAGGGCTTGATTATATTTATCCAAAGGGCGCTTTTTATCTTATGCTTGATGTCAGATATTTCATCGGCAAGCACTTTCGCGGAAATATTATCAAGAGCTCACTTGACCTGGCTGATATGCTTCTCAGTGAATACCTTGTTGCTGTTGTTCCTGGTTCAGGATTTGGATTAGAGGGATTCCTTAGATTATCGTATGCAATCAACAGGGAGTCCATTAAAAAAGGATTTGACCGCATCGAAGAATTTTTAGCTGAAATTTCTTAGGGGGTTTAAAATGGGATCTAAATTAGAAATGTATATGCCTGTAGCTGGAAAGGTCATTCCTATAGAAGAAGCCAATGACTACCTCATCAATGATATGGTAGGCGGTACCGGAGTATGCATCATTCCTGATGGAGATATCTTTTTCGCCCCGGTTTCAGGTGAAGTTGTACTTGTCTCCGAAAATCTAAACACCGTTGCGATCAGTACTAAAGAAGGCTTAACCCTCCTCATCCACGCAGGTCTTGATACCGCAAAGCTCTTAGGGCGAGGTTTTGGGACTTATGTCAAGATTGGGGACAAGGTTACGGTAGGTGACAAAATCCTCTATATGGATCGGGATTATGTTGAACTGAGTGCTAAATTAACAACGCCAATCATTATCACCACTCCGGACAAGATAAAAAGTCTTGTGATCAACTATAAGGCTACCGGAGCATTTGTAAAGTTCATGGAAATCTCCCTTGAGTAACTTGTTGTATTAGAGACAAAACATGATATAATTAAACTGTTGATTATTAGTATATATAAATATGAGGTGATAAAATGATTTCAAAAGAAGTATCAGTAAAAAATCCTACAGGACTCCATGCAAGACCAGCTACATTGTTGGTTAAGAAGGCATCATCATTCAAGTCCGACGTAAGCGTAGAATATAATGGCAAAAAAGCCAATGTAAAAAGCTTGATCGGCGTATTGTCCCTTGGAGTGACAAAAGGCGCTAACATCACTGTTATCGCTAACGGCGAAGACGAAGAAGTGGCTTGCGAAGAAGTGGCAAAGCTAATCGAGACTCTCGAAGAGTAATATCGTAAGACAATAGCTAGGATTGATTCGTCAATCCTAGCTTTTCTTTTCGAAAAAATCTCTTTTTGAGGCGACCCGGATGCCATTCAAAATATAAATATAAGGATAATTTTGCCGTAAAAACGGATAATCCTTTGCTGAATTTAAAATTCATGCATTGTTCATCATAAAAAGGCAAACAATTATTTAAAAAACATCAACAATGTTTGTAAAATATAGTATACTATTAGTGTTCATTTTACACATAAAGGTGGTAAATCATGGAAATCATTCTGGTTAAAGGAAATACCTATGTCCTCGATTTAGGGCTTCTTTATCTTCCGTTTTATAAAATTAATCAGACAGATATTATATTACTCGACACAGGGCTAAAGAAAGAACATCGTGAGATTCTTTTGAACTTCCTGGAAGAAAACAAGCATCGTGTCACTGGGATCATCTGCACACATTCCCATATCGACCACGCAGGTAATGCCGCATTCTTTAAGGAAAAGTATGGGGCTAAGGTCGCCATGTCCAGGGAAGAGGCCATGATTTTAAGCTCCACACTGGAATTGAAGATCTTTTATGCCAATCAGACGTTGACGCAAATCGAAGAACACTATGGACATATGGTCGTTCAGGCGGATATCATCATTGAGGATGATGATAAAAGCGTCGAAGTGGGCGGAATCACCTTTGGGATTATCCACACGCCAGGCCATAGCTCAGGACATGTTGCCATTACGACGCCTGACAATGTCACTTATCTCGGAGACAGCCTGATCAGCTATGAAGTCATGAAAAGTTCGAAGCTTCCCTATGCGCATATCCTGAGGAAAGACCTGGTTAGCAAGATGAAGCTCTATACGCTTGCATCAGATCGGTACATCCTTGCCCACAAAGGGATTTTCGATGACATTAAGGACCTCATTACCGATAATATCTACTTTTATAAGCAGCGAGCCGAAGAAATTCTGGAACTAGTAGATAAAGCCATGACAACAGAAGATATTCTGCGTGCGGTGTCTAAAAGCAAGTTTATAAGGATCGGATCAGTGAATAAATATATTGTCATTGAAAGGATGCTTAAATGCTACATTGAGTATCTTTGCGAGACCTCTAAACTGATGCCCATCATAGATGATGGCTTCATTAAATACGTACGGACAGATAATTCACAAAATCCAGCATAACATGAGAGGGATAAGTTCATTGCAGCCGCTTAATCATGAAGATCATAAGGAACATTGGTTAATTCAACAAATGAAAATTTTAGGAGGATAAGATGAGAGATACCTATGAAAATCCATTAAACAAAAGATACTCATCCAAAGAGATGAGCTATATTTTCTCAGATGAGAAGAAATTCAAAACCTGGAGGCAGCTTTGGATTGCGCTTGCAAAAGCGGAAAAGGAACTAGGACTCCCCATTACAGATAAACAGCTTACTGATCTGATTGCGTTCAAGGACGAGATCAATTTTGAAGAAGCCGAAGCCCGGGAAAAAATTGTTCGACATGATGTCATGAGCCATGTATATGCTTATGGCCTTCAGGCGGTCTCCGCAAAAGGGATTATCCATTTGGGTGCAACCAGCTGCTATGTCGGCGACAATACCGACCTCATCATCATGAGAGAAGGACTTTACCTCATTCAGGCAAAGATTGTCGAAGTTTTAAAGAATTTAAAGGTGTTTGCCTTAAAGTATAAAGACCTGCCTACTTTAGGCTTCACCCATTTTCAGCCAGCGCAATTGACCACAGTTGGAAAAAGAGCAACGCTTTGGATGCAGGACCTTACTTTAGACCTTGAAAACCTTAACCATACCATCGAATCCATGCGGTTCAGAGGCGTAAAGGGTACAACAGGAACTCAGGCCAGCTTTATGAATCTGTTCGACAATGACGAACAAAAGGTTAAGTCACTGGATGAGAAAGTATCCGAACACTTCGGCTTTAGCAAAGTGTTCAAAGTTACTGGCCAGACCTACACGCGTAAAGTAGACAGTTTTGTCCTAAATGCCTTAAGTGGAGTTGCGCAGAGCGCTTATAAGTTCAGCAATGACATCAGACTGCTGCAAAGCATGAAAGAAATTGAAGAACCCTTTGAGAAAAATCAGATTGGTTCTTCAGCAATGGCGTACAAGAGAAATCCTATGAGAAGCGAGCGAATGGGCTCCCTCTCGAGATATGTCATCGTGGATGCCCTTAATCCTGCCATTACCGCTTCTACACAGTGGTTTGAAAGAACATTGGATGATTCAGCCAACAAACGAATCTCCATCGCAGAAGCCTTCCTAGCGCTGGACGGGGTACTCAACCTCTATATCAATATCACAGAAGGTCTGGTCGTTTATGAAAATATGATTGCCAGTCACGTAAAAAGCGAACTTCCGTTCATGGCTACTGAAAACATCATCATGGAAGGCGTCAAAAAGGGCGGGGACAGACAGGAACTTCATGAACTCGTCCGGGAGCACTCCATGGAAGCCTCAAAGCGTGTGAAGATGGAAGGTCTTGATAACAACCTGATTGAGAACATCAAGAAGGATAGCCGCTTTAAGCTAACACCTGAAGAGATCGAACATATCCTTACGCCAAGAAACTTCATCGGCCGAGCACCAAGCCAGGTTGTTGAATTCATCAAAGAGGAAATCGATCCGATTATCGAATCCTTTGATGATTCTTCTTATAAGAAGTCCGATATCAACGTCTAATCTAAAAATACATGCGATTTTGCCTAGGTGAAGTTTAAAGTAGATATAAAAATGAAGAAAGGCTATTAGGCTTTTCTTCATTTTTATATCCGATATCCTCAATGCAGGTTCAAACAGGGTGAAAAGTTTGATTTTCTAAAGAAAATTTCTTGAAATTTATAACTACTTTATATTTTTAACCTATAATATAAGGATGAGGAGGGGATAAGTGAATGATGCATAAAAAATTAATGGCAGGAATGGTTTTGACCGCAATTGTTCTAACCTTTACAGGTTGTAAGACCAATGAAGAACAAAATCAGCTTCAGCTTGCCCCAATCCTAAGCTATACCAGTGATAAGGAAGAAAATATTAAGTTTGTCCGAACAAAAAACTATGATGGAATATCGGTCAAAGAATACACAGACAGTGAATATACTTATGAGGTAACGCCAGACGGCAAACTCATGACCATATTTCTCAAATCTGCACCAACAGGGATTAATATCACTAAGGCGACAGATGAGGAGATCACCCTCAAGGCAGAAGACAACTTAAAAAAACTAAGCTATAAAATCGAAGATTTTGTCACGACAGTAAGCTACGATGAATCTAAAAAACAATATACTTCGGTATCCAGGCAAATTCAAGGCGAAGAATTCACCGGGAATAATGTCTATATCCAATATACTTCAAATGGTATACTGATCAGCATCTCTTTCAAATATGAAGACCCTTTGGTTCTCCAGACTGTAAATAAGATTACTGTAGAAGAGGCTAAAGACATTCTGATCAATTACTTCACCACAAACAGCTCCACTGAAAAGTATGCGCCACTTCTTCATAAAGATATTATCCGCTCAGAAGTTGATGTGTATAACAACAAGAAGGTATATGACCTTTACTTTACCTTGGAGACGGACGAGTTTGGCTTTTTTAACTTCAAATATGTCATCAGTACAGAAACCGGAATCATCTTATACCGAAAAGAATTGAGATAACCAACAGGGATAACCTTGCGGTTATCTTTTTTATTGTCTAGAAATTTAAGTAGCGAGGCTAGTTCTTCAGTTTTCCAAAATCAAACATATACGATGAACAAAGCGTTAATAATTTGTGTAAAATTCAATTGCATGATTGACATCTTATCAGTTTAGTTGTAAACTGATGTCAAGGAGTTGATCATATGAGAACAAAGGAAACCTTGGAAAGCATCGTCATCTGGTTTAAGATTTCTAAAATCTATAATGAGAACATTAAAGAAACCAACCGGTTGCTTAAGGAATATGGTCTCTCATCAGCACAGTTTGATGTCCTTGCACAGATAGGAGTAGGGAAAGAGATTACCCAAAGTGATCTTTCAGAGAAACTACTGGCAACGAAAGGAAACATCAGTCAACTGATTGTGTCCATGGAAAATAAGGACTATGTCAGAAGAAGGCAAGAATGGAAAAACAAGTATGTCAGTTTAACCTCAAAGGGAACTGACATGTACAACGAACTCGTTCCTCTGGTCGAAGCCTTTCAAACAGAAACCTTTGGAATTCTGGATGAAGAAGAAAGACAAGTACTTCTAACCCTTCTAAGAAAAGTGGAAAGAAAAATCAAATAAAAAACAGCAAAAAGAATGAGCATATAACCAATCAAAATAAAAATACTAATTATGAGGTGTAAATAAAAATGAAAATAAAAGGAATTCATCATGTATCGGCAATAACAGATTCAGCAGTAAAGAACTATGATTTTTATACGAAAGTACTGGGCATGAGGCTCGTCAAGAAGAGCGTCAATCAGGACGATATTTCTGTATACCATCTGTACTACGGCGACTATAAGGGATCCCCAGGAACAGCGCTTACTTTCTTCGAATTTCCAAACACTATGCAAAACGTTGAAGGAGTTTCAAGCATTTCTCTAATCTCTCTTCGAGTGAAGAACGATGCCGCACTGGAATATTTTAAGAATAGATTTAACGAAAATGGGGTATGGCATGAAGAAATTAAAGTCAGAGCAAATAGAAAAACCCTATTCTTTAAAGATCCAGAAGGACAGAGACTCATGCTGGTTTCAGATGAGCATAATAAGGGTGTAGCAGCAGGAAAACCTTGGAACCTTTCACCAGTGGATGAAGATTTCCAGATTCTCGGACTTGGGCCTGTAAGACTTACTGTGAAGGACCCAAAGAATACACTTCTCGTTCTTACGGAGGTCATGGGATACCGCGAAGTCGGAACCTATGATGCAGAAGTAGCAGGACAGAAGGACATTGTTGTTCTTGAAGTCGGTGAAGGCGGAAGCGGAACCGAGATACACATTGAAGAAAGAAATGACCTGAACTTCGAAAGACAGGGTCATGGCGGCGTACATCATGTGGCATTCAGAGTGGAAGATGAAACCGAACTAAGACAATGGATCGAACGTATCAAAGAGATTGGATTAAACAACTCAGGCTTTGTTGAGAGATTTTACTTCAAGTCCCTTTACTTCAGAGAGCCAAATGGCATACTTTTTGAATTTGCTACTGACGGACCTGGATTCGATACGGATGAGGAGCTGGAATTCCTTGGAGAGTCTCTTTCACTTCCACCATTCCTTGAAAACAAGAGAGCATATATTGAGAAAAACCTTAGACCCCTTAACACAAAGATTGCGAGGTAGATAAAATGATGAAACATGTATTTAAACCAGGAAACGGGACAAATGAGACACTAGTTGTTTTCCACGGCACAGGTGGAGATGAAAATGATCTGATTCCAGTGGCGAAGATGATCTCAACTGATGCCAATATCCTTTCTTTAAGAGGTAATACCTCTGAGAACGGTATGCTCAGGTTCTTTAACAGAATCAGTGAAGGCGTATTTGATGAGGAAGATGTTAAGTTCAGATCAAAGGAAATCGTTGATTTCTTAAATGAAGCCAAAGACATGTATGGAATTGACCTCGACAAGCTAAACGCAGTAGGCTATTCAAATGGAGCGAACATCATTGCAGCAATCCAGCTGCTTTATGGTGACATCTTTAAAAAATCGATCTTGTTCCATGCGATGATCCCACTTCGCGAAGCTCAGACAGCCTCCTTAAGCGATGTTAAAGTATTCTTAGGAGCAGGGGAAAACGATCCGATCATCCCGATCGGCAACTCAGAAAAGCTCGAGTCTCTATTAAAGAGTAAAGGCGCAGACGTGACGATGAAGCGGTACATGAAAGGTCATACGCTTACGCTTGATGAAGTGAATGACGCCAAGGAATGGTATAAGGTTAGATAAAAAAAGTCGTTGCAAAATCAGATAATCTGTTTTTGCAACGACTTTTTCATGCATATATAGTATCGTGTGTAATATAAACTATCCTCAGGTTAGGGCAAACACTTTCTATTTAGATGGAACTAACAACCTGATGGTCGATTCCAACAAAGGTCTGATACTTCGCAAATTCTGCGATTACTGGAAACTTTTTTAAAGCTAGGGCTCGCATTCATTATATATTTAATGCTCAAGCCGTAGATATTACTTTTCTATTCTAGCTTTTCAACTTAATACCATCCATAAAGTATTTTTTAAGAATAATGAAATTACTAAATCAGTAGTATATAATTAATATTAATACATATTCTAAATTAAATAGTTGTTTTGCTGCGCTTAGTATTTGTTTTGAACTCACAGCGAAAGGAGAAATGTTATGTATAAAAAATCTAGGTATGAAGGTGAAAAATCGAGTAAAATTTTATATATAGTAGTCATCGCAATTATTTGCATTTTGTTATATCTCAACATTCTTGTTAACGGGAACCGAGGTCTTATGGAAATCGTGCGAATCCTCACCGCATTCGCATTTGGCGTAGGAGCGAGTATTTTAGTTGATCATTCTGAGCGTGTTTTTGAAATCAGAAAAAGCAACTTAATATTTTTCGTCGTACTAACGATAGTAATTGTTATGTTATGGATTCCTACTGTATTTTTATTGTATGGAATCTGGCCAACAAACTTGGTATATCCGGAAATCGTTAGAGTTTTACAAGACTCGAGTGTTTTGAAAGGCTCAGCATTTACAGTTCTTGGTTATATATTTGTGAGTGTTTTCCGAAAAAAATAAAAACTGAGGGTTTTACAATGAGATTATCCTATAGATTTATAGTGAATCTTTGTTAGCATTAAATCTAGGTTGTCAATAATAACTGGCTAAATGGCCAGTTATTTGTATTTTACAAGGAAAATGCAGACAGAAACCACACGGTAACTATCTGCATAGAAATAGATTTATATTCATGAGGGATTAGCATAATAATTATCTTGTTTTCTCTGCGAATTCCTTACCAAAAGCGAAGCATCTTTCTTTGGCACCATCATCAGGATTCCATAATTCCTTTATTCCTGGCATGATGACGTCGATCTTCGAGTCCTTAAGCCTGGTTTCGATGATTCCAATGCCTTCACCGCTCCAGCCATAGGAACCAAAAGCCGCAGCTTTCTTTTCCCTGAAGCCAAGTCCACGAACCATATCAAGTATTCCTGATACGGCGTACAGGACATTTTTGTTGATGGTTGACGATCCGATGAGATAGGCTTTTGACTTGAAGAGCTCTGTCAAAATATCATTCTTGTCCATATGGGAGGCACTGAATAACTTAATTACAACCTCGGGGTCTTCAGCTTTGATTCCTGCTGCGATAGCTTCTGCCATCCTTCGTGTTCCTTTCCACATGCTGTCATAAACGAGTGTAATTTGGTTTTCTTTATATTTGTCTGCCCATTCAAGGTACTTTGTAATAATCTGAGTAGGATTATCTCGCCAAATGATGCCATGACTAGGTGCTATCATATCCAAAGGAAGATTGAAGCTTAATATCTCCTTGATCTTGTTGGTGACCAATTGACTAAAAGGGGCAAGGATATTGGCGTAATACTTTATCGCTTCTCCATAGAGCTCGCATTCATCGACCAGGTCGTTGTACATCATCTCAGATGCATAGTGCTGCCCAAATCCATCATTACTGAACAGAATGTTATCCTGATCCATATAGGTGAACATGGTATCTGGCCAATGGAGCATTCGCGCTTCAATAAAGGTCAGCGTCCTTTCTCCTATATTGAGCGTGTCTCCAGTTTTTACGGTGACAAAATTCCAATCCTCATGGAAATGGCCCTTAAGATTGTTCTTGCCGTTCTCTGTGCAATAGATAGGCGTTCCAGGGATTTCCTTAAGTAGGAGGGGAAGGGCTCCGCTATGGTCAATTTCAGCGTGATTAGAAATAATATAATCGATTTTATTTAAATCAATCACTTTTTTCAAATTATCTACAAATTCTGTTGCATAGGGTTCCCATACTGTATCAATTAATACAATTTTTTCATCTTGAATGAGATAGGAGTTATAGGAA
>JBASOA010000035.1:0-4180 GCA_049657765.1 Clostridiaceae bacterium
ACCACGAACAGTTGGCAGAAAGGCCGAAGAGGAAGGCATGGTGCGCATGGAAATGCGGCTTGGAAAAATGAATGGCATTCGCGCTGGCGAAGTTGTCGGAACCATTGCTTCGATCGCGAATATTCCCGGGTCAAGCCTCGGCAAAATATCCATCCAATCACGCAGCACGATGGTGGATGTGCCTTCCCAATACGTCAGCCAGGTATTGGCGCATAATAACAAGTATCAAATCCGCAGGCAGGATTTCTCGTTGTCAATTTCCGGCTGATCGCGTACACCGATTGCGCTGGTGTCCACACCGAGCGCGAGTTGTTGATGCCCGTCCACTTCGTGGCGGGCACTGGCCTTTAGGTCTCTACTTCTGTCTGTTCAATCAAAGGCAGAATCGTGGAGACCTTACCGTCAATTCGCTCGCTCGGTTCCACAAAGGGAGACTTCGCACTCAGGAGACCGGCTCAATTGTAAGTTGGCCAGTTAAGCTTGAATGATAATGTGAAAGGTATCAAACCCATTTCAATTGAAGCGGTCTTATTTTCCATGGTAGGAACACTGCCGAGAACTTAGCCTTGTCATTTAATGTTGTAAAATTGTCAGAGATAGACAGAGAATTATTTGGCAATTGCCTTGGTCGGTAGACCTGCGGAGACTAAGTTTATTAGAATATCAGCAATATGACCGATGAAAAGCAACATTATTTTTCTTGACACCAACATTCTCTCAGAACTCGCCGAAAGGGAATCGCTTTGGAGCTCTTTTGGACATTTCCTGATTGATAACAATTTGACCATCGGTTTATCGACACAATTACACGAAATTCAGAGATACCCAAAAAACTTTGAATTACTCACGGAGTTCTTTAAAGTGATGCCAGTCGCAATCTTAAAAACTGGGGACGTGATAATTAAAGAGGAAGTGGAGAGCCATCCATACTATCGTAGCGGTTCAATTTGTACTTACTTTGTACCCCCGTGGGAAACCGAAGAATTTATGGAGAGGGCTATGGGTTCCGAAAACATAAAGATTGCGAATGGGGAAACCCAAAAATTAGGCAATTTATTTCCTTCACTCCTTGAAGATCGCAAGCCAAACTTTCCAGTGGCAAGTTCAGGCAAGTATGAGTTTGAACAATTGGATGAATACGCTTTTGCCTGTTTGGGACAGACATTAGTGCGTGATTACCCCAACTTTTATCGTTCATTCGAAGGACGCCTAAATGAATTCAAGCCAAGAGTATTTTTATCTCAACGTTGTGTTTCTGCTGCGATTTTCTATGACTATTATGTATTAAAACATAAACCAAAGATATCTGACGCAGGTGATCATCACCACAAATTCATTATTCCATATTGCAAGATTGCTGTTCTC
Organism: Clostridiaceae bacterium; assembly: GCA_049657765.1. Classification (GTDB taxonomy): domain Bacteria; phylum Bacillota; class Clostridia; order Clostridiales; family Clostridiaceae; genus Proteiniclasticum. The sequence goes on from JBASOA010000035.1 coordinate 1,366, forward strand.
GAAAGACATGCCTCTGATATTTTGCATCTTATCCAGAAGAAAACAAATATTTTGAACAATACCGAAATATATAATATTGATTTCCTAAAAACTTTCAGCAGAAATTAATTCGGCTCGTTTCGATTTCTTGATTCTATTTCTCTGAGAGATTGCCTCGTGTTTACAATAAAAATTTAATGTTGTATACTACTATTAGTTAGACGCATAGAAATCACTTGTTTTTTACTAGAGCACACAATCAAAGGTGAAGGGGATATGAAAAAGCTCGAGGAAACGAACATATTTTCTGTCTTAGTTGTAGTGTTGTTGATTCTACAAATAGCATTAACTTCCGTTCAAATCATTAAGTTAAATCAATATGTTGCGCTAACTTTAGGGCCCACAGAGGCATCCCTTGAAAACCAAGATATCGAGTTTGTGGAGGCTATTCCAATAAGTGACGATCCCTTTATCGGAAACAATAATGATCCTGTAATTACAATTGTTGGGTTTCTTGATTTTTCTTGTCAGCATTGCAAATCTGCCTATCAAGCGATCATGCCTCTAGTTTATGAACATCGTGATTCAATCCAATTCGTGCTGAAAGATTTCCCAGTTAAAACACCTGATATTGAAACAAGTCTTCTCAAGATCACAAATTGTCTACCAAGCCAATCTATTTATTGGGAAATTGTAGATTACATATATTCTTCAGACGCTCCAATAACAGACCTTAATCTAATAAGTAGGGTAGAGAATCTGAACATCGATCATTCAATGTTTAACGAATGTGTTTCAAATGGAAACTACATAACCGAAGTCGAACAGGATATAAGTGAAGGAAAGAAAGTTGGAGTGATCGGTACACCAACCTTTTATGTAAATGGATACAGGATTAACAATTGGAATTCGGTTCCATCAATTATAAACATGCTTCTAGAGATTAACCAGTCGAATTGAAAAGAGGTGGAAAAATGAAGAAAACTCTAGTCATTGTGCTATTGGCCCTAATTGTTGTTGAACTAGGCCTTTTTGAATTAGTTATGCCCGTTCAAGGGAGCCAATGCTCTCAGCAAATTGATGCCTCATGCCAGTCACCTTGCGAATGCGGTGGTGGTTGGTATTGCTCAAGTGATAAAGGAAATGTAATTTACTATTACAGGCTTCCTATCATTCACACTTGTGTTGGCTCTGAGCCTGTGGAATGCTCATATTGGTGCCTGTGTTGCCCTTGCAACATATCTGATAAGTGTATTATGCCTGGGGATACATGCACTTAGTAAAAACAATGTCTTTTTGATTATTATCCTCATGGAAAGCTACGAGGAATTGCTCTCGTGAAAGTTAATTAATTCAACAAACGCTATCATTGTTGCAACTTTTTCGCGCAAATACCAAAAAATTTGGTTTTGAATTGAATAAGAACTATTGTCAGCGATAACACCATCTATGGAGATGACTCCTGTATGTTTACATGTGAAAATAATTCTAGGTAGATGGTAAGCTTGAGAAACAACATTTATATCAGAAAGGTTGTATTCCTGAAATATATTTTTGCAGGTCTCAAGCGTACGCGAACCTTTTGAGTCAATAATTATCTTTCCATCCGGGACTTCTAATGATCTTAACGTTGATAGGATAAGTTCTTGTTCATTGGGTTGATCCAATGAGGTGCTTACAATTATCAAATCTGTCTTGCCGCTGTGAAATAATCTAGCAGCTGTCTTAAGCCTATCCATAAATACACCGGAGATCTCTCCAGACTGATAAACACCAGCCCCGAAAACAACCGTTGCATGACGATACCTTGCGTCCTCCCAGTTTGTGATTTCATTTTTAGTTGAAATCCCAATAGTAATATTGACTAACACTAATAATAAGCATGTGACAGCTGCTAATGCAATGACTATATTCATTGCTTTTCGCAAAAAATGGTTAGCCTCTAATCGATAAATACGCTCAATAACCTGAAAAAAAAGAACTTGAGCACAAAATAATGAAGATGAAATAAACACAAACGAGAAACTTTCGAATCCAGAAAACCTCACCACACCTGGGCCAATATAAGCATACCTATCAAAAACAAAAAAAAGCAAACTAACGATGAACAGAAGTAGGCCGAGAATGAGCATTACTGTCCAAAAAGCATCCTTTTCCCCTTTTGATTTTATTCTTTGAACGAACTTAAACATAAAAATAAAAAGGGATGATAAGAGAACGAATTTAACCGCTAATATCAATAGTGCAGTAGATAGTATGGAGTCAGGAAATTGGAAGAACTTAGTTTGGGTAACGAGCAGAATGCAGGCAGCCGAAATAACTAAGCTGACATAGGCAAAAATATTAATCAGTTTCAGATTGAGTTCTTTAGTATCATTTTTTATCATCGTACGTAACCAGATTTTAGCACAAACAAAATAATATCTGAGTAAGTTCAGAAACATATGAGACGATAGGTCTTTACAAAAAAGCACATCGGAATCATTCTAAAGGGTGAGAAACTCTCATGTCTTCAATTTTGACCTCCCGGATGACGCGGAAGTCTTTGTGCACCGCATTGGCCGTACTGGTCGGGCAGGACGCACTGGCGTTGCCATCTCATTGGCACGACCCTCAGAAAAACGCACTATTCGCGACATCGAGCGCTTTACCAAGCAGACCATGACCGAAGCACAGATTCCGACCGCGGAAGACATTCACAACAAGCGCGCGGATGACCTGATGGAAAAAATCGAATTGTGGCTGCGGCGTCAGCGAGGCAAGGAAGAACGCGCGCTGGTGGAAAGCCTCGTGGCTGCTGGCGTGGATCCTCTGGATCTGGCTGCTGTGGCGTTAA
>JBASOA010000036.1:0-4137 GCA_049657765.1 Clostridiaceae bacterium
ATGGAAAGATAATGACAGTCTTCGCTGATCGCTATCTAACGTTCTCATAATAATCCTATATATCAATGAATCTATTATACAAGAAAACACAATCCCCATCGTAAAATTAGTACTAACATCGGTTAATGATTGATTTCCAATGGGTGGTTATTACACTGTCGGAAGGGGGCAAAACGTGACGATATATCCGCCCAATAAGGCTATTTTTCGGAAACAGGCCTTCATATCGCGCCTTTAGGTGGGCAATCGAACAGCGTTGTATGATTACGGTTTAACCGAACCTCGAACTGAGGGTACTTTGGTTTAACTATAAAAGAGCAGGATAAAAAAAAGCAAAACTCCCTCTAACAAATTCTTAGGATAATGATTCACCCTCAACCGCAAATTAGTTATTGCGGCGAGTGTATAAACACTAAGCCTCCCGTTTCTCCATTAAGGCTTTTGTTTTAGGCGTACTAAGCTGATTAACAAACCAAGCATACCCCAAAACAGTAGGTAAAGGATACTCGCGTAATCTGTGATGGGTTTGCCATAGATCATGAGATCTATGCCCATTGTTTGCCTGAAATTTTGTACCATGACTGAGTCTGCACCTGCAAACACAGTTTTGATAGAACCTTCCATCAATATTTTTCGGAACATAGCTGCAGAGTGTGAGAAGGGAAAAATTAATACAACCTTCTGAAAAACATTTGACAATTCGCCAATTGGAATCAGGGTACCGGTTAGGAATCCAATCACCGTCCCTAAAATGGAGTTAAACAGCGAATAAGCACTTAGGTTTTTAAAGAATAGTGAAACACAAAATAGAATCAGAGTAGTGATCAGAGTATTAAGGATAACTTTAAACAAGAGATCTACTAAGGCTCCTAAAGAGAGTAACGCTCCACCTAAAGAAAAAAGGTAGGCCTCGGTAGCGAGGAGGGTAATTGCCGAAAGAATCAACGAGACCAGGAAGGTGCTTAACACATAGCCGCCGATGATCTGTAATCTTGAAAGCGGAGTCACAATAAGATCTTCATAAGTTCCCTTTTCTTTATCTACCAGCATGGCAGTCAGCGACCCTAAGGAGGCGTTAACCGGGAGAATCGCCAGAATACCAGACATCACCCAAGATCCTGTCAGAAGGTTAATACCGGGAAAGTCTGCCAGCTCGCTAAACGTTACCCGTCCCAGAAATAGAATATACAGGCCTAACACGATCAATGTGCTCAAAAGTGAGAACAGTACGACCGTTTTGTCTTTAAAGAACAGTTTTAAATTACGCTGGATGAGGGTTATCATAACTTTCACGCCTCCCTTATAATACTCATAAAGGCATCGTCCATGGTACCTTGTTTGACTTCGTAAGATTCAATCAATCCCTGGCAATCATTGATGATTGGAATTGACTCTTTTGTATTTTTCAATGGGATTAAAAACATATCTTCCTGAAACTTGTAAGCTCTGTTTTGGCGCTTAAGCCTAACTTCGAGTTCTTCCTTATAGTTTGTATGGATAATGAGGAAGTTGTGGCTATAGCGATCCTTGATCTCACTCGGTTTACCGGCGACTTGCACGCAGCCCTCATTAAGTACCACCATGTGGTCTGATTCGTTGGTCTCCTCCAGATAGTGCGTGGTCAGGAGAATCGTGACATTTTCTTCGTTTCGTAGATTAGTGATCATTTGCCAGATCTTGCTGCGACTTTCGGGATCCAATCCAGTGGTGGGTTCATCCAAGAGCAATATTTTGGGTGAATGGATCAAAGCTCTGACAATATCAATCTTCCGTTTCTCCCCCCCGGAAAGCGTGCCATACTTTCTCTTGACCAGGTCCGCAGCGCCGGTGATGGCGAGCAACTCGGCGACCCGCTCTTTCAGCATTGCTTTAGACAGGCCATAGAGTCTGCCACGGATCTCCAAATTCTCTCGAACGGTGAGAACAGAATCTAACCGGTTGTTTTGAAAGACCACGCCCAACATTTTTCGGATTATTTTGTCTTCTCGGCCAACACGGTATCCATAAATTTCCACACAACCAGCGTCCATGCTCAGGATTGTGCAGATCATACTAATTGTCGTGGTCTTTCCACTACCATTGGGTCCAAGCAGAGAAAAGAATTCCCCCTCTCGGATAGAAAAACTGATCCCCTTGACGGCTTCGATGGGGCCATAACTCTTCTTGAGGTCCCTTACCCGAATTATTTCGTCTCCGCTCATATTATTTCCTTCTTCGAAAACTTTGCTACGATCTGACTGAGACCAAAGTCCTCAAAATCAACTTTTTTCATTTGTTGAGAAAATTGTGTTGAACAAGAGCAAAATAAGGCTGTTTCTGAGTGTCTATCCGCCATTGCAAGGATTGACCCTGTATGGTCACATATTAACGAGTTACCACAAAACTCCGTATCGAAAGGAATGATTCCATCACCAAACATCGGAAAATTGGGAACAATGAAATTCGTATCTCCAACAGGTGTAGCCACGGCCACAAGACATCTATTTTGAATCGCAATGGCCATTGGCAAGATAATATGATTTTCAAGCCCCTTTCCCTCTAAGTAAGGCATTTTCTCCATTTTTATCCATGCATTTGAGACTAAAACGATATCAACATCCTTGCTTCCCTGATGGGTATATGACTCCGCGAATGACATATCATAGCAAATTAGTAACATTATATTCCCAAAACGCGGGTGTTGATTATATTCGTCTCGTTAAATCCGTTATCAAAAAAGACTTTTTCTACGCAAGGCGGATGCTCTTTTCGATAATATCCGACCAGTTCTCCTCGATCTATCAAAAAGCACGTGCTATACAGACTTCCAGAAAAACCTTTTTCTTTTAATCCATAAGCAATCATGCAATTGTTTTGAGTTGAATACCTTTGCATGAGATCAAACGCAGGGCCTGTTGTAACAGTATCTAGGGTAACAAAACCCCATTTGTGAAAAAATGACCAGCAAAGCATAATTCAGGCAGGACGATAATATCTGGCTTTTTTCTTGTTATTGATTCAAGGAGGCTTTTCACAGTATTCATGTTCATCAAGTACTGGTCTGCCTTTAAGTTATACTGCAAACAAACGATATTAATAGATTCCATCATTTTTTATTCCTATTGCAATAGGTAGAAGAACCATTTCATTAATTCCATCCAACCCAATTAGCTTATTGGTTTCATCATCAATATAACCGCCAATCATAACCGTTGAAAAACCTAAGTATTCACATAATAAGGTGATATTCATCCCAAGCATGCCAGTCTCCATTAATACATATCGATATGCTCTTTCCTTATACTTGATCATCGTCCTTGCGAGCACACCAGATACTATAATTATCGCTGGTGGAGGTGAAGTCAATATCCAATCAATTGCTATATTGTTAAAATAATAGCTGTCGATAGTTTAAATTTTTTTCAAGGAACTTTGGCTAATTCTATAATGATATAGCGCTTGATCTAATCCTTCTATTTTATTAGCCAGCACATAAATTTCTAATGGATATAATGCTCCTCCACTAGGAACAGTTCTCAAGTACTGGATTCCAAACCCAGCATTAAACTCCCCAGATATTCCGTATGAATATTTAAGTATTGTTGCCAATTCAAACAAACTGATAGCCTGGTTTCTAAAATCTCGAAAAGAGTGTCGTCCCATTAAAATTTCAGGTAAACTATTAAATTTTCGCATTCCTCAACATCTGACAATGCTATTTGTTGGCATGTTGGGTAACTTTTATGTTGGGTAACTTTTATATGAATTCAACATGGATTGTACGATACTTGAAATTATTAACAACTCAATATGTTCGCTGTTGTCTCAGCACTGTTGTCTCAGATTCCAACGGGTAGTTATCACACTGTCAGTATCTGTCCAATTAGTCCAGAACCTCCATTAGGGGTTTAAATGCAGAAATTCCACTATTTGATGCCGTGGAATTTCTAAAAAAGTATTCCGTTCATGCAGAGGAAGGGCAATTACTAAGTGGCAGATGACCAGATACTAGAACATGGAAACGTCCACTTAATCGTTCAACTGAAGAAGATTCCGTCCACTGTTGAATCTTATTGCTTGATCAGTATTTCGTTATTGCTTGCCACGCCTGGGTACTTCGGTGTGTTCTGCCCGTAGTACTTAAAAACATCAACTGCT
>JBASOA010000037.1:0-37178 GCA_049657765.1 Clostridiaceae bacterium
TATTGGCTATAGCTACATTTGAAGTTAACCTTTGATACTTTAAAATAATATGAATATTTGGAAAAACAATGTCCTTGTCATCAAAATGATTCTATGATGATGATAAGGCGTTATATACTATAATCACTAGAAAAATAAGCTTGGAGGTGAACGGAGATTGTCACAAAGTGACCGTTTCCAACAGCATGAAACTAGAAAGCAAGATTAAAGACAGCATCACAGAACTCAGCAAAAGCTTAAAAAGATTTCCGCTGACCGCAATATTTTCATTTATCTTACTTGTACTCGCCATAACTTATAACGAACTGAACATGAGAAATGACTTCACTCAGCAATTATCCCTCATGAGATTCATCAAAATTGCAGGAATAGGAATTCTGCTCAGCGTTTCACTCAAGCATCTTGCTGAAAGCTTTTTTCCTAAAAAGAACAGCTTGATCTTGATGATCCCAACTCTTTTTATCCTCTTATTGATTTATTACATTTTTTATACAAAACGTATCACGATGATCGACGACATTCGATTTGTAGCAACTCTTTTCTTCTCTTTGGTTTGCGTCTTTTTTACCGCAAAACTAAGGGATCAAAAGCATTATGAAGTATACGTCATCAAGATATTTGGCGGTGCATTCATGACCGCACTTTATTCGGGTGTCCTCTACTTTGGTATTTCAGCCATTATCTTTACCATTAACGCTTTGTTTGATGCAAATATCGATTCAAAATACTATTTTTACTTTTTCCTCATCGTTACCCTGATCTTTGGTGTTTTAATGCTACTTTCAAAACTGCCTTTAAAAGATGAGACGTTCGAAGGATATACCTATTCAAAAGGGTTGAAGGTTTTACTCCTCTATATTGTTATCCCATTGATTACAATATATACCGTAATCCTCTATGTCTATTTTGCTAAAATCCTTATCACTCAATCCTGGCCAAGGGGAATTGTTTCAAACCTTGTGCTTTGGTATGCCGTGCTTTGTGCAGCGGTCATCTTCTTCCTCACCCCTATCCTTGAAGAGAAGCCAATTTCCAAACTTTTCAGAGTCTGGTTTCCAAGGCTCCTCATCCCAATCCTAGCCATGATGTTTGTTTCTATCGGAAAGCGTATCAACCAATACGGCTTTACCGAAAACAGGTATTATGTTGTTCTGCTTGGCATCTGGATTCTCCTTGTTATGATTTACTTTGTATTCACCAAAACGCTAAGAAACATTTTCTTGCCCCTAAGTCTTTCTATTTTCGTCTTCATCTCTGTATATGGACCGCTTTCAGCATTCAATATATCCAGTATGAGTCAAAACAATAGACTTACCGCGTTGCTTGAAAAGAATAACATGATACAAAACGGACTGATCATACCTTCCCCAACCATTCCGAAGGCAGACAAGGAAAATATCAGCAGCATCGTCTACTTCTTTGAAAATCGTGATATTTCAAAAATTAAATATCTGGAAGATGACTTTGATATGGCTAATTTCGAGAAAACCTTTGGTTTCAGTGCTACTGACAACTATTTCCCATCTCAGCAATATGTCTATCTGTATGCTCAGCCAGGTAATGCTTCGATTGATATCAAAGGATACGATTATAGCCTGACCCTCGCTTCAGACAATCAATCAATAAAGATAAACGAAAATACCACTATAACATATGACACCAGTAAAAAAAGCATAGTGGTTAATGAGGGTGGTGAACTCCTCCTCGAAGCGGATATTACCGATAAGTTAAAATCCTTAGTTGAAACTTATTCACAAGACGCCAAAGGAATTGCAACTTATGACCAAACCACTTTCATTGAAGAAAATTCCAAGGTAAAACTTAAATTCATCATCACAGAACTAGATGGATATAAAGAAGATGAGACTTATGTGTATAACATGATCCGTATCCTTACTTTCGTCACGATAAAGCCATAACCATCAAAAAATAACAGAAAATAAAGTGCACCATCATAACTCGGCATAACAGCCGTACTTATGATGGTGCTTCGTATTTATTCCAAAAATTTCATTAAGCTCGTAACTCATCAAGCGTAATGACCTTTACTCCGTTCGTCTTCATGACATTGATAGCGCTTTCGTTTGCTGTATCCTTATCATGATCCGGCAGATTGAAGGTTTCCACTAGTTCTCTGATGACATAAACTTCATTAGCGAAGTTGTGTTCATTGAAATAGGTTTTGAGTGTCAGGGCAAGGTTAAGTACGCAGATGTCCGTACAACATCCGATGATGTAATAATTCGTGTACTTATCCATATTTCTGATGAGGTAGCTCCTAAATTGTTCAGAATGGAACGCATTGAAAGAATTTTTCATGAATTTGATTTCTGCGAATTCTTCTAGCTCCGCAATCACCTTGTCTTCTCCACTTCCTTTAATGCAATGGGGTGGAAAATCCTTGAATTCAACCGCTTCCTCATTGTGCGAATCCACAAGAAATATCTTATTCTCTTTTGTGTTTTGCAAAAATTCCCTCATTGGTTCAACGATGTGCTTGATCTCAGGTGATGAGAGCGCTCCAAAGTTAATGAAACCTTCGATCATATCAACAACCGCTATCAGTCCGTCCTCTTTAAGTTTATACATTTCGCACCTCCTCATATGAATTCATTATACGCTTTACGTCGAAATAATATCAGAAAAATCCCGAAATTAACACTAAGTTCAAAAGGATGGAATAGAAAAAGAACGGTCTGCCTCCTACCAGCATGAACTGGAAATGGAGACAGACCGTTCTTAATATACGAATCCATTGTTAGCCTAGGATCATCGAGCTCGATGTTCTTAGGCTAACCCATTAGATTACATCAGTTTCTTTATAGCCTCAACCTTGTCGAGTCTTTCCCAAGTAAGGTCCAGGTCATTTCGACCAAAGTGACCGTAAGCTGCAACCTGCTTATAGATTGGCTTTCTAAGGTCTAAATCTCTAATGATCGCACCAGGTCTTAGATCAAAGACATTCATCACGATATCAATGATTTTGTCATGGGAGATCTTCTCGGTGCCAAAAGTAAACACTTCGATGGAGATTGGCTTGGAGACACCGATGGCATAGGATAATTGGAGTTCAAGTCTGTCAGCAACGCCTGCTGCAACCAGATTCTTTGCAACCCATCTTGCGGCATAAGCAGCTGAACGATCAACTTTTGTTGCATCTTTTCCTGAGAAAGCACCGCCGCCATGTCTGCCGTACCCACCATAGGTATCAACGATAATCTTTCTACCTGTTAGTCCTGAATCGCCCTGTGGACCACCCACTTCAAATTTTCCGGTTGGGTTGACATAGATTTTTGTGTGTTCATCCATGAGTTCTTCAGGAATTACAGCATTGATGACATTTTGAATGATGTCTCTTCTGATATCTTCCTGAGTAACTACTGAGCTGTGCTGAGCTGATACAACAATCGTATCCACTCTAACTGGCTTTTCAAATTCATCGTATTCAATTGTAACCTGAGTCTTGCCGTCTGGTCTCAAGTAATCCATGATTCCCGTCTTTCTCACCACTGCAAGCCTTTTTGCAAGCTTCTGAGCTAGATTTATTGGCATTGGCATATATTCAGGAGTTTCGTTTGTGGCATAGCCAAACATCATTCCTTGGTCTCCTGCACCAATTTGAAGAAGCGCATCGTGTTCTCCTTCCCTGGTCTCCAGAGAAGCATTGACGCCTTGTGCAATATCAGGGGACTGTTCATGGATTGAAGTCAAAACGGAACACGTTGTGGCATCAAATCCGAATTTTGCTCTGGTATATCCGATTTCTGCAACGGTATCCCGTACAATCTTCTGGATGTCCACGTAGCAGTCTGTTGTAACCTCACCCATAACAAGAACCATTCCCGTTGTTGTCGCTGTCTCGCAGGCAACTCTGGCCATGGGATCCTGTGCTAGAATACTATCCAATATAGCATCTGAAATCTGGTCACACATCTTATCTGGATGACCTTCTGTCACCGATTCAGAAGTAAATAATCTTTTCATCTTTTCCTCCTTGATTTTAGGCAAAATAAAATATCTCTTCACAATAAAAGAGATATTACCTAAATACATCTCTCTTATCTTGCAGTATGCACCGCAGGAATTGGCACCACGTATTTCTACAGGTTGCCGGGTTTCATAGGGCCGTGTCCCTCCACCTCTCTTGATAAGAGTATTAAATTATTATTTTCATGAAAAAAGACATCAATTGAATTTCAATTGTGCCTTTATGGTGGAGGAGAGTGGATTCGAACCACTGAAGCAACTTGCAACAGATTTACAGTCTGCCCCCTTTGGCCACTTGGGTACTCCTCCCTATTAGCTTTACAACTGCCTTTTTATATTACAACAGTCTAGGATTTTTGTCAATATCGTTTGCCTCTGCATATTTAGAAAAATATGGTGGAGGAGAGTGGATTCGAACCACTGAAGCAACTTGCAACAGATTTACAGTCTGCCCCCTTTGGCCACTTGGGTACTCCTCCAAAATGTGAATGGGTAAATGGAATCCTCCATAAACCTTCTGAATTAAATCAGATTCTCTTCTTTTGAATAACACCAGCAAATGAACTGACAAAATATAGTATATCGTCTCGAGCATGATTTTTCAAGGGTTTTACGAAAAAAAGGTAAATAATATTTCCGAAAAAATATTTGCAAAAGTAAATTCCATCCCCGACTATACTATAGAATCCTTATTTATTATTGCTACCCAACTGATTTCATATCCTCAATTTCGAAGTGCAGGCCCTCACCTATAAATGACTTGAATCGAGAATTTCGCTGGCTACAGACATAAATAGTTATCTGTTTTGAAATCACCCTAACAAAAATAGATTTTAACGCTGGTTAAATAAATATATCCCAATAAAACTTTTCTCAAAATTGGAGGTAAAAATACAATCAATTTTTGGTTGATTTGATAAAAGTAAGTTCATCCGTTTTAGAAAATGTTTGATCGGGATAAATAATGAAAATACCCACCAAATATGAGGGATAATAAAATATTAAAACCGACAATCGTATTCGTATAAGGTTCAGTCAAAAAGTACAAGGTGAAGCCCAAAATAAGCTTCACCTTGTTAAATGTTTTATCTATCCGAAACCCTGGTGGTTTCATTTGTTTCTGACTCTATTGTTTCTTGGCTTAAAAGGCTTGCCGCTGCACGATCTAAAATTACAGATACATCTGGGTGAAGCTTTAAAAGCGTCGCTGGGATGTTTGTGGAAATGTAATCATCTTCCAGGGAATGGACAACATTTGCCTTATTCTCACCTGAAGCAATGAGGATAATTTTCTTTGCTTTAAGAATTGAACCAATTCCCATGGTCACCGCTTTTTTAGGAACATCTGCCTCAGATTCAAAGAATCTTGCGTTAGCCTGGATGGTCTCAATCTTAAGATCAGTGACGTGTGTGCTAAGTTCAAGCTTTTCTGCTGGCTCATTGAAGCCAATATGGCCATTAGCTCCTATGCCCAAAATCTGTACATCAGCATACCCAAGTTCTTCAAGTAAGTGATCATATTGTTTTGCACTTTCCACTAGATTTTCAGAAATTCCATTAGGAATAAACGTATTTTTCTTATCGATATTGATATGATCGAAAAGATTACAATTCATAAAATACTTGTAGCTTTGATTATGATTACCACTTAGTCCTACATACTCATCAAGATTTACGCTTTTCACCGAACTAAAGTCAAGCTCTTTCCTTTCATACATTGAAACCAATTCCTTGTAGAGTCCTATAGGACTAGAACCAGTTGCCAGACCGAGGATGGTGTCTTTCTTCGCTTTAATGACATCTGAAACGATTTTAGCAGCGTAGGCACTTACTTCCTCATAAGTATTAAATACATAGAAATTCATTTAATTACCTCAATTCTTTATTTTATAGTTCAATTCTAACACGAATTTGATGTCATGTTAACCCAATAAACTCTTCAATGTAATTATAACCAGCTTTTTTAATCTCAGCACAATCGAAAAGCGGGAAAGATTTCTCTTTCCCGTCTCTGCAATTCAAATCGAAAATTTGATTCGAATCATTTATTTCTTCTATTACTTGGTTCCGAAAAGTCTGTCTCCAGCATCTCCAAGACCAGGCACAATATAACCATTCTCGTTTAGCTTCTCATCGATAGCCGCGATGAAGATATCTACATCAGGATGTGTTTCGGAAAGATGCTTAATTCCTTCAGGCGCTGCAACAAGTCCGACAAACTTAATATTCTTTGCCCCTCTGTTCTTTAGAAGATATATCGCATCTACTGCTGATCCACCAGTTGCAAGCATTGGATCTACAAGGATAACATCTCTTTCCTCGATATCCTTAGGAAGCTTGCAGAAATACTCTACTGGTTGAAGTGTCTTTTCATCGCGATATAATCCAATATGACCTACTTTTGCTGCTGGAACAAGTTTAAGCATACCATCGACCATACCAATACCGGCTCTCAGTATTGGGACAATCGCTAACTTCTTTCCTGTGATGGTTTTGCAATGTGCAATCCCAACTGGAGTCTCTACATCAACATCTTCCATGGCAAGATCTCTTGTCACCTCATATGCGAGTAGTGTTGCAATTTCTTCAACAACCTCTCTGAATTCTTTGGACCCCGTATTTTTATCTCTGATGATTGCAAGCTTGTGCAGGACTAGTGGGTGGTTGATTTCGGTGACTTTGCTCATTATTGTTCCTCCTTGTTTAAATAGTTATTTTCGAGTGTTGAGATTTTATCAATTCTAGTCTGGTGTCTTCCACCTTCAAACTTTGTTGAAAGGAAAGTATCCACGATATCTAAAGCCAGGGAAGTCCCGATTACTCTTTCTCCCATGGTCAGGATATTTGCATTATTATGTTCTCTTGTGGCGTGAGCGCTAAAGGTGTCATGGCAGAGCGCTGCTCTTATCCCGTTTACCTTATTGGCTGCAATACCGATTCCAATTCCCGTCCCACAGATAAGAATACCAAAGTCAAAATTTTGATCTCTGACTTCTATTGCTACCTTTTCTGCGATATCCGGATAATCACATGATTCCTTTGTATAGGTTCCGAAGTCATTCACTTCAAACCCCTTTGTAAGCAAGTGTTCTTTTACAGACTCTTTGAGGTTTATCCCTCCATGGTCTGATCCTAATGCAATCTTCATGTCTACCTCCTAAACTTTTCAAACTCTTCAACTTTTTGTATTAACCTTCTTATCTCACTGAATGTCATGATATACGCATCAAGATCCATTCCGTAAGGATCGTCGATATCGCCAGATTCACCAGCAATTTCTCTAAGGGTAAAAACTTTTTCATTGCCAAAATGACGGACAACATCACTTTTTTGGGCTTCTGTCATCGTAATGATGTAGTCTGCTTTGGCAACATCAACATCTTTAAGCTCTTCAGCCTCTTGATTCTTGATATAGCCATATTCCCTGTTTAAAACTTCCTTAGCCTCTTTGGTGATAATGCTTCCTCGTCGGACATATAGTCCCCTTGATTCAGCATGTGCTTTCTTATAAGTCTCATTGAATATCACTTCAGCCATGGGGCTTCTACAGGTATTCCCTGTGCAAATAAATAACACTTTCATTTTTACACCTCAATTATATGATATCCCGACGCCTTCTTTAATCTGTTCATGATGGCCCTGCCTATGCCTTTTTCAGGCAAGCCTTCTGAAAGAATGATATCGACATTCAAATCATCAAATTTCCTTAAGTCTTCAAAAAGGTTCCTTGCCATCTCAAATCCATCAGCTTCACTGCCTAAGGAAACAAACTTGACATGCTCACCCTCGTAATCAGATTTTCTTTCAACTGGTGCAAGTACTCCGATTTCTTTAAGTTCTTTTTTATTGAGCTCAATGAGAGAAATTATTTTCTTCTTCACCATTTCCTTATCGCCTAGGATAATGAAAAGCGGTGCTTTTGGTGCATAATGTCTATATTTCATTCCAGGTGCCTTCGGAATCTCTTTTTCTCCCGCTTTGGTTTTCGCTTCATCATAAAGTAGGGTTGAATCCACCAAAAGAAGCTCTTCATAAGTCACAAAACCCGGTCTCAGAAGTCTTGGCGGATCTATGCTGTAATCGACGATAGTAGATTCGAGGCCCACTACGCTATCCCCGTAACCTATAATCATGTCGACTTTTCCATCCAAATCTTCAACACATCTTTCATAATTCGTCGGGCTTGGCTTTCCGGAAATATTAGCTGAAGGTGCTGCTATCGGATGCCTAAGTGCTTTGATGAGAAGATGCGCTACCTCGTCTGAGGGCATCCTCACGCCTACAGTATCAAGTCCCGCACTGGTCACATCAGGAATGATGTCATTTTTTTTGAAGATAATCGTTAAAGGACCTGGCCAGAACCTATCCATCAATTCTTTCGCCTTTTCTGGAATTTCAGCCACATAGTCACTGATCTCCTGATTCGCCACATGAATGATGAGCGGATTATCCTGCGGTCTTCCTTTGGCGGTAAAGATCTTTTTCACCGCTTCTGCCTGAAGGGCATCTGCGCCAAGGCCGTATACCGTTTCCGTGGGAAATGCCACAATTCCACCTCTTCTGAGAATCTCAGCGGCTTCCTTTATGATCTCCATATTGATTTTATCATCTAATCTATACTTGATTGTGTTCATTTTTTCTCCAAAAATAGGGACAGTAAACTGTCCCCCATTTATTAATTATCCCTATTGCCAATAGCTTTAAGTTTTTCAGCCTGATCGTATCTGGTCAGGGCATCGATCATTTCATCCAAATCTCCATCCATGAATGCCTCTAGCTTATAAAGAGTGAGATTTATTCTGTGATCGCTTACTCTGCCCTGAGGATAATTATAGGTTCTGATTCTTTCAGAGCGGTCTCCTGTTCCAACCTGGCTTCTTCTTTCGTCAGCAATACCTTGGCTTCTTTCTTGCTGAGCAATTTCATATAACCTGGCTCTAAGGATCTTAAGTGCCTTTTCCTTATTCTTTAACTGTGATTTTTCATCCTGAACCGAAATTACGATTCCTGATGGCATATGGGTAATTCTAACTGCAGAATCTGTTGTATTAACAGACTGTCCACCGTTACCTGATGATCTGTACACATCAACCCTGATGTCATTCATGTTGATTTCAACATCAACATCTTCAACTTCCGGTAAAACGGCAACTGTTGCAGTCGAGGTGTGTATTCTTCCTGAGGACTCTGTATCAGGAACCCGTTGTACTCTATGCACTCCAGATTCATACTTCATCTTCGAATATACGCCCTGTCCCTTCACCATGAAAACAACTTCCTTGAATCCACCGATATCTGTTTCATTAAGGCTCATGATTTCAACTTTCCAGCGCTGTGTTTCAGCATATCTTGAATACATTCTAAATAGATTGTAAGCAAATAATGCTGCTTCATCACCGCCAGCTCCTCCACGGATTTCAATGAAAACATTCTTCTCATCATTGGGATCCTTTGGAAGAAGCATGATTTGAAGCTCGCTCTCAATGTTTTCAAGCTCGTTTCTGATGTTTTTCACGTCTTCGTTGATCATTTCTCTCATGTCATGGTCATCTTCAGATTGAAGCATCTCAATGTTTGCATCGAGTTCTTCCTGAAGCCTCTTATATTCCCTGTACCGCTCAACAATCTTTTGAAGTTCAGAATGCTCTTTTACAAGCTTTTGCCATACCTCATGATTGGAGATGACACTGGGGTCACTTATTCTCATGGTAAGTTCTTCGTATTGACCTTCTACAAAACTTAATCTTTCTATCATACTTTATCTCTCCTTAATCTTATCTTATTCCATATAAAAGTAAGGAAGCTACGTCTCAGGAACAAGCGTGCCGGAGACGACCCTATCCAGACCTGACAGGTCCTTTAGTGTCCTTAAATTATGATACCCATTATCGATAAACATTTTCTCCACCTCTTCACGTTGATCGTACCCAATCTCAAAGATAAGTGTACCACCATCATTAAGATATTTCTTTGCTTCCATGATAATCTTTTTATAAAAATCGAGTCCCGAATTTCCACCAAAAAGTGCTGCTTCAGGTTCGAATTTTTTCACGGAATCTGGAAGTTTTTCCATGTCATTTCCACTGATATACGGTGGGTTGCTGACAATAAGATCATATTTCCCAATCACTTTCTCAAACAGGTCTGATTCAAAGAATCTGACCTTGTCTTCTAGCCCTAACGCCTGAGCATTTTCCACGGAGACTAAAAGAGCCCCTTTATTTATATCAGAAAGTGATACGTTTGTAAAATCTAATATTTTAGCAATGGACAGCCCGATGGCTCCAGAGCCAGAGCAAAGGTCCAGGATATTCTTATAGCCTCGTTCTTTAATTACCCTTAACGCCTCTTCTACGGACACTTCTGTGTCCGGTCTTGGAATCAAGGTATCTTCTGTTACCTTGAACCGAAAACCCATAAATTCCTTGAATCCGATGATATAAGCTATGGGTTCTCCCGTTTTTCTCCGATCGACCATATCGCTAAATTGATCGACCTCAGCTTCGTCCAAAGTCTCACCGCGCTTCATGAGAAGGTATAAATCATCTTTTTTCAGGACTTCCTTCATTAATACCTTGGCATCAAGCCTTGGTGATTCAGAAATCTCCCTCAATTCATTTTCAGCAACCCCTATGGCTTCACCTATAGTTATCATTCTATTCCAGTCCTTCTGCTTCTTTTAGCGCTCGAATCGATACTTCAAGCATTTCATCCGTTGGTTCTTTTGTTGTCAGTCTTTGCAGCATCATTCCTGGAAATGCGATAATCTTTTGAAGGGGACCTTTAGTCTTTCCAAGCCATCTTAAGATTTCATAGGTAATCCCTGAGATGAGCGGCAATAGAAGAATTCTTGATCCAATTCTTGCGAGCGGACTTGTCCAACCGGTAAAACTGAATACCACAATACTTACCGCCATGACAAGGAACATAAAGTTCGTTCCGCATCGTTCATGATACCTAGTACAGGATTTAGCGTTTTCAACGGTTAGCGGCATTTCATTTTCATAGCAGGCGATGGTCTTATGCTCCGCACCATGATATTGGAATACTCTGAAGATGTCCTTGATCTTGCTGATCCCATAGAGGTATCCGATAAAAATCGTCAGTCTGATCATCGCTTCGGTAAGGTTTAAGAGCGACTTTGGAAGTCCGTAGCTTTTCATCAGACCCGTGATCAGCGTCGGTATAACAAAGAAGACACCAACGCTCATGGTAAGGCTTAAGATCAGTGTCAGGGTCTCGACGATCTTCTCCGCCTTATCCCCAAACTTTTTCGTCAGATAAATCTCGAATTTCGTTTTTTCTTCATCCGCCCCGAAAATGGATGCGGACCAGTTAAGGCTTTTGATTCCGATTTTCATGGAATCTACCAAGGCTACTGCTCCCCTTATTAAAGGAAGCGCTAAAATTTTGTATTTTTTAGTCAGCGGGATCGTATCATCATGGTTGACGACGATTTCGCCTTCAGGATTCCTTACTGCTGTAGCAATCCCCTTCAGTCCGCGCATCATGACCCCTTCAATAACGGCCTGACCGCCTACTGTTGTATTTCTCATCTATTCACCAATTCCTTATTTTTCATTTTACGTTCCTCATATTTTTTCTTATATTTGAAGTAACAATCAGCACATAATGACTGATATTCAACTTCTCCACCCATATCAATGGCAACCTGTTCTCCTTCGAAAACAAATTCCCCGTTTACTTTTCTACCATTTAATAGTGCTTTTCTGCCACATGTGCAGATGGTCTTCATCTCTTCGATGCTATGGGCAAGTAAAAGAAGCCTTGCACTTCCTTCAAAGCCGTTCATCAGAAAATCTGTTCTGAGTCCGTAACAGATTACAGGAACATTGAGGATTACTGCAACTTTTAAGAGCTCATCAATATGTCTTGCTTTCAAGAACTGTACTTCATCTACCAGGATACAGTTAATCTTGCCTTCACTTTGGATCCATGCCTCTGTTATCTCATAAAGGTCATCCTCAGGATTTACTGAATAATCAGCAAGTCGTGATACACCTAGTCTTGAAACAAGCTTGTTTCCACCTTTGGCATCCATCTGTGGTTTGAAAATCTTGACTTTCATTCCTCTTTCTTCATAATTATATGCCACTTGCATCAGACTCGTGGATTTACCAGAGTTCATTGCACCGTATCTAAAATAAAGTTTGCCCATGATCATTCTCCTCATACAACATTCTATAATCTTGTTAATTATAACATTTACGTCCTTTATAATCTATAATATTCTTGACGCCCAAAAAAGTTAGTGATAGAATTGAATAGTTCAAAATATAAGAATTGAGGTGAATTAAATGAAAGAAGGCATACATCCAAAATACAATGATGAAGTTGTAGTCAAGTGTGCATGTGGAAACACATTCGTTACTGGTTCAACCAAAGACGAACTGAAAGTTGAAATATGTTCCAAGTGCCATCCATTCTTCACAGGTAAGCAGAAGATCAGTGATATTGGTGGTAGAGTTGACAGATTCAAGAAGAAGTTCAACATCGCTACAGAAACTACAGAAGAGTAGGATATTTCATTTAATTAAGGATCAATTTTTGATCCTTTTTTATTTGCCCAAAATTCAGCTTTCTTTTTATAGAAAGTGATCCTGTTAATTACTATAAAGTCTTCATATTAAGCATCGCTTAACTTGATTCCCTTATTTTGCGAGCTAATAATTGTACAGTCAATTTTATTCTTTTAAAAAGAGCTACAACCAGATTGGGTTGCAGCTCTTTTAATGTTCTATGAAGTTAAATTGTGAATTCGGTGCAGGTTATCTTATGCCATGAGCAGATTGATGTCATCTTCAACGGATCCGATTGGGCTGATTCCAAAGTTCTCTACAAGAACATTGGCAACATTTGGGGATAGGAATGCTGGTAGTGTTGGTCCAAGGTGAATATTCTTCACGCCAAGGGAAAGAAGTGCTAGAAGGACGATAACAGCCTTCTGTTCATACCAGGCAATGTTATAAACGATTGGAAGATCGTTTATATCATCAAGTCCGAAGATATCCTTAAGGGCTAGGGCAATGACCACTAACGAATAAGAGTCATTACACTGACCGGCATCAAGCACTCTTGGGATTCCGTTGATATCGCCAAGATTCAGCTTGTTGTATCTGTACTTTGCACAGCCTGCAGTCAAGATTACAGCATCCTTAGGCAGCTTTTCAGCAAATTCAGTATAGTAGTTTCTATTGTTCATTCGTCCATCGCAGCCTGCCATAACGACAAATTTCTTTATCGCTCCGCTCTTCACCGCTTCAACAACCTGGTCGGCAAGTGCAATCACCTGTGCATGAGCAAATCCGCCTACAATCTTACCTGTTTCAATTTCCTTTGGTGCATTTAAAGTCTTCGCCATTTCGATGATTGCGCTAAAGTCTTTTACGCCATTCTCATCGGCTTCAATATGGGTGCAGCCAGGGAACCCTGAAGCACCTGTGGTAAAGATCCTATTCTTCAGGCTTTCATTACGTGGAGGTACCAGGCAGTTTGTTGTAAATAGAACTGGTCCATTGAAGGATTCAAACTCTTCAACCTGTTTCCACCAGGCGTTGCCATAGTTTCCTGCAAGGTTATCGTACTTCTTGAAGGCTGGATAGTAATGCGCTGGAAGCATTTCGCTATGGGTATAGACATCTACCCCTGTTCCCTTCGTCTGGTCAAGCAATTGTTCCATATCGGTAAGGTCATGTCCTGAAATCAGGATTGCAGGATTCTTTCTTACGCCGATATTTACTTCAGTAACCTCTGGGTTACCATACTTGGAAGTATTGGCACCATCAAGCAGAGCCATTGCAGTTACTCCAAGTTCTCCTGTCTTCAAGGTCAAGGCCACAAGATCAGCCACTGCCAGATCATTATTTAATGTTGCTGCAAGAGCTTCATAGGTAAACTGGTAGATTTCAGTCTTTTCCATTTTTATATTCAGCGCATGATGGGCATATGCTGCCAATCCCTTAAGACCATAGATGATGAGTTCTCTTAAAGACCTGACATCTTCATCTTTGGTTGAAAGTACGCCTACTGAAGCTGCTTTCTTTAGCATGGAATCTCTGTCAGTAACCGTAAATTTAGCTGCATCCTTAAATCCTTCGATTTCTTCTCCTCTTAGGCTGTCTCTATAGGCAATCATCTTATTGATCTGCTTTTCGATGGCAGCCTCGTTGAAGTTGGCATTGGTAATGGTCATAAAGAGACTGTTGATCACTTCATGGTTGATTTCAGCGATTGGCTCGACTTCAAGGTTCTTTTCCATGACAACCTCAGAGATTCCCTTGATTGTATAAATCAGAAGATCCTGCAATTTTGCAACTTCAGGATTCTTACCGCAAACGCCTATGATCTCACAGCCAGTACCACGGCTAGCTTCTTGACATTGAAAACAAAACATGGAGTTACTTGTATTTCCCATATAATTAATTCTCCTTTAATATATATATTTATCTTATTCGTATCTTGAGTATCGATTAATTTACTCGATGCCCCTACTTTAACATAGGTGATTTTATAAAGCCGTAACTGCTGTTACACTTTATTGAAACAAGCAAATTAGAATAATCTTCTTCTCTCTTCTCAGTACAAACCCTTTGTTTATAAGAAATTGTGTATTTTAAGGATTTCACCATTCAAGTAATGACATTTTCAGGTGGCTTATCGTATAATAGACAGATTGAACAATCTAAGCAATGACGAAGGTTCTGAAGATGAACTAATGTGAGGTAAATGATTATGATCGATATTGAAAAATTAAGAAAAAATGCTTTGTTCAAGAATCTATCTACAACAGAAATCTTGAATTTCCTAAATTTGGAAAAATGCACCCAACTAACCTACGAGAAAGATTCCATGGTTGTTGTGGAAAAGGATCTATGTGCGAATATCGGATTTGTCATCGAAGGAAACCTGACCATACAGCAATACTCAAGAAATGGCGAAGCCATGACGATCGATACCTTCAAAGACGGGGATTGCTTTGGCGCACCACTACTTTTCACCAATGAACCTCTCTATCCCTTTACCCTTGGCACGCTTACCAAATCAACAGTTCTATTTGTTCCCTTTGAAGAAATGCATCGAATGCTGAGAGAAAACCAAATACTTAACTTCAATTATCTTACCTTCCTTTCAAGACACATTGTGGTGTTGAAGAACAAGGTTAAGGTTTTGTCCTACAACGATGTTCGTTCGAGACTCATCATCTATTTATCAGAAGAAATGGAAATTGCGGGTTCTTCCACCTTTAAACTAAGACATAAAAAGACAGAAATTGGAGAAATCCTAAAAGTTGCCAGACCTTCCATCTCCCGCGAACTGTCTAACATGGAAAAAGATAATCTTATCACTTTAGATAAAAATACCGTGTCAATTTTAGCCCCGGAAGAGTTTGTGTTATAAAAAATATTATCGACCTTTCTACTCTAAT
This sequence comes from Clostridiaceae bacterium, assembly GCA_049657765.1. GTDB lineage: Bacteria > Bacillota > Clostridia > Clostridiales > Clostridiaceae > Proteiniclasticum. The sequence goes on from JBASOA010000037.1 coordinate 15,434, forward strand.
TTATTTACTTCAAACACCATATGTAGTATTATTGAAGTTATAAAAACACAATATCTAGTAAATTAAATAATCCCATTGATTAGGGAAACAGGTCAGATTCCTGTGCGGTGCCGCCACTGTGTTAGCGATAAGCTTAAGCCAGATTACTACAACGGGATTCAAATCACCTGCTTTACGTCGCATAAGGCTAGGATAACTTTAAGTAGGTTTCCTTATGCATTTATCGAAATCTATTTTTATTTTGGAGGAAAAATTATGGAATGTATTATGGAAGTCATGAAACGGGATGGAAGAAAGGTACCTTTTGATCAGGAAAAGATTGTCACTGCAATCAAAAAGGCCTTTAAAGCTACGGAGACAACTATTGGAGAGAACGCAATTTCTGACATGCTGATGGATGTCAATCAGACACTCATGGAAAGGGATCAGAATGCTTCGACGGTTGAAAACATTCAGGATGTTGTTGAAGAGACCCTTCAAAAGCATGGTTACTATAAAGTTTCCAAGTCCTATATCCTCTATAGAAACCACAGAACCAATAATCGTGAACTCAATTCCAACCTGATGAAAATCTATGAAAAAATCACGTTTTCTGAATCCGGGGATGAAGATATCAAAAGAGAGAACGCCAATGTCAACGGCGATACCGCTATGGGGACTATGCTGAAGTATGGTTCAGAAGGATCCAAATCTTTTTCCGAACTGTTTGTACTTGATCCTGTCCATGCTAAAGCACACCGAGAAGGTGATATCCATATCCATGACCTGGATTTTTACAATCTCACGACAACCTGTACGCAAATCGATCTCATCAGCCTGTTCAAAGGCGGCTTTTCCACTGGACATGGATTCCTTAGAGAACCTCAGGATATCCTAAGCTACAGCGCACTAGCCTGTATTGCGATCCAGTCCAACCAAAACGATCAGCATGGCGGACAGAGCATCCCGAATTTTGATTACGCCATGGCGATGGGCGTAAAGAAAACCTATGTCAAGAATTTCAACAGAAACCTAAATAAGATCATGGATATCCTATCCGATGAGGATAACGAGTCAATCGTAAAAAATATCACTCAAGCGTTACAGTCAAAAGGTTTGGACCTTAGGATTGATAATTCCGATAGCTATCTTGTAGCCTTGTCAGAAGAGCTCCTGAGCCATAATTTCACTCAGACAGACATAGAGAAGATCTTAAAATTCACGCTTAGAGAAGCACTTAAAGAGACAAACCGAAATACCTATCAGGCCATGGAAGCCCTGATTCATAATCTAAACACCATGAATTCGAGAGCAGGCGCTCAAGTTCCTTTCTCCTCGTTGAATTACGGGACAGATACCTCGCCTGAAGGCAGAATGGTTGTAAAGAATCTCCTTCTCTCTCTTGAAAACGGATTGGGCATTGGAGAAACGCCAATATTCCCGATCCATATCTTCAGAATCAAGGATGGGATCAATTTAAATCCTGGGGAACCAAACTATGACCTCTTTGAATTAGCTGCAAAGGTCAGCGCCAAGAGACTTTTCCCTAACTTCTCATTCCAGGATGCCCCTTTTAATCTGCAGTATTACAAGGAAGGTCATCCAGAGACTGAGATTTCCTACATGGGTTGCCGTACCCGAGTGATGTCCAATATAATTGACAGCGAAAGAGAAACGTCTTACGGACGGGGAAATCTTAGCTTCACCTCGATCAATTTGCCTAGACTTGCCATTTTAGCCCAAGGAAATCTATCCGATTTCTATAAAAGGCTTGATGATATGCTCACTCTCTCTGTAGATCAGCTGCTTAATCGATTTGAAATCCAAATTTCAAAGAAGGTAAAGAATTCCCCATTTCTCATGGGACAAGGCGTCTGGATGGACAGCGAGAAACTATCCTCTAACGATACACTGGAAAATGTGCTTAAACACGGAACCCTTTCTGTTGGGTTTATCGGACTAGCTGAAACTTTAACTGCCCTCACAGGTTTTCATCATGGTGAAAGCGAAATTTCGAGAGCACTCGGAATAGAAATCATCAGTCATATGCGAAAAAAGATGGATGAGGAAACGCTAAAGAGAAACTTGAACTTCTCCCTCATCGCAACCCCAGCAGAAGGACTTTCTGGCAGATTCGTAAAGCTTGACCAGAAAAAATTCGGAACAATTAAAGGTGTAACTGACCGAGATTATTACACGAACAGCTTCCATGTTCCTGTCTATTTTCCAATCAGCGCTTATAAGAAAATTGATATTGAAGCACCATACCACGAACTGACGAATGCAGGCCATATCACTTATGTGGAACTTGATGGAGATGCGACCAATAATCCCAAGGCATTCATGAAAATTATAAAGCATATGCAAAAATCAGGAATCGGATATGGATCGATCAATCATCCAGTCGATTGGGATCCTGTCTGTGCCTATGGTGGAATCATCAATGATACCTGCCCAAAATGCGGCCGTGATGAATCCCTGATGCCTTTCGTGAGGATTAGAAGAATCACCGGATACCTTGTTGGCTCACTGGACAGATTCAATAATGCCAAGCTATCAGAAGTAAGAGACAGACTTCAGCATAAAATGGGGAATGGAAATGAAAATTAGGATCGCCTCTCTCCTTGAAGATTCCATCGTCGACGGTGAAGGACTTCGTTTGGTTGTTTTCGCTCAGGGCTGTTTGCACGCCTGCCCTGGGTGCCATAACCCTTCATCTCATCCTTTAAACGAGGGCTACCTTATAGATGAGGAAGAGATCATTGAACTGCTTCTTTCAAACCCTTTACTTAGTGGGATTACACTTTCAGGTGGTGAGCCATTTCTGCAAGTTGATGCTTTTACGTCTCTATGTGAGGCAATCGCTAAAGTCAAGCAGGAGCTGGATCCCGAATTTACCATTATGGCTTATACCGGGTATACCCTTGAAGAAATGCTTCATCATGGGAGCTCTCAAAAGTATTTACCTCTTTTAAAACACATCGACATCCTCGTCGATGGCAGGTTTATTAAAAGCCAAAAATCCTTGGAACTCAAATTTCGAGGTTCAAAAAACCAGAGAATTATCGATCTGAAGCAAAGCATGAGGAAAAACGAAATTCTTCCTTACTTCATGGCTTAGTGAATTCCTTAGATCTTATCTTCTAATTAAGACATGATAAAAGGACACTTGAAATCTTAATCGATTCAAGTGTCCTTTTTAATTATCAGGTATCATTCATCGCTTGATGCCATTTCTACTTGAACACCTTGGTTACCAGAATATGATCAATGAACTCTTTGTTCGTTTTGGACGAACTCATCATTCGAATCAAATCTTCCGTTACACGGTCTGCATTACCGATGCTGTTCATCTGCCTTCTGATATTAAGAGAAATATCATATTCGCTTGGGCTCAGTAAAGCTCTTTCTTTTCTGGTTCCCGATTTATAGATATCTATAGCTGGGAATACCCTTCTTTCCTGAAGTCTTCGATCTAAGTGAACTTCCATATTACCTGTTCCCTTGAATTCTTCAAAAATCATATCATCCATTCTTGATCCTGTGTCAACTAGTGCTGTCGCAAGAATGGTCAGGCTTCCCCCTTCTTCAAGATTTCTAGCAGCGCCAAAAAATTTCTTTGGCATGATGAGCGCCGCCGGATCAAGTCCGCCTGAAAGTGTTCTTCCTGAAGGATTGACGGTGAGGTTATACGCCCTCGCAAGCCTTGTCAAAGAATCCATGAGGATCACAACATCCTGTTTTTGTTCAACCATCCTCTTCGCTCTTTCAAGCACCATCTTGGAGACTTTTGTATGATGCTCTGGCTCTTCGTCGAAGGTGGAGTAGATTACTTCTCCATTGATGCTTCTTTGCATGTCCGTCACTTCTTCAGGTCTTTCATCAATCAGAAGTACTATGATTTTAATTTTGGGGTCGTTATGAGCGATATTTTGGGCAATCTTCTTCATAATGGTTGTTTTACCCGCCTTAGGAGGTGCAACAATCAGACCTCTTTGTCCTTTGCCCATTGGTGCCATTAAATCTATAATTCTAGTGGAAAGGTCATTATCTTCACTATCTTCCACTTCAAGCTTGATTCTCTCTTCAGGGTATATTGGTGTAAGTCTGTCAAAATTTGGTCGTCCTATTGATTTAATAGGACTTTCTCCATTAATCTTTTCAATATAAGTCAATGCAGCAAATTTCTCGCCTTCCCTCGCATCTCTTGAGTATCCGGACACTTCATCACCAGTTCTTAGATCAAATCTTCTGATCTGAGTTGGGGAGACATATACATCATTATCGCCAGTCAGATAGTTTTCTCCTCTTAAGAAACCAAAGCTGTTCATATCAAGAATCTCAAGTACACCTTTAACATCAAACTCATTGGAATACTTAACCCTTTTGGCATCTTCATTCCGCTGGTAAGGTCTTGATTCGAAGGTCTTAGCTACAGTTTCCTCTGGTGTCCTTGTGATTTTCTCCTTAACTGCCTCAGGATTTACTTGGGTCTCTGTAATTTTCACAACTGGCTTCTCTACTTCGCCTTCTTTAGATTCTGTTTTTTCAGCAATCTCTTCATCCGATGTGGAAGCTTCCATTGAAGTCGTAACTGATGAAGTTTCGCTCTTCTCTTCTAAGGCATTATCTGGAATTATTTTATCATTCTTCAGTTTATCGGTTTCTATGGTTTGGACAGTCTTTTCGTCATTCTCTGTCTTCTCATCGATGATGATACCATCTTCTTTTGCCATGAGGTTTTTTAAGAGTTCAATTAAATCTCTTTTCTTGTATTTAAGAATATATTTCACCTTATATTCTTTTGCCAATTCTTTCAGTTCTTCAAGTTTCATCAATTCTAACTCTTTAATCATTAAATCGCTCCTTTAAATCTCTGTAGGGTTATCTTCTTTTATAAGATAAATACTGCAGAGAATATACTTTTTTTTGTTGTTTGGGGACAGGAAAAAGACATCTCATTGCCTAACCGGATAATCCGTCTTAGTGGAGATAAACAGAATGATTGTAAATCTATGATGTCAGGTCTAACCTAAACAAATCCGAATCAAATTCGGCTATGCTTAAGTGATCACTATATAAAATTCAATTTCAATTCGGGATTTCAAATTATAGAAACATAAAGAAATGGAGTTATCGCTAAATTTCAGGATTATATTAATCTCTACGAACAAAGATGTTCCGATATCATCTTAATGCAAAAAAATCAAAAAGTAAAGAATCTGTACATTCTGAGATTCTATAAGCTTTGAAGGTCATGGCATTAGGAACCGGAGGATAAATGAACCACTTTCAATTTTAACGACTCTGCACTCTATGCTTAAAATAGAAAACCAAGGTTAAAATTTAACATTTTATAAGATATTAAAGCATATACTTTCTTACTAGCAATGAGTATACTAAGATTGATTTGTATTTAAACCGATATTAATGAATGTGCTCTGAATAATTAATTAGCACTTCTATGAAATGGGTTCAAAGTTAAATTTCAAAACTAAATAGGTGAGGTGTTAGTCATATGTCCTTCAAAAAAATGATGAAAATCCTGGGAATTAGTTTTATTACAATTATCCTTCGTTCACTCCTTCAACTTGCCATTCCAGCCGGGAATCAGACGATCCTTGAACAAAGTGAGTTTGTTAAAAACGGTTCACTTCCCATGGTGTTTATGCTATATGGCCTGTTTGCCTTTATTGCCTTAACATTGATTTTCATTGAAGTTCAAAAAGGAATGGGTGGTAAAAAACATTTAAAAGGACTGAAAATCGGCATCTTATATTCTCTCATCTGGACGGCTTTTCTCATAGAGCCTCTGCCTCACGGTTCTTTTATCGACCTTTTTAGTTATCCTCTTGTGGATGGCATCGTCCTTATATTTCTTGGTCTAATGACAGGAATCTTCTTCTCCGAAAACACACCAAACAAAACGTATCAACCAAACAGCGAGACCAAATTCAATATTGGCATCTTTACTTTGTTCTTTACAGTCGGGAGACTGATCCAGTATAACTATTTTCATATTTATTCCATGTTTGATAGTAACCCGGCGAAGACATTACTATGGGTTGTTTTCACTGGAGTGGTTATTGGTTTTATGTTTGATTATTTAAATTCTGCAATTAGCATTAAGGAACCGATTCGAAAATCTCTGATCTTCGGAGGAATATATTTCGGCCTCAATTTATTTTTCTTCAACTTCTTTTTACCCTTAGTCCTCAAAGTTAGTTTAGTTGATTTGATCACCAGAACTTCAATTGATATTATTTTTGTTCTCTTCGCTTGCCTACTCCTCAATTTTAGGACATCAAAAGTAGCGGTTACGGCACCAAACTAAAAAAGAAAAGCATCAGTGCACAAATTCAAGTGCCTGATGCTTCTGTTTTTTAGTTACTTAATTGCTGCTTTGATAAAATCAACAAATAGCGGATGTGGATTGTTGGGTCTGCTCTTCAGCTCTGGATGGAACTGAGTTGCCACAAACCATTTGTGCTCTGGAATCTCAATGATTTCAACAAGCTTCTTATTGGGATTCACTCCAGAAAAGACCATGCCATTGGCTTCAAAATCATTGATGAATTTATTATTGAACTCATAACGATGACGATGTCTCTCGTAAATAAGCTCCTTCCCATAAGCAGCTCTCGCTTTGGTATTTTCTGAAAGCTGTGCGGGATACAAGCCAAGTCTCATTGTTCCGCCCATCTCATCAATATCCTTCTGTTCAGGCATAAGGTCTATAACAGGATACTTGGATTCAGGATCAAATTCTGAGCTGTTAGCCTCTTCTAAATGGAGAACATTTCTGGCATATTCTATAACCGCAGTCTGCATACCGAGGCAGATTCCAAGAAATGGCACATTATTGGTTCTTGCATAGTTGATTGCTTGAATTTTTCCTTCAATCCCTCTTAATCCGAATCCCCCAGGAACCAAAATCCCGTCAACATCGGAAAGTTCATTTAAAATGGTATCTTCAGTCACATTGATGGCATTCACCCATTTAATTTCTACTTCTGCTTCGTTTGCCAGTCCACCATGTGCCAAGGCTTCAACTACTGAAATATAGGCATCATGGAGTTCAACGTATTTACCGACCAAAGCGATTTTGACATGCTTCTTCAAGTTTTTCATTCTATAGACCATGTCTTCCCATTCTCTATTGTCGATTTCTTCGCAATGAAGATTGAGTTTTTCACAGACAAAGGTATCCAGGCCTTCCTTATGAAGCATAAGTGGCACTTCGTAAAGTGTTTCAGCATCAAGATTTTGAATGACTGCTCTTCCCTCAACATTACAAAACAGGCCGATTTTATTTTTCAATTCTGAAGAAAGTTCCTGTTCGGTTCTACAAACAATGATATCAGGTTGAATACCAATGCTTCTGAGTTCTTTTACGGAATGCTGTGTAGGCTTTGTTTTAAGTTCCCCAGACATCTTTAGATAAGGAACCAGCGTCACATGAATGAAGAGAACATTATCTGTACCGACATCGTACTTGATCTGTCTGATGGCTTCCAAGAATGGAAGCGATTCAATATCACCAACAGTTCCTCCGATTTCCGTAATGACCACATCAACATCCTTATCTTTCGCTACACGGAAGATCCTGTCCTTGATCTCATTGGTGATATGAGGAATGACTTGAACTGTTCCACCAAGATAATCTCCTTTTCTTTCCTTGCTGATCACACTCCAGTAAATTTTTCCGGTTGTCACATTACTGTTTTTGGATAAGTTTTCATCAATGAATCGTTCATAATGTCCGAGGTCAAGGTCCGTCTCTGATCCATCATCTGTAACAAACACTTCCCCATGCTGATATGGGCTCATTGTTCCTGGATCCATATTCAAATAGGGATCAAACTTTTGAATTGAAACCTTAAGTCCTCTATTCTTAAGAAGCCTTCCAAGAGACGCTGCAGTAATTCCTTTACCAAGTGAAGATACCACACCACCAGTAACAAAGATGTACTTTGTATTTTTCATTTTAACTCCTCCAAAATTAAGTATTGACATTATTAATCCATTTGTTATAATAGTAATTACCCTATAAAATAAAGTGGGTAATTATTGAATAAAATAATATAGGACTAATAATAGCACATCTAAGCGATGACTGCTACTATTATTTTTTTATTTTTTTATTTTATTTAATGGTTTATAAAACCGTAATTTCTCGCAATTTTAAGTTTTTAATCAAAACAACCCCCACAGCGCAGGGTTTGACATCTGCATTGTGGGGGTTCCTTAATTAGGCTTATTTTGTTTCGTCAGTCATTAAATCAATTTTTCTCAATAGTAATATTCATTTCACTTTTCTCTATAGGATTCCCTACAATTTCTAAATTATACCTGATTAGAATATCATACCCAGCATGAGTCCTGACAATCCTAAGCTTATCAGTCTCCAAGGTCATACTCAAAATTCCAAAATCCATAACATACAGAAAATCATTTTTAACTTTCTCCCTGAACACCATTTTCGACTCTACTTTACCTGTCCTTATAATCTCAAGGTGATCGCCCTTTAAGAAAAGCTCTGTATTGACCCCTTCCATACCGGTTAGCTCACTTTCTTTATAACTGATATAGGTGCTGTTCTCTTTTTCTTCCAAGGCACCAAAATAAACAACTTCAATTGGTTCGTCATCAGACTTATTATTTTTGATGGTGATTTTAACTTTTTGCATAACTCTCTCCCTCTCACAAGACAGTTTTCACGCTGCTTGTGCCTACCTCTTGATATTTTTTCAAACGCCATCTAAAAACAAAGACATTTTTAAGAATTCAACTTGTAATTTTAACGATTGTTTAATATCTTTATTATAAACTATATTTAGTCGCATACCAGATTATTATTATGCCAAATGTGAATATTTTGGGAAGCAACGAAGAACATTAGAATTTCCTTATTATTAAGCGAAGAATATTACGCAATATTAGATTAATGATATAATGTAAGCAGAAAATAAATGAGGTGCGTTATGAAAGCATTAATACTGTCAGTTTCAACTGGTGGTGGACACGGCAGAGCTGCAGAGGCAATCAAAGAGTCGATTCTCCTCAACGAACCAGATTCCGAAGTCAAAATCATTGATACGTTGAAGTATATCAGCCCTTTTCTGGATAAGCTCGTCGTTGGTACCTATTTAAAAAGCATAAGATATTATCCGTCATTTTTTAAGTTTTTATATAAACACACCGATGAAGAAGGAAAATTCCTGAAACCATCAATTTTAGGGAACGATTTTCTCACCAAGCAGCTATTGCCCACAATCATAGAATATGATCCCGATATCTTAATTGCCACTCATGCATTCACCGCACAGATTCTTTCTGTTTTAAGGAAGAAGTTCTCCTGGAACAAGGCATCGGTTGTCGTGATGACGGATTACGCCTCACATGCATTTTGGGTACATCGGAACGTAGACGCCTATGTGGTTTCGAACGAGGATATGATTCCCGAATTAGTGTTAAGAGGTAGAAAAGAAGAATCTGTTTACCCCTACGGAATCCCAATTTCAAAAGCCTTTTTAGAATTAAAGCCCAAAGAGGAAATTTATAACACTTTAGGGTTAAAAGAATTAAAAACCATCACCATCATGGGAGGCAGCCTTGGAATTGGAAACATCGAAGATATCCTTGAAGAGATCTGTGAAATCCCGATGAATTTCCAAGTTCTTGTCCTTACTGGTAAAAACGAAAAACTGTATGATAAAATCATGATCGATTGTTCTAAATCAGAAAAGAAGATCGTCGCACTTCCCTATTCAGATAGAATGAACGATATTCTTTCGATCACAGACATTCTGATTACAAAACCAGGCGGATTGACCATCACCGAAAGTTTTATCACCGGCACCCCCTTAGCCGTCTATTCTGCAATTCCTGGCCACGAAGTCCAGAATGCAGATTATCTTTTCAGGCATGGGCTGGCGATTGACCTTGGAACCGGCGCCAATTGCGGACCAAAAATACAAAGTTTGCTTTCTGACGACATCAGACTCAAGCAAATGAAAATACAATCACTAAAAAACGGAAAGCCATTGTCTTCGCAAAATATTTACGACCTCTCTAGAAAGCTGATTGACGAGAAAAATGAATTACAGGAATTATTGAAACCAGCTTATCATTCACAGCTATAGAAATTATACATAGGAAGATGCATATCACCTGCGGGTAATATGCATCTATTTTTTTACCTGGTTTTTAGGGCTAAACAAACTTAGCTCCTTAGAGCTACATCTTATTAAACCTCATCTCTAAATGGTTTTTGTCAAAATTACTTCATTTCCACTTTTATCAAAAAACACCATCGCATTCTTTGCTTTTTCAAGATCATCGAATATGCCATAAACGGTCGGACCGCTTCCACTCATGAGGCTCGTTTTAGCCCCAAGCCTCATCAAATTTTGCTTAAGGTTCTTTACCATCGGATGTTTTCTTAAGATGACATTCTCAAGCAAGTTCCGCATATGGTAATTCATCAAGGTCAAATCCTTATTATGCATGGCCAAAATGAGTTTTTTCGTTTCCACATGTTTTTTTATCTTATCAAGTTCAAACCCACCATAGGCTTCTCTTGTCGATACTCCAAACGGGGGTTTTACAAGCAGTACAATCTGGTCTCTGAAAGGTTCCAGCACCTCTATATTCTCCCCTATTCCTGTGCATAGACATGTTCCACCTTTGATGCAATACGGGACGTCTGCGCCTAACTGAAGGCCAATATCCATTAGCTCTTGCTCGTTAAGGCCAAGCTGAAAAAGTTCATTCATCCCTTTAAGCACGGCAGCGGCATCCGTGCTTCCCCCTGCAAGTCCTGCAGCCACGGGGATGTTTTTATTGATCTTAATGGAAACCCCTTTATTAATCTCATAATTCCGAATGAGAAGCTCTGCAGCTTTGTACGCAATGTTTCTATTATCCAGAGGGATATAGTTCTTGTCGCAAGCGAGGACTATCCCTTCTTCAATTTCTTCCAATACCACATCATCATGCAGATCGATAGATTGCATGACCATTTCCAGAAGATGATAACCATCATCCCTTTTCCCTAGGATATCAAGTGACAGATTAATTTTAGCGTTTGCACGAATAAGCATAGATTCACCCTCTTAGTCTCAACTTTTATATCTAACATTATCATAAATGTAATCCACTTGTAAAATAAGATCCCTACGACTTAATTCAAGGCAAAAAAATATAGTACCGGAAATCCGGTACCAAGTAAAATCTAGTTTTTGTAGGAAATGAGCACTGTCTTAGTTAAAATATCGGAATAACTAAAGGTTACGCGACCTTTGGATTCGTTGTCGAGTCTTACCACAAATATACTTGGGTAAGCTTGCTCAATGGTACCTGAACTTTCGTACATTTTTCTTCGTCCCACATTAGCTCTCAAACTGACATCCCTGCCTACATTTTTTTCAATTTCGTTTTTTATATCTGTAATGTTATTGAAATACTCCATCAAAACACCTTCTTCCTTGCTTCATTATACATGAAAACGCTTGAGGTGTCAAATCCCGAACATATTATATTATCACCAGACATTTCAAATGTCAATAAATTATGAACAAGTTTTATTAATTTTTTAAAAAAATATCTTCATTCTTCAAAATGCTGATTTTTTTCACGGCTGTAATCCTCAACATGTGGCCAATGATAAAGTTTGAAGCGACCCCAATGAATATTCCTGTACCTATTCCAATAAAGGTTAATACAGGAAGATAGAGCATTACAGATAAGTTTTTTACAATCGCCGAGGCGACAAGAAGTTGTCCAATATTATGGCTGACAGCGCCTGCACCGCTTACACCGATGATGCTAACCTTATCCTTTAGAAGATTCTTGACGATTGTCATGACAAATAGACTTAGTAGTCCTCCACTTAAGCTAAAAAGAAAGGAAGACAAAGTTCCGCCAAACATCGTGGAAAGAGCAACTCGCATCACTACAACTAAAAATGCCGATTTAAATCCTAAAACATACAGTGTAATAATTGAAAAAATATTGGCCAAACCAAGCTTTGCCCCTGGTATACCTATGGGGATTGGGATCATTCCCTCTAAAACATGAAGAACTAACGCCTGAGCAACAATAAGAGAAATAAAAATCATTTTTGTTGTTTTATTCATATCGTATGAACCTTCCCGCAACAATATCCTGTTGGTCCTTATCAGGTGTTTCGCCTTTAACTTCAATCACTACGCGGTGAGGTAAACAAACGATGGTTTCTCCTGATTTAGAAATATATTCTGGCACATAGCAAATTTTATCCGGACAATCCGCTTCGTACATACCGATTTGACCATCCACAATCTCTATGACGTTTTTTCCTAAGTTTGTTTCTACGACAATTTCGTCTCTTCCTTGATGTCCGGTAAGCTCGACGGTATCGTAGATTTCTCCTTTGACAGTAATCACTGCATAATAGCCCCCGACTTCCTGTTTGGCGCGAAATGAAAATATCGCAGCTGGAAGAAAGGAGACCATCACAAATAATCCGATGATGATGACATCCCATTTCTTAATTTTCATCTATACTGTTTTCCCTTCTTGTCTATATGACATTTTTACTTAAATACACTTTTCAAAACATAATTATACCAGAAAACGCTTAATAGAAACATAATCCAAAGCAAAGTTTGTGAATATCATAACTTTTCATTTTATCTGCATGAATCTCTGTTTTATGATCTTGATCGTTTAATTTAAATTGCATAAAATCTATTTTTACGCTATTATAATTAAAAATAGATATGATTACGAATCAGAATTAGTTGTGATAACCAGAAAGGAAATACAGATGAAAAAGAAATCAAGCTTCTTCTTGGCGATAATGCTCATGATTGCCTTAACCAGTTCCTGTACCCCTAAAACAGAAGAGAATGTTTTAACGAACGGGCTCTATAGTGTCACTTTTGATCGCGCCGATTCAACCGACTGGAAAGCTTTTTTAACCTTAACTGTTGAACAAAACAAAATTACAGCAGTCAATTTTGATTACGAAGGTTTCGGTCCAAACGAAGGCAAACTTAAATCCGAGGACGAGGCCTATAGCGAAGCGATGTTAAGTTCAACTGGCACTAATCCACAAATGTATCTAAACGTTCTCGAAACCTCTCTCATGAAGTCTGGCGACCCTGACAGTGTATCTGTGGTATCAGGAGCTACCACTTCTTCAAATGATTTCATTCAATTTGCTAAAGAAGCCATAAAGGCTGCGAAAAGTGGAAACCATAATCTAATCATCATCAAACAACCTTAAAGTAAATCACGTGCTCAAAAAGAGGATGTCCCATAGCGTTTTATTCGCGCTATGGGACATCCTCTTTACTTTACTTGGTTTCCTATGGATTACTATTTGTTGAAGTCTCCACAGGTGTTTCAGCAGCGCTTTCAACGACACCATAACTTGTTATAGGTTTTGGAAGCTCATAGTCATACTGTCTTTTATAATTCGGATAGGTGCTCGTTAGCTCATCTTCGAAATATTCTTCAAAAATCGCCAAGGAAACTGGTGCAGCAAAGTAACCTCTTGTTGCATCATAAATGATGACTGCCACAACGATTTGTGGATCATCGATGGGCGCAACGCCAGTATATACTGCAAAAGCTGCTCTTCCATATTTTTCCTGATCCGTCTTAAATGTAGCTGTTCCTGTCTTACCTCCGGTAGCTATTGGAAAGTTCTTGAATACACTGTAGGAACCTCCCCCGGTAAGCGTCGATGCACGCAGCGCTTCAAGGACGGCATCGACATTGGATTCCTTGAGATCAAGTTTCTTGATGACTTCAGGTTCAACGTCTTCAATGACATTGCCTTCAGCATCCAGGATCTGATCCACCAAAGAAGTCCGATACCTTGTTCCGCCATTGACGATTGTTGCTACCGCATTTGCGATTTGAAGCATATTAAGCTGATTGTCACCCTGTCCAATGGAGGATGACATGACATTAACCGGACTGATGATCTGGCTCATGGAGTCAAAAATAACTTTCTCTCCAATTTGCGAAGCATAATATGATGCTTTCTCCACCCCTGCTCTTTGGTCTTCAGGCAGCAAATCAATGTATTTTTGAAATAAAGGAGTCAATACTTTTACGAAGTCGTTATAACTTGCAGTTGTTCCAGCATTGGCTTCATCCAATGTAATATCTAGGACATCCTTTATGGCCTGCTTGATCGCTTCTTTTGCCAAAGCCACATTTTCCTCATCAGCATCATTGATGGAGATATTAAGAGGTGTAAATGTACCACCAAGCCTTCCCTGACCAATTTGTAGAAAGGAAACCAAATCAAACATTAACAGTTTTTGAGTCAATAAAACTTTAGACACATGATTATATACATTTCCATTGATGTTTTCAGAAATTTCAATACCAGTTGTGCTATGCTTTGCCTCTGATGGATCCTGCCCAAGTCCGAGGTCCCAAGCCCATTTAGCCAAAGCATTGAGTCCATTCTTGCTATACAGCCTGTAACCCACATCGACGAAATAGATATTGGAGGATTTCGCTATGGCTCTGGCAAGATTTACACTGCCATAGGCATGACCACCTTCATTTGTGACCTTGTAATCGCCAAGATTGGGATTTGTATAAACTCCCCTATCCTGAATAATAGTGCTAGCACCAATTACGCCTTCTTCGAGTCCAGCCAGTCCTGTGATAACCTTAAAGGTTGAACCTGATGGCGCAAGGCCCTGGGTTGCATAATTAAAAAACGGTTTTGCATAGATATCATTATTATCCGAGACAGTTCCGTCCTCATTGAATCTGAAAAGCTCCTCGGGCGTGATCGAAAGCCCCATTTTCTTGATGAACTCTTCAGCGAAAGCCTCATAGTCAGGATTAAAATATTCCTTGTACATTTCAGGCGTAAGACGGCCAGGAATTGCAAAGATATTGGGATCGTAACTTGGATTGCTCGCAAGTGCCAGCACTTTCCCTGTTTTAACATCCAAAGCGACGACAGCTCCTCTTGTTGCATTCGTCGAATTTGACCAGTATCCTCCAATGAAATGCTTGGTTTCTTCAGTGGTTAGGTTCTTCATTACTGCTGCCAAGGATTGTTCGGCTGCATTTTGAAGATCGGCATCTATACTTAATTTAAGCGTACTCCCAGGATAAGCCTCAAGTTCAAAAAGTTCACTTAGTGTCCTCCCGCTTTTATCCACCTGTACCGTGCTGACACCCTTGCTGCCCTTAAGAATATCTTCGTAAGAAGATTCAATTCCAGATACGCCGATATAATCTGAGGAAACATCATATCCCTTCTCCGAATAATAATCCTGAGACCCTGCAGGGATAGGATTAAGGTATCCAAGGATGTGGGATGCGAGGGAACTGAATGGATATAGCCTAATAGGCTTTGTTTCAACAGAAATACCCGGAAGTTGATTGAGGAGTTGCATAAATGTAAAAGCACTCTCTTCGCTCATGTTTTCTACCAAAGTCACTGCCTGTGAGCCCTGATAGCTTTCCATGGTGATACTGTCTCTCATGGTGAGATAAGCCCTGATTCGCTCTGGCGTGAAATCCTTTAAAAGCAGCTCGTAAATTTCTTTACCTGATAATTTCTTCATTTCGAGCTTTTCTTCAGCCGTTGGGTTTAATGCTTCATACATATCATAATGACTCATGAGATAATAGTAGGTTTCTTCAGGGGTAAAAGCCAAAATCATTTCATCAAGCCGATCAGATTCCGCTTCGTTAAGTTCGCTTATTTTACTCTTACCGGTTTCCACCCTCAAAATCTCATTAAAGATATAGTCGTTGATTCCTCGGTCTTTTTTCCATCTCAGTTCATTCGTCCTGATATAGTTTGCATCTTGGGAATTAAACTCAAATCTATAAGGATCGATTTTCAAATTGAAGGCGTCACTAATTTCTTGTCCTGAATTATTCAACAGTTCGAGGACCTTATCTATTGTCGTATAGATGAGGTCTCTGGATTCTTTCGTATCCACGTAAATTAGACTATAGCTTTGAACAGAAGTCGCCAAAACCACTCCATTCTTATCTACAATCTCTCCCCTGGGCGCTGCTGCGGTAATATTTCTGATGAATTCCGTATTCGCCCGTTCAGCATATTCATCTCCATTAATAATCTGAAGCTTTACCATCTGATTAATTAATATTGAAAAAATCAATGCCATGATAACAATAAGTCCAGTAAATCTATTAATCTTTTTCTTCTTTTTATTCTCAAATTTCATCTGATACATCCTTAAGTAAATTTCTAAAATATTATACTACAAAAACAATGATATTAGTCTATAAACTCGAAAAATTCAGCGCCTCATTCTTTTAGAACCTCAAACAAAAATCCGCTTTCTTTCTGGACACGCTTAACTTTAATCATAGTTGATAATTCTTAACAAAGCTTAAAGGTTTCTTTACTTTTAGATTTCTTACGTTCATATGATGACCCAATTTGAGATTATTGGGTATTCCGCCTCTGATATAGTATAATAGAGTCATATCTTATGATTTCATTGACCTTTCGCGATTTCTTTATGAACTTTTAAGGTTTTAAAGTCATCATTTTAAGATGTATTGGATAACATGGAATTAAAGATTAAATCAACCAGAATCATGTCTGGCTTGATTCCAAAATTACAGGGTTAATAAAAATCGAAGTGATTAATCCATTAAAGGCAAGCCTTTGGGCTTCATAAAATAATCAAAAGTATATATTGGAGGACAAATATGGAAAAGCAGACAATTCTAATCGTTGACGATGAAAAGGAAATCAGAGATCTAATCGAAATATACCTCGCAAACGAGGGTTATGAAACCCTAAAAGCGACCAATGGTGTCGAGGCACTGGAAATGGCAGATAAAAATCATATTGACTTGATCATTCTTGATATTATGATGCCTAAAAAAGATGGGATTCAGGCTTGTATGGAGCTTAGAAAGACAAAAAACATGCCCGTAATCATGCTATCTGCAAAGACGCAGGATATGGACAAGATTCTTGGACTGACTTCTGGAGCAGACGACTATTTGACTAAGCCGTTCAATCCGCTGGAGCTCATTGCCAGAGTCAAATCACAGCTGAGAAGATACTATACCTTGAATTCTGAAAAGCCTAGAAATGAGAATATCTTGGTTTTAGACGATATCGTCATCAATATCAGCACTAGAGAAGTCAAAAAAGGAAATGACCTGATCAAACTTACAAAAACGGAGTTCGATATGCTAGAGTACATGACCAGAAACACAGGAATTGTGTTGTCTGTAGAAAAAATCTATGAGAACGTCTGGAAGGAAGAATTCCTTGAATCAGAAAACACCGTAATGGTTCATATCCGTAAGTTAAGGGAGAAAATCGAGGATGATCCAAGAAATCCAAGATACATCAAGACAGTCTGGGGAGTAGGATACAAAGTTGAAAAATAAGTTTAACAAACTTAATACCGATAAAGCCAAACGAGCAGATAATCGAATAGACCGACTTTTTGGTTCCATCGACAACCTGATAAGATCGAAAATAAGCAGCAATATTCAACTTGAAGTGATTTTTGCTGTTGCTTTTTGTCTTTTTCTGGCTTTTCTCTCGTATAACATTACCTTCAATATGACAAGGAAAGAAAGCAATCATCAGTTTATCTCTTATGAAGAAGGAATATATAACATCTCAACGTCTGCCAATGAAATTGCTGAAAGAATGCTTAATGACTTGAGATATAAGGAAGAATCCGAAATAACCGACGAAATGAGAGAAAATGCAAGGTACTCTTCTGAGAGTAACCCTGAAATCAAGCAATTCGACTTGAAGGTTGCCATGGAAAATCTCATCACTGATTTTTCCCGTTCAGATACCTTGAAAGTCATCGTTACGGATTTAAGCGGCAACATCCGATTCAAGACCGAAAATGTTGCTGAAACGAATATCGATGTCTTTAATGTGATCAAATCCGTTTATGACATTGACTACTATAATTCGAATAATGAGAACAGTGAATCGGCAAGCGAAATGACTTTTGTTTATCCGATGAATTTTCTTAACGAAGATATCTACCTCATTGTAAAAGATACGCCTCAGGCTGTTATACAGACCTCTTTCACTTACGAGTACAACAGCTCCCTCGCCATCTTCATCGCTTTTATCTTTTTCATTGCAGGATTTATGATTCTCACGAAAAACAAGATGGATTACATCCAGGAACTAAGCAATACGGTAAGAATCATCTCTACTGGAAACCTAAAATATACAGCTCCGGTGAAGGGAAATGATGAACTTACTTTTCTCGCCAAAAGTATCAATATCATGGCAAAGGATATTGATATGAAGATCGAAGAAGAAAGAAGACTGGAAAAAACCAAGCAGGATCTGATTACCAATGTTTCCCACGACCTTAGAACTCCGCTGACTTCTATCATCGGTTACCTCGGGCTTGCAAAATCTGATAATATTACAGAAAAGCAAAAGAATGACTACTTAAGTATTGCCTATTCGAAATCTGAAAGGCTCAAGGAATTGATCAACGAACTTTTCGAATATACCAAACTTCAAAGCCCCGAGAATACGAAAGAACTCTCCCCTGTTAATATCCGCGAACTCCTTGACCAACTTGTCGAAGAGATGATTCCTATGGGTGAAGAAGTTGGATTGCATATTGAGAAGAAATTCACCAAAAAGGATATCCTCCTTCTTGCGGATGTAACTCAGATTGTACGCGTATTTGAAAACCTGATCACCAACGCCATTAAATATTCCTATAAAAAAGAGCCAATTATAGTGAACCTTTACGATACGGACAAGAAAGGCTTTGTCAAAATCACGGTTGAAAACAGTATCGAAGGAATAACGGATGATGAAATTGACAAGATGTTTGAACGCTTTTACCGACTTGAAAAATCAAGGTCCAGCGAAACTGGCGGAAGTGGTCTTGGTCTTGCAATTGCAGAAAGCATAGTCACGATTCACAAGGGGAAAATCTACGCAGAGAAGAAAAATGAACATACCCTGGTTATTGGCGTACTCCTCCCTACACTGAATATTTGAGCCTAAACATCCGCTCCTAAATCGTTTTCTTTATTTCCTTTATGTTTTTGCAAAATCATAATATAATATTTATAATGATAAAACCAATGGACATTAAATGACAACCTAGAAATATCAGATTGTGGAGGCATTTAGAATGGAACTATTGAAAAAGATTTTTAATAAGAAATTCATGTTCATGTATATTTTCTTATTGCTAATGATCGTCTTCTTTTATTTCTATAAGAAATACGACCGTATGGAAATTGCGTATGCACTAATTTATATCACCATAGGTTTATTTATCTCATTGTTTTACATTCTTAAAGACTTTATCTACACCCCCGACAGGATGGACTACAAGCAAATCATTATGCAGGATGCGCTGTTTAACCATAAAGGTGAAATCCTCGATGAGTTTGAAGCTTTCCCCATGTATAAGGAATTTATCGCTTTTCACCTGGAGAGAAAATCAGAAGACCCTTATGATGATACCGTAACGTCAATACAGGCGGTTAAATATATCAACGCCAAGATGGTTGATTCATTCTACGTTCCACTCACAAGTAAAGACCCTCTTGTTGCAAAGTATAAGTTGCCCTTAAAAGAAGCTGTCGGAAGATTCATCCGGTATGCCGGCGATCTCCCTATCATCATCTATAACCAGCCTTTTACACACACTTATTTTAATGTGATGCTGGACAAGGAAATTCATATTTCATTTATTGATGCCATGGTCATGAGCAAAGATATTTATGGAATAATGAATAAGCCGCTTAGAGATGTCAGAAGATACCTCAAATTGACAAATCTTGATGGAGACAACGTTGCGGACGCGAAAGTTATCGGTGCGATTTATCTCGATTATATCTATACTGCAACTAAATATAAAACTAGTGAGGCTAGGAAAAAAAGAAGACTGCTCAAAAAGGGGATTTTAAGCAACCATAAAGATGAACCTAAATTATCCCAGCCTACCTCAATAAGCAAATTGGAATCTGAAAAGAGTAGCTCCTCTAGCGATAATCCATTGAAGCCAAAAGTCAAAGAAGTCGCAGCCTCTACGCTGGCAAAGGCAAAAAAAATCTTTTCCACAAGGCAGGCTTTGGAGCCTAAAACTATTGAATCGAATCGCCCCATTCAGACAGAAAATCAAGTGATTGAAGCGCAAGATCATCATATCCAGGACACCTTGAAGAACTTATCCGTGTCTTTAGGGAATAGCGCTAAAAAGATTGGAACTAGACTTTCAAAGTTTTGGGATTCTCTGAAGCGTTCGTTAAAGGAAAAAGTTAGTGACCTTAAACAAAAATCAAATTTAAGAAAATCAACGCAAAGCGAGAAAAATGAGGGCAGTAAGCCAAACTAATACACCTCTCATAATAAGGACCGTGATTCGTATGAAAAGATACCTGATTATTTTCCAAGGGCGTGTCCAAGGTGTTGGATTCAGATATTATACCTATACGGTAGCGCGTGAATTAGGGTTAACCGGATCGGTAAAGAATCTAATGAATGGAAACGTCGAAGTAGAGATACAAGGAGATGATCCAAAGATTACCCTATTTTTGAAGGCAATCTTAAAAGGCAATGGGTTTATCAAAGTCATTGACTATGCCATGAAAGAAATCGCGTTGAAAGTTCCAGAAAAGGATTTTAAAATTACAGGATAGATCAATTTCAACAACAAAGGCCTGCAGAATATATTTTGCAGGCCTTTGTTGTTTGAAAAACCACTTTTATCATCCATCAGGTCATATTCCTGAGTAAAATCCCTTTCTTCATACATGTAAAATAATTGTTACATTTCTATTTGAAATTTGAAAACTTTAGATTAGCTATAGAAATAAAATTTTATTGATACTATAATGTACTCATCAGTTTAACGACTGAGCAAATATAAATTAGGGGTGATCTTATGGAAAAACCAATCGTAGCAGGAACTGCTCCAATACATGTAGATGTTAAGGCCGGGGAAACCTATTACTGGTGTACATGTGGACGTAGCGCAAGCCAACCTTTCTGTGATGGCGCTCATCAAGGAACAGCATTCACACCACTAGCTTTCACTGCTGAAAAAGATGGCGATGTTGCATTCTGTACATGTAAACAAACGAAAAACCCACCTTTCTGTGATGGTGCTCATTTAAATCTGATAAAAGAATAGAATTAATTGAGGTGGAGATTTCTTTTGAAATTTCCACCTTTTAATTTGCTAAAAAATATATTTTTCTGAATCTAAGTAGCCATCCGAATCATTTATCAAAAAACTTTAAGGATCGAATTGTATGAAATGCACACAAAATAGTATATAATATCAAAGACAGGCTTATAAAATAAATTGAAATTCCAAATGGAATAGCGCCAGAACCGGCAAAAACCGGTTGACGAGGACGAAGTTATCGAAAATTCGGCGGATGCTTCGCGGTATACACTACCGTTAAAAACAAGAGAAATACAGGGAGTAATCCTTGGGACAATCTTGTGGGTGTTTTAAGCCTTTCTAAAATAAAAAATAGAAAGGATGTTTTTTTATGTGCGGTATTGTCGGTTATCTTGGTTCCAGAGATGTTGTGGAGGTTTTAGTCAGCGGTCTTTCTAAATTGGAATATCGAGGCTATGATTCCTCAGGGATAACAGTTCTGGAAAACGAACAGCTACGAACGGTTAAGGCAAAAGGAAAACTAAAGAACCTTGTGGAGAAACTGAAAGATGAGCCTTTAGACTCACATCTCGGAATTGGACATACCAGATGGGCCACCC
>JBASOA010000038.1:0-26708 GCA_049657765.1 Clostridiaceae bacterium
CACGAGGTGGATAGGTGAGAGGTGTAAGTGCAGCAATGCATTCAGCTTACTCATACTAATCGGTCGAGGGCTTGATCAGAAAGTGAACACGTTCCACGCTTTTTCTCTGTATGCGGTTTTGAAGGAACAGCGGCATTTCGCAAGAAATGACAGTTCTTTCAACAAAAAGTGGCTTCATAGCTCAGTCGGTAGAGCAGAGGACTGAAAATCCTCGTGTCCTTGGTTCGATTCCGAGTGAAGCCACCATGGCGCCATAGCCAAGAGGTAAGGCAGAAGTCTGCAAAACTTTCACCCCCGGTTCAAATCCGGGTGGCGCCTCCATTAACTCTTCAGTTTATACTGAAGAGTTTTTTTGTTAAATAAAATAATTGTCTATGATATAATGACCATAATAAAAAGCCTTGAACAAAAATAAAATTGAGGAGAGATTGATTTGAAATATGATTTTACGACACTAATAAATAGACGTCATGTTGGTTCGTCAAAATACGAACTCATGATTGCGCAAAATCCAGATTTAGAAGACAGTATCATTCCGTATTCTGTAGCAGATATGGAATTCAAGACACCTCCGGAAATTGTGGAAGCCCTAAAGCAATATCTGGACGACCAGATCTTGGGTTATACCAGAGCTACCCCAGCATATCTTAAAGCTGTCAGGAACTGGATGAAAACAAGGCATGACTGGGAAATCAAGGATGAGTGGATAGTTTGCACGCCTGGTGTGGTGAATGCCTTGTATGCAGCCGTAAGAGCCTACACAGAGGTTGGTGATGGTGTAATTATCATGCCTCCTGTCTATCATCCCTTTTATAGCGCTATAGAACTTTCAAAAAGGACACTGGTTACAAATCCATTGACTAATGTCATGAATAGGTATGAGATAGATTTCGAGGACCTTGAAATTAAAACCAGCGATCCAAGAAATAAGGTGCTCCTCTTTTGTAGCCCGCACAATCCGGTGGGAAGGGTGTGGACTGAGAATGAACTGATAAAAGTTGCTGAAATCTGTCTAAGAAACAATGTCCTCATTGTTTCGGATGAAATACATTTTGATCTGATCATGCCAGGATACAGCCATACGGTTTTTGCGAAGATAGAAGGTGTGCTGGATCATCTTATTGTTTGTACAGCGCCAAGCAAGACTTTTAACCTGGCAGGACTTCAAACTTCAAATATCATCATTCCTCATAAAGGGTTGAGAGACGCCTTCAGGGAAGAACTTGCTAAAAATGCAATTTTCGACTTGAATGCCTTAGGGTACAAAGCTTGCGAAACAGCCTACAATGAATGCGAGCCATGGCTTGATGAATTAATTGAAGTGATTTTTGAAAACCATAAGATTCTGAAGGAGCATATGGAAAAGAATCATCCGGAAATCGTGGTATATTCCTTAGAAGGGACATATCTTCAATGGATGGATTTCAGATCGCTTGGACTCGAACGAAAAGAACTTGAAAAAATGCTTCAGAATGACGCGAAGATTTATTTGAATCTGGGGTATATGTTTGGGGTTGAAGGTGAAGGATTCGTAAGAATGAATATTGCCTGCCCAACGCATATTCTGAAGGAAGGTCTCGAAAGACTTTCAAATGCCATTGACCACCTCAAATGAATCAAAAATTGAGAATAAAGATTCCAATGAGCGAGGTTTTCAATATTAGACTGTTCATAAAATGTTCATCTGAACCGGGAATCCATCAATGAAAACGACAGTCAATAATGTATAATTTAAGTGGAATTGCATGATTCTGATTCAAACCATGCAGATTTGAATAAATCCCCAAAAAGCCTATGAAATAAGGGTTTTCGGGGATTTATGATTATATGAAAATGGTTGGTCCGATTTAAGCAAACCCCATAGAAATACATAGTAAAACTTAGATATATCGAGGTAGGATAAGACATTTGACCGAGAAACAAAATAGACTCAAAATTACAATGAAATCACTTGAATTCAGCTGAAAAACGAGTTAGCTTATTACATCTATTCTATGTATAATAGCATGTATGGATTTTAAAGCTGAACTTGTCCAAATGATGAAATGTGAAGGAAGTATTTAAGATGTCTTGTATATACAATGAAAAAGTGAAGAGAAACATAAAGCCTTTTGTAGTCTTGCTTGTATTATTTGGAATGTCATTAATGGCAGTTTCCTACTTCGGTAAGGGACTAGATTTGCATAACGATATGGAAACAACTATCGATATGATTTTAGCACTAATATTTCTACTCGTCGGATACCATGTTTATATGATGTCCAATGATATTTACAGATATTCAATCATCGCAGATGATTTCCTTATTCATAAAATCAATTGCGGAAAAAACAAGTTGGTTCATAAAATAAAACTAACCGACATCAAATCAATAGAAATGATGAAGAGCAAAAAAGAGTTTCCAAAGAACTTCAGAAATAATTTCAGCGAAAATATTACAAAACCTGGCTATAGCTGTGAATATCATATAGCAGGAAAAAACAAGGTTTTCTATTTCGATCCTAGTGTTGGAATGGTTAGTAAATTAAATAATGTTGAAGGACTTCATAATTAATATGAGGTCTTTTCTTTTGCCAAGACAAGGTGAATTGAATTTCTAAATACGGTATAATATAAGGTATAAGAATTTACTTGGAGTGATAATCGATTGGGATTTTCTAAATCCTTGCCAGATTGTCAGGAAAGTTTGCGAGGTTAGAATGAAAGGAAAACTAATTGTCATAGAAGGTGTTGATGGCTCTGGAAAGCAGACTCAGTCTGAGAAACTTTTCAGAACGCTTCAAAATAAAGGATTAAAAGTTAAAAAAATAGAATTTCCAGACTATGATTCAGAAAGTTCTTCATTGGTGAAGATGTATCTGAGAGGGGATTTTGGAACAAATCCAGAGGATGTCTCTGCATATGTGGCCTCAAGCTTTTTTGCTGCCGACCGATTTGCGTCTTATAATACAAAATGGAAAGAATTCTATTTGTCGGGCGGAATAATCATTGCTGATCGTTATGCCACGGCAAACATGGTTCATCAGGCATCAAAGATCAGTGATAAGGAGCAAAGAGATAAGTTCTTAGACTGGATTTATGACCTGGAGTTCAATATTTATGGAATTCCAATACCTGATCTCATCTTTTTCCTTGATGTCCCCCCGGAAATTTCGATGGAAATCACCAAGGAGAGAAAGAACAAGATTACAGGAGAAGATCAGAAGGATATCCATGAGCGGGATCTTCATCATCTACAGTCCTCATATGAAAACGCCCATTACGTGGCGAATAAATATGGGTGGAATAAAATCAATTGCGTGAGCAACAACAAGATGAAGTCAAAGGAGGATATCTTTAGTGATATCTATCTGGCTACTTTGGAAAAGTTATAGTTTTTTCGTATCGTATAGAGCCCTAAAGAAACGTTATCAATTTTAAACTCGATATAGTATAATAAAGGGTAATATTTGGAGGTGTTTTTATGAAACTTATTATTGCGGTTGTCAACGATGAAGATGCGGTTGACGTCATAGACTTATTAACTGAAAAAGGGTATCGAGTGACAAAGCTGGCTACTACCGGAGGGTTCCTGAAGTCAGGCAATACAACCCTAATGATTGGTGTTGCAGCTGAAAAAGTTGATATCGTTCTTGGAATTATAGAAGAAACATGTAAGACAAGACATCAGGTAGTAACAAATCCATCACCGTTATCGACAACAACAGGAGTATATGTCCCTTATCCTGTGGATATCGAGGTCGGTGGTGCAACAATATTTGTTATGGATGTGGATAATTTTATTAAGATATAATATTGGAGGGTATTTTTTTGATTGGATTTTATAAGCTTAGAGAAAGGTTTCTGAAAGCCATAAGAAACAATACCCTTTCTCACGCACATATCGTTGTGGGACCTGACGGCATTGGGAAATCAGCGTTTGTTGAAACCATTGCCAGAGAGATCCTTGGCTTTGGAAATCGGGACTCTGTGGATATTGTAAGGGTTCGTCCTGAAAAGACAATTATCACAGTCAATCAGATCAGAGAAGTCGTTGTCGAGGCCTCCCTAAGACCCTATGAAGGTTACCAGAAGGTCATCATTCTTTATGAAGCCAATAAAATGGGACAGGAAGCGCAAAATGCGCTCCTAAAAACCATAGAGGAACCATTGGACGGTGTATATTTTTTTCTGCTCGCAGAAAATGACATGTTCCTTACAGATACAATAAAATCGAGATGTCATCTTCATAAGCTTCTCCCATTGGATGATGCTGAAATGAAAGAATATGCCGTAACTTTTCAAAAAGATTTCAATGAAAAGGAAGTAAACCGGGTAAGGGAAGAACAACAACAGAAGGAATTAAGCAATTCTAAAAATAAGATCGAACCGTTAAGGAATATTCAGCTATCGCTTGAAGATGTTGAACAAGTGGTTTCCATGTCCAGAGGAATTCCTGGAAAAGCTGAACAGATCATATTGAATGAAATGAAAGATGATAGCCTCAATTTGACAGTTTCGCTGCTAAAATCACTTGCGGAGACCAAACGTAGCAGAAGTCGTGAACACTATAAAGTGCTTAACCTGGCTGGAGAACTGTCTGGTAGAGATTTGTCGCAAGTGTTTGATGACTTTTCCTACACAGTGGATTGCATTTTAAAAGAAAAATCGTTGTATGAGCAACCAATCAAAGAGGTTGGACTAAAAGAAGATATTGAATATTTTTCTAGAGAGCTTACTTTTAACACCTTGGAAAAATACTTGGAAATCTTCTTTGAAATGAGAAAATATATCATGCAAGGGATTAATATCAATAAAGAAACAATTGTAAGTAGTCTACTTTTGAAACTGATGGAGGTTTAATATATATGGTTAAAGTCATTGGTGTAAGGTTCAAAAAGGCAGGTAAGATCTATTACTTCGATCCATTGAACTATCACATCGAAAAAGATTCAGCTGTTATCGTTGAAACAGCAAGAGGAATAGAATTCGGACAGTGCGTTGTCAGTGCCCGGGAAATTGAAGAGAATGAAATTATTGCCCCGTTGAAACCGGTCCTCCGTGTGGCTAATCAGGGTGATCTCAATAAACATATGCAAAACAGGGATAAGGAAAAAGATGCCTTTGGGATTTGCGAAAAGAAAATCCTTGAACATAAATTGGAAATGAAACTTGTTGATGTCGAATATACTTTTGATAACAGCAAGATGATCTTTTATTTTACAGCGGATGGAAGAATTGATTTTAGAGAATTGGTGAAAGATTTGGCGCTAATCTTCAGGACGAGGATAGAACTTAGACAAATCGGTGTTCGAGATGAAGCCAAGATGCTTGGTGGAATGGGAATCTGTGGCAGGAGTCTATGCTGTTCAACCTGGCTGGGTGACTTTAATTCAGTTTCCATAAAGATGGCAAAAGAACAAAACCTTTCCTTGAATCCCACTAAAATTTCAGGAATTTGCGGAAGACTCATGTGCTGCCTGAATTATGAACAGGAAACCTATGAAGAGATAAGGCATCGACTTCCAAGAGTAGGTTCTTTAGTGAAGACGAACAAGGGAAAAGGTGAAGTTATCGGAAACAACATCATTAAAGAGACCGTGAAGGTGAGAATCAATGGCCTTTCTGAGGAGCTTATTGAGAATTTCAGCATCAAGGATGTTACGATGATCAGAGGCGAGTATGAAAGCATTACTGAAGTGGCCGCTCCGATTATCCCAGTCGTAGAGAAGACAGACAAAGAACTTTTTAATGAGCACTTGACGGAAAACGAACAAAGCTAAAAAAGAATCCATACCTGGATAATTAAATATAGAATTTGAAGAAACTATAGGGAAGCAATAGCTTTTGAGATTAGTGATCGTTCATTTTTGAGGAAGCATTGTTTCAGAGTTGATCTGTATAATGCTTCTTGTTTTTTTAAACTATTTTAATGATTAAAGTGTTAGAATCTGTATAACACTAGAGGAAAACATAGATAACCAACCCAGATAATCCTCTACGTGGAAGAATTACGAATTGAACTATGAAAAATCAATTAAATTTGATATAATTCAATTGAGTATAATTTAAATTAGGTTATAATATAAGTAGTGAGGTGAGAATCATGTCAATGGATAGTTTTTTTGGATCATTATTTGACATGGTGGAGAACAGTAATTCGAATGTGGACAGATGTCCTAAATGCGGAATCACGTTCAGTGATTTCAAAAGTTCAGGACTTTTGGGGTGTAGCTACTGCTACGAACATTTTTCGAAGTCTTTGATTCCCACAATCAAGAGGGTTCAAGGTGGTCTTATCCATATCGGAAAAATTCCAGCAAATGCCTCTCAGGAAATTGTCAGTAAGAGAAAAATTGATGAACTAAAGATAAAATTAAGAGAACTGATTGCGTTGGAAGATTTTGAACAAGCTGCAAAAATCAGAGATGAAATTAATCAGCTTAGGAAAAATCTGGAAGCAGGTGACAAAAATGTTGAATAAGGATGCTCTGATCATGAAAAGCAGAGTGAGACTAGCGAGAAACTTCAATCTGATTCCTTTTCCGCATATGCTAGATGCTGAAGAAGGAAGAAACCTTGTAAAAAAAGTTGAAGATGCATTCTATGTGAGCAATGCCACGAAGAATGATTATATTACCCATAAGCTTTGGGAGGAAGGAAGGACAGACCTTCTGGTTGCCTACGAAAAGCATCTTGTGAGCGCAAAGCTACTAAACAACAGCGATATGGCTGCCTATATCCTCGACAAGCAAGAGAACGTCAGCCTCATGATCAATGAAGAGGATCATATCAGGCTTCAAGTCATGAGTAACGATTTAAATCTGGAGGATCTTTTTGCAAAGATTACCAAGATTGATGATCTGCTTTCCGAAAAGCTTGATTATGCTTTTGACTATAATTTAGGCTACATCACCGCTTGCCCGACAAATCTTGGTACAGCCATGAGAGCATCGACAATGCTTCATTTGCCAGGATTTACCCTGCTAGACAAAATCGGTTATGTGTCTCAGGCACTCGCCCAAATGGGCATGACCATTCGGGGAATTTATGGAGAAGGATCACAGGCTGAAGGGAATATCTACCAGATTTCAAACGAGGTAACCCTCGGAATGAAGGAAGAGGACATCCTCTATAATTTGAAGGATACCATAACGAAGCTTTTGGATGAGGAACAGGAAAACCAGAAAAAACTGTTGGGGAACTATTCCTATGAAATGCAGGATAAGATCTACAGGAGCATGGGTACACTGATGAATGCACGGCTCATGACATCAAAGGAAGCCCTTTATCATTTGTCTCTGGTAAGACTGGGGATTGAGACAGAGTTATTAAAAGAGATAGACATTCATCTGATTGATGGATTGATTATAGACACACAACCGGGAATGATGCAAAAATCCTATGGTACTGAGCTGACGGAAAGAGAAAGAGACATCAATCGGGCAAAGATCATAAGAAGTATATTTTAAGGAGGAACATAGTAGATGTTTGAAAGATTTACAGAACGAGCAAAATCAACCTTGATGTTTGCACAAAAAGAGTCGCAAAAACTGCAGCATGGCTATATTGGAACGGAGCATATCCTTTTTGGAATAGCCAGCGTGGAGGGCGCAAGCAGCAATATTTTAAGTGAAGCAGGAGTTACAAAAGATCTCATTCATGAAATGATAGAAGAAACCTTAGGCCGTGGGAACAGCATGGTCATGGGCACGGGACAGATTGCGCTGACCCCGAGAACAAAAAGACTTTTGGATACGAGCTTTAAGCAGGCGAGAGCAATCGGGCAGAATTATATCAGTCCTGAACATATGCTTTTAGCCATCCTTGATGAGGAAGAGGGTGTTGCATTTGCAATCCTTCAGAATTTAGGCGTAGATATCCCTAAACTCAGAAATGATATTACCCAGAGTTTTTCCAATCAAAGCGGACAGGGAGACAATGAGGGTCGCAACCAAGAAAAGAGCACTACACCAAACCTTGATATGTATGGCAAGGACCTGACAGAAATGGCCAGAGATGGAAAACTTGACCCTGTCATTGGGCGAGGAGAAGAAACCGAAAGGATTCTAGAAATCCTCAGCAGACGAACAAAGAATAATCCAGTCCTCATCGGTGATCCTGGTGTCGGAAAAACAGCCATTGCTGAAGGACTCGCGCAGAGAATAGTGAAAGGGAATATCCCTGAACTTCTTAAAGACAAAAGAGTCGTTGCGCTAGACCTTTCTCAGATGCTTGCTGGTGCTAAGTATCGTGGAGAATTTGAAGAAAGACTAAAGAATGTCATGACTGAAATAAAGAGTGCAAAGAATGTTATTTTATTCATCGATGAGATTCATACCATCGTTGGAGCTGGAGGAGCCGAAGGTGCTATTGATGCTTCTAATATCTTAAAACCAGCACTTGCAAAAGGTGAAATCCAAACCATCGGTGCAACAACCATCGAAGAATATCGCAAATATTTTGAGAAGGACAGTGCTCTTTCCAGAAGATTCCAACCTGTACAGGTTGGAGAGCCTACCAAAGAAGAAGCGATTTTAATTCTTAATGGACTGCGCGATAAATATGAGGCTCATCATCGAGTGAAAATTACCGATGAAGCCTTGGAAGCAAGTGTAGAATTGTCAGATCGATATATTACTGACAGATTCCTTCCAGATAAGGCGATTGACCTTATGGATGAAGCTGCAGCTAAAGTCAGAATTCAAAATTTGACAGCTCCACCAGATGTCAAAAGCATCGAAGAAGAACTTAAAAATATCCAGAAAGAAAAGGAAGAGTCAGTATCTCTACAGGATTATGAAAAAGCAGCAAAACTTCGTGACAAAGAGAACGAACTGAAAAAAACACTGGAAAGCTCTAAAAGCAAATGGAAGAGCGGTTCCATCGGCACCTCCGGACTGGTGGTGACTGAAGAGGATATCGCACAAGTGGTTTCAAGGTGGACTAAGGTTCCGGTCAAAAAACTGACGGAAAAAGAGTCTGAAAAGCTACTGAACCTGGAAAACATCCTTCATGAAAGGGTAGTTGGCCAGGATGAAGCAGTGAATTCCATCTCCAGAGCCGTAAGACGTGCAAGAGTTGGACTTAAGGATCCTAACAGACCCATTGGATCATTCATTTTCCTTGGACCTACAGGTGTTGGAAAGACGGAACTTTCCAAAGCGTTAGCGATAGCCATGTTTGGTTCGGAAAAAGCCATGGTGAGAATAGATATGTCCGAATATATGGAGAAACACTCCGTGTCAAGGCTTATTGGATCTCCTCCAGGCTATGTTGGTTATGACGAGGGTGGACAGCTTACAGAAGCGGTGAGAAGAAATCCATATTCCGTCATCCTTTTTGATGAAATTGAAAAAGCGCATCCAGAAGTTTTCAACGTATTGCTGCAGATCCTTGAGGATGGCAGACTTACCGATGGAAAAGGAAAGACAGTGAACTTTAAAAATACCATCATTATCATGACCTCAAATGTTGGTGCATCCACGATTAAGAAGCAGAAGACAGTTGGTTTCAGTATTGCTGAGGACAGACACTTGGAGCAATATGAGATGATGAAGGAAAATATCATGAATGAACTAAGGCAGCAATTTAAGCCGGAGTTCATCAATAGAATTGATGATATCATCGTCTTCCACTCCCTGACCGACAATGACCTCGATAAGATTACCGACCTGATGCTTAAAGACGTTGCGGACAGGATTGCTGAAAGAGAGATTTATCTGAAGTTCAGCGATGAGACCGTGAAGTTTATGACCAAGAGTGGATCGGATACCGTATATGGTGCAAGGCCGCTAAGACGTGCCATTACGAAAGAACTTGAAGATACCCTTTCTGAAGAGATGCTCAAAGGCAATATCGAAAGAGGGGACGAGGTTCTGGTTGAAATGAAAGACAACAAACTGGTCTATACTAAGGTAGGGACCAAGGAAGTAAATGTCGAGAAACGTAGTGGAGTCAATAAAGAACTTGAAGAGACTGAAGAGAAAACCGAATAGAACAGTATATCTAATGTAGTAAATGTTAATAATTTATAGGATAAAGTTAATTAATATTTAATCATTACAAGGTAGAATATACCCATGTATAGAAAGAATAAAGGCTTGCAGCTTTTATTTACCTATATATGGGTTTATATTTTTATGAGTAAGTAAGTGAAATACATCATATTCATGAATTCTTTATATTTAATCGTTATGATTAGATACTGGGTATTGATTATAAGTACGGAGGAAAATATGGCAAAGATAAAAATGCAATTTGTCTGCCAAAACTGTGGGGCAACTACCCCGAAGTGGCTTGGTAAATGTCCAGATTGTGGGGAATGGAATACTTTTGTCGAAGAAACCGCGACAGTAGATGTGGCAAGAAAACAAGGATTATCCAATTTTAGTGAACCTAAAAACATCCATGACATCATATCTGGTGATAAGGAAAGGCTTGATACCGGGATACACGAATTGAACAGAGTCCTCGGTGGTGGACTTGTGAAGGGCTCGCTTACCCTGATTTCGGGAGATCCTGGAATCGGAAAATCAACGCTTCTTCTTCAGTGTGCCAACAATATATCTAAAAAATACGGGAATGTCCTTTATGTTTCAGGAGAGGAATCTGAAGAACAGATCAAGATACGTGGTGACAGGCTAAATGTGACTGCTGATGAGTTATACATTGTATCCGAAACGTCATTGGAAGCTATTGTAGCTCACATTGAAAGGATGAAACCAATATTTGTCATCATTGACTCTATCCAGACCATTTATACGGATAGGGTGACCTCAGCACCAGGATCGGTATCTCAAGTGAGAGAATGTGCCAACGGATTGATGAGGGTTGGAAAGATTCTTGGAATTCCTCTGTTTATCGTCGCTCATGTAACCAAACAGGGAGAACTTGCGGGACCAAGGGTCCTCGAACATATGGTAGACTCTGTGCTTTACTTTGAAGGTGAGCGAACAGAAGAAATCAGGATCCTGAGAACGATGAAAAACAGGTTTGGGACAACTTCGGAAATTGGCGTCTTTGAGATGGCTGAAGAAGGCCTGGTCGAAGTTTATGACCCGTCGAAGATGTTCTTAGAAGACAGCATGGGTTCTAAGGAAGGCTCAGTAGTCATTGGAATTATGGAAGGTTCAAGGCCGATTTTAGTGCAGGTCCAATCCTTAGTTGCAGAAACAAAAGCTGTTATGCCCAGGCGAACTTCTGTAGGTATTGAATCGCTGAGATTAAGCCTCATACTGGCAGTACTTGAAAAGAAATTGAAAATCCCCTTTTATACAAGTGATGTCTATGTGAATGTTGTTGGTGGATTAAGTGTAGAAGGAACTTCTCAAGATTTAGGGGTGGCATTAAGCTTGATTTCCAGCGCGAAAAGCAAA
Source organism: Clostridiaceae bacterium (assembly GCA_049657765.1). Taxonomy (GTDB): domain Bacteria; phylum Bacillota; class Clostridia; order Clostridiales; family Clostridiaceae; genus Proteiniclasticum. Next base: position 11,358 of record JBASOA010000038.1, read on the forward strand.
GAAATGAAATACGACAAAGTCATCGCCATTGGTGAAATAGGATTAACCGGAGAAATACGCCCAGTCAATAATGTGGACAGGTTAATCAACGAGGGAATGAAGATTGGCTATACCACTTTTGTGATTCCAGAAAGAAACAAAGATAAGATCAAGGTTAAAGGTGTGGAGCTGATCACAGTGAGCACTTTAAAAGAAGCCATCACAAAACTTTTTTAGTTCAGTGGATATCTGTTCACTTCTCTAAAAAATCGTTATAATATAAATACAAAGATTATGCATAAGTTTCAAAATAAAAAAATATAAAAGGAGGTGCTGATGTTGATAAAAAATATAGTAAGAAGTATTGTAACTCTAATTGGAGCAGTAATCGGCTACTTTGTATCACAAGGAATATTGAATCTACCCAATCTGAAAGAGTATGAAATTGTGAAGTACATTCCGTTCTCCATTGGGATCGTAGTTGTGTCAATACTGGTATTCGCACTTATTTTTTTCTTATTTTCATCAAAAATTTACAAATTACTTGTATCAACAAACAAACTTATTGAAAGGAACCTTTCAAAGATGTCGGTGTCTGAGATTGTATTTGGAGCGGTAGGAGCCATCATATTTCTCATCATCACATATTTCCTGACGATGCCTTTAAGCGGATTGTGGCCAGCTGTAGGGGGACTACTTACAATCATACTGAATATTTTGGCTGCGCTACTTGGAGCAAACATCGCCATTAAGAAAAAGGAAGAAATTCTAAGTTATTTACAGAATATCAGAATAAAGTCAACTGGACTTGCATCAAAAGATAAGGCTGAACACGATGATAAAAAAGTAAAGGTTTATGAGGGTACGCCGAAAATACTCGATACCTCGGTGATTATCGATGGAAGAATTTTCGACATTTGCAAAACCGGATTCATTGAAGGTAAATTGATTATTCCATTCTTTGTACTTGAAGAACTTAGGCACATTGCAGATTCTTCAGACTCACTAAAGAGGAACCGTGGAAGAAGAGGCCTTGATATCCTCAATAAAATCCAAAATGAATTGGACATAAAAGTGGAAATATGGGAAAAAGACTTTCCAGATATCGCAGAAGTGGATTCAAAGCTTTTAAAATTGGCCACAGTGGTTTCAGGGAAAGTTGTTACAAATGACTATAACCTTAATAAGGTAGCAGAATTTCAAAGAGTTCCGGTTCTTAATATCAATGAAATGGCTAATGCTGTAAAACCAATGTTGTTACCAGGTGAAGAGATGAATCTTCTGATTTCTAAAGTTGGTAAAGAGCAGAATCAAGGAATTGGATATTTGGATGACGGAACAATGATTGTTGTTGAAGATGGCAAGAAATATGTGGGTTTACTCATTTATGTCATCGTAACCTCCGTCCTTCAAACTGCAGCAGGCAGAATGATTTTTGCTAAACCAAAAGGAGAATAAGATGGTAACGGCATTAATCGTCTCCGGTGGAAAGGGAACCAGAATGGGAAGTGAAATTCCCAAACAATTCCTTTTATTGGATGGCATACCGATTCTTATTCGCACCTTGATGAAATTTGTCGAAAATGATGAAATTGATCATCTTGTCTTGGTAATTCCCAAAGGTTATTATGATTATTTTTTAAATCTTCAGTATGATTTTCATAAAACTATCCATCTTGTAGAAGCAGGAAAAGAGAGACAGGATTCGGTTCGAAACGGGCTTGAATTCATTGAAAATAAGGGATGGGAAGGCATTGTCGTTATCCATGATGGCGTAAGGCCATTGGTTTCGAGTGAAGCTGTTGGAAATGGGATAGCCCTATGTAAAATACACCGAGCGGCAGCTTGTGGGGTAAAACCAAAAGATACGATCAAGTCAAGAAATCCAGAAGGTTATTCTACGGGGACATTAAATCGAGATGAGTTGTTTTTGGTTCAGACGCCACAGGTGTTTCATCTGGAAGATATCCTTTATTCACATCGCTTGATTAAAGAACGTGGAATGGTCTCGACCGATGATACAATGGTCTATGAAGAGATTTTCGGTCCCGTTTATCTTTATGAAGGTTCGTATGACAATATCAAAATTACAACGAAAGAAGATTTGTTGATTGCGAGCAGTCTCTTATCGCAGAAATAGTATAAATCCAAGCTGATTTTTCGACATCAGCTTGGATTTTTTTTGTTCAATATATCGTAATAAAATGATAAAGTTCAAAAAAATAGGCAATATGTTACTTTATTCATAAATTGTTAACGTTTCAATCAAAAAAGTGTTCGACTTGTTTTGGATTTAATGCTAGAATATGGATAGGGATATAAATAATAGAATTGTTACATAACATTGAATGAATAAGTGAGAGCTGAGGTTGATATGCGGGATGATTTCGGTAAAATACTAAAACAGTATCCGGTAATCGCATCAGTTAAAGATGACAATGGACTAAATATGGCTTGTCTATTAAATGTTAAAATAGTATTTATTCTTTATGGCAATATCCTGACTTTACCTTCAATAGTAAAAAAAACAAAATCTTGCGGAAAAATCACCTTTGTCCATATTGATCTGATTGATGGATTGGACATCAATGAAGCATCCACAAGATTTATTAAAGAATTTACACATGCGGATGGAATAATAACAACGAAGTCCAATGTGATCAGGGCCGCCAAAGAGGTAGGACTCCTGACAATTCAAAGATTTTTCTTAATCGATTCTATGTCATTGGAAAAAGCACAGAGACATATGGAATCCTCTTATGCAGATGCATTTGAGATTCTGCCTGGCGTTATTCCAAAAATGATCCACAAGATTTCTTCATTTTCAGATGTTCCGATTATTGCGGGAGGTTTGATCGTTGATAAGAATGACTTATATTCTGCTCTTGATTCAGGGGCAAAAGCAATTTCAACAACTAATACTAGTTTGTGGAATTTGTAGTAGAGAGATAGAGAAAGCTACAAACTTATTAAAGTTGTAGCTTTTTATATATCCAAAATTATATCCAGGGGGGTACAAAATGAAAAAGTACATCATCGCACTAGACCAAGGAACAACTAGTTCCAGAACCATTATTTTTGACAAGGAACAGAACATAGTCAGTGTAGCTCAGAAAGAATTTACACAGTTCTATCCTAAACAGGGTTGGGTTGAACATAATCCTATGGAGATATGGTCATCACAATACGGAGTTCTTAACGAAGCTATGGCTAAAGCCGGTGTTAGAGCTGAAGAAGTTGCAGCAATTGGTATTACCAACCAAAGAGAAACCACAGTAGTTTGGGATAAGAAAACTGGAGAACCAGTATACAATGCCATCGTTTGGCAATGTAGAAGAACTTCCGGTATCTGCGATGATCTGAAAGCTAAGGGACTTGGGGATTATGTAAGAGAAACCACAGGACTTCAGATTGATGCATACTTCTCAGGAACAAAAATAAAGTGGATCCTGGACAATGTTGAAGGTGCTAGAGCTAAGGCTGAAGCTGGAGAATTATTATTTGGAACAGTTGACACTTGGCTGCTTTGGAAACTTACTGAAGGAAAAGTACATGCAACTGACTATACGAATGCATCAAGAACAATGATTTATAACATCAAGGATCTGAAATGGGACGAAAAACTTCTTCAGGAGCTAAATATTCCAAGATCAATGCTTCCAGAAGTTAAGAAATCATCAGAGATTTATGGCGAAACTAATCTGAACGGCGTTATGGTTCCAATCGCAGGTATGGCAGGTGACCAACAGGCTGCTCTTTATGGACAGACATGTTTCACACCTGGTGAAGCAAAGAATACCTATGGAACAGGATGTTTCTTGCTCGTTAATATTGGCGAAGAAATGAAACTTTCCAAGAATGGACTAGTAACGACAATCGCAGCTACATCCCATGACAAAGTACAATATGCTCTTGAAGGATCAATTTTCATAGGCGGAGCAGTTATCCAATGGTTAAGAGACGAACTCAAACTTCTCTACGATTCAAAGGATTCCGAGTATTTTGCAACTAAGGTAAAAGACAATGGTGGCGTATATGTAGTTCCAGCATTTGTTGGACTTGGCGCTCCACATTGGAACCAGTATGCAAGAGGAGCAATTCTAGGACTTACTAGAGGAGCTAACAGATATCACATCATCAGAGCAGCTCTTGAAGCTATTGCTTACCAGACAAAGGATGTTCTTGTAGCTATGGAAAAAGACGCTGGAATCGAACTTCAGAATTTGAAGGTTGACGGCGGCGCTTCAGCTAACAACTTCTTAATGCAGTTCCAGGCTGATATGCTTGATAGAACAGTTCTAAGACCAGTTATTGCTGAAACAACAGCTCTTGGCGCAGCTTACCTTGCAGGTCTTGCAGTTGGATTCTGGGCTAATGAAGATGAAGTTAAAACCAAGTGGGCTATCGATGGAAAGTATGAGCCTAAGATGGAAGCAGCAGATAGAGATAAGCTGTATGCTGGTTGGACAAAGGCAGTTGAAAGAGCAATAGATTGGGAACTCAAATAATCACAATCACATTTTGATTTGAATATACATCTCTATACTGAGAAATCAGTATAGAGATGTTATGAAAATAACTTGTTCGCGGATAAAAGTATGAATTCATATCCTTTCTTGCTATTTATTAAATGAAGGTGGCAAGACTTCTACTATTAACTGGGACAGAAAGGGGTGCACAAACATGATAGGTTTAATTTTGGTATCGCACAGTAGAAAAATTAGTGATGGAATCAAAGAATTAGTAATGGAAATGACGAAGGATGAAGTCCCAATTATCTCTGCAGGGGGTACTTCGGATGGAAGACTTGGTACTAGTGCAGATCTTATTATTGAAGCAATAAACGAGCTTTCTTCATGCAATAATATCCTAATATTCACAGATCTTGGAAGCTCAATCATGAGCTCTGAAATCGCCATCGACCTAGTTGATGATGAACTCAAAGCTAAATGCATACTTGTTGATGCCCCAATAGTAGAGGGAGCCTTTGTCGCCGGAGTTCAATCAATGGTTAGCGATGACGTGAATGCAGTACTTGAAGAAGTGAAGCTCACGAAAACAACCAAGTTCTAGTCGATACGAAATATCGATGACAAAATAATACGATTGAGAGGAGATTTACTATGAAATTTGCAAGAAGTGTAGTAGGATTTACTATTGCTGGTATGCTCGTCATGAGTGTATGGGGAGATTGGGTAGGCGCATACGGTAATTTTGGTGGATGGTTAGCTGCATTAGCAATCATCGCTCCAATGTGGTTCCTTAATCATTATATCGGACTAATAGACAACGATGGAGATCATACCTTTATAGATATGGCTTGGGGTATAGCTTGGACTGGAACATTAAGAGACGTTTGGACACCTATTCTTAAGGGTGATTCCGCAGCAGGTTTCCAGGCTTTTGGATCAGCTATTCCTACAATTTTATGTCTAATGCTTGGTGCAGCAATTGCCGCAGTGGCAATCAATGCTTTCAACAAGAAAAGTGCAAAGTAGAGAGGGGGGTAAAGTAAATGACAATATTTAATATACTTGGAACAATTGCTGGTGGATTTATATTTCCATTCTGTATTTCCTTCATGTGGGGCAAACTTGTTGAAGCTTTCGGACCTGCTGGTGGATGGATGGCTGCAGCATTTATAGTTGGTACAGTATGGGCACTCAACCATGGTTGGGGACTTATATTCCAGTCAGGTACAGCTTGGGTTGATATGGCTTGGGCAGCAGCTACAGGTTTATTCCTTGCTGATCTGTTTGCAGGCAAGAAAATCAAGTGGTCAACACTACTTGCTGGTCCTGTAGCCGGAATAATAGGCGGATTCCTATTAGCAACAGTATTGATGTACAAATAGCATAAACAGCTTTAAAGAGGATACTTAAATGTATCCTCTTTTTTATATGTAGTGAATTAATGCCTTGAGTGAATTAAAAATCAGATTATATCACCTGAAGTTAGAGAAGCTTTGTGAGGGGATTAAAGATAGGCTATAATGAAAGTGAAGTGATGAGAATGAGGAGAAATTATGCATATCGATATGTTAAGCTTTAGAACAATAAAAGGTGATAATTTATTAAAAGAGCATACAGTAGAAAATTTGCTGATCCGAGGCGGATTCGTCCAAAAGATTAAGGGGAAGACCTGTTATACAGAAACAGGTGTCATGCTCAATGAGAAAATAGAAGCTGTGATAAAAAGCTGTCTTCAGCAAGAGGGATTTCACGCCATTCGATTGGAACAATCTCAAAATATGAGAGAGGCGAGACAGGAACTTTTTGATTACACCTCAAATTCTGTTGTTTCCTATAAAGATATTCCGCTTAAGCTTCATCTATTTGATCAGTTAAAGATGAATGTGGGAAATAGGGACTCGATTTGGTGCAGTGAATATCAGAGAATATTGCAACTTGCTAGTCTCGGTACAAACGAGGGCGGGTTAAAGAAAACTATGGAATCAATCTTTGTACGTTTGGGTATTCCTACGGAACTTAGGGGATTGGAATTTTATTTTCAAAAAAACGAGGGGAAAGACAGTTACTCGACCGATGAAAATTCTTTAGAAAAGTCAAATGAGGATTCGGATGGCAATGCTTCCAATGCTGATGTGGAGAGCAAGTTAATATATACCCCTTCGATCAAAAGTATCGTGGCCCTTGAAAAATTCCTGAACTGCAAGGGGAGTGATATCTTAAAAACGATGCTTTTTTCCTATGGCGATAAAGTTTGTGCTGTGCTTTTGCCAGGTCATCTGGATGTTGATTTAAGGAAAGTGGAGAAAGTTCTTGATCTATATGAAGGAGGCCTTAAACCTGCAAGTGAGGAACTGATTCAAAAAGTGACGGGAACAACGGCTGGATTTATTGGTCCTGTAGGAATCAAGGTGGACAAGGTACTCATCGATCAGGATTTGAATAAGAAGAAAAATTATTATGCAGGGGCGAATAAAACTGACTATCACTTTAGTGGACTCCGATATGGAAGAGACTTTACTGGGGATTTTGATGATGTTGCAGCTAGAGGAGAGGAAACAAAGGGGTGGCTTCTTGGAGTTGTGAAAAGTTGGCCGGAAAAGGTCAGGGTTCAAAATTTGGAAGGTGCTTTCAGCTATTTTACTCTAGAGATGGGATTTATTAATCTGGAAAGAGTAATGCTCGCTATGGCAGAGGCAAGGCTGGATGAGATAGGGATTTCGTTTGGAAATGAATTCGGACTCTTTGAAGCCGTGATTTCGATCGTTGACATTAGAGATGAAAATTCGATAAAAACTGCAGAGGCTTTGTATGAGTTGTTATGTAGAGAAGGAATAAAGGTGCTTTATGATGATCGAAAAGACAGGATGGGCAGCAAATTCAAAGATTACGATCTCTTGGGAATTGAGAAGAGAATTATTATCGGAAAGAATTCTCGTGATATCTTGGAAATAAAGAACAGGAATGGCGCAATATCCTATGGAAACATGGGCAATATAGTGGAAATCATAAGAGGTTAGATGATAAAATAAGAGCAAGAAGTAGAAACTGGAGGATTGAAAAATGAAGGTTTATAATACACTCACTAGAAGGAAAGAGGAATTTATCCCCATCGAAGAAGGAAAAGTAAAAATGTATGTCTGTGGACCGACAGTCTATAATCTTTTCCATATCGGAAACGCCAGAACCTTCATCATCTTTGATACGATTCGAAGATATCTAGAATATAGGGGTTATGAAGTGAAATTTGTCCAAAATTTTACGGATATTGATGACAAGATGATTAAGAAGGCGAAGGATACAAACACGACTGTAAAAGAATTAGGCGATCATTACATCATGGAGTATTACAAGGATGCTGATAAGCTTAAAATCAAGCGGGCTACGGTTAATCCAAGAGCGACAGAATACATTAAAGAGATGATCAGTTTTATTGAAGAACTCATCGCTAAGGGACTTGCCTATGAAATGGAAGGCGATGTGTATTATTCAACCAAATCATATCAGGAATATGGGAAGCTCTCCGGTCAAAATCTTGATGATCTTCAGTCTGGTGCACGAATTGATGTTGATGAGCGGAAGAAAGATCCGATGGATTTTGCACTTTGGAAAAGCGCAAAACCATTTGAACCTTCATGGAAAAGCCCTTGGGGAAATGGCAGACCAGGCTGGCACATCGAATGCTCATGCATGGCACTCAACCTGCTTGGTGAAACCATAGATATTCATGCTGGTGGTACCGACCTTATATTTCCGCACCATGAGAATGAGATCGCTCAAAGTGAAGGAAGGTCCGGAAAGACCTTTGCAAAATATTGGCTTCACGGAGCATTTATCAATGTGGATAATAGGAAAATGAGTAAATCATTAAATAACTTCTTTACCGCACGAGAAATACTTGAAAAATATGATACTGAAGTGGTCAGGTTATTCATGATTTCTGGACATTATCGTACGCAAATCAACTTTACCATGGAGGTTCTTGATTCAGCCAAAGCATCACTTGATCGAATGTATAATGCGCTTAATATCCTTAATGGGTATTTGAAAAACGAAAAACAAGCGATTACGCCTGATGAAGAGGCAATGAAAATAGACCTGTTAGCCTTTAAAGACAGGTTCATCGAAAAAATGGATGATGATTTTAATACTGCTGACGGGATTTCAGTGATTTTTGAACTTATTCGGGATGTTAATGTTAAGATTAACGAACATAGTTCAGTGGAATTAGTCAAATTCGTGATGAGTTTGCTTAAAGATTTGGGAACTCCGCTAGGAATTATGCAAAATGAGCTAGGTGGAACACTCGAAGAAGAGGTTGAAGAACTAATCAAATTAAGAAACGAAGCCAGAAAGAACAAGGATTTCGCTTTATCGGATAAAATAAGAGATGATCTCACCGGTAAAGGCATAATTTTGGAAGATACAGCCCAAGGAGTAAGGTGGAGTTTTAAGAAATAATGAGCAATAACGGTAGTGATTTTTTTATCACTGCCGTTTTATTGTTAATTATTGAACGAAAAACTCTAAGAATCGACCAAAATCTAAACGATTTACATGATAAAATCGTTATAAATCTAAGAATAATTAACGATTTAGATACTTTTTGCGCTAGATAATATCCAAATCATGACTATTATGTGAAATAATTGTAAATGTGATAACTTTTTCAAACCCTATTGTCTGATGATTAACAATGTATTAAAATAGAACAGTAAGATAAAACATTATATTTATGAAGGGATGGGTAAACATGAAAAAGATATTATCACTAGTAATGACGTCCGTACTTGCACTTGGAGTATTAGCAGGTTGTGGAACAAAGGCTCCAGCAACTCCAGTAGAAACTAAAACAGAGACACCAGTGGAGACGAAAGTTGAAGCACCTGTTGTTGAAGAGGCTGCCATTGCAAAGATGGGACTTGGAATCGTAACAACAATCGATAAGTCAAAAGACTATGCTGAAGAGAAAGCTGTTGGACAAGTTGATTCAGTTATCGTTGCAGCAGGATTTGATAAAGATGGTAAGATTGTAACAGTTACAATAGATACCGCACAGAGCAAAGTAGAATTTGCTAAGGACATGGTTCTTAAGACTGACGTAAAAGTAGAAGGCAAGACAAAGGTTGAGCTTGGAAATGATTACGGAATGAAGGACACATCTACATTAAAGAAAGAATGGTTCGAACAGATCGCTGAACTTGAAAAGTACATGGTTGGTAAGACTGTTGCAGAAGTTAAGGCAATGAAGGTTACAGAAACAACAGTACCAGATGTTGAAGAATTGAAATCACTTGTAACCATCAAGGTTTCAGGATATATCGCAGCACTTGAAAAAGCTTATGCAAATGCAAGTGAAGTTAAGGGTGCTGTAAAAGTTGGTCTTGGACATGGCGTTTCACTTGCCAAGTCAAAGTCAATGGAAGGCGAAACAATGGCAGTAGCTCAGGTTGATACCACTATCGTTGCAACAGCTCTTAATGCTGATGGCAAAGTAGCTGGAACAATCATTGATACAGCTCAGACTAAGGTTTCTTTCGACAAAGACGGCAAGATCACAAACGATCTTAAGGCTGCAGTAAAGTCAAAGGTTGAACTAGGCGCTGACTATGGAATGAAGACAGCATCAGGAATCGGCAAAGAGTGGTTTGAACAGGCTAAGGCTCTTGCAGACTGGACAGTTGGAAAGACTCCAGCTGAAGTTACTGGTCTTAAGGTTACTGAAGGAAAAGCTGATGTAGCAGAATTGAAGACAAGCGTTACTGTATCCGTAGGCGGATATATCGCAGCATTCAAAGAAGCTGCTTCAAAAGCAAGGTAATTTGAACTTTAAAGGCTCCTCCATATTGGAGGGGCCTTTTATATTGAACATAGTCAATAGATTTGACTATGCATTTCTCAAATTTTAAGCGAAATGTCATTTTGTCTATTATTCCTATGATATAATGTAGTGGTTAAAATAATTTACAAGAGCCTAGCTGGAGGTACAATGAAAAGAAGAATAAGAACGATTATCCAGATTTTACTCGTATCTGTATTGTTTACAGCATGTCAGAGTGAAAAGAAAGTGGAGTATACAAAATTTCAAAATACATTCTTTGAGTATTTCGATACGGTAACCACGGTTATCGGTTATACAAAGACAGAAGAAGAATTTAATGCATATTATGCCGAGATTCAAAATCAGTTCAAGGAATATCATGAGCTTTATGATATCTATAATGATTATCCAGGGGTTAACAATATTAAAACCATCAACGATAATGCTGGTGTTGCACCCGTTAAAGTTGATCAAAAGATAATCGATCTCATTTTGTTTTCCAAAGATTGGCATGAGAAGACCAACGGCAAGACAAACATCGCTATGGGGTCCGTGCTATCGATCTGGCATGACTATAGAGATGCGGGTGAAGATGATCCTGCCAATGCGAAGCTGCCTCCTATGGAGGAGCTGGTGGCCGCCAGTGAACATATGGATATCAATAATGTAGTTGTTGATGAGCAAGCGGGAACTGTTTATCTTTCCGATCCGCTAATGAGACTGGATGTAGGATCCGTAGCCAAAGGTTATGCGACCGAACAGGTAGGGGAATCAATGAGGGGAAAAGGATTTACATCCTTAATCATCAGTGCTGGTGGAAATGTCAAAGCGCTGGATAAGCCTTTAGATGAAATCAGAGACCGATGGGGTATTGGAATTCAGAACCCGGATGAATCTGTTTTTAGTGATGGAGCAACGCTTGATACAGTCTTTGGCAACAATATTTCTGTTGTTACCTCGGGGGATTATCAAAGATTTTACGTTGTCGGAGATAAGAAATACCATCATCTCATCGATGGGGAAACCCTGATGCCTGGAACGAAATTTAAAGCCGTCTCCGTCGTGGTAAAGGATTCAGGATTAGCTGACTTTCTTTCGACTACACTTTTCCTTTCTTCCCTTGAAGAAGGAAAGGAAATATTGGCATCAATCGATGGTGCATATGCCATTTGGGTAGATTTTAATAATGAGATCTTTATTTCGGATGGATTTGAGGATATGTTAAAGAGCAAAGGGGCTTCTGGAGCAGATAAATAATTCCGTTGAAGGACAATTAGAATCAAGATTTCGATTTAGCCCGAAATTCCTTGAAAACTTAAGCTAATTCCTTTGACTTTTATGGATAAAGAGTATAAAATATTGTATGGCATATCCAAAAGATTATGAAATACCGCGGCAAAGTATTTAATTTTGGAGGTAAACATAAAAATGGCAAAAATGATGGGACCACGTTTTAAAGCAGCGAGAAGATTAGGTTTGAACGTTGTTGGACACCCTAAGGCTATGAACAGATCTAAGAGAGGAACATCCAGAGCAGATAAGAAGCTCTCTGAGTATGGTACACAACTTTTAGAGAAACAGAGATTAAGAGCTTACTACGGAGTACTTGAGAGACAATTCGTAAGATACGTTGACAAGGCAATGAAGAGTAAGGACCAGCCAGGACCAGTTCTTTTAGTTCTTCTTGAGAAGAGACTAGACAACATGGTATACAGAATGGGTTTTGCTAGTTCAATCAGACAGGCAAGACAGATCGTTAACCATGGCCACTTCTTGGTAAATGGTAAGAAAATTGATATTCCTTCTTATGGCCTAAGTGTAGGAGACGTTGTTGAATTAAGAGAAAAGTCCAGAAAGACTGACCTTTTCGTTCAGAATTTCAACAATCTTACTTCATCACCACTTGGATACATTGAGAAAGATGTTGAGAACTTTAAGGCTACTCTATTAAGAGAACCTCAGAGAGAAGAGTTACCAATTGAGATTAACGAAAAGTTAATCGTAGAGTACTACTCAAAATAATCGGTATCATAAAGGGTCTGATTCCTATCAGGCTCTTTTTTCTTATTTAGAATATAAGAAAAATCGATGTCTTTCAAATTATAATACGTTATAATGAGATTAGAAACGAAGAAGCAGGAGTAATCATGGAATATAAAAGACCGCTTACAGACGCGGTAGCAAGAAATTTCAACCCTTTATCACTGGCATTTGTTGGTGATGGCGTATTTGAAGAGTTCGTCCGAGAAAGAGTGATTTTAACTCATCCAAATGAATTACCTCATAAACTGCATCTTTTGGCAGTGAAGTATGTCAAGGCATCAAGCCAGAGTAAAATTATCGAGGGCCTTGAAGTACATCTATTAGAGGATGAGATTTATATCTTTAAAAGAGGCAGAAATGCAAAATCAGGTACCGTACCTAAAAATGCAAACCTTTTGGATTATCGAAAAGCCAGTGGTTTTGAAGCATTGATAGGTTACCTTTATCTCACAGGAAGAAATGAGAGATTAGAGGAAATAATTAAACTTTCATTCAGAATCATTGAAAAAGGAGATAACCATGACAAAGAAAGATAATAGAAGAAGAATTGAATTTGAAGCCAACAAAGAGGTAGCAAAGAAAAAATATACAGAAAGAGCACCTCGAGAAAGAGCGCCTAGAGAAGTAAAGGAAGAAGAAGAAATCAATGAGAATATCATTGAAGGAAGAAATCCGATTATGGAAGCCTTTGACTCAAAGCTCACCATAGAAAAATTATTGGTTAGCAAAGGCGAAAGCCAGGGATCCATCATCAAGATCATCTCGATGGCCAGAGAAAGAAATATTCCAATCATCGAAGTAGATAGAAGAAAGCTTGATTCGATGAGCAACACACAAAGACATCAAGGCGTCATCGCTTATGTAACCCCATACAGATACCAGGAATTACCTGATATCTTGAAGATTGCAGCAGATAGAGGGGAAAAACCTTTTGTTCTTATCCTTGATGAAATCGAAGATCCACATAATCTTGGCTCTATCATTAGAACCGCTGAACTATCAGGAGTTCATGGCGTGATTATTCCAAAACGAAGAAGTGTAGGGGTGAATTCCACCGTCTATAAGACTTCGGTTGGTGCGGTAAACCATATGGCAATTGCAAGAGTTACCAATATTGCAAGAGTCATCGATGAGCTTAAAGAAGAAGGCGTGTTTGTCTATGGTGCAGATATGAAGGGTGAATCCTTAAGCTACAATACCAATTTTTCAGGTGGAGTTGCTCTTGTCATTGGAAATGAAGGCAAGGGACTTTCAAGACTTGTTAAAGAAAAATGTGATGGTATCGTGAGTATTCCTATGGTAGGCAAAGTGAATTCCTTGAATGCCTCAGTTGCAGCAGGGATATTAATGTATGAGGTACTGAAGACCAGACTGACAACCAAGAAATAATCCGACGGAGGCATGGGGGTTTACCCCCATTGATAATCATGAAAAAAGTATTTGTAGATGGATACAATGTAATCAATTCCTGGAGTGACCTTAAAGGCTTGGAACTTGGTGCTGCCAGGGATAAGTTAATCGAATGTATGATTAACTATGCGAGTTTCTATGACGCTAAGGTTACAGTGGTATTTGATGCCCATCGGATCGGTGGCAACTATGAACACAAGGAAATGAGAACCAATGTTGAAGTGGTTTATACCAAAGATAAAGAGACGGCTGATTCCTACATTGAAAGAGCAGTTGACGAGCTTGGGAGAAAAATCGAAGTCCTTGTCGTTACCTCCGATAATTTGGAGCAGCAGATTATCTTTGGCCGTGGTGCACAAAGAATGAGTTCCAAGGAGTTTCAAGTATCGTATAGGGAAGCGGAGAAACACATCAGAGAGAAAACGGATAGGCTCTCTGACAGGGATTCCATGAAACTATCTGATCACATGGATGAAGAATCAAGGATTAAACTTGAAAAAATGCGTAGAAATGGCTGAAAGCTTGACTTTTAGCCATTTTTAACGCATAATTTTAGTAATTTGAAGAAAAAGTTTTTGTTTTAATTGATTCTTATTTGATCTAATTGTGAGGTGAAATCATGTCTTCAGCTAAAGAAGATTCTAAATTTTTACTTTTCACTGATGAAGAGCTTGTTTTGTTAGCTCAAAAAGGCAATAAGGAAGCCTCTGAATATCTCACGACAAAATATTTCTCTTATGTGAGAAATAAATCCAGAGCTTATTATCTGGTTGGTGGAGAAGTTGAAGATATCATTCAAGAAGGTCTTATCGGTCTATACGAGGCGATCAAGGATTACAGTCCTGACAAACAGGCTTCGTTTAAGACTTTTATGGATATCTGTGTAACAAGGCAAATCATGACGGCAATAAAAACCGCATCCCGGCAAAAACATATTCCTTTAAATACCTACGTGTCCTTGAATAAACCGCTCTTCAACGATGAAACAGATAAGAGTTATGAAGACTCGCTTGTGTTGAGCAGAAAAGAAGATCCGGAATCCTTGTATCTTGACCATGAGAAAACGAATGAAATCAATAGAGAAATCAAAAACAGCCTTTCAAAATTCGAATACAAGGTCCTTAAGTTGTATCTTCAGGGCGTCAGTTATTTGAATATCGCCAAGGTTCTGGAGAAGGAAGAGAAGGCCATAGACAATGCCATTCAAAGGATTAGGAAAAAGCTGTCTAGAAACCTTACCGATACACAATGATCACTGAAAAAGTTAATGTAGAGAAATTACTGAATGCTATTGACATTAAATAAGGTTTTTAGTAAACTTGATAGGTGAGATTAATGCCCATATAGCTCAGTTGGTAGAGCGTCGCCTTGGTAAGGCGGAGGTCAGCGGTTCGAATCCGCTTATGGGCTCCATTATTCCCATAAGGCTATGGAACACGAGGTTCCGTTGTCGGGATTAGACAGAATTCATAATTAATATTATAATATATGAAGTAACCCAGGTATTAAGGAGGAAAATAAAAATGGCAAAAGTAAAATTTGAGAGAAACAAGCCTCATGTTAACGTTGGAACCATCGGTCACGTCGATCACGGCAAGACCACCCTTACCGCAGCAATCACCACAGTGC
>JBASOA010000039.1:0-36827 GCA_049657765.1 Clostridiaceae bacterium
AGAGACTTTCTAATCGTAGAGAGAATTATACGAATCAGGTGGTCAATCAAATTGTAAGGCAAGAACCAAGCTATATCACAATTGAAGACCTGAACATCAGTGGGATGATGAAGAATAGGCATTTATCCAAGGCTATACAGAAACAAAACTTTTATTCTTTTCGATTAAAACTTACGAATAAATGTAAGCAGAATGGAATAGAATTGAGGATTGTTGATCGGTGGTATCCCTCCAGTAAAACATGTTCAATGTGTGGTTCTATCAAAAAGGATTTAAAATTATCGGATAGGGCGTATGTTTGCAGTGAATGTGGTGGTGCAATTGATCGGGATAAAAACGCGAGTATAAACCTTGCAAATGCAAAAGTCTACAAAGTAGCATAAACAAGCTCATGTAGAGGTGTACCGATGGCTAGTCGGGAATTTACGACTGTGGACTGTACAAGAACTTGCGAGTAGTGATTCAAGCAATTGACACGAAAGCATACAGGAAGAAGCAGGAACCATCTCGATATGGATATAGTTGCCCATATTTTGAGTAGCAGGACATATGAATTTACCAATTGAAATCAATAAGATCATCCTGTTAAGTGATTTGGATGGAACATTACTCGATTCAAATAGCATCGCAACAGAAAAGAACAAAGAAGCCATTAAAAAGTTTGTAGAGCTTGGAGGAAATTTCGGTATTGCAACCGGGAGAGGGCATCAGAATGCACTGGGATTCCTGGATGGTGTGATGATCAATACCCCAAGTATCGTTTATAATGGTTCAATGTTATATGACTTTGAACAGTCTGCCCCTTCTTTAGTGAAAACTTTACCTTCCAAACACCTTATAGAATCAATTCTGTGGGTTATGGATTCCTATAAAGAAGTCATGGTGCAAATTTATGGGGCTGATATGAGCTATATCGTGTCATCCAGAGAAAGTGTTGACGAAGAGATACTCATCTATCATCAGCCAGCGACGTTTATCAATCTCGATAACATCCTGAAAGAAGATTGGGTTAAAATTCTAATTTCGGGAAAACATGATGATCTTGTTGAGCTTGAAAAGCACCTTGAAGCCAGCCACCTGAAAGACAAGGTAAGATGGGTATTTTCATCGGAAATCTTCCTTGAAATCCTTCCTGTTGATGTATCTAAAGGAACAATGCTTCATGAGCTAAGAAAAATCTATAGTGCCGATCATAAAATCATAGCCATAGGTGATTTCTATAATGATATAGAAATGATCCAGGAAGCGGATTGCGGAATCGCGACTTCTAATGCACCTGAAGCGATTAAAAACCTTTCTAATCGGGTAACAGTCTCCAACGATGAGAGTGCAGTTGCTGAAGTCATTGAGGATATCCTGGCAAACCGAATATTTAGTTAAGAGATTCTGCTCATAATCAAGATGAATATCAGAGAAACAAGGATACAAAATGATTAAGGATACACTGGAAATAAGATTTTTTAGATTGTATCGATATGATGAAATTTTAGAACAACGTAGACACTTTGAAGTAAAGTCATTTATTTCGTTTATATGTTGCGATAATGGCGATGAATTTCCGCGAAATATCAAAAGAGATTACATAATAATAATTATATTTCTAAGATTATTGTAATCAACGCAAAATTAATGTTAAAGTCAATTAACCATAAGAAATAGATTAGTTTAATAAAGATCTCTTTGAACGCATTCAATTCAAAGGGATCTTTATTTCGAGAATTATTATTGATTAACACCCTATTAATGCTGGTATATCTGATTACACTAAAAATCGAAAATAGGAATGAAGATTTGGCAGTTTTAGGTAATAATCTCATCAAATGAATGAAATGCAAGTGATATCAGGTGATTTCATGTTGAAATTCAATCGTTTGGCAGGTCCAAATTCCGTGGGCTTACTGGTTTACTTAAAATACAATATGTAGTATGATTAGAACAATGGAACACAATATATTGTGTGAGGGCTGAGGGATGAAATGAAATCAAATGATATTATAGTAGTGAAGAGAAAAAGAATTATGGAAGCGCTAATTCCAGACAAAATACATCGTTCAATAGGAAGAGCGTTTATTGATATGAACCTAGAAGTCTCAGAAGAACGATTGGATATGCTGACAGAAGAAGTTCTAAAAAAACTGGAAGCTGTTGGGACTGAGTTATATACCGAAAACATACATCATCTTGTTATGGATACGCTTGAAGAAAATGGATACGACTCCGTATCCAACGCCTATGGATTGTATCAGGCTAACAAGTAGAATTCATCTGAGTATTTCATGTGAGACATGGATTGAAAATGATTATGAGCTCAAATGATGAGTAAAATTTAGCTGCGAGATGAATGATCGCAAAAATAAAGAGAATGGCCACCTGTTTCTATAGGTGGCCATTCTCTTTGTTTTTGTAGACTTATGCGATTAGCTTTTGCTTTCTCATGTCTGTCTTATAATAAAGGAATTTCCTTTGTCAGCCTTTTTCCAAGGAAAGCTGCAAATACGCACCAAAGGGTATCCCCTGGGATAAAGACTAAAGCGCCGAATTTAATTGCTTTAGCAAGGCTTATTGGGGCATTGCCCATAATTAGATTCTTCAAAATATAGAGGTAACCTGCACCCATGGTGTAAATCACAATCAGTCCTAAAAATGAGATTAAAAAGAGTTTTATAACCGTGATAGTCTTTAACTTTTCCCTCAGAGCACCAATGATGTAGGAAGCCAGGATAAAGCCAGCAAGGTATCCAAAAGTTGGAGTAAAGATATATCCAATACCGCCGCCGCCAGTGAACACGGGAAGCCCTAGCAACCCTAGAAGGACATAAATCAGTTGAGAATAAACTGCCTTTCTTCCTAGAATAATTCCGGACAGTACAACGAAAACTGTCTGCATAGAAATCGGTACAGGTCCTATAGGGATTTTAATGAAGGCTCCAACTGCTGTAAGTACTGAAAATATTGGAATAATGGCCATATCTCTTGTGCTGAATTTTCTTTTTAAAGTTAATTTTTGTTCCATATTACGCTCCTAACGATATGATTATATTTTTACGATATTTTTCTGATGCTGATTTCACCGGAATTTTGAGTGATGAGTTTGCCATCTCTTTCGATGATCAGATGACCTTGATCATTGATTCCTCTTAATATTCCATTGAAAGTTTCATTTCCTCTCGAAACTACAATTTCCTGATCAAGATAAAGCATCTTTTCCCGATATGCTTCAATGAGTGCCTTAGGGGATTTTTTGGTCATGAGAAGATAGCCTTCCAATGAATCAAGAATCCTCGCGATAATTTCATTTCTAATATATTTTCTTTTTGTAAGAATCGATAGGGAAGAAGCAATATCTTTGATTTCTTCCGGAAAAGATTCAGTGTTTACATTAATGCCTATCCCGATGATGAAATACTCAAGACTTCCAGTCTCAAATTCCATGGAACCTTCAGTGAGAATTCCAGATAATTTTTTCCCTTGAAAATAGATGTCATTCACCCATTTGATTCTCGTTTCAATTCCTGCAATGCGGTCTAATACTTCAGATATACAGAGTGCTGCAGCAATCGTAATGAGCGACATATCATACTGTTCGAGGTTTTCTTTTTTCAAGAGGGACATATAGATCCCGCTTTTATCTTCTGAGTAGAAATTTTTACCTAGTCGTCCACGTCCGCCACTTTGCGATTTTGCCACGACCAAGGTATTATTTTTAAAGTCTGTAGATTTATTTTCCTTGAGATAAGTGTTCGTCGAAGGCAGCTCATCTTTTATGATGATACTAAAATCCTTGTTCTTCAGGTAAAGTTTTATTTCACTCTCCGATAGGGAATCACTTTCATGAAGTAGTCGATATCCCTTGTTCTTTACAGATTCAATAAGATAGCCTTCCTCCCTTAAAGCATTTATTCCTTTCCATATCGAGTTTCTGGACAAGCCAAGTTCCTCGGATAAGGTGATTCCAGAAATGATTTCGCCTCTATTTTGTTCAAGAATTTTTAGGATATTTTGTTTACTCATGGGTACCCCTCAATTTTTAGCGCTGGACTTAAAGGATTAATTCAAATAAATAAATTCGGTTTGTTTTATTATTCTATAGATTAACATCGATGTTTACTTGAATAGTATAATCGCAGTTGAAACTTGAGTCAACCATTTTATTAAGTTAGGGTGACTCAAATAAAAGATTTGACAAAATGTATTATTATTGTTATTATACCCTTAGGGGGTATTCCTCTAATACTTAAAGCAGGTGAAGAAATGCAAAATATAACAATTTATACGACACCAAGTTGTATTTGGTGTAAAAGAGCAAAAAGCTATCTTAATGAAAACCAGATTTCTTTCGAAGAAAAAGATGTCTCAGTAGATCGAGAAGCGGCCTATGCCATGATAAATAAATCAGGTCAGCGTGGCGTTCCAGTATTGGATATCGATGGAACCATCATCATTGGATTCGATCAGGTAAATATCGACAAACTATTAGGATTATAAGAGAACAAATAAAATGATTACTCACACGATCAAAGCCTAGGCCCAATCAATTTCTGATTGGAAATGGCCTTGATCGTGTTTTTTGTTTGCTCTATTCAAACGAACTTGGTGATTTGTGCATAAAATAATGCATAAACTATAAAAAAACGAATATTCCTTCTTGCTCCGGAGCGGAAGTGGTGTAGAATAATAATAAAATCTCATCTGTAAACGATTATGGTTTGATGATTTTGAGGTGTAAGCCCTTATAAGATATCCATGAATTAAAATCCACTGAAATGTATATTTATTTTATGTACTATGTTATAATCATTCGTGTCGCAAACCGATAAAGTGAAAAAGCGTGAAGATTACCTCGATTGAAAAGTGGAACAAAGGATTGAATACCAAAGATAATGATGCCATTGGATTTATCATAAATCTATGGATAGAAAGACAGAAAATATAATCCTTTTAGCAGAGCTAACTTTTAATTTTCTTGGTAGGATGAAACTGTGTATAATCTTAAAATTAGCAGGTGGCCCTAAGAATCTTTGAAAGCGACAATAGAGATAACAACTTGAATATCGATCTGGCATTAATGCCGTGAAATAGAAATAAAATATTTAATCAGAAGGGAGATAGATCGTTGATAACATATGAACAATTTCTTGCCATTTTGGAGGGTACAAGGATTACTTTATCCATAGCGGCCGTTTCCATCGTTTTCGGA
Source organism: Clostridiaceae bacterium (assembly GCA_049657765.1). Taxonomy (GTDB): domain Bacteria; phylum Bacillota; class Clostridia; order Clostridiales; family Clostridiaceae; genus Proteiniclasticum. The sequence goes on from JBASOA010000039.1 coordinate 5,198, forward strand.
ATTATGCTGGGCGTAGTCATCGCATTGTGTAAAATTGCTAGAAACAAGGTGCTCAATGGGTTAGCTTGGTTTTATGTATGGGTGTTCCGTGGAACGCCAATGTTGATGCAACTTTTTGTTTTTTATTATGCACTTCCTATGTTTACAGCTGACGTGTTCGGCGTAACCTTAAGACTTCCAGGATTTGTAGCAGCATGCATCGCATTTTCTTTAAACTCGGCAGCATATTTGGCGGAAATCTTCAGGGGAGCAATTCAAAGCATCGACAAGGGACAAATGGAAGCATCCAAAGCCCTTGGAATGACTTATAATCAGGCGATGTTTAAGATTATTATTCCTCAAAGTTATCGAAGACTGATTCCACCTGTTGGAAATGAACTCATTACTTTACTCAAGGATACGTCTCTTGTAGCATCTATTGCGATATTTGACCTTCTTAGAACCGTAACTTCCATGAATAACGCTTCTGGAAAGTGGCATTATTTCCTCTACGCCGGAGCCATCTATCTGATTTTTACATCGATAATCCAGTTGGTCTTCGATAGATTGGAAAAGAAATATTCCGCGTATGAATAGGGAGGATAGAGAATGATAAAATTAGAGAATTTATATAAGTCCTTTGACGAACTGGAAGTTCTTAAGGGAATCAACCTTGAAGTCAGTGCAGGAGAAGTGGTTTGTATCATCGGACCTTCAGGATCCGGAAAAAGCACTATGCTAAGATGTATGAATCAGCTTGAGACAGTAACTTCAGGTAAGATATACATTGAAAATGTTCTGGTTAGCCATATTGAAGAAGGCAAAGACATGCTTAAGTTTACTGAAAAGGAAGCTTCAAAGCTGAGGACCAATCTTGGAATGGTCTTTCAGAGATTCAATCTTTTTCCACATCTTACCGTGCTGGAGAACCTTACCATAGCCCCTAAGCTCGTCAAGAACGAGAATGTGGAAGACACGAAGAAGAATGCATTGCAACTTCTTGGACGCGTTGGGTTAAGTGATAAGAAGGATGAATACCCTTCTAAGCTTTCTGGTGGACAGCAACAAAGAGTTGCCATCGCCAGAGCACTTGCCATGAATCCTAAGATCATGCTTTTCGACGAACCGACATCTGCCTTAGATCCTGAACTCGTTGGTGAAGTTCTTGAGGTCATGAAAAAGCTTGCTGATGAAGGCATGACCATGGTTGTTGTAACACACGAAATGGGATTTGCAAGAGAAGTCGGAACTAGAGTGATCTTCATGGATGAAGGCCAAATTATTGAAGAAGGAACTCCTGAAGAGATCTTTGATCATCCACAGATGGATAGGACCAAATCTTTTCTGAATAAAATTCTAAAATAGGATGTTGAGACTACTCCTATTTTGAGTGATACTAATTTTAAATGATTAAAGAGATTTACGATTCGTTAAGGTTAAGGGCTGGAATGGGGATTTCTCCATCCGGCCCTTCCTGACGCCATGGACCAGGCAAGAAACAAATAGTCTGCATAATTCATGAGTAATCATGGAAGACCTCATCGTGTTATTGATGAAGGAGTTTTGAGATTTACAAGAATTATCTGATTAATCGGCTAAAGGAAACGTTACAAAGGCTTGAGGCGGTTGTCTATTATGAAAACACCCTCTGAAAACGGTTATCGGTTAAGAGATGCGAAAATTTTGTCTGCCATTCAATAAATATGCACAATAATTAATAATTATGCTATACAATTTTCGAGAATATGTTATAATCAAAAAATAAAACTTTAAAAACTACAAAAAAAAGGGAGAAGATAATGACGATGAAAAAGACAAAAAACATCATGATCGCAATGCTCATGGCAAGCCTGATGATCCTTTCCGCTTGTGCCGAGAAGGCCACGAGTTCCAATGTATTAAAAATAGGAACTGACGATACTTATCCACCATTTGAATATCGTAATGACGCTAATGAAATGGTAGGGTTTGAAATTGATCTTGCTAGAGAGATTGGGAAAAAACTTGGGATGGAAGTTGAATTTACTTCATCAAACTGGACAGGAATATTCAATGGATTGAATTCAAAGAATTATGATGTGATTATGTCTGCTACAAGCATGACCAAGGAAAGGCTGGAGACTTATATCTTCTCAAAGCCATATATGGTTAATGGACAAGTCATTGTTTCAAAGACTGGCGGCAAAATCATCCAAAGTCCAGAAGAACTTGCTGGACTTAAAGTTGGGGTTCAGCTGGAAACTACAGCAGATATCGCTGCGACAAAGTATCAGGAAGAGGTTGATTTTGAAATCACAAAGTATGATGATGTTATTCAGACTTTTACTTCCATGAAGGCTGGTCATGTTGATGTTGTTGTTGCTGACTATGCTGTTGCCATCGATTATGCAAACAAGAACCCAGATGACTACACCATTACAGACGTTATGCTCACAAATGAGCCAATCGCTGTAACGATTAGAAAAGATGACACGGATTTAAAGGCTAAGATCGACACTGCGCTTGATGCCTTAAGAGAAGATGGTACACTGAAGGAACTTTCAATTAAGTGGCTTGGTGACGATTATACTTCCAATATCGATGAAACACTTAAAGGTGCTGAATAATTAAGAGAACTGAAGAAGCGTAAGTCTTCTTCAAGACAATAAAATAGAGACAGAAGCATGAAGCTTCTGTCTCTATTTTATTGGAGTCTCATCGTCTTAATCTACTTTGTATTCATGGTCCTTGCTTGAAGGCGTATTTTCTTTTTCATCAGCTAGTTGCTTCTGCTTTTCAGATTCAAGTTTTTCGCTTTCAACTTTTTTGCTATTCTCTTCTTCTCGAAGGGTTTCAATATCAATTCCCTTCAGTGCGAGTTCTTCCTTCAATTGATTGAACTTAAGTTCCACGTCTTCCTTTTTAACATTGGAAAGGAAAGAGTTTTTCATGGTAAGGGAATGTTCAAAGGCATCATAAGCTTTGACGTAATTTCCTTTTTTCCACTGAATAATGCCATAATAGTAGAAGGCTTCAGGGAATTTTACAAAGTCAATGATGACATCATATATTTTTTCTGCCTGGTCATATTCTCCGAGGAAGAAATGAGACTGGGCCAGATTGTCTCCGATGACATTGTCGTCAGGATTAAAGTCATAGGCTTCCTGATTGAATTCCAGAGCCTTTTTATAGTCTCCTTTGGAAATATACAGATAGCCCAAGATTTCATACATGATGGTATTTTTGTATTGTTCCTTGATGTCTTCAACGAGCTTGATTCCTTTATCAATATCACCTTTTTTCCAATTCAGGATGGCAAGGTTTAGGATGCTGTTGAAATGGAATCTTGAATCCTTGGCTTGATATTCGGAGGCTTCGATAAGATAGGGTTCTGCTTCCTCTACACGGCCTTCTCTAAGGAGAAGGTAGCCATAGCTTGATTTGATATAAGGCTTTGACTGTTTGTGTTTTACAGCCTTTTCAAAGTATTTCAGCGCATTTTCTTTGTCACCTTTGTTATAAGCCCGGCTTCCTTTTGAAGCGAGTATTGTCGGGATATTTTTGTAGATCATATACCCAAGGTAGATAACGATGAAAAAGTTTCCTAAAGTAGGATATCCACTGGCGATGAGGATGAATGTTGCTGCAACAAGGATGATGTCGATAATTGGTAAATTTTTCATTAAAATAAACCTCTTCTTCCTTTTTTCTTTAAGTGCTTTTCTTTGGTCATGTTCTTATCAAAATCATACCACGATTCAAGTCAGAATTGAATTCATCGTGAATTTTGTTTATCATAGTACATATGATAGCATGATTATCTTAAGTTAACTTTATATTTATCGTGTTAATATAATTGAAACCAAGCTGAAACGAGCGTTAAGCAGAACCTATGCATGCGCTGTGACCCTTCAGCGAAAGGAAGGAATACTCTTATGATTGAAGCAGTCTTATTTGATTTAGATGGCACTGTAGCCAATACCAACGACCTGATATATGAATCCTTCAAAAGGATGTTCAAGGAGAAGATGAACCTCAATGTTCCAGATGAGGTCATCTATGGTTTTTTTGGAGAACCTCTTCAATATAGTCTCAGCAAGTATGCTGATGATACCAATGACCTCATGGCAGCATTCAGAGCATTCAATGAAAGCAACCACGACCAGATGATTAAAAGTTTTGACGGGGTTAAGGAAGCCCTGGAGATGCTAAAAGACTTAAATATAAAACTTGGCATTGTGACTTCAAAGAGGGAACATATGGCGAAGAGAAGCCTAGGGGTTCTTGGACTACTTGATTACTTCGATGTCATTGTCACTCCTGAGTGTACAAAGGAGCATAAACCCAATGCTGAGCCGCTTTTAAAGGCCTGTGAGCTTCTCGGAGGCATCAATCCAAAGAATACCCTGATGGTTGGAGACTCGGCGTTTGACATCAAATGTGGCAATAATGCCGGCGCAACTTCTGTTGCGGTATCTTATACCGTCATTGACCCTTTGGTGATCAAAGAAGCTGAACCTGATTACTACATCGATGATCTTAGAGAGCTTATCGAACTGGTCAGGATATTGAATGAAAAAAGCAATAAAGTCGTTTAACCGAGTGAAAAGTCCTTCAGGCCTCAATGTGAGGTTTGAAGGACTTTTTTTAAGACTATGTATTAATAAACTGTTGAAATTGTATGGAATTTTAAAGGGTGAATAAAATTAACCCTATAAGTCGATTTTTAAGAGGATGATGAATTACACTCTATTCAATCAGTTTTAGAGTAATGCTTGTGCATGACTATAATCCTTCTTATGCACATAGAGATAATAGGTCTTGGCTAAATCCATATTGATACCAAAAGTACCCGTTCTTGCTCGGTTAGATGAACCAAAATAACTCGGACTGGTACTATCGACTACTTTATATACATATTTAATTCCATTTGAAGAAAGTTTATTCCGGGCTTCATTAAATCTTTGTAAAGAGTTTCCTACAAAAACTTCTTTTCTGTTCCAAATCATTATCATAAATTTTCTCCTTAATTAATCATATTCTAAGATCAAATCATATGGACTTCACATTTGGCATCATACATCTTCTGCAACTGTTCTTTTCTATATCCTATCCTGTTTTGCTCATTACAATCAAATTTCAACACTAATATAAAACATAGGCTTGATCAATCCTCTATTTAATTTATTTTTACTGGCAAGCTTACTTGAACATCAAAATTTGATGTTTGGGCGTGCTTTTGATCACGTTCATATTGCTGGAAATCATTCCTCTGATAATCTGATCAAAGGTCAGGCTTTGATCATTAGAGAGGACAATGAGACCAGAATTTCTTAAAGGATTTCCGGTTTCTCCCTCAAGGTTTAAAAGATATTGATAAGGTACTTTTTCTTGAGTAGGAGCGCTGGAGTCAAAGCTGTAATAGGAGCCATCTTCATAGAAGATGTCCGTGTAAAATGGATGATTAGAAGACGCTTCGGTGAAGAACTTGACCAGTCTGACGCTGGTGTTTTTTCCTTTAGTAGAGGTTTGAGTAAAATTCGTCCATAATTCTTCATTGGCAATGATGTTCAGATTTTTTGTTACCAGGTACCCGTCTTTGGTTGCATCTTCCATGGTGTATTCTTCAGGTAATGCATTAAAGCCAGTATATTGGCCATTCATATCAAAATTAAAGACGGGCTTGGCCTCATTCTTATTTGCTTCATTGCACCCCGCTAGAAGTACGAGGGAAACTACAAGCATGAGAATAGTACTGGTTTTTTTCATCTAAAATCATTCCTTTCATTTTCACTTTAAAAAAGTATCTCCAATGATCAGGGATTTAAGAGGGAGCACACAAATTCCAAATTGTTTTACGGTTTAGTATCGATCAATGCAATCTTGCTTTCCTCACTTAGCCTGTTGAAGGCTGAAACCGCATAAACATAGGTCTCAGTGTCAAGATGATTGATTGCATACTCGGTTTTCTCTTGGTCATAAATAATCTTTTTGTAGATATAGGATGGGTTGCTTGGATCAATGTCGTCTTTTGGAAACTGATAGACAAGGAAGAACTTGGTTTTTTTCACCTCATCGAATTCTTCATTCCCATCTTTGAAGGAGAGAACCTCATTCACAATCTTAATCTCTTTTGGAACGGCTACACCTACTTTGGTAAAATGATAATTGTAGGGGATGATTGCAGGTGTTTTAAAATCTTCTTTGATGGCTTCATTATTTTTAATGAGGTTTTGTCTGCCCTCCGCATTGTCTTTAAAAAAATCACTAAGGGGCGTAAGATACTTAAAACTGAAAAAGGAAGATCCCTTGATATTCGGGAGCGTCTTGTTGAATGCAAGTTGTTCGCTGATGACGGTGTCTCCCTTCCAGGAAGGACTCGAAGCCTGTTCAAAAAGCTTGTAATTCGCATGGCCGATATATAAGGAGACATCGGTTCCTTCAACGACTGAGGACCACCAGGTCGCGAGTTCCTTGTAAGGCGCGGCGGTTTCATCAAAGCTCCAATAAATCTGGGGGATGATATAGTCAATGATTTCGTCCTTTACCCATTTTCGAGTATCGGCGAAGACCATGTTCTTATAGGTCTCTGAACTCGTGACTGGCGTATTGGAACCAAGGCCATCGGTTTCTTCTGCATGGCCCCAGATGCCAAATGGGCTGATTCCGAGTTTAACATAAGGCTTCAGATCTTTGATTTTTTCGTTCAGGTTTTTTACAAACTGAGTGACATTATCCCTTCTCCAGGACTTAATATCGGTGAAGGCTCCTTGGTTTGCAAGATATGTCTCCTCGTCCTCGTTTTCATCTCCAAAATAGTAAGGAACGGAGGCTCCATTCTCATCAGTTTTTGTGGAACGGTAGGGATAGAAGTAGTCATCAAGATGGATAGCATCGATATCGTAATTCTTGACCACTTCCATAATGCTTAAGGTAACAAATTCCATCACTTCAGGATCCCCAGGATTGAGGAAAAGTTTATCGTCGAAACGAAGAACCTTATCCGGATGTAGTCTGGCGTAATTTTTTTCGGAAAGCGTGGACAGGATGTCCTCGGTAGTCTTCCCCGGTGCTTTTATTACAGTTACACGATAAGGATTAAACCAGGCATGGAATTCCATTCCTCGCTTGTGCGTTTCGTCGACTGCGAATTTTAGCAGATCAAAAGGCAGTACGCCTTCAATCTTGCCAGTGATATACACGGAGGCAGGATTAAGCTCGGAAAGATACAGCGCATCACCTGAGGGTCTTACTTGCATGATGATGGCGTTTAGATTATAGATTTCATAGACGTCCAGGATTTTTAGAAATGATTTTTTCAGCTCATCTGTGCTCATTCCTTGAGTTTCAGGATATCCACTATTTAAGACTGAAGGGAGCCAGGCGGCTCTGAACATATATTTTCCACTTTGGCTTTCAGCTGGAGCATCCAGATAACTCAGGTGATCATCGATTGGAACTTCAATCACCGGGGTTTCATTTTGAGCAGATTCCACTGGTGTAGAAATCGGTTCTTCAATTTCCGGATTAATCAGAGAGCAGCCGTAAAGTAATGTTGAAATGAAGAAAATGGAAGCGATCAGCATCCCTTTTGGAAGGATGGAGAAGGCTTTTCTTTGTTTTATCATCATATCTATGCAAGAGCCTACGGATTAAGTTTGCCGTGGATTCTTTGCTTCTCACCTCATTTTGAATAATTTGATGTCTTCAGGGGATTTAAATTTTCATTGTATTTCAATTATAGACAAAATTCAAAAAAATAAAGTTACAATAAAGTTAAGTGACAAGTGCTGCAATTCGCTTGTTGTAGCCTAGGTTTATTTAGGTTAAAAGAGGGCAAACAAAAAGGACTGAAATCTCAGTCCTTTTAAATCGCTTGGGTTAATATTTCTTACTTCTCGTATCCACATATTTTCCAGTTCTTTTCCCGCTGGCAATCCTTCTTTTTCTGGCCAGTTTCCTTCTTCGTTTATTTAGACTCGTCACGAGGACAAGCATGAAAATAACGATGAAGAGGAGCACAATCATGATGTAACTGAAAAGATGGGTCTTTAAGATTTTATTGGGAACATCGATGGTTGAAACCAGAGACACGTTTTTCGTGATCTGTCTTTCTTTGAGTACGGCTGTACCAACTTCTGTTCCTTCCTTGATAGACAAGGCATCAATATCTGCATAATTAAACTCTACTGTGGATTCTGAAATATTGACATCATTCTCATAGTAGGAAAGGCTGTCCATAGATTTTACAGGAACTTCCATTTCTCTTGTAGGACCGATGAATCTAAATGGTCTGTATTCTACAGTAATCACACCAACTTCTTGTGCCTTTGAAAGCTTAACAGCTTTTTCTTCCAGGTAAGAGGCGTTTGCAAGGGTTTCCGTGTCTGTAAAGACTCGTACGTTGCCAGGATCTCCATTAGGATCAGAGTTCAGGATAATGGTTCCGATGGTTCTTCCATCGCGAACATAAACAGAAGCAAGGCATCTTCCGGCTTCGCCGGTAAATCCTGTCTTTCCGAAAACATTCCCGTTCAGTCCAATGTTCTTGTTTTTGCTGATGATGGTTCCAAGGGTCTGTGTTTTACTTTTCATATCGTAGTCAGCTTTGCTGGCAACTTCTTGAAGCCAAGGGTCGTTGTAGGCGGCTTTAAGAAGGAAAGTCAGGTCATAAGCTGTCGTATAATGGTCTGGGTCATGTATTCCTGTAGCAGTAACAAAGTGTGAATTTGTCATGCCTAAGGACTGAGCTTTCTTATTCATGAGGACCGCAAAATCCTCTATACTCCCCGAGATGTTCATGGCGATAATGACAGCTGCATCATTGGCAGAACCAAGAAGCAGGGCATACATCACATCATTTGCTGAAATCTCCGTATCATTGGGGATATTTTTCAAGTTATAGTAGATGGAATAAGGAACTTCTAGTCTTGCTTCCTGAGGGTATTTAAGGTATTCAGATTTTTTAGTGGAGTACACGTCTGAAAACACAAGTGCTGTAAGTAATTTTGTGATGGATGCAGGATAACGTGGAGTATCTATATCCTTTGTGAGGATGAGTTCGCCTGTATCCAAATCAAATGAAAGTGCTGATGAACCGCTTATTTCAGGCATCTCGGCTTTGGCGATAACTGATGGGAATAGCATAATCATCAGTAATAAAATTACGGGTACTTTTAATAGTGTCTTCTTCATTATTCCTCCTTGGGCCCGGAACGGGTTGAAATTTAATCTATATGCTGGTTATTTAATATTGCGTTATGTTAATTCTATGGATTGTTTGAACTTAATTCAAACTGTCTGTTAACATTATAACCTAAAAAGGGCAAAGTTTAACCCTAAATCTGAGAATATATCTGATATAATATGGTTAAGAAATGAGAGGAATGATGAGTCATGAAATCAATCGATGTCTTTAGAGACAGGACGCCTAATATCATTGGAAAACGCAGCGAATATGCGGTAATGCTCCTCGTGATTCGTGAAGATGGTGAAGAAAAAATTATCCTGGAGAAAAGGGCGATGACCTTGAAAAACCAACCTGGTGATATTTGTCTCCCAGGTGGATTCATTGAAAAAGATGAAACTCCAGAGGAGGCTGCCATCCGGGAAACCATGGAAGAGCTTATGCTAAAAAATGAGGAAATAGAGATTGTTGGGCCAATGGATTACTTTATCAGCCCCTATGGTCAGACGATGTATCCTTTTGTCGCACGGACAAATAGAACGGAGTTTGAACCCAGCAAGGATGAAGTTGATCATCTCATTAAAATCCCGCTTGATTTTTTTATGAATCACAAACCTCTGATTTACGAAATTGACTTAAGTTCCAATATGGGCGAAGACTTTCCATATCACCTCATTGAACAGGGAAAGAATTATCCCTTCAGGCGTGGAAAATTCAAGCAGTACTTTTACCGTTATGAGGAGTATGTCGTTTGGGGTTTCACCGCGCAGATCATTAAAAGTTTTATCGATATTTTAAGGGAGGATGTATAAATGCAAAATTTTGATTTTCATAATCCAACGAGGCTAATCCTTGGAAAGGACACGATCCCTCAACTTGGAAAATGTATTGCTGAATATGGGAATAAAAAGGTACTGCTTCTTTATGGAAAAGGATCAATCATGAAAAATGGCGTCTACGATCAGGTCGTCAAGTCCTTAAAAGACTATGGCATTGAATATGTCGAGATGAGTGGCGTTAAACCTAATCCGGTACTTTCCAAAGTGAGGGAAACCGTAGCCTTGATGAAGAAGGAGAAAGTTGATGCTATCGTTGCCGTTGGTGGAGGATCAGTACTTGATACCTCAAAAATCAGCGCAGCTAGCTATTATTACGATGGGGATCCATGGGATTTCTATGAGAGAAAAGTAGTTCCTGAAAAAGCACTACCCATCTATGGGGTGTTGACCATTTCAGCAACGGGTTCTGAAATGAACTCTGGTGGGGTCATCACCAATGAAGATGAAAAGAAGAAATGGGGATGGGGATCAGAGTTTACCTACCCAAGGCTCTCCATCATCGATCCTTCGGTCCAGATGTCCCTTCCGGTGAACCAGACCATTAATGGCGCTGTGGATACCCTGAGTCATGTCTTTGAGGCATATTTCGGAGGCACCAAGGAAACGTTGATGCAGGATGAACTTTCTGAAGGAATCATGAGGACAACCATGGAATGCGCTAGAATTCTGGTTAAAGATCCAAGTGACTATGAAGCCAGAGCAAATCTTGCGTGGGCTGCTACACTGGCGCTTAATGGACTAAATGGGCTGGGAAGAAACGGAGATTGGGCGTCCCACAGTATTGAGCATTCAATTTCAGCTTATTATGACATTGCCCATGGCGAAGGCCTTGCGATTGTCTTCCCTGCATGGATGACGTATGTCTGTAAATATGATGTGGATAAGTTTGCAAGATTCGGTGAGAAGATTTTCGGAATCAAGGAAGAGTCAAAGGAAGCGTCAGCACTCAAGGCGATTGAAGCCTATAAAGATTTCCTGAGAGAAATCGGTGCGCCGGTTTCCCTTAAAGAAAGAAACATTACGGATGAAAAACTGGAAGAAATGTCTAAGAATGCCCTCTTAAGAGGACCAATAGGATCGCTTTTGAAGCTTAATTCAAACGATGTCCTGGAAATCTTAAGACTTGCGCTCTAAGCATAAGCGATCATCAAAAATTAATTAAAAAGGAAAGCAGCAGATGCATTTTTAGCAATCTGCTGCTTTCCTTTTTTAGCTGCATTATTTTTAATGCTTTAGCCCTAAAGCCTCAATTCCATTTAAACAGTAAAAAAACATAAAAAAGTGCACAATAGCTGATATCATTACGGATATAGCTGAAATATCCGAGAGGAATATGATACAATTTTATTAATGAAAAGGTTTTAAGTTAGATGTTTATCAATAAAACCGAAAGTCTTAGCTTAGATAAAATATAAGTTTCAAATATTTTAATTTATAAAATATTAAGGTAACGATATCTAATGATTTTAAACGGGGAGGTATTTTGTATGACTACGATGGATTTGCTGAAAACGAAGGAGGAAGCTTTTTCGAAGGGACTTGATTTACTGGGCGTTCTGAAGAAAAATCTTTTGACGGGTTATTCTGTATCAAGGCTCATCAACGATGCTGTTCGAAAGGGCGAGGGCACACTAAGCCGAGATGGGGCGCTGGCTATTGAAACCGGTAGGTTTACCGGACGTGCGCCTAAGGACAGATATATCGTGAGAGATGAGATTACCGAGAATACGGTGGCCTTTGGAAAAATCAACATTCCAATGAACGAAGCAGTATACCAAAACATTTTGGAAAAGGTCAAAACCTATATTAAGGATAAGGATCTTTATCTCATCAAGGCTAAAGCTGGGGCATCTGTGAAGAATTCAATCTCCATTGATATTCTTACAGAAAATGCTGCCCAAGCCGTCTTTGCTTGTGACATTTTTATTAGAGATCATGAACGCGTGGGTTATGACGCCGACTTTACAGTCGTTTCTTTGCCAGAGCTTAAAGCGAATGGAAAAGCAGACGGACTAAACTCTGAAGCCTTTATTATCATCAATTTCAAGGATAAACTCGTTTTAATCGGGGGGACTAAATACTGCGGAGAAATCAAGAAATCTGTATTCTCTTTGATGAATTTCCTGTTGCCTGAAGAGGGCATTCTTCCCATGCATTGCTCTGCGAATATGGGCAGTGACGGCAAAACGGCTTTATTCTTTGGACTTTCCGGAACAGGAAAAACAACCCTGTCAGCAGATCCGAAAAGGTCTCTCATCGGAGATGACGAACATGGATGGAATGATACCGGAGTCTTCAATATTGAAGGTGGATGCTATGCGAAATGCATCAATTTGGATCCTTTGAAAGAAAAAGAAATCTACAACTCGATAAAATTTGGATCAGTCCTCGAAAATGTGGTTTTAGATGAACAGAATGTACCTGATTACTTTGATGGAAGCTTAACTGAAAACACGCGCTGCACTTATCCCTTGGAGTTTATCGAGAACAGGGTGGATGAGAAAGCTGGCGGACACCCATCAACCATTCTTTTCCTGACCGCTGACGCTTGTGGAGTTATTCCCCCAATTTCAAAACTGACCAGAGAAGGGGCGATGTATCACTTCATGTCCGGATACACTTCTAAGGTAGCTGGAACCGAAACAGGAATCATTAAACCAGAGACCACCTTCTCGGCATTGTTCGGTGAGCCTTTTATGCCAAGACCCATCGAAGAATATGCGCATCTATTAGGCGAAAAGATCGATGCTCATGATACCGAGGTATACCTGATTAATACGGGTTGGATTGGCGGGATGTATGGCGTGGGCGAGAGAATTCCATTAAAGTACACAAGACTCATGGTGGATGCTACCCTAAATGGAGCACTGATGGATGCTAACTTTGTAAAAGATGAGATTTTTAATCTTGATATTCCAGTTGAAGTTCCAGGTGTTCCAAGTGAACTCCTCATCCCAAGGAAGTACTGGAAGGACGAGGAAGAGTATTTGAAGGTTTCAAGGGAACTTGCTGGAAAGTTCAAAGAGAATTTTAAGCGATTCGGGGATACTAGCAAAAAGATTTTGGATGCCGGTCCATTCTAATTTTAAAATCAATTACACTAAAATAGGGATCGATGCTCAGGTGAAGCATCGATCCCTGTTCTGTTTTAGCGGTAAAATCAAGGGGATGAAAGCTTAGGTATACTTTCTTCTTACCCTCTCCTTACGGAATTTTTCAATTAAATTAGTGAGGATTTCCTTTTTCACACGAAGTACGCCCTGTTCAACTACTTCAGCCTGGTTCTTCTTCTTTCCTTCAGCTTTATAACTCAAAAGGACCTTTGGTGCTTTGGATTCCTCATCAGTAATTTGAAAGAAATTAATCTTCTTATAGGGGATTTCCTTATCATTGATGAAAATTCCTTCTTTGCTGTAAAAGGCAACGAGGTTCTTATAGAGATAAGAAAAAATGGTATAAGAAACGACAATGGCAAGCATTCCAAGGAAGGTTTCGATATTGTCTGGGACCTTATAAACAAAATAAAGCATTAAGGTAAATACGATAGAGACCATTCCGAGATAATAAAATTTCTTTGGCTTTTCAAGAAGTACGATTTCTGTGTTTCTTCCTCTGATTTTTTTGGCCATGACTGCTGCATTGATTCCGAGGCCCAAACTGAATATGACAAACAGGATGGCCATAAATGTTAAGTCTTGCATTTTTAATCTCCTCTTTTACGATCATTCTATTTCATATTCTACCTTATTTTCAGCGTAACGCCTATAAAAGAAATAGAATAATAAAAACTTATCTAGATAACTATTTAAGCCTGATCAATAGGATGCATGAGTGGAATTTTAAATGTGACGAATGAATTATTGAAGTTTAATACTATTTTCAGGAATTTGGGCTGTGGATTGTGTAAAATGGTAGAGTATAATAAAAAAAGAGTTTAATTGAAGCGGAGGGTTTATTTTTGGATATTTTATTCATATTCAAAGCCATAGTCATTGCAATCGTAGAAGGTGTTACTGAGTTTATTCCGGTTTCTTCAACGGGTCACATGATCCTTGCAGGAAATCTCATCGGATTTCCTGAAACAGAATTTACGAAGATGTTTAATGTTGTCATCCAGTTAGGCGCCATCATGGCCATAGTTGTCTTATACTGGGCGAAACTTTGGGGGCTTGTGAAGTCATTCTTTAAAAAAGAAAAGAAGGGCATAGGCTTTGTTGTAGCCCTCATTATAGGGATTATTCCCGCAGGGATCTTTGGCGTATTATTTGAAGATGCCATTGACAGCTATCTCTTCAAGCCGGTGCCTGTAATTATTGGCCTCTTTGTAGGTGCAATACTTCTTCTCTTTGTTGAAGACAAATATAGAAGAAAAGCGAAAGTTCACCAAGTCGAAGATATTACGATTCCTCAGGCGATTAAGGTAGGCCTTTTCCAGTGCCTGTCCCTTTGGCCAGGAATGTCCAGATCCTCCTCGACCATCATGGGTGGCTGGATTTCAGGTTTAGATTCAAAAGTCGCTTCGGAGTATTCATTTTTCCTTGCCATTCCGATCATGGCTGGTGCATCCCTTTTAAAAATCGTGAAGTTCCAGGGAGATGTTGGATTCGGAACACTTAGCAGTACGGAGACCCTTGCTTTTGCCTTAGGATTTATTGTGGCATTCCTTGTTGCACTCATCTGTGTCAAAGGTTTTGTGAGTTTCATCCAGAAGAAGCCAATGAAGATTTTTGCCTATTATAGAATAGCTATCTCTGTTATATTTGCAATCCTTATCATAACCAAGACTATCACCTTGTAAAATGTTTTCATTCTGAAAATTTTTATGTTAATATGAATATAGTAAGAATTTTGGGGTGGTTAATAAATGAAAGAGGTAAGAAGATATTTAGAAGATCGTTTAGGAAGATATAGTTTCTATTTCGAAGATTTGAAATCTGGATTTATTTATGGCTATAATGAACATGTCAAGATGACTTCTGCAGGATGCATGAAACTTCCTGTAGTGATGGCAGTATTCAAGGATATTGAAGAGGGGAAGCTTAATCTTGATGACAAGGTCCTTTTAACCAGCGAAGACAGGGTAGCTGGTTCCGGAATATTGAAGGAACTTAATCCTAGGGAATATACAATAGATGAGCTGATTATTGTAACGCTTATCGTTAGTGATAATACGGCCACGCAAAAACTGGTAAACATCTTGGGATTCGATGAACTTGACTGCAAGTTCAAAGAAATGGGGCTTAACAACACGACCATGAATGATATGCCGGGCTCACCAATCAACCTGACCACGAGCTATGACCTTTCTTTATGCTGGAAGATTCTAAAGGATGAAAAATACCTGAGCAAGGAGCATTCGAGATATATCATCGGACTACTTAAAGGGGATAATTCCAGTAAGAAAACAGCGTTTTATCTTGATGAGAACCTGAAGGACAAGATTGCCAGCAAGGCTGGGGATCTGCCAGGAGTTGAAAATGACACGACGCTTATCGAAATTCAAAAAGGTGATTTTATCTTTACAATCATGAGCGCAGACTTGCCAAACAGTGTGTATGGCATGGTAAGCCTTGCCAAATCCGGTAAAATGATTTGGGATGGGATAACCTATAACTGGAAATAGAATCTGTGTCATGAGAATATAATTGATTTTTTATCCGGCTGCAAAAACAGTCGGATTTTTCTTTTAGATTAAAAAGATACATTTAGCATAAATTTGTTAAGGATATGCTATAATCTATATAGAATAATTTTGAGTTGAGAGGTTATTATGAAGTTTAAGAGTCTTACAATCGTCATTTTTACATTGGTAACCATAGGATTCCTTTTTGGTTTCGTATCCTATAACAAAAAAATAAATGATGCCCTAAGTAAAGAAATTGTTCAGGCCGATATCAACGAGGATCCTCATGAAGTTGATCTTACACCTGAAACCCCGATCATAGTTCCAGTCGAAACTTCTGTGGAAACCCCTATAGAGGCACCGGAAACTCCAGTTAATTCCGGAATGGTTGTTGTTCCTGCTTTATTTGGCCTGACTAAAGAAACGGCGAAATTAAAGCTTGAAGAACTTGGACTTGTTCCTGATCCAGAGGTGGAGACAACCACTGAAGTCGATGGAGGAATCGTGTTCTGGCAAACGCCTTATAAAGGAATTGAAATAAAAAAAGGGACTAAAGTAAGCTACAGTGTTGCTGCAGAGGATACCGTAGAAACTCCAGTAACGAACATAGGAACCGCAAAGATTCCCGATGTGATCGGATTGTCTGAAGCGGCAGCGATATCGAAGATTGAGGCTCTGGGATTTAAGGCAGATGCGAACTTTGAGCGAAAATATAATAATGATTATGGTAAAGGGTTTGTCTACAGCCAAAATTACCTGGTGGGTGCAGAAGTGGCAAAGGGAACCGTAATTGGTCTTAGAATCAGCCTCGGAAAGCAACCATAAAATAAGTTATAATTGAATAGATAAAGATATCACGATTTAGGAGTAGCGTAGTCTACTCCTAAATCGTTCATTGTAGACTTTTTTCACAAGTAATTGTTTACATTATGATGACAAACCAGTATAATAATCGTGATATCTTAGGAAACAGTAGGAATAAATTAAATATAACATCGTATGGGTGAGGGTATTACAAATGGCTATAATTGAGCTTAATTCTGATTTTATCATTCGAAGGCCATCAGAAGAAGATTACGAAATTTTGAAGGATTTCATTGAAAACACAAAAGAATTTACGAAAAATAATTTTGGTGAGCATGAATGGGAGGAAACCATCGAGAATATGAATACCTATGAAGAGCTGATCAATCAGTTCGGAAAGGGGAACATTCTATTAGGATTTTTAGAGGATGAACTTTGTGGGGTAGTAGTGCTCTTGCAAAGAAAAGCGGAAAAATTCAAGCACGTGGGAAACCTGACGTTATGTCTCAAAAACAGCAATCTTATGGGAACATTAGGGAAAGAACTGATCAGTAGAATGATTCTTGGATGCAAATCCAAAGGAATCATCCGTAAAGTCAATCTAAGAGTCAGAGAAGACCTGGAAAGCATTAAGGAAGTCTTTAAGGCTTTGGGCTTTTATGAAGAAGGAACCCTTGCCAGAGACATCTGTCTTAATGGGATGTTCTATTCGACGATCCTTTATGGAAGAAGCATAGACTAATCCATAAAAATCAAATGAAAGCAAATCCATTTCCTTAGGGAGATGGATTTTTTTAATGCCTTGGATTTGAAATTCCTTAAGTGATTGTTTTGTATTCGAAATTCTGTTGAAGTCGGGAATGGAGATAGACTATAATAAGAATGAAAATGTTTACAAATCTCTTTTGACATTTTCAAGTTGATTTCTAAGGGGGTAATCAGTAATGAAAAGTGTTGTCGCGACGAAAAAGGCGCCAGCAGCAATTGGCCCGTATTCACAAGGGATTATCACAGGAAACCTGATCTTCACTGCAGGTCAAATTCCGATTGATCCTGAAACAGGAGAACTTGTAGAACATAGGATTGAGATTCAAACCAGAAGAGCTCTTCTTAATCTCAAAGCTATCCTTGAGGAAGCGGGTTCAGGGATGGAGAAAATCGTAAAGACCACTGTATTTCTTAGTGACATGGCTAATTTTGCTAAAATGAACGAGATTTACAAAGAGTTTTTTTCAGGCGATTTTCCAGCAAGGTCTGCTGTTCAGGTGGCAAGACTTCCGAAAGATGCTATGGTTGAAATTGAAGCTATAGCCATGCTTTAGGAAAACCTGGAAATTATACATTTGAAATGAAGAACGGGAGCATGGGTTAACACTAAAATTAATTCAGGGGGGAATATAAATTGAGCGTAAAATACTATGCTGAACCGTTTAAAATCAAGATGGTCGAGCCCATCAAGATCCTTACCAAAGAGGAAAGAATAGAGAAAATCAAGGAAGCGAACTATAACCTATTTGCACTTCAGGCTGAGGATGTCTATATCGATCTATTGACCGATAGTGGAACCGGAGCCATGAGCAGCGAGCAGTGGGCCGGCATGATGCGAGGCGATGAATCTTATTCCGGCTCTAAGAGCTATTTTAGGCTTCTGGAGTCCGCAAGAGATATCTTTGGTTATACTTATGTCCAGCCGGTTCATCAGGGAAGAGCAGCTGAAAAGGTTGTGCTCCCGATTGTCCTTTCCAAAGGAAAGTTTTCCATATCGAATATGCATTTTGATACGACAAGAGCTCATGTGGAAATTGCTGGCGGCAGAGCCATCGATTGTGTCGTAAAGGAAGCGCTGGATACAGAATCCTATGCTCCATTTAAAGGAAATATGGATAACAAACGTTTGGTTGAACTCATTGAAGAATTTGGCAAAGAGAATATCGGATGCCTGATTATTACTGTGACGAATAACAGTGCTGGTGGACAACCGGTGTCACTGGAAAACATGAGAGAAACCAGTGCCATCGCGAAAAGATATGGAATTAAAGTGATCATCGATTCTGCTAGGTTCGCAGAAAACTGCCACTTTATCAAAAAGAGAGAAAAGGGATACGAAGATAAAAGCATCAGAGAGATTGCACGGGAACTCTTCAGTTATGGAGACATTGTCACCATGAGTTCAAAGAAGGATGCCATCGTCAATATCGGAGGCCTTGTTTGCGTCAAGGACGATGCTGAGTTTTTCGAGAAGGTCAAGGAAAATACCATTCCTTCCGAAGGATTTATCTCCTATGGCGGACTTGCAGGCAGAGACCTTGAAGCCATTGCTATTGGTCTTCAGGAAGGCATAGAAGAAGAGTTTTTAAAGTATCGGATCGGTCAGATGGAATACCTTGCAGGAAAACTCGATGAAGCGAACATCATGTATCAGCGCCCTGTAGGTGGCCATGCCGTATTCCTGGATGCTAAGAAGTTTTTCCCGCACATTCCTTATGATAAATTTCCTGCTCAGGCGCTGGCCATCGAACTCTATATCGAGGCGGGTATAAGGAGCTGCGATATTGGGTCCTATATGATGGGGAATAACCCGGATACAGGAGAGCAGCTGGAATCTGAATTTGAATTCACAAGGCTTGCAGTTCCAAGAAGGGTATATACACAGTCTCACCTTGATGTCATCGCTGAAGCCTTAGTTGAAATTGAAAAAAGAAAAGAAGAGATTGAGGGCTATTACATCACTTGGGAACCAAAAATATTAAGGCATTTCACAGCGAAGCTAAAGCCACTATAGAAGGCTTGGAGCATGGAATGATCAAAGCATACAATTAAAATCTAGAATAATAAGATGAATGAAAAAGAGCATTGAAGAATAAATCTTCAGTGCTCTTTCTCATAAAGGAGTTCTATCTAAGCTTAGGGTGTGCGAATTAATTACTCTGAATGATGGAATCAATGACTCTTTGCGTTGCTAAAGCCTCCATACCGGAGGACTCTGGTTCCTTATCAAGGATGATGGCACTGACGAAGTGCTTGATCGCATCTTCAAAGCCTTTTGTTTTCTCAACAGTTGCCCACTGTGATGGGGAAACTGTCCTGGTTTCATTTTCGGATTCGATGACCAACGTCGCAAGGTCAATTACAGTAATCGTCTTGCCTTCATTGATCACTTCAATCATTTCCTTGGTCTTTCCCGAATCCCGATGAAGCAGGGTTTCAATCTTGCAACCTTCCGGACTTCTGAAATAATGATGGGCATAGATCAGATGGTTCTCTCCGTTCACGGCCATGTCGCCGTCAATCATGATGAGTTTACCATCAAAGAACCAGCGTGCGGTGTCGACCAAATGGATGTAATCATCATTGATCGTGAATTCAGCAGTTTCAGGTCCGATCCTGTCCGCCCTGTTCTTCACGATTCTGATGAGCGAGGTCGAAGTGATGTTGTTTTTAAGCATCTTGTATAAAGGGGCAAACCTTCGATTGAAGGTGACCATAAGCTTTGCTTTATTATTGACGGAACTGAAGACGAGTTTTTCACATTCTTCAGTGGATGAGGCCAAAGGCTTGTCGATAAGCACATGGATTCCCTTGTCCAGGAAAAACTTTGCCAGTTCAAAATGACTTTCTGTAGATGAGTTAATGACTACGGCATCGATATTTTCACTAAGCTCTTCTAGCGTGTCGTATGCCTTTACCCGGTATTCTTCGCTAAAGGCCTTTCTTGTTTCAGGTGTCCTTGCATAGCAGCCGCTGAGCACCCAGTCTATTTCTCGAGCGAGGACAGGCATGTAGGCTTTTCTGCAAATTGATCCAAGTCCTACCAATCCTAATCTGATTTTTTCGTCCATGTAATTTGCCTCCTTTCAATAAGCCATATTCATGACTACAGTCATATTAGACTATTGAAGTTCTAAATTTGAGATTTTAATTGTACAGATATTTTGGTATCTGTAGTGATCATTTTACTTGATAAAAATATGATATTAGTATATATGCATTAATTATAACGATAGAAAAGTCAATTTACAATACGAAATTTAGCTAATTTTCAGATTCCTTCAACTTTTCACAGGAGTCTAGATAGAACCCGGATACGTAGGTGACGTTCATCTAATGACATTAAAAGGATAGCAGAAAAAAACGCTCATACAGGCAATATCCACGGATTTACCGCTCTATTCTCTTTTCCAGTAAGGCAATAATTTACACGAATTTTGAAAATTAAGAGATCGCTTGATGGATCCAAAAGGCAAGTGAAGAAATACTTTTCTAAATCACGAGAAAATTAATATCAATTTAAGTTTTCCCCCGTATAGTAAATTTTATAGCTGATTGACCGATGGTCAGTCAAGAAACAAATGAACCTTAAGTAAAATAAAGTGAAGCAGGAGATAGAGATGTCATTTATAGAATTAAACAATGTGCAGAAGCGATATCAAATGGGAGAAGTCACCATCACGGCAGTGGATGGTGTTGATTTTAAAATAGAAAAGGGAGACTTTGCAGTGGTCGTTGGTGCCTCAGGTGCCGGTAAGACTACTGTTCTTAACCTGCTTGGTGGAATGGATTCCTCAGATGGTGGAAGCATCACTGTTGACGGAAGAGATATCAGCGAATACACAGAGAAGATGCTCACCGAGTACAGAAGATTCGACATCGGATTTGTGTTCCAGTTCTATAACCTCGTGCAAAATCTTACCGCAGTGGAGAATGTGGAGCTGGCTTCACAAATCTCAAAGGATCCGATGGATCCTTATACTGTGCTAGAACTTGTAGGACTAAAGGATAGGGCTGATAATTTTCCTTCGCAGCTTTCCGGTGGAGAACAGCAAAGAGTAGCCATCGCAAGAGCCATTGCGAAGAATCCAAAGCTGCTTCTCTGTGATGAGCCTACAGGAGCGCTTGATTATCAAACCGGCAAATCCATCCTGAAGTTACTGCAGGACATGTCCATTGAACGGGGAATCACGGTTGTGGTCATTACGCATAATGCAGCGATTATGGAGATGGCTGATAAAGTTATCAAGATGAAGAATGGCAAGGTGAAAGAATTTATCATCAATGAAAATCCTCTTCCAGTGGAAAGGATTGAGTGGTAATGCAAAAAAAATCATTTTTTAAAGATCTTAAGCGTTCAATCATTAAATCCAAAGCGAGATTTTTTTCCATCATGGCCATGATTGCCCTTGGTGTAGGTTTCTTTGCGGGAATCAATGCCACCAAGCCGGATATGATCCTCTCTGCGGATACTTACTATAAGGACTACAACCTTTCTAATTTTAGAGTCATGTCGCCCCTTGGATTCAAAGAAGAAGATATTCTTGACGTGAAGAGCATGACGGATGTGGAATCCGTCATGGAAAGTTATATCAAGGATGCCTTCCTAAGTGCAGGAGAGAATCAGGGCGGAATCATCAAAGTCTATAGCTTCGACGAGAAGAAATATGAAGATAAAAGCCTCCTCAATGTTCCAATGATTGAGTCGGGAAGACTGCCTCAAAACTCAGGGGAAATTGCTTTGGACACTACGCTAAACACTATGAGCGATGTTCAACTTGGAGACAAGGTTACGCTGAGTGTTTCGCAAGACGAAGAACTCACGGACAGCTTCAAACGAAGTGATTATGAAGTTGTCGGGTTCATCAAATCTCCACTCTATATCACCTATGAACGTGGACAGACGAACATCGGAGATGGGTCTGTGGCTTTTTATGGGTATATTAGCGAATCGGACTTCAATATGGAAAAGGTCACTGACCTTTTCATTAAAACAAAAGAGTCAGACAATCTCCTTGCCTATTCAAAAGAGTATAAGGCTTACAACGAACCGACCAAGGATTCCTTGGATACCTTGGGACGCGAGGTCATGAACAAGGAAACGTTGGCGCTTCAGAGCGAGCTAAAAGATGGAGAAGCAGAGCTTCTTGAAAATAAAGCCAAAGCTGAACAGGAACTTGCTGACGGAGAGAAGAAGCTGCAAGATGCGGAAGCCGAAATTGTTTCTGGAGAGCAGGAGCTTAATGACAATGAAGCGAAATATACTCAGCAATTCAAAGAAAAAAGGGATGAACTTAAAGCAGGTAAGGCTGCGCTTGCTACGGGAAAGGCGCAGTACAAAACGGGTTACAATCAGTGGCTTGCAGGATTTAACGAATTCAAGGCGGGTGAAGCGAAGCTTGCCTCTTCAAAAGCGGAGCTCGATGCTGCAAAGGCTCAGCTTGATGCTGGAGAAGCAACACTTTTGTCTACAAAAACTGATCTTGATAGGGCCAAGAGCCAGATCGATAATCTTCAAGCGTCCATAAATGGACTTAAGTCCATTAGGGATAGTATCTCACCTACAACTGCCTTGACAGAGGACGAATACCTAGCGCTGATCGCTTCGATCAGCTTATATTCACCGGAGCTTGGGACAAACCTTACAGCAGGTATCCCATTTGGCGACCCAAACCTTAATGTTAAACTCATCGCTGCACTAGATTCTTCGATTGCGCAAAGCGAAACTTTGCTCGTCGATGCAAAGGGTCAGTATGAAGGTGGACTTCAGCAATACGACACTGGGGTCAAAGCCTTAGAAGAAAGCAAATTAAAATACGAGGGTGGCCTTGCAGCCTATAATGAAGGGGCAGCAAAGCTTGAATCCAGTCGCACCCAAATTGAAGCGGCGAAGCAAAAGCTTGATGATTCAAAAGCACTTCTTGATTCTAACGAGAAGAAACTTGCAGATGGAGAGGCAGCCCTTAACAAGGGTGAAGTAGAATTCAAGACAAATTTGAAAGAAGGAAGAGAAAAGATTGCCTCAGCAAAGGTTGAACTTGCGGAGGGCAGGCAGACCTTTGAAACAGAGAAGGCGGATGCACTTTTAAAAATTGCTGATGCCGAAACTGAAATCAAGGATGCCAAACGGATGCTCCTAGAGATTCCGAGCGAGTGGTTTGTCTACACGAGAGATGGAAATCCAGGCTATACCGGAATGGGTGATGATGCGAGTAGAATTGGTGCCGTGGCAAAAGTATTTCCACTCTTTTTCTTCCTGGTTGCAGCACTTGTTTGCCTGACGACCATGACGAGAATGGTGGAGGAGGAAAGAATCCAGATCGGGACCTTAAAAGCCTTAGGGTACAGTACCTTTACCATCGCCATGAAGTACCTGACTTATTCACTTCTTGCAAGTCTCATCGGAAGCATCATCGGATTTACCGTCGGATTCCAGTTATTCCCGAGACTCATTATCTTCGTGTATGGTTCCATGTATGCGACGCCTTACATCATGTCACCGTTCCACTTTGATCTTGCGCTGATTTCCACAGGAATCGCTGTGGTGACTACCGTTTCGGCTAGTCTTTTTGCAACGCTTAATGAACTTCGGGAAACTCCTGCGGTTCTGATGCAGCCTAAAGCACCAAAGCCTGGAAAGCGAATTTTACTTGAAAGAATCAAGCCGCTTTGGAAAAGGCTGAGCTTTTCCTATAAGGTTACGTTCAGGAATATTTTCAGATACAAGAAAAGGCTTCTCATGACGGTCATTGGTATTGCAGGCTGTACAGCACTCCTTGTCACTGCTTTTGGAATCAGCGATTCTGTAGGGGCGATTATGGGCAAACAGTTTGATGAGATTTTTATCTATGACGGCATGGCTATTTTAAATACAGATAAAGATGAAAGCCTTCGGAACCTGGATGAGATTCTTGGAAAGGAGCCTGAAGTTAAAAGCTATGTCAGTGCCCATTCAGAAACCATCACTGCCCATAGCGAAAACTCTGATCGGGAATATGAAGTGAGCCTGATGGCTCCACTAAATACAGAAACCTTCAAGGAGTTCTACGACCTTCATGATCGGGGAACAAAAGAGCCAATAGAGCTCACTGAAGATGGCGCAGTCATCACAGAAAAGCTTGCAAATATGTTAGGTGTAGGCATTGGAGATTCCATGACTTATACGGACACGGATAACCATATCTATCAATTTAGAGTTGAAGGAATTACTGAAAATTATCTCTCTCATTATATCTTTATGAGTCCAGCTTATTATGACAAGATTACTCTAAGGGAACCTGAGATCAATACGGGACTCTTTACCTTTAAGGATCCAGAGAATACGGACCTTTCTGCTTTTAAAGAAAAACTGATGGAGAATGAAGGGGTCTTAGGATCCATGATTGTTGCAACGATTCAGGAAGAATTCGGGTCCAGCCTAGATTCGCTGGATTACGTGGTCCTGATCCTGATTCTCGCTGCTGGCGCTTTAGCCTTTGTCGTACTTTACAACCTGACGAATATCAACATCACCGAAAGAATCAGAGAAATTGCGACAATTAAGGTACTTGGGTTTAGAAACAAAGAAGTTTCTGCCTATATCTACCGGGAGAATGTTTTCCTCACGCTTATCGGTACCTTCGTTGGATTATTCCTTGGACTAATCCTCCATAAATATGTCATGGGGACGATGGAAGTGGACAATATGATGTTTGGAAGAATCATTTCCTTCATGAGTTTCGTCTATGCCATCGCATTGACCATGGGATTTTCGTTCCTGGTCAACTGGGTCATGTTCTATAAGCTGAAGAAGGTCAATATGGTCGAATCACTGAAGTCCATCGAATAGGAGGAGAATATGCGAATTACAAAAGATCCTCAAGTTAGAAAACACGAAATCGTTGAAACAGCAATGATCATTTTCGAAGAAAATGGGATTCAGAAGACTTCGATGAGTGAAATCGCAAAGAGAGCCGGGGTTGCCAAAGGACTGCTTTATTATTATTTCACCTCCAAGGACGCCCTGGTATCTGAAGTCATCGATCAGTTTTCAAAAGGGGTAAATGAATATATTAGCGAAATAATGAAGAATGAAAATTACTCTTTTTATGACAAGCTAAGCCATATCATCAACTTCTTTTTCTCCACCATCGTGGAGAGAACTGCATCAATGAGCATTTCGATGGTCAATCAGGGAACGTTCGAACTGATCAGGACGAAATTATCAGACGTTGCCATCCTCCATGCAAAGGAACTGGTCTTATCCGGCAAGAAAGAGGGGATTATCAGCATCGAATATCCCGAGCTCGTCGTTAAAATGCTGATTAAGGGAATTGCTGATCTCTATATGGATGGGGAAACTAACCCGGAGGTTCTTACAGTACTTATCGAGCAGGCTCTCGGAATCCCTAAAGGCAGGATAGGGATTAAGCTTCATCCTCATGTCAAAGCTGAATAGATTGTTTAGAGGCTGATTGCCTCCTCAGAAATTTCGCACCACAATCTCCGTGTTAGTCACAATGCGGGTGTTGTGGTGCATTTTTATGTCTTTACCCTTAAAAGAAGAACTAAATATTCATACAAACTTTCTAATTCAATAGGGGAGAATATGATAGGGTGAATTTAAAGGGAGCGATAAAAATGAAAGAGAAACGAAATGCCTTGAAGATGCTGAGGAGCTTAATCCTAAAGGAAAAGAACAATTAGAGAGCTTAATTCGTAATAAGGATATGGAAGGTATGGTTGAAGTTCTTAAAGAAGAACCCGCGCGTATGAAGGGATTGATTGAAACGATACAAGCAGATAAGGGAAGCGGTAAATTCTTCCTGGAAAAATCAATCCGTCTGCTCAGTGAAAGGGAACCAAGCCTTGTTTATCCTTACTTCAGTGAGATTGATTTGCTTATTGAAAGTCCCAATAACTTTATCAAGTGGGGAGGGATTATCACCCTATCTAACCTGATTGCGGTTGATGAGGAAAACCGGTTTGAACCGCTTTTTGATCAGTATTTCTCTCTTCTTAACGCTGATTCCATGATTACTGCCGGAAATGTTGCGTCGAACGCCTGGAAATTCGTCATGAAGAATCCCAATTGGGAAAAGGAGATCACCCAACGGCTACTGAAGGTAAGAGAAAATACCTACCTCTATAAAGGAGAACCTTCACTGGAATGCAAAAATATCATGATTGGACATGTCTTAGATTGCTTTGACAAATATTACGAAGTCTCAACTCTTCAGGAGAAGATGATTGCCTTTGCAGAAAGCGAAGTGAAGAATCCCCGACAATCAGTTGCTAGAAAAGCTCAAACTTTTCTCAAGAATCATCGTTGAATTTCAGAACAGTCGAAATTATTCGACGACTAAATATACAGTCTCCTTTAAAAGTAGTATAATTAACAATATAAATCGGTATTGGAAGATATCCAAAAGGCTTAATTTCAATCAGCTGAATGAGAGTGTTTTTTCTTAAAACAGTCAAGGTTCAGATTCAAACTTTTGCGATTAAACCCTTGCGATGGAAAGATTAGAATGCTGAATTTGAGGTTTCTAGACTTTCAGGTACCGGATGTTAGATTGAAGACAATTGAGGAGATGGGACAAGAGAAATTGACTGCATTAGATCGATTCTCAGACAGAAAAGAAGTAAGCCAAGACCTATTAAAATAATGAGGTGTAATCATGGATAATATCATCCAGACTCTGTTACCATATTTCTTAGTTTTAATTGGGATTATTTTAGTGCTGGCTATTGTTGGATTTCGTGTCATTCCGAATAATAAGATTGCCATCATCGAAAAATGGTGGTCCAACAAAGGCTCGCTGAACGAGCAGATCATTGCTCTCCACGGAGAAGCTGGTTATCAGCCGCAGATCATTAGAGGAGGCATTCACTTTCTGACCCCTTTCTTATATCGCGTACATATTTGTCCTTTGGTCACAGTACCTCAAGGGCAAATCGCTTATGTCTTTGCCCGTGACGGACAACCACTGGAACCTATTCAAACTTTAAGCAAGGTCATTCCAGAGGGCAGCAACTTCCAGAATGTTAGGGGATTTCTTGAACATGGCGGACAAAGAGGTCCTCAAAGAGGAATCATTAGAGAAGGAACTTATGCTTTTAATCTGGCTGAGTTTATTATCATTACAGAAAACAAGAGCTACTATCTCTCTATGGGAACAAGCTCAGAGGAAGCGACCATTGCAAAGATGGCTGAATTACTGAAAGAAAGAGATGGATTCAGACCAGTAGTCATCAAAGGTAACGATGACAAAGTCGGAATCGTCACCGTCCATGATGGCTTATCCCTCTATAGGGATGACATCATCGCACCAGCCGTTGGCGATAATGCAGAATTCCCGGAAACCTACCATAATAATTTCCAAGACCCAGAAAAATTCCTCAAAGCCGGCGGCTTTAGAGGAAGACAGTATCAGGTTTTGGTTGAAGGTACTTACTTTATCAATCGGTTTTTTGCCACAGTAGAACTCATCGAGAAGACACTGATCCAGGTTGGATTTGTTGGCGTCGTTGTTTCCTATATTGGACCTAAAGGTCAGGACTCAACAGGTGAGGATTACAAGCATGGCGAACTCGTGGAAAAAGGTTATCGTGGTGTGTGGAGAGAGCCTCTTATGCCAGGTAAATATGCCTTCAACACCTATGCCGGACAGATTATCCGTATCCCAACCACAAATATCATCCTGAAATGGATCAGCAACCAGATGGGTTCCCATATGTTTGATGAGAACCTGAAGGAAGTCAGCCTGATCACGAAAGATGCCTTTGAACCATCCCTTCCATTATCTGTCGTCATGCACATCGACTACCGTAAAGCTCCACTGGTAATCCAGCGGTTCGGCGACGTAAAAATGCTGGTGGACCAGACACTGGATCCTATGGTTTCGGCATACTTTAAGAATATCGGACAGACAAAGACGCTTATCCAGCTTATTCAGGAAAGAAATGAAATTCAAAATACCTCATCGAGGGAAATGAAACTCAAATTCGAACACTATAATCTGGAGCTTGAAGAAGTGCTTATCGGCACACCTTCAGCATCCGTCAATGACAACAAGATTGAAATCATCCTGGCACAGCTAAGAGACAGACAGATTGCCGTGGAAAAAATTGAAACCTATTCCCAGCAGGAAAAAGCAGCCGGAAAAGAGAAGGAACTGAGAGAGGCTGAGTCCAAGGCCTTGCAGCAGACTTATCTTACAGAATCTGACATCAATATTCAGATTCAGAGCAATCAGGGTAAAGCCGACTATCAAAGATCTCTCCAAGATGCTTCGAAAATCAAGGCAATAGCGGAAGCTGAAGCAGAGCGAGAAGCAAGGGTTGGTATTGGTAAAGCTATCGCTATCGATGAACAAGTCAAGGCTTATGGGGGACCACAATACCAGGTTGTCCAGGATGTCATGACGAAGTTCACGGCAGCCATCGAGAAATCGAAGATTGATATTGTGCCAAAGACTGTGGTCAGCATGGGCGGAGGATCCGAGCATGGAAGCTCAGTCAATGCATTTGAAATGCTTCTTAGCCTTTTAGTCAGCGAGAAACTTGGCGTCAAGTTCGACCAGGGCGATAAGATAGAAAATGACCGAGTCAAGGAAATCAAGGATTCCATCATGAAATCAATAGAGATGAGTACAAAGATACAAATTGAAGAACCTGAAATGAAAGAAAATGAAGCAAAAGAAACTGGTGAAATGAGCCAATCCATATAAAAAAATGAAACCCGGAGTTATCCGGGTTTTTCCTTTGTTGAAAAGTTGGGTTTGGAGTCTCAATCTAAACTTCTATACAGAAGTAGAACAGGACAAAAGGAATAGATTAATTAAAAGATGCTCGTTTAACTCCCTAAAGATCCAGTGCTTCAAACGACCTTACCGATCGGAAATAGGAGAAGAGAGTTAATAGAGTATAAAGCATGATGCCAGCTGCCAAGACCCAAAGTTTAATCCAAAGAAACTCTGGATCTCTCGTATCAAGATAATTTTTAACAAAAGGGACAGCATGGGCACTTGCTTCTGCAATAATCATAAATAAGGTAGTTACAATGGTTCCCCATAGAAAGGATTTCCCGACTTTGTCGGTGTCTTTATAGTACTTCGTAAAGAAGACAAGATTGAATAAACCCAGCATCAAAAATGAGAATCCAAAAAACGCAATATTGGCATCCATGCCCACCAGATTCCCAGGTAAACTGAATGTTCTTCTGATGAGGGCAAATGGAATGGCAGTGATAATCTGTGCAAGCTGCAAAATGATCACCAAGGTGAATCTTGATTTTACGATGTCTCTTTTTCGAATAGGGAGCGTCATGGAGTAGAAGATGTCATGATTTTCACGTCCGCTTAAACAGGTAAAAAAGATCGCAAGTGTGGTGTAGAAAAAAGTCATGTAATAAGGATAATTTGGGATCAGCATCATGGCGGACAAGGAGAGGAAGATTAGGGAAGTTGGGTGCATCGCAAGCTTAAATTCTTTGTACAACATATTTTTCATAGCAGAATTACTCCTTTTCCAAGTGGACGACAATGGATTCCAAATCAGCACCTGACATTTCTAAGTTTAAACTTTCACTGTCCAATGACCTAATTAATGCACTGAATCCATGCTTGCTTTTCTTACATCCGATGAGCTTTAACTTTAGCTCGTCGGTTAACTGCTCATCTGTGAGTTCCAAGACCTTATACTGGCTTAAAAATGAATTCAAATCTGTGCTTGCAAGGATTTCTCCGTTTTTAATGTAGATGATATTATCCGCACATTTATCGAGATCAGAGGTAATGTGTGTGGAGAATAAGATGGTGATGCTCTCATCGGATAGTCCCATAAAAACATCAAGGAGATCATCTCTTGAAACAGGATCCAGTCCACTTGTCGGTTCGTCTAGAATGAGAAGCTCTGCATTGTGTGAAAGGGCTAAAACCAGGGAATACTTCACTTTCATTCCAGCAGATAGTTCATCGAGAGTCTTGTTTTCATCCAGGTTAAACATAGTCATGTAGTGATGGTATGCTTTCTCATCCCAGTTTTTATAGAATGGGCGAGTGGTTTCTGTAATGATCTTGATCTTCTTTTTAGGATAGTAATCAATTCCGCCTGCAACAAATCCGATTTTTTGCTTGATTTCAAATTCGTTTTCTTGATAGCTCTTTCCAAAGAAGACAATCGCTCCACTATTTGGATGAACAAGATTAAAGAGGGATTTCAAGGTTGTCGTTTTCCCCGCTCCGTTACGTCCAATAAATCCTGTGATTGTTCCTTGCTGAAGTTCGAACGAAACCTTGTTTAGTTCAAACTTGTCATACTTTTTACATAGATTTCTAACTGATAAGACACTCATTTTACTCCTCCTTATCAGGATTTTCGGAAGTATCTCCAAATGCCATTTGCGCAAGCTTTGTAAACATGCTCTTGGGTGGAATGGCAATCCCTTGTTTAACATCTCCCAGTAGAATCAGGGTATCTCCCGGATTAATATTGAAGACTTCTCTCGCTTCTTTTGGAATTACAATCTGTCCTTTTTCTCCGACCTTCACTGTCCATGCATATTTTCCTTTTGGCTTTGTCATTTTATCTCCTCCATAAAGTATGAAATGTATGATTTGTACTACTTTTCTTCATGATAGTCTTAAGTTAATTTTTTGTCAATATATTTTTTGAAATAACTGGGACGACGAGATTCTACAAAAATAAAAACCAAGGCTAAAGGCATGAATGTCACCATCATGATGAACTTCAATCCTGTTCTTTTTAAAAAGGACAGTCCTATGGTCAGTACGCTTCAGGCTTGCTATGAGAAAGTTACGAAAAGTGATGGTACGCCTGTAACCACTACGGGAGGTACTTATGCCAAACTAATGCCAAATATTGTCCAATTGGGCCAAGTTTTCCTGGACAAAATGAAATTGGACATAATCCAAATGAATGGATGAAGGTTGAAGACTTAGTGACCAATGCAAAAATTTATGCCTTGGCGCTCTATAGGTTAAGTCAGCTCAAGTAGGATTAGTCGACGATGTCAATTGACATCGTCGATTCTCATCAGTTATGATTTAACGTAATTATCGGATGAAACAAATGCTCAAGGAGGAATAACATTGGATAAAATCATAGAAATCTGTTGCGGAAGCTATTATGATGCAAAGGAGGCAGCAATTGGTGGAGCAAAGAGAATAGAACTTAACAGCGCCCTTAACCTTGGTGGTCTTACCCCAGGACTTTCGACACTTGAACTTGTGAAAGACAATCTTGAGCTTAAGGTGATTGCCATGGTAAGACCCAGAGGAGCTGGATTTTGTTATTTGGATGAAGACTTTCAGGTCATGCTTAAGGAATGTGAGGCGTTGATGAAAAGCGGAGCCGATGGTATCGCCTTTGGCTGCTTAAATGAAGACTATACGCTGGATCTTGCGAAAAACAAGGCCATGAGAGAAATCATCAAAAGGTATCATGGCG
>JBASOA010000040.1:0-102068 GCA_049657765.1 Clostridiaceae bacterium
TAACCTATTGGAACTGGCTCTTCGAGCCAGTTCCTCTTACTTTTCAGGCTATTTTTTCGAGAAAAATGCAGATAGAAACCGCAAGGTAACTATCTGCATGAAAAAGGGACTATTTTGCAACAGCCCCTTTTCTTTACATTGCACTAAACTTAAGTTTGTACATGATATTCTTTTGTTCATCTCTGGCCACGCCAGTTTATCTTCTGTTTTCTAACAGCCAGGCTGCTTCATCATTGGTTAAGAGAAATTTAGTATGCTCCTGATGGAATACTGATTTTCTCCAGCTTGTGCTTTAGGTTAAAAAACTCAATCTCTAGTATATTAATCTTTTGCTCAACTAAATTCCTATTTGATTCCTTAACTTCAACACCAAGTTCCTTGGATAATTCGCTCAGTTCTTCACTGATGGAATAAATCCTCTTTGTAGCTTCATATGCATTCATATCCTACACCTCACTTAATGACATCTTCTTTTAAGGTCCTTTCGGAGTTTCTGTTCAAAACCAGTACATTGCTGTACCTCTTAAAGGAAAAAATGTATAATTACTTATACAAGAATTTCAAATGTGAAATTCGTTGTACAAGTGAATAATAATCCGCTTTATGAAAATAATCAATACTGTTTACATAAGTTTATGACATTAGAAAATGTAATTGTTTCAATAGATGAATATCCTTATCGTAAAGGTAATCATTTACCGCTTTTTATCCCCTTTATCAAACTTGAATCTCAAAAATCAAATGAGTAAAAACCTTGAGCATGAAAAGATTAGCACATAATCCTTTAAATCAATACGATAAATATAATCCAAGGAGGTTAACATGGAACTTGAAGTAAAAATTCTCGATATCGATATCGAAAACATCAGAAAGATCATGAATGAGCATGAGGCTAGCCTTGTGAAAAATGAGATGCAGGAAAATCTGATTTTTGATTTTCCAGACCGAAGGCTGCTGAAAGAAAAAGGCTATGCAAGAATACGGGTTGTTACGGATAATAGTGATGGAAAAACTACCGTCTATATGACCACTAAAAAGCTCCTCTCTGCGGATGTTTATAAAAAAATGGATGAGCACGAGACAATCATCGGAGACCGACAAGCTGGCGAAGGGATTTTTAAGGCACTGGGTCTTGAACTAATTCAGGTCATTAAAAAATCAAGAGAAAGCTACCTGTACAAAAACTCCTTGGTTGAAATTGATGTGAATGAAAAAGAGTTTGTTCCCTTCCCTTACTTGGAGGTTGAAAGCCCAAGCGAGGAAGAACTAAAGGAAGTAGTTGCTCTGCTTGGCTACACCATGGAAGAAACTTCTGCTAAAAGCATTTATGAAATTCTAAAAGAAAGAGGAATTACAACTTCCACCCATAAGGGACTATAATTGAGCAAGACTATCTTGTATGGATTACAGCTAAAAATCAACAAACATACTAGAAATAACGAAACAAACTATAATTGATATGGAGTACAAAAATGAATGTAAATATCATAAAAAAGAACAATACCGAAATTGCTGTCATCAGCGACCGAGAGATCCTAATTACAGATGTTCAATCGGCACTTGATTTGATTGCAACCGTCAGATATGAAACCGGATGTGACCATATCATCCTAAATAAGGATGCCGTAGCTGAGGATTTCTTTGATTTAAGCACAAAACTCGCAGGAGAAGTCTTACAAAAGTTTGTCAACTACCAGATGAAAGTAGCTTTTGTGGGAGATTTTTCAATCTATTCCAGTAAGAGTTTGAGAGATTTCATTTTAGAAAGCAACAAAGGCAATGCTATATTTTTCATGCCAGATGAGAAAGAAGCTGTTGAAAAACTAAGCAAGCTATAATCTGTTCCTCATCTTGGTATTGAAAAGTTGCGCCATAATCGAATGAAAGAAAACTAAGCTTATCAAAGGCAGATGAACTTAATTGATTTGCCTTTGATTTTTCTTGTGCGTAACATTTCACTTGCTAGCCTTTGTAAATCAAGAAGTGCACTTGAAGATTTCTTAGCGGCAATGAGCAAAGTAAGGTTATATTTGACTTACAGGATATGATGCATTATAATTTCACTATATGTGCAATGAATGGAAATAGTAGCAGGAATAGCCTTTAAGAGAGCTGATGGTTGGTGGAAATCAGCAAGGTAAATCTGTGAACTCGTCCAGGAGCATTAGCTGATAAGGCTACGGTTTGAACCGTTATATTCAGCCAAAGTGAAGCGTAAAGCTTAATTAGAGTGGTACCACGGATAACCTTCGTCTCTTAGTTGAGATGAGGGCTTTTTTATTTTAAGGAGGTTGACATGGCAAATTACGGACAAGCAATCGATAAGAAATGGCAAAACATTTGGGAGGAATCAGGTGCCTTCAAATTCAAGGCAGATGAGAACAAAAAGAAACTTTATGTTCTGGAGATGTTCTCCTACCCTTCAGGAAGCAAACTTCATGCCGGGCATTGGTTTAATTATGGCCCTACAGATTCCTGGGCAAGAATGAAGAAACTTCAAGGGTACAACGTATTCCAGCCCATGGGCTTTGATGCCTTTGGACTGCCAGCAGAGAATTTTGCAATCAAGACAGGAATCCATCCTATGGATTCTACATTAAAGAATATCAAAACCATGGAAGAACAGCTTAAGGCCATGGGGGCAATGTTCAACTGGGACCACGAAGTGGTCACCTGTGACCCTGAATACTATAAATGGACACAGTGGCTGTTTCTACAGCTTTATAAGAACGGTCTGGCCTACAGGAAAAAGGCTCCTGTTAATTGGTGTCCAAGCTGCATGACTGTACTTGCCAATGAACAGGTTGTCGATGGCAATTGCGAACGATGCGGAACTGCTGTCATCAAGAAAGACCTGACACAATGGTTCTTTAAAATTACCCAGTATGCAGACGAACTACTTGATGGACTGGAAGAACTTGACTGGCCTGAAAAGACAAAAGCCATGCAAAAACATTGGATTGGAAGATCCTATGGTTCATCTGTCGAGTTCAAGGTTAAGGATATGGACATTAATTTTGATGTCTTCACTACAAGAGTCGATACCTTGTTTGGCGTAACTTATGTCGTGTTCGCTCCTGAAAATACTTTGGTCGATGTCCTGACGACACCTGAAAACAAAGCACAAGTTGAAGCCTATATCGAGCAGGCAAAAAATCAAAGCGAAATAGACAGACAATCTTTGACCAGAGAAAAGACCGGCGTATTCACAGGTTCATATGCCATAAACCCAACCAACGGAAGAGAGATTCCGATCTATGTTGGAGACTATGTCCTGAACACCTATGGAACAGGTATTGTCATGGCCGTTCCTGCCCATGATGAAAGAGACTTCGAGTTTGCCAAGAAATACAACCTACCCATAGAAAGAGTTATTGAAGGTGGAGATTCCCTTCCTTTCCTGGAGTATGGAAATATGATGAACTCTGGTGAGTTCAATGGACTTAAAGGCGATGAAGCTAAAAACAAAGTCACAAAATGGCTTGAAGAAAGAAACCACGGTTCACTGAAGGTAAACTACAGACTCCGTGACTGGCTCGTTTCGAGGCAAAGATATTGGGGTGCTCCAATTCCTATCGTTTACTGCGACCATTGCGGTGAAGTAGCCGTGGAAGAGAAAGATCTTCCCGTAAATCTTCCATATGACGTAGAATTCAACGCCAATGGACAGAGTCCACTGGCAAGAAGTGAAGCCTTCATGAATACCACTTGCCCTAAGTGCGGTGAACCTGCAAGAAGAGAAGCTGATACCCTGGATACATTTGTGTGTTCCTCCTGGTATTACCTTCGCTACGTAGATAACAAGAACAAGTTGGAAGCCTTTAACAAAGAAATGGTAGACACGATGCTTCCCGTAGATAAATATGTAGGTGGACCTGAGCATGCAGTCATGCACCTTTTATACTCCAGGTTCATTACAAAGGCACTGAGGGATATGGGACACTTGTCCTTTGACGAACCTTTCAAGTCCCTCACCCATCAAGGTCTCATCCTAGGACCAGATGGTCAAAAGATGAGCAAATCCAAAGGAAATACCATTTCACCGGATGATTACATTGTGCAATATGGTGCCGATGTCTTCAGGATGTATCTCATGTTTGGTTTCTCCTACTCGGATGGTGGCGCATGGTCTGATGAAGGAATCAAATCCATGTCAAAATTTATTGACAGGGTGGAGAGAAATTTCCACAACATTAAAGACATTCTCCAGTCTTCAGACAATACAACTGAAGTAAGGGCTGAAGAGAAAGAAATTCTATATTGGAATGCGAATACCATAAAAGGCGTCACCGAGGATTCAGAGAAGATGCAGTTTAATACGGCTATTGCAAGAATGATGGAATTCACCAATGCGATTGCTAAATACATCTCGCTTAAGGTCCATAACCATGCGATTTTAAAAGAGGTTACCGGTGACTTCTTGAAGATTCTTTCCCCATTTGCTCCCCATTTCTCAGAAGAAATTTGGAACATGTTTGGAAAGGAAACTTCAATCTTCAATGAAGAATGGCCAACGTTCAACCCGGATGCACTTACAAAGGATGAAGTCGAAATCGTCATCCAGATCAACGGAAAGATCAAGGAACGAATTATGATTCCAACCTCTGCAAACGATGACGAAATCAAAAAACTATCCTTGGAAAATGAAGACATGCAAAAACACCTTGAAGGCTTGAATATCGTTAAGGTCATCGTCATCAAGGGTAGATTGGTTAACATTGTTGTTAAGGGCTAATCCCTGATAAAACTAATCCAATCATAAAACATAAAAAAATATGCTTAAACAAAAATCGAGTAGAAAAGCTGAATAAATCAGCTATTCTACTCGATTCATTTTCTTATTAAGATTGCGAGTATGAGATAACAATACCGTTTTTAGTATAAGTGACAAGCTACAAAATGTTCCTTATCCATCTTTTTCAAGATGGGGATTTCTTCTTTACATATCGGCATGGCATATGGACAACGGGTATGGAATCTGCAGCCATTTGGAACATCCATCGGGCTTGGGAGCTCCCCTTTGATGACTTGACGATTGTTTGCTTTGGACATCTTGGGATCAGCAATCGGTATAGCGGAAAGCAGGGCTTTCGTATACGGATGCAATGGATTCTTATATAACTCTCCGCTCGGAGAGATTTCTACAATTTTTCCAAGATACATGACGCCGATTCTGTCTGAGATGTGCCTGACCATGGACAGGTCATGTGCAACAAAAAGATAGGCAAGGCCAAGCTCTTTTTGAAGATCCTCAAGCATATTGACAACCTGTGCCTGAATGGAGACATCAAGAGCTGATATCGGTTCATCGCAGAGGACAAACTCCGGTTCAACAGAAAGTGCACGAGCTATTCCTATTCTTTGCCTCTGTCCGCCAGAAAATTCATAGGGGAATTTCTGCATATCAGATTTTGACATTCCAACCTTAGCCAAAAGATATTCTATTTTTTCAAGTCTTTCAGTTTTAGAGATATTCGTGTGCAGCTTCATCGGTTCATCGATAATTTCCTGTACATTCATATAAGGATTTAATGCAGAATAAGGATCCTGAAAAATAATCTGCATTTTTTTATGATAAAATGACAACTCTTTTTTAGGAAGCTTTGCGATATCAACTCCGTTATAGAAAATCTCGCCTTCTGTTGCGTCGTACATTCTGGTTATGGTACGCCCTAGGGTTGATTTGCCGCAACCGCTTTCGCCAACAAGGCCAAAAGTTTCCCCTTTTTTGATATCAAAGCTGACATCATCAACTGCTTTTACCACTTTCCCTCGGCTCGAGCCTAAAAAGCTTGCCATGGGAAAGTATTTTTTTAGATTGTTTACTTTAATTAGGATTTCTTTTTCCATTTATGCCTCCTCGTCAATGACGTTGCCACTTAAATCGAACGTGTAAAAACACCTGCTTTGCTGTGAATTGTTAAACTCCCTGAAAGGTGGCAGTTCATTTTTGCATCGCTCTGTCGCATAAGTGCACCGTGCAGCGAATGCACATCCCTTAGGCGGATCAACAAGCGATGGAGCCATCCCAGGAATCGGTTCAAGCCTCTCTTTATTGTCACTGTCAAGTTTCGGAATCGCATGTAAAAGGGCTCTTGTGTATGGATGCTTAGGGCTATAAAAAATCTGATCGGTTGTCCCCTCTTCCATGACCATTCCGCCATACATGACAACAATTCGGTTGCACATGTTTGCTACAACACCAAGATCATGCGTTATAAGGATGATTGACATTCCACTTTGTTTTTGAATTTCCTTGAGTAATTCGAGGATCTGTGCCTGAATAGTACCATCTAACGCGGTTGTGGGCTCATCTGCAATGAGCAGTTTCGGATTACAAGCAAGTGCCATGGAGATAAGCACACGTTGACGCATTCCCCCTGAAAATTCATGCGGGTATTGGTCCACCCTTTTTTCAGGACTTGGAATCCCGACTTTTCTCAGTAGATTTATGGCTTCTATTTTAGCTTGTGACTTGCTTAGATGCCTATGCCTGATGAGAATCTCTTCTACTTGCCTTCCTATTTTTCTAAGGGGATTCAATGCGGTCATAGGATCCTGAAATACCATGGCCACTTCCTTGCCTTGTAGCTTTTGCAATTCCTTTTTGGACAGTTTGGTCAGTTCCTTCTCTTCAAAGACGATGCTTCCACTTTCGATATCAGCATTTTCCGGTAAAATTCCGATTACGGTTTTCATCAGTACACTTTTTCCCGAGCCTGACTCTCCGACGATTCCGAGAATATCTCCTTCATCAACTGAAACACTTACTCCGCGCACCGCCTGTGTGCGGACTCCTTTGCTCACAAAAGTGGTTCTTAAGTCTTTGATTTCCAATAATTTATTGTTTTTCATTTATTTTTCACCTGCCGTTATTTTCGGTTCTACAAACACACGCATCACATCACCCAGTTTATTAAAGGAGTATACGGTAAGTATGATGAGTACTCCTGGCAGAATAGCCATATACGGCGCTGTACCGAGGTTTCCCTGTGCACTTTGAAGAAGGCTTCCCCAGGAGGACATCGGTTGCTGGATGCCAAGACCAAGAAAAGACAATGACGATTCAGTCATGATCGCACCCGCGATGCTTGTTGTTGCCGCAACTATGATTGTTGGAAAAACAGAGGGAATGATATGCCTTAGAATAATTGCAAAAGATTTTTCTCCAACAAATGCAGAGTATTCAACATATTCTCGTTCCTTTATAGAGAGTGTCTCAGCTCTTACAAGCCTTGCAATCTCCATCCATGTGAAAAGTCCGATGACAATGATAATCGTTTTTAGTCCAGGTTGCATGAAGATGCTGACAACCGTCACAAGGATCATCCAAGGAATTGAAGAGATGACATCCACAATTCTCATCAGCACACTGTCAATAAAGCCGCCGAAATATCCACTGATTGTACCAACCAAAACGCCAATGACTGTAGAAGTAAGCATGGCAGCTACGCCAACGAGTAGCGATACCCTGCCGCCATAAATTGTCCTCGTCAGGTAATCTCTTCCCAGTTCATCTGTTCCAAACCAGCTTTTTGCTGATGGGCTTGCCAGCATATTGCTGACATTGATGGCATCAGGATCGATGGGAATTAAAAATGCAAAAACAGAGAACAGGATGATAACCGTCAGATAGACGATTGCAAATATCGCACTTTTATTATGTTTGAGCTCATTAAGCACATTTTTCCATCTTCTATTTTGCATATTTACTTCATCTCCTTTATACGAGGATCTGTCAGGCAATACAAAATATCAGACATCAGATTCCCTAGAATGACCAAAGTCGCAGAAAGTAATAAGATAGCCATGACTATAGGATAATCAAATCCACGAATTCCTGCGATAAAGTAAGGTCCGATTCCTGGCCAACCAAATACGGTTTCCGTAATAATCGCTCCTGTAACCAGCATTGGAAGCGCCATTCCAAGTTTTGTAATAATCGGAAGCAGCACATTCTTCCCCACATGTTTAAAGAGGATCTCATATTTCCCCGCACCAAAGGCTCTTTGTACCATGACATAATCCTCGGAAAGCTGTCCAATAGTTGAAGAACGCACATATCTCACAAGATCCGGTAAAAAAGCAAGGGTCAAGGTGAAGTATGGCAGTGCAAAATGTCTTAGATAATCTCCAAAGTTATTTTCCATCCCGATGGTATGCATGCCCATGATCGGAAATATCTGAAGCTGATAGGCAAAGATATAAATAAAAATCATCGCCAGCCAAAAACTCGGGACTGCAATACCTATGGAAGAAAATCCATCGATAAGCTTATCAAGCCATTTGTTTTTATTCATTCCAGCGATAAGTCCTAAGACGATGGCAAGGAGGAAGGCAGTCAGATAGCTTGGAAGGACAAGCTTGATTGTATTCGGAATACGAATTAAAAGGTCGCTGGATATTTTTTGTTTGGTCAAAATAGAATTACCAAAATCACCTTGGAGAATATTTCCAAGCCACTTGATATACTGAACGGGTACTGGCTGGTCAAATCCGTATTTAATTTTAATCGCTTCAACTTGTTCAACTGACATTTTCGGGGTAACAAAAGTATCGATTGCGTTGTATGGTGCAAGGTTCATCAGACCAAAACAGATAATTGTAATGATCAACAGCATCGGTATTGCCTGAACTACCCTTTTCGTAATATATTTTGCCAATTTCACCACTCTCCTTCAGAAAAATGATTATCCACATGCAAAGGCATGTGGATAATCGATTCATTGCATTCTTTTTAGATTTTCTTATTTGAAGAATAATTTTGACATATCTTCAAAGGTATAGACAGGAACAAGTGATGCATCCTCTACACCGCTAACATTAGACGTTACAGCGAGAATTCTCTTGTTATCTGCATAAGGATAGAATGCTCCATTATCCTGTATTTTTTGTTGAATTTGGGTATAGATTTCCATACGCTTGGTTGCATCAGTTTCTGATGCTCCCTTTGCAAATAGTGCATCAAGATCGGCATCTACAAGATGGCTGAAGTTGTATGCGCTATCTGAACGGAATAAATCAAAGAATGTGCTAGGGTCGATGCCCATGATGTATCCGCCTAAGAACATATCATACTTTGAATCCTTGTTCTGCATTTCTGGTGAAATTGCGCTACCTTCAAGGCCCACAAGCTCTAGTTCTACTCCAGCAGCCTTCATCTGTTGTTGAATGATTGCAGCCATTTTCTGCTGAGCAACATTAGTACCGATATATGCTAGTTTTAGCTTTAAGTTTGAAACTCCGGCTGCTGCAAGCATGCTCTTTGACTTTTCAACATTTAATTCATATTTTTCTACTTTGTCATAGGTCTTGAATGCGCTTCCACTTGGAAGGAAAGAGTAAACTGTGTTTACATAATCCTTGGAAAGATAAGTAGCCATATTGATTTCTTCTCTATTGAGTGAAAACATTAATGCTTTTCTTACATCAGCATTGCTTACATTTGGTGAATTCGTATTGAATACCATATACGCAACTCTTCCCTCAGAGTATGGATACAAGGTGATATTTTCATTTTTTGATAGCTCGGTAGCATCTGAAGGCTGAACGATTAGCGCATTGATTTCGCCTTTCTGTAATGCCAGCTTGCCTGTATTGGCATCTGTGACAATCTTGAAGATTACTGTTTCAATCTTTGGTGCGCCAAGGTAGTAATCCTTATTAGCTGTGAATTTAACATATTCTCCTGCCCTGTACTCTGAAAGTACATAAGGTCCTGTTCCTACGGGTTGTTTATTAAATTCGCTGTTTTCAATGTCTACCTCATTTTCGTAAATGTGCTTTGGCATAATGAAAACATTGGCAATTAATTCCATGGAAACTGCTGAAGCTACTGGGAAGACAAATTCAACGGTATAATCGTCAATTTTCTTCACTTCAACTTTCTTATCTCCGAAAGTTAACTGTGCATTTGCCCAGCCTGAAGGAGTTTCCAGCATCTTTTTATAAGTGAATACAACGTCATCCGCTGTAAATGCTTTTCCATCGCTCCACTTGACATCGTTTCTTAGTTTTGCAGTATAGGTAAGGTTATCTTCTGTGGTTACATCTGTTGCCAAAAACCATTCTATGCCATCAGCATTATACATATAGAGAGGAGAATAAATCGCTTTTATTTCCATAAGGCCCATTCTATCGGATGTCGTAATGACATTTACGTTGCTGCCTGGGTCTCCTTCAATTCCATAAGTAAAGGTTGCAGGTGTAGAAATAGCAGTCTCAACTGGTGTTTCAGTTGTTCCATTATTCTTCTTTGTGCTGCATCCGGTCATGACCAGTGTTGCGATCATTGATACTGCTAGTGTTGCGACAAGCATCTTTTTGGTTGAAAATAATTTCATGATGATTCCTCCTGAATTTTTAATTATGTTATTCATAATACGCTATGACTAGTAAAGATTAAAGTATGTTATTGAGTTTTGCTATGAAAATTTATTTTTGGCCAGAAAATAAAAAGACTTCTGCCTCTATACAGAGGCAGAAGTTTAACTTCCACGGTTCCACTCTGTCAACATATGCAATTGCATATGAAAACTCATTAAAAAGTACTAACATACTCTAATGCTATAACGGGCATTCCCGCTGGAGTCTACTTAATTTCAATCCAGTACTCAGAGATGCACTTCGGTCTATCTCAGTCTAAAGATGCTTACAGCCTGGGCATCTTCTCTCTTAAAACTTCCATTTGACTTACTCTTCTCTTCATTGTAATCCGACTATTATGGTCATATATGATACCTTAATAATATAAGTCTAAAATCAAATGTTGTCAACATAAAATGCCGCAAATGATGTGAACTTTATTTCATCCAGAGATTTCTATCAAAAAGAAGAATTTTTCCATACAAAATCCATTTTATCAAGCATTAATCAAGAAATGCTCTCCAGATGACATCCTCAATAATATGAGGAGAATAATCATTGGAGAGCATTTTTATTGGAATATGGTTAGGCGTTATCCGACGCTTTACTTGCTTCTTTCTTTATACTTCTTAACTTCTTCGATAAAGGTTGTGGTGTAGATATGAAGATCCTTTGGTGATCTGGAGGAGATGATGTTTTCTGAAACAACAACTTCCTTATCAACCCACGTTAGGCCTGCACCCTCAAGGTCGGCTTTTATCTTTTTCGTGCTTGTTCCGGTTTTCCCACGCAGGATCCCTGCAGTAACAGGCACCCAGCCTGCATGACAAATCATTCCGATTGGCTTTCCCTGTTCATTGAATTCCTGTGTCAGCCTTATACAGTCATCTTCGATTCTAAGGATATCAGGAGCGAATCCTCCTGGAATAAGTAATCCATCATAATCCTTAGAGTCAACTTCATCATATTCCTTATTAGCTTCAGCCTTTAGACCATATTTTCCGGTATATTTCTTGGATTTGTCCAAAGCGACAACATCAACTTCCCATCCCTCTTCCTTTAGTCTGATCAAGGGATACCATAATTCTAAATCCTCAAAGATATCTGCAACAAAAGATAATATTTTCATATGTTTCCTCCTCAATGTTTGATCATCTTTATTCTATCGTAAAATTTGGTGATTGATCTTAGAAAAAATGATTGTTAATGATAAGTTTACCATTGGAATCCATCAGGAATTCCTGTCTTTTGAAAGTTTCATGATGAAATCCGCTACCCTTAACTCCATGTAAGCATTGTCTCCATAAGATTCAAGGATGATATCGGAATATTTTCTTTCCATAAAATCAATTAATATTTGAGTGTTCTTATCCCTCAGCATGCTCATGGCTCCAATGTTATTTCGCCGTAAAAATAGAGATAGCCGGAGAAGAATATATTCCATCGTCTCATCATTCAGTTCAACCTCAAAATCATAGATTACAAATTTTTTCGCATTGCACTTGATTCTGATATGTCCTCTGCCCGTCAGATATGTGACAAAAAGATATTCCTTTTCGTAAAGCTCAACCAAAGAAGTTCCCGTTTCCTCTTTAAGTTTCAAGTTAATGGGCATGAAGATGACTCTGAGAAGTTCTTCTTTTTCAATGAACTTGTCTTTTTTCACAACACTACCTCTTCGTTCATA
Source organism: Clostridiaceae bacterium (assembly GCA_049657765.1). GTDB lineage: Bacteria > Bacillota > Clostridia > Clostridiales > Clostridiaceae > Proteiniclasticum. The sequence continues at coordinate 12,053 of JBASOA010000040.1, forward strand.
AAATGTTTTTATTTTTTAATTGAGAATCACTTTCAATTTTACACAATCTATGTTAATATAAGTACATAACACACACAACATATTGAAAATACTTTAACCGTAAAAAAGTATTTCATATTTCCCCCTTTTTTATACGATTATGTATAGATAGAGACTGATTTCCCCGATCAGTCTCTATTTTTGCGCAAAAATAGGTTTTTTCTTGAATTCTTATTAATACTATTGTATCATAAATGAATTGAGATGTTTACCAATTCGCTTGCGTATCAAAGCCATATTTAAGGTTCGACTGTTATGCTAATCTTGTAGAAAATAATAATTTTCTACAAGTTGCTTTTAATTTGAAGATTATGCGATATTGTTATATAATGGTAATGTAAATCTGAGTAAAACAGTATGATTTAAAAAAGGAAGTGTACAAATTGGAAAAAACATTGATGAACATGATAGATATTTCGGACGACGGCTACAATGAATTTAACGATTTATTGGAAGCAAATGAGATTGAACCTAAAGTCGTAAGACTAGCACTTGCTGGTTTCGGATGCAGCGGTCCAAGATTTGGACTGATGGTTGATGAATCAACAGATTCAGATTATGTTGAAGTGATGAAAGACATCACCTTTATCGTATCCAAGGACTTATATGATGAATATGGTGGATTTGTCATTTTGTCAGACGAAGAGAATTTTGGTGGCGGAATTTCACTTAGACCTAAGAAGATAGACGATGCAGCTGGTTGTTCAACTTGTGCAACAGGTTGTGCTTCATAATATAATATTTTGAATTGGAGGCCTTTTTATGGAAACATTAAACAAAGAATTACTGGTCATGAGTGATGCGGCATATGCTGAATTCCTGAATTTTCTGAGGTCCAATGATGTACAGCAGAATAATATCAGAATTTCCCTTGCTGGACAAGGATGCAGCGGTCCAAGATTTGGGCTGATGGTTGATGAGTTCAAAGATGGAGACATGCAGATACAAATAAAGGATCTGACCTTTTTTGTAGAAGAAGAACTCTACAAAGAATTTGAAGGTTTCCAAATTCTTGCAACCGAAGAAAACATGGGACAGGGAATGGTTCTTAGACCCAATCTTGTACCAGAATCTGCAGGATGTTCATCTTGCGATAATTGCTAAGATATCGGCTCACAGAAAAGCTGGCTTGATTTTAAATCAAGCCAGCTTTTAATTTTTTGTTCTAATGATGATAAATCTATAAATTAAATATCTCAGAAGAAGACTTTTACTTCAAAACACTTGAATCAGACCTTTGCCGCCCATTCGTGTGCTAATGCTCTTAACGCATCCAACCCATAGGTCGGATCACTCTTAACTTCTTCGTGATGCAGATACAAAACTTCGCCATAGGGATTTTTAAGAGACAAGTTCTCTCCCTTGACCACCCAGATGGTTTTATAGTGATTTGGCTTCACTTCGAGATGAGTTTCGCCTAAACCATCCGTGAAATAAATGAGTAGCGTATTCCTTAAATTTTCTTTCTTGATATACGCCATCACTGGAGAATACTTCGTTCCACCTCTTCTCTTCATCAGGGGCATAATATCCTCTATAGTCTTAATGCGATAATCACGCCTTACTTCATTATCGCATTCAACGACTCGAATGGAGTCGCTGAATCTTTTGCTGAGCGCTAGAATTTCTGTTAAAAACCCGCTCATGGACTTGTCATCAATGCTCCCTGAAATATCAATTGCAACCGTAACATCCGGGATATAACTTTTAAGTTCCCCTCTTAGATCAAGCCTGTCCGGCTGCCTTCTATTGACCCTGGTAACTGTTTTCCGTTTTCCTCTGGGTTTGGTTCTCATCGCTTTTTTGATAATCTCCGTCCAATGGATTTCAGCGGGCTTGGAATCAAGTATAAGCTTTTCAATTTCATCAGGAATTCCGTTTTTAGAGGCAAGCTTCAGCGTACTTTCGATTTTATCTTTCATTTCCTCATTGTTTTCATCATCTGATTCAGCCCATCTATCATGAACCTCATCATAGTTTGCTTTCTCTGAGAGAAGAAGTTCATCAACCTCTTTGGGATGTTCAAGGATTGCTTTATGGATTTCTTCTGTATAAAACTCTAAAGTCTCGTTGATGGTAAGATTCAAATCGAATCTTCTATTCACAGAACTGATTCTCTCCACAAAGTGAGGAAGGTGGCTAATATATTGGTTTACTGAAATATCCATAGCCAGGTTAATCGCAAGTTTCTTGTATTTATTCTTAAGAATCCTCTCCCTCGAATGGTGCTTCAATAAGAGATGAAGAATCTCATGTTTAATCATCGCTACAGATTCCTTTTCCTCAAGAAACAGGAAACTTAGTGGGTTGAACAAGAAAAGGATTTTGTTTCCTTTAAGGATACTGGCCGTGGGAAATGAGATTTCGAAATCAATTTCTCTGATGGTCTCCCCTAAAAAAAGGGCGTAGTAATCCTCCCCGCTATTAAGAAGGCTGAAAGAGATTTCATTGATGTAGGCAAAAAACTTCTCATTGAATCCCTTTCTAAGTTTACCATTCTCCTTGTATTCGAGCGCATCCTGGAGCAGAGCTCTACGCATTTCGCTAAGAATGTCATGTTCAGAAAATTCTCGGTTAAAATTAAGATCTACCATAGCACTCAAAAAACCCTTCTATAAATGCATCCGAGTTTAATAGTAAAGGATACACGTCGCTATAATCACTCTTCAACTCCTTCATGATCGAAATCCTCAAGTCTTTGGGCATAAGATTTAGCACTTCAGAGAATCGATCTGCGCCCTCTTCTGTCATTTTTTCCCGTAACTTGATCAGCATGTTCTTTGAGAGGATATAAAGCCTCGAATGGCTCGCTTGAGCAATCTCATCCCGTACAAACTGATTTACTACATCCATTCCAAAGATATCCTCAGGAGAAATGAGCGGATTCTTGTGGTCTTCTAGGAATACCATGAACTCCTGGGCAAGCTTTGTCCCAACATTTCCCTTTACCAGGTGGTATAGTGTTTTCTCTTCGAAATTTCTTTTTTCAAATACTTTCAATGCGCTGGATACTCTTTCCCAGCTCCTTGGTGTTGCCTGGATGTATTCATCATCACTTTTATAATTAAGGTATTCCCTGAAATTAGATATAAACTGAAGGACGCTTTCATGGATCTCGCCCTCTTCCATCCCCCAGCTAATCCATTCTTTTGGATCGGAATCCATATTGAACCAGATAAACCGATCTTCCTGCGCGGAATCCATATCGACAACCTGATAGTCTGTATCACTGAAGTTTCCCATCTTGTTCGTCGGATTCATCGCTGCTGCAACTTTTACTCTTCCATCAAGCTTATAACCGTTAATTTCTCTATTGAGAATCAGATTCATGAGCTCTTGTTGCACCGAATGGTCGCATCGATTGATCTCATCAATAAAGAGCATGACGTCTCCAGCATGATGCTGAAGATAATTTTCAATTTCAATTAGTTTGTGATGAGTCGCATAATGGGTTTTTCCCTGCACAACCATTGGAAGCCCACCGATTTCGCCTTCTTTTAGAAGGTTCGCATCGATGTTGACCAGATACATCTCATTTTTTGTTGAAAATTCCTTGATCAGGGACGTTTTCCCAATTCCGCTTTCTCCTATGATTAAAGGGACAGAATGGCTAAGGAGAGATAGTTCTACGGCTTCTAGTGTTTCTTTAAAATTCATTTTCTTCTCCTCCTATCTTCCCAATACATAATCAATCAATTTTTGCTGCGTGGATCTCGACCCATAATCCCGAATAAAATTGACTTTGTTGATATCAAGTATCTGAAGCTCCATGAAATCCTTGATGTATGCCGCAGGGACATCATCAAGAACAAATTTTTCTTTTAAAACGTCGTATAAGGTATCCATTTCCAGGCTGTCATAGATATATTTAATGATTTTAATATTCGCCAAAAGGTATTCTTTGAGTTCCTCATCTGTATAATCTCCGACATAGGTAATCGCCTGTTCACTTTTGGATACCGCCAGAAGTTTTGCTTCTTTACAAGGGGCTTTGATATACTTTAGGGCACTCCAAAAAGTATTTACAGCCTCCACTTGCACCTTACAGGAAGGCTCCTCAATGTATTGAATGGAATCAAAATCGCGATGCACTGCAGCCAACTGTATTTCTTCTGTTGGGTTATCGATATATTGGATTGCCCACCCTTTGTTCTTTACTGCTGCCATCAGAACCTCAAACGGAGGATTCTTGATAAACCTTAGACTGTTCCACCCACCCGATACGGCTAAGATCATTACATCTAACGGTGGATTCTCAATGTACTTAATTGATGACGGTGTTTTCTTTACTGCTTCCCTCATCACTTTAGCACTGGGATTCTTGAGATTTCTTATCTCATTTCCATTGCGCCTGACTTCGAGAAGTTCCTTGTTGTCATTTTCCATGTTATTCCTCACATATCCTTCATTTTAAACGGACTTAATTAATGTTCATTTTAATCACTATTATACTATTAAATTTGACAAAATTGAATAGGTGATTTATTTTATAGTACTTTCTCAAACCATTATACAAAAATATCTGCAGCTTTTCGAATTATCCTCATTCAAATCCCTTGATTACCCGTGATATAAAAGCTTATGCTTGTTCCCTCCAATTAAAAACAGGTTCAACATCATCACCTAAAATGATTTGATGTAAACCTGCTTTGATTATTATACTGATCGTAATTTACGTTTGCATTTACTTAAGTGGGCGATTTAGGAATTTACCTGTAACGGTTAATTTCCTTCTTCACCATCATATGAAGATTGTTAAGGTCTGTAACATCACCATATTCGACAAGTTTATTCAGCTGATTCTGATATCTCGAAGCTTCCTGGAGCTTGTCCAGAGACATGAGATACAAAATATCATTCATAATCGTTGAGACCAGTGCGGATTTTACTTCAAAGAGCTTTTGGGCATCTTTAATTTCATCCTTGATGTCGAGCATCGTTTGGTCCAGTTGATAAGCTGACTCCGCTGCTTCTTTTAGCTTGCTTTTGATATTATCTGGAATGCTCTGCTTATATTTGTAGTTAAGGCTATGTTCCGTAACTGCCCAAAAATTCATGGCAAGGGTCCTGATCTGAATTTCAGCGATAATATCGATAACGCCTTCTGCCATGTTTACCGGGTATTGGATAATGATATGATAACTCCTGTAACCGCTGGGCTTTACATTGTTAATATAGTCCTTTTCATAAAGAATCTGCATATCCTTACGCTTTCTCATGATATTCACCACAGTTTCAATATCATCCACAAATTGGCACATGATCCTTATTCCGGCAATATCTTCAAGTTCCAGTGCAAGTCTGTCATGTGGGATTTCAAACTTGTTTGCCTTCTCAAGCATCGAGGATATTTCCTTTACTCTTCCCGTAATAAACTCAATGGGAGAATAATCATTTTTTCTACGATATTCTGTTCTTATGGACCTTAATTTAACTTTAAGTTCCTCCACTGCCTGGTCGTAGGGAATGAGAAAAGTTTTCCAATCTTTGCTGGCCATGTCTTCACCTCTTTATCCACTCGATAAGAATCTCAGTTAAGGATTACATCAACTATATACATTATACCAAAATTTAACAGATCTGTTACTCTTTTTGTGAGGCCATTACAGCTTTTCTTAAGCAGGACCTCGGTATAAGCGCATAAACCCTCGGAAGAAGCTTGGAGACCATTCCAGGAATCGCCACAGGCTTTCCTTTCCACATGGATACATATCCAATGTCTGCGACCTTTTTTGCTTCTTTCATAAAGTATTTCGAGCCACTATACTTCTGAATGCCTGCCTTGGCCTGAAAACCAGTCTTTACAGGTCCGGGACATAGAACTGATACTTTCACCCCTGTACCTTTAAGCTCCTCGTGTAGAGCTTCTGAGAGGCTTAGAACATATGCCTTTGAGGCATAATAATTCGCCATGACAGGCCCCGGAAGAAATGCCGCCATGGAAGAAACATTCAACACATATCCATATTTTCGATCGACCATGGAAGGGATGAATAACTTCGTCAGTCGAAGTAGTGCTAGGATATTCAGCTTCACCAGATTCTCCTCCACGTTCATCTCCGTATCTTTTAAACGCCCAAAGCTTCCGACTCCGGCATTGTTGACAAGATAATCCACCTGAATCCCCTTATCTTTCAACAAGTCATAAAGCCTAAAAGGAGCGTCGTCCTCACTTAAATCCATTGGAACTGATAAAACCTCCACATCGTATTCAAGGGAGATTTTCTTAGCGACTTCTTTAAGTTTATCCTCACTTCTTGACACCAGGCAAAGATTGATCCCATCTCTTGCAAAATTGAGCGCAAGCTCTAATCCAATCCCTGACGTTCCACCGGTTACCAGCGCATATCCTTCCATAAGTACTCCTCCTCCGATTAATTCAAATTGTAAACATCCATTGATCTCATTTATATTTTCAGTAGCATATCTTCTATCGTGTATCTTGCTCCATTATACATGTAATTCCTGCCCCATAAAAGGAGGCAAAAAAACCAGGCAAGAGTTAATTTTCTCTGCCTGGTTTTGAGCTTATCGATGTTTAATTTTTTGTTATGCGAGCAATTCCTTGACCATTCTTACAACGTTAGGAACTGAGAATCCAAATTCTTCCATAATGGTTTCTGCTGGTGCTGAAGCTCCGAATCTGTTGATTCCAAGGATTGCACCCTCATCTCCAGTATATCTTTCCCATCCAAGAGGATTAGCCATTTCAATAGCCAGTCTCTTTTTCACCTGAGGATTGAGGACGCTCATCTTATATTCTTTAGTCTGTTTCTCAAAAAGATCCCATGAAGGCATGGATACAACTGCAACGTCGATTCCTTCCTTCTTTAATTCCTGCTGTGCTTCATAAGCTAGAGGAACCTCTGAACCGGTCGCGATAAGCAGCGCATCACTCGTTTCTTTTTCTGAAGGAGAGATGATGTATGCTCCTCTCTTGACACCCTCAACGGCAAGTTTGCCTGAAAGTGGAAGTGTCTTAAGATTCTGCCTTGTCAGTGCAAGTATGGTAGGTGAATCCGTAGATTCAAGTGCTACTTTCCATGCGGCGAAGGTTTCGTTTGCATCACCAGGTCTGATCAAAGAAAGGTTAGGCATCGCCCTTAGTGATGGCAAATGCTCAACTGGCTCATGAGTAGGTCCATCTTCTCCGACAGCAACGCTGTCATGAGTGAAGACATACGTCACTGGAATTCCCATTACAGCGGAAAGTCTTATCGCTGGTCTCACATAGTCGGAGAACACGAAGAATGTTCCACCAAATACCTTAAGTCCGCCATGCAGATGCATTCCATTAAGAATTGCACCCATTGCAAATTCTCTGACACCAAACCATATGTTTCTTCCGCCATAGTTTTTAGCGGAAAAATCGCCAGCATTATTAATGGTGGTCTTATTTGAACCAGCTAAATCAGCAGAACCTCCAAAGAGGCTTGGAAGCTTATCAGCGAAGAAGTTTATGGCATCACCTGATGCATTTCTTGTAGCGACGCCTTTTCCGGCTTCGTATACAGGCATATCATCAGCAAATCCTTCTGGAAGCTTTCCTTCAATGGCAAGATTAAGCTCTTCTGCAAGTTCTGGATATGCTTTGGTATATGCTGCGAATAATTCATCCCATTTCTGGTTTGCAGCTACGCCATTTTCTTCGATATGGTTTCTGAAGGTTTCATAAGCGACTTCAGGTACTTCAAATTCCGCATAATTATAATTGAAGAACTCTCTTGTCTTCTTTACATTATCTTTTCCAAGTGCAGCACCGTGTGCTTTGGACGTACCTGAAAAAGGTGAGCCCATTCCGATGATGGATCTTACTTCAATCATTGTAGGCTTGTCTTTGATCTCTTTAGCTTCCTTGATTGCTGCATCAACAGCTTCAAGGTCGTTGACATCTTCAACTCTTAGATAATGCCATCCGTAAGCCTCATATCTGCCTTTAACATTTTCTGAGAATGACATGTTTAAGTCACCATCAAGAGAAATATCGTTTGAGTCATACATCAGGATTAATTTTCCAAGCTTAAGATGACCTGCAAGGGATGAGGCTTCACCAGAAACTCCCTCCATCAGATCTCCGTCTCCACAAAGTGCAAAGGTATAATGGTCTACAACATCAAGTCCATCCTTATTGAATTTGGATGCCAAATGTTTTTCTGCCATTGCCATACCCACTGCCATGGCAATTCCCTGTCCAAGTGGGCCGGTTGTAGCTTCAACACCCTTAGTATGATGATACTCAGGATGTCCAGGTGTAAGTGAACCCCATTGTCTGAATTTCTTTAATTCATCCATAGGGAGATCATACCCTGAGATATGGAGCATGCTGTAAAGCATAGCGGAGCCATGTCCAGCGGAAAGAACGAACCTGTCTCTATTGAACCATTCAGGTTTCTTTGGATTGTGCATCATGTTTTTCGACCATAAGACATAAGCAAATGGCGCAGCACCTAATGGCAGTCCTGGATGTCCAGAATTTGCCTTTTCCACAGCATCTACAGAGAGGAACCTAATGGCATTGATTGCCAGTTTATCATTATTATCGTACATATTAACCTCCAACAAATTAATTTCTTATTTAAATCAATATGATTTCTTCTCTTCATTATAACGTATAAATCAGTATTCAACATAGAAGAAATTATTATTTCAACTTTACCTTTTGAGAATTAGGATAACAAATCTCGTATCTTTACTGCCTTGAAATTTTCATTAATCCATGATCTTTATCGGATTAAAATCTATATAATCACACGAAGTAAGAATATATTCAATTCCTTTTCTCATTCCTGTCATTACCCTTTGAAGTGCCTTCCCATGCAAGTGGCCATAGATCACTTTTTCTACACCGTATTCCTCAAAGATATCGGTAAACTCCGAATCCATAAAGGATTCGTTAACGGGTGGATAATGGATCATGACGATAATTTTCGTGTACCCGGCTTTTTTCGCCATATCGAGCGATAACTTTAGTCTGAGGACTTCCCTATTATAGATTTTCTCATCTTCTACCTTAAACTGACTGCTCCCAGGAATAATCCATCCTCGAGTACCACAAATGGCATAATCTTTATAGGAAAAGAAATTATTCTGGATAAAATGCATCTTCTCATACATGGCATTCATTTTTGTAATGCTTCCCCACCAAAAGTCATGATTTCCCTTGATAATAATTTTCTCCCCTGGAAGATTCGCGACAAAATCCAGCTCAGCTTTTGCTGTTTCCATCGTCATGGACCAGGAAAGATCTCCTCCTAAGAGGACAGTATCTTCCTCTGTGATTTTCGATAGCCAATTTTCTTTTATTTTCTTGTCATGGTCTTTCCATTCATCTGAGAAGACATCCATAGGCTTATCTCCACTGAGTGAAAGATGAAGATCAGAAATCACATAAAGTGCCATTATCCTACCATGAGGATCCTATAGATTTTCTTCTTGCCTTTTTTCACAAGCAGATAATTATCTTTAAAGTCCTCTTCCTTCAATCTATACTGCGTATCCGTAATTTTTTCTTCATTTACTGTAAGGCCACCCTGCTCAATGTTTCTTCTTCCTTCAGATTTCGAAGGGAAGACTTCACCAGCAACCAAAAGATCAAGAAGAGGCTTTTCCAAATCTTCTTTCCTGATTTCTATGGTTGGAACGTTAGTCAGGTCGCTTCCACCACCAAACAGGGCTTCAGCTGCACTCTGTGCCTTTTTCGCTTCATCTTCGCCATGAACAAGTTTCGTCACTTCATATGCAAGGAGTTTCTTCGCATTGTTGATTTCAAGTCCTTCCTGCTTCTCCATTCGTTCAATCTCATCAATGTCCACAAAGGTGAGAAGTTTCAGGCACTTAACGACATCCTTGTCATCCACGTTTCTCCAGTACTGATAAAAGTCATAAACCGGGGTCTTTTCAGCATTAAGCCATAATGCACCATTTACGGTCTTTCCCATCTTTAGTCCTTCAGAGTTTGTGAGAAGGGTACAAGTCATGGCATAAGCCGTAGTTCTTTCTTTTCTACGAACAAGGTCTATTCCTGCAAGCATATTCGACCATTGATCGTCTCCACCAAGCTGCATCGTGCAGCCATGGTGTTGGTTAAGATAAAGGAAATCATACCCCTGCATCAGCATATAGTTGAATTCAAGAAAAGATAATCCTTTCTCCATTCTCTGCTTGATACTTTCTGCTCTAAGCATATTGTTTACAGAGAAATGAACCCCGATATCTCTTAGGAAATCAACATAATTGAGCTTTAAAAGCCAATCGGAGTTGTTGAGCATTAAGGCCTTATCATCAGAAAAATCAATGAACTTCTCCATTTGCTTTTTAATTCCTACGATATTATTATCGATATCTTCCTTTGAAAGCATGCTTCTCATATCTGTTTTTCCAGAAGGATCACCGATCATTGCAGTTCCACCACCAATAAGCGCGATTGGCTTATGCCCTGCTCTTTGCATGTGAGCCATGAACATCATCGCAATGAAGTGTCCAACATGAAGACTATCTGCTGTAGGATCAAATCCAATATAGAATGTCACTTTTTCAGTCTCCAGGGCTTTCTTGATCTCATCCTCATGGGTAATCTGCTTAATATATCCTCTTCTCATTAATTCATCAAATACACTCATTTTTACAACTCCTGACGTTTTTTCTATAACTTAGTATACCTAATTCTAGAAGATTTGTGAAATGAAAATGCAAATTCGAAACTTTACTGGGTTTGATTTTTGGAAATTCACCATCATATTTTTCCATGATACATTTGTATTACACCATTTTACTAATCAATGGGATGAGCAAGAAAAAGCTCCGGAATTGATTACCCCCTTATCTCAGCGCCTAAATATCAGCGCATACAAAGAAAGGACCATTACGGTCCTTTCAAAATAAGTACATTCCATGTTGAATATCCACTTTTCTACTTCAACAAGAAGAGCTCCACAAAGGAGCTCTCAAAAAGGTTAACTTAAAACCTTATATTTTTCTAATTCAGATATCGCCAGTTCACCTTCATCGTGCATGGCAATATAAAGATCAATTTTGTTCATTTCGGAAAATTTCTGAAGTTTTTCAAAGATTTTTTCTGAGCTTTCACTTTTTTTGTCCATAGCGTTTAAAAGCCCATCAACAAATATTGTAGTTACATCATAATTAGTTGCAATGATTCCGCAAAGGAATCCATAAATAGATCTATAATCCATCAGGCCATACTCCGCTGCGTCAATAAATCTGATTTCTCTGTCCAGCTCGTGAATCGCTCTTGAATCGTCGTCAACAAAAACAACATTGCCATTAGTTGCTTTTACTTTGTCATTTGCAAGAGAAACCATTTTCTTACTTTTTCCTGATCCTCTCTTGCCATAAATAACCTGTATCATGTCAATCACTCCCTTTTTCAATTTGGACTGTAAACCTTTTTATCTATGCTTTAATTATATAATTATCCGAAAATTTAGTCAAACCATAAAATGGCTTTTACGGACTATTTTATAATTAATTCAGGATTTAATATGAATTAAGCCTATTATCCTTTAGATTCCTTAAGAAATTAATAATCAGAATTATTTCTACAATTTTTTATGTAAACCATATCTTTTGACAATTATATCTGGTATAATAATGACTACCGAAAGGTAAATTAATAATTAGAAACAGTATTTATTGAGAATTATTCAGGCCCTTTAGCCTCAGAAAGTTCTAAGTAATACCTGTGGCTAAGGAGGAAAGAAAAAATGGAAGACAAGACAATTATCTGCAAAGATTGTGGAAACGAATTCGTATTTACAGTTGGGGAACAGGAATTTTACAAGGAAAAAGGATTCGAAAACGAACCAGTAAGATGTCCAGATTGTAGAAGAAAGAGAAAGAACGAAAAACTTAATTCAAGAAGATAGTTCAAAAAGGTAGTTACTTTGTAACTACCTTTTCTCAATTTTACGAACTGTTTTTACGCTATACTCAACTATTCAATGGATCTTTATTGTATTGGCATGAAGCAGACCTTCCAAATTCCCTCTTCCGTTCTCTGAACCTGGAATCCCATATCAAGATCTTCATTGGTGTCTTTTGAACTTCTTTGATATCGAATGACTCCTCCAGAATCACTTAATTCCTCGAATTCCCCGTTAATCAGCGGGACAAGATTCTCATAGATCTGTTCTTTCGTCATAGGGTCATTTTCTGTTATTTTCAGATGTTCTTCGAGGGTCCACCCTACGCCATTAATCACGCCATCTGTATCATAAAGGGCATACTCTGTCTCATAATCCTTGTCAAAATTCGCCTGAATATAGAGTTTTGCTACAGAAATTGGACTTAACCCTTGTAAATGCTTCTCATTCCTGTCTTCCCTGATTAGTTGGTAAGCCTTGGCTTCTTCATCTGTCAGTTCAAAGATGAATGAAGTAGGAATTTTCTTTTGCTCTGTCGAAGTTTCTGGAGTCTCCACTATACTCTCTACTGGTGATTCAGGTATAGGATCAGTATTGCCACGACATGCGGTAGCAATAACCAAAAAACTACATATGATTAGAACCAGGACTCCTAATTTCTTCATCTCATTCCTCCTAAATAATATGGTTAAACCATGTGAACCATTGCCAATTCTAAAATGAGTTCTTTTAGCAAAAGGAAAAATCTTCTTTGAGTAAAGCATAAAGGTACATATCCTTGCATTCTCCAGTTACGGAGTGGCATTCATACTGACGAAGATATCCTTCCTTCTGAAAATTAAATTTATCCAGAAGCTGCTTAGACCCAATATTTTCTTCGCAAACAAATGCTTGGATTCTATTTAGACCTAACATAGTGAAACCAAGTTTAATAATTTCTTTCAAGGCTTCGCTCATGATTCCTCTCTTCCAATAATTCTCTGATAATTCATACCCCACTTCTGCTCGTCTACCTTCAAAATTATTTAGGAATATGGTTCCTATTACTTTATTCGCTTTGTTTTCAACAATTGCAAAACGAAGAATCCAGCCTTCCTGAAACCCCTTATTCCAAATATTGATAATTCTTTTGGCATCTTCAACAGATTCAGAACCATTCCAATCAAGATATCGATAGACATTTTCATTATGGTAATACTGGAACAAATCAGATGCATCCTTTTCCTGTAATTTTCGCAGCGTTATTTTCCCATTAGCTATTATCGGTATTTCTTTTATTATTTTGACTAAATCCATAATTAACCCCCCTAACGATAATTTTTTGATACAAATTGATAAATCAGTTCTAGATAACAGAAGTATTAAATCATATATTAATATTATATCTTTGAATAAATCATATTGCAATCTATACCACTATATTTGGGACTAGAATCTCACGACCTTATACCTTAGCAAACTAGAGATAAAGAACTTCTCGTGCGAAAAGTTTATCCAAAGTCATCCCTGTGCTATAATTAGAGACAATTATACCGTTGAATTTGGAGGTAATACTTTTGGAAGATAAGAAAAAAATTGTTTTTAGCGCCATTAAACCCTCAGGTGAACTTACACTGGGGAATTATCTTGGGGCGATTAAAAATTGGATTGGACTACAAGATGAATTTGAATGTTATTATTGCATAGCGGATCTCCACGCCATCACAGTAAGGCAAGAGCCGAAGGATCTTAGAAGAAGAGTTCTTGAAATTCTCTCCATCTATATCGCATCCGGACTTGATTATGAAAAAAGCTGCTTATTTGTGCAATCTCATGTTCCAGCACATTCTGAAGCCTCTTGGCTGCTCACCTGCAACTCAAATATGGGAGAACTTTCCAGAATGACCCAGTATAAAGATAAAACTTCGAAGCAGAAGGAAAACTCTTCTATCTCTGCCGGACTTTTTACTTATCCTGTGCTCATGGCTGCAGATATTCTGCTTTATAATGCTGACCTTGTTCCTGTAGGGGTTGACCAGAAGCAACATGTTGAGCTGGCCAGAGATATTGCCCAGAGATTCAATTCGAGCTATTCCGATACCTTTACCCTGCCTGAAGCAGATGTTCCAAAAAATGCTGCAAAAATCATGGATCTTCAGGATCCTACAAGAAAAATGTCAAAGTCTGATGATAATGAAAACTCGTATATTTTAATCCTCGATCCACCACAAGTGATCAGAAAGAAGATTTCTAGAGCCGTCACAGACTCCGTTGGTGTTGTCAACAATACCGATGAACAGCCTGGTGTAAAGAATCTCATCAACATCATCTGCGCGATCAAGGGAATACAACCTGATGAGGTTGTCACGGCTTTTGAAGGCAAGGGATACAAGGAATTCAAAGAATATGTTGCAGAAACCATTATTGAAGAACTTGAGCCGATTCAGAAGAAAGCCAATGAGCTTCTCTCCAATAAAGAAGCCCTTGAGGAAATCTATAGGAATGGCGCTGCAAAAGCGAACTATATGGCAACAAAGACCTTAAGAAAGATGCAAAAGAAAATCGGGCTCCTTCCACTTGGAAAGTAAGCTTCTAAAAAAATCATCGATTTTAATTACGGATATATTAAAAGGATTATCAATAACCAGGAAACTGGCTTTGATAATCCTTTTCTTCTCCATCACTTTTACGCTCCAATTTTATTTTTTTGACTCTTCTTATCTTCTGTTCCTTCAAGCATCGCTTTCATTTCATCAAGAATATAAGCGACCTGGGGTCCAATAATAATTTGTATACTGTTATCCTGCCTAAGTACACCAGCCGCTCCCATCGCTTTTATGGTTTTTTCGTTAATTTCCTTAGGATCTTTCACTTCAAGTCGTAACCTTGTAATACACGCATCAAGCGAAATGATATTTTCTTTTCCCCCACATGCTTTCAGGAAATTCTTCGAAAGTCTCCTGTAATTTTTAGTATACAGGTTGTTATCCACCTCAAGCGAGCTTGTTCTTTTCTTTTCACGACCGGGTGTAAGAATATCGTATTTCTTTATAAAATAAGTAAAAGAAAAGTAATAGAGGAAGAAAAATCCAATACCCATGAGAACGAGCATGACCATATCCTTTGACATTGGCATTTTTAAACTAAGCAGAAAATCTGTAAGTCCAGCACTAAATGCAAATCCTGCAATCCAATTGAACCTCGCGGCAATATACATGGAAATTCCCGTGTACACGGCATGGAGAAGATAAAGCGTCGGTGCGGCAAACATAAAAGAAAACTCCAGCGGCTCCGTGATTCCAGTAAAAAATGAAGCAAAAGCGGAAGTCATCATCAGAGATTTTGTCTTCTTCTTTTTTCCAGGATGCGCAGTTCTTGACATCGCAAGTGCGGCACCAGGAAGTCCAAACATCATAATAGGAAAATATCCCGCAAGATACATCCCGGTTTTTCCATACTCTCCTTTAGATGCCCAAAAATTCTCTACATCACTTATTCCAATAACATCAAACCAAAATACAGAGTTAAGCGGATGATGGAGTCCTAGTGGGATGAGGAGTCTATTTAAGAATCCGTAAATTCCAGAACCAAGTGCCCCCATCGAACTAATTCTTGTGCCGATAATAATGAGATTATTATAAAGAAAAGGCCAAATAAAATAAAAGACAATACTAACAAAAAACATGGAAAGTGAACTGATAATGGGAACAAATCTTTTCCCACTAAAAAAATCCAATCCCTCGGGAAATTTTATATCAGAAAACTTGTTATACATCTTTGCTGCTACAAGTCCTGAAATAATTCCTGTAAATTGGTTCCCAATATTGTAGAAGGCAGGCTCAACCTCACTAACAGATATTCCATTATACATGGCAACAGATTCAGGAGAGAGCATCCTGATAAAGATCAAATACGATAGAAGCCCAGCCATCGCAACAGAAGGATCTTTATCTTTTGCCATTCCGATAGCAACACCTACTGAAAAAAGAAGTGGAATGTTGTTTAGAATGGTCATACCTACAGTAACGAGAATTTGCGTTGCAGGTGTCTTGCTGCCAAATCCGGTTGGATCTACCCAATAGCCTATTCCCATGAGAATTGCAGCCGCAGGAAGAACTGCGACCGGGAGCATAAGCGATTTTCCAAGCCTTTGGCTCGTAATCAGCATCCTGTTTTTAACTTTAGTCAAAAATATAAACATACTAACTGACAACCTTATTAATATGGACCATCAGATAAACACATTCCTGTCTGCTTAACTCATAATCGAAGCTCTTCAGCACAAATGGTTTAATTTTTTTGATGACATTCTTAAACCGCTTGTCCTTCTTCATAAACATATCATAAAAATCTTCCACGTTATCTTTTGAGTCTGGTTTTTTTTGAATAATCCTTTTTGCAAGGAACTTTAGATGCGAATTTAATCTTGCCAGGGAAATCTTATCATCATCAAAATCGATGTCGAAGACATCTTCGATAATTTCTACAATTCCGCTGGTAAAGAGAAATATTTTCGAAATGCTTTCCTTATTCTCTCCAAGGGATGCATTGACGATATGCATCGTGATATAACCGGCTTCATGTTCCGACAACCTGACCCCAGTAGCTTCTTCGATAATGTCTACCCCTTCTTTGCCCAGTTTGAATTCGTCCTGGTAAAGGCTTTTTATTTCATCAAGCATTAGATTAGGAATTTCCAAGTTGCTTTTTTTTCGTTCTATCGCGTAAGAAATATGATCGATAAGTCCAAGGAGCACATTGATGCCAAGAACAATGTTAAGGTCTTCTTTAACCCTGTCCCTGATTTTCTGCGAAGCATCAATAAGCTCCACAGGTGTGTCTTTTAGCACCTTGTAGAACCTATCCCGATTAACATCCATGACTTCATAGATTTTTTCAATTCTCACCATATCGACAGGATCTCCGATTTTCTTTTGAAACCCCAGTCCTGAGCCCGTTAGAATAAGTTCTTCACCGGTATCCGATTTGGTTGCAACGATATTATTATTAAAAACCTTAATTATTTCCATAATCCCTCCACTGCAACATCAATTACTCTTATTATAGTTTGTATTTAGAATAATGAAAAGAAATATCACTAAAAATTTTTTAATGTAAAATCCATATATTCATTATATTAATCAATTAATCAACATGTTTTCTTTCAAGGGATTACCTTGGAGTCGTTCGCTTAAGGCTAACTTATTTCAAAGTTCATTCTTAAGTTAAGCCATGCATTTACCATTTTTGATGAATGATCTGGTCAACCAATATTCTAATAACAAGGCCACGAAAAATCTGCCTCAAAAGAAATTGCTTTCTATTGAGGCAGATTCATTATTGATTATACTTTTTATTTACGTTTATTCGTTTTGGTTACAGAAGTTTCTTCAGTTCATCTGCAACAAATTGTACTTGTGGTCCTACAACCACCTGTACGTTTGTCTTGGATGGTCTGATGATTCCGGCAACGCCAGCTTTCTTGATCTTGTTTTCATCGACTAGAAGGTTGTCTTTGACTTCCATTCTTAGTCTCGTTACGCAGTAATCAAGAGTTTCGATATTTTCTTTTCCGCCTAATCCTTCAAGGATAGTTGCTGCTAAAACACCGAAATCAGTTCCTTTGCCAAGAACTACGCCTTCGCCTTCTTCAACTTCATCATCTTCTCTACCTGGGGTCTTAAGGTTGAACTTGACAATAAGGAATCTGAATAAGCTATAGTAAATAACAGCCATAACTAATCCCAGTGGGATCAGCATCAGGATATTAACTGCAAGAGGCATTCTTAAGCTTAAGAAATAATCAACAAATCCAGCACTAAATCCAAATCCAGCGATCCAGTGGAACTGGGCTGCCAGGAATACGGAAATACCGGTAAGTAAAGCATGAACTAAATATAGTCCAGGAGCAAGGAATACAAATGCAAATTCGATAGGTTCTGTTACGCCAGTGAAGAATGATGAAAATGCTGCTGCCATTAAAAGACCAGCTGCTATTTTCTTCTTGTTGTCCTTCGCTGTATGATACATGGCAAGACATGCTGCTGGAAGACCAAACATCATGACTGGGAAGAATCCTGCCTGGTACATTCCTGTTACCCCAAGAACTCCACCAGGTTTTGTTCCCCAGAATTTTCCGATATCGTCAATGCCAATGGCATCAAACCAGAATACTGAGTTAAGTGCATGATGTAGACCTGTTGGGATAAGAAGTCTGTTAAAGAAACCGTAGATACCTGCACCTACTGCACCCATTGAAGAAATTGTGGTACCGAATGCTACTAGGCCTGAGTAAACTACTGGCCAGATGAAAAACAGTACTGCAGATACAACAATCATGGCGATTGAAGTCATGATTGGAACCAGTCTCTTACCGCTAAAGAACGAGAGCGCTGGGGTAAGCTGTACTTTTGAGAACCTGTTGTACATCGCTGCTGCAACAAGACCTGAAATGATACCTATAAACTGATTGGAGATCTTTGAGAAAGCAAGGTTGACATCTTCAGGCTTAACTGAGGTCAACTGTGCAACTGTTCCTGTAGAAAGCAGTTTGGTAATCACGAGGAATGCAACTAGTCCACTTAGCGCTGCAGATCCATCCTTATCCTTTGACATACCTAAAGCAACACCTACTGCAAAAAGGATTGACATGTTATCTATGATTGCACCGCCGGCACTGATTAGAAATGCTGCGATTGGGCTTCCGCCACCCCAGCCTGCTGGATCTATCCAGTACCCGATACCCATCAGTATTGATGCGACAGGGAGTACTGCGACAGGAAGCATAAGGGATCTTCCAAGTTTTTGTAGATACTTCATCATAATAATTTCTCCTCCTTAAATAATATAATAATGATAATAAGAGCTATCCAAGGTTGTTCTGATCCCGAGGAGCCGTGGCCACAGCTTAGTCAATAAAAAAAGACCAAAGAAACATAGCAACAAAAGTTGCATGCATCTCGGTCTTGCCTGTTACCAGTAACAATCCATGTATATGTTTTCATCTTAGACCCATATGCAAATTATGTCAATATTAATTTTGTAAAAACCCGATAAAACTTAAAGAAAATGCTCCATAGTAAATGGAGCAGTCCTTTGTTGATTTAGTTTTGATTTAGTTTTCAATTCATCATCAAGGTTAGAATGAATTCCAAAGGAATTAATGCAAATGGTTAATTGAGGTCTAGAAGATTATCTTTATAGTCCTTGTAGGCATCCTTCAGACTGTTCATCTTGGCATACATCGACTTCTGCAAATCTGACAAAATCTCATATTCACATTTTTCCAGTGTTTCTTTCATGAGGTTGAAATGACCTTTATGTTCTTCAGTATCCTTCATCAGTTCAATTTTTAGTTTACGTACATTTTCCCAAGTGAGCTGATCATTTGGAAACTCATCATCATGATGAAGTTTTTTCATTCCTCTGATTTCTTTAACAAAATTAGGGATGATTCTATGGTTAATCTCCGTATACCATTTATAGAGAAGCCCTTCTTCGAAGCTTTCCAGGATTCTATCTTCAAAAACCCCATTCCTTTTCAAAACGCTTAATTTTTCAGGATACAGGCTAAAGGCTCTGATGTTTTCATAAACGGTATCAGGAGCAACGCCAAAGCACGCTTCTCTTTCTTCATCGCTGAAATCATCAAAAACATCTTTCTCTGTACGATAAGCTCTTTCTGCTTTTAGATAACCATAAAATTCTCCAGGAGTCTTGGATAACTCCGTTAACAGCTCCTCTGGGCTTTTAGTTATCGCATAGTTGATTCCATCGGTCATCGCCATCAGTAAAGACGCGAGGCAAAGGAAAGTGTTTGTATGAGGATTTGGTGCTCTAAGTTCAAATCTGGTGGCCAATGGACTGTTTTCATCTCTGATGAGTCCAATAAGAATTGTTCGGTTTCTTGAAGGAACCGTAGGACTTGTTCCAAGGGAAGAAACGATGGAGATCGGTGCTTCATATCCTTTTTTCAGCCTTTTGAACGCTTCATTTGATGAAGTGACAAACGGATTGATCACCTCATAATTGTGAAGAATTCCCATCAGAGAGCCATATCCGATTGTGCTTAGAAAATCTTCCACTAAAGGATTGAAGATGTTTATCCTTCTGCCATCCTTAAGTGAAAGCGAGGCTCCAACATGGGTATGTTCTCCATTGCCTGCGATCTTATCAATAGGCTTGGCCAAAAAAGTAACTTCCAGTCCATATCTGATAAAAACTTCCCTAACAAGGTTCCGGACAAACATTTCATAATCTGCAGTCATTTTAGGATTTGAAAATCTCCAGTCAATTTCAAGTTGCTCAAGAATCCCTTCGAATCTGCCTTCATCTGTCAGTTTTGCACGTACGCCACCGACTTCCTTATGTCCCATTTCAGGACTTAACCCATAAAGGTCCATGAGGACAAGTGTTTCTTCAATCGCACTTCTTACAGCTCCTCTGGTTTTTCCCCAGTATTGTTCCTTCAATTCCTGCGAAGTGCTCAATGCTTCTACATCCCCATGTGTGCTTGGAGATTTTACCCAAAACTCAAGTTCTGTAGCTGCTGTGATTTCAACAGTTTTAATATCGTCATAACTAATCTTAAATTCATCTTGCAGCTTTTGGCTGTTTTTAAAACATGCCAGGATATTTGACTTAAAGTCCTTTTCGGCTTCTGCAAGGATATGCCTTGAATCCACAGGATGTCCTTCATGGAAAAGATAACAAGGAATCTTAATCGTACCGATAGGTTTTCCATTTTCAGGATCGAGTAAACTATCGTTATATTCTACAAACCAGTTGCAATCCAAATCGGCTTTCATATCAACCTTTGCATTATTTAAGGTAGCAATCTTAGGGAGAAATACAGATGAACCATCTGTCTGAGCCGCGATTCCATTCAAAAACAGATCAATGTCCTTTCTGAAAAGTTTTACCGGAACCTTTGTGTCTGTCTCATGTCCGATCAGATCCACTGCTGCGATGGATACAAATTTAATCTCTTCATGCTTGTCCAGGATATCAAATAATTTTTCTTTAGTGAGCTCTTCTTTAGTAATGGTATAAATCAGGTCTTTTCTCATTGATATTCTTCTCCCCGTTTTTACGATTTCGCATCTACATGTCTGCGTAGTTTTACAATCAGTTCACCACACGAATTTTAAAAATAATTTCCTCTATTTCATCCGTGATTTGCAATATAAAAAGATTAACATAGTTCAAATATCATGTAAATCTCAAAACTATAATTGCGTTTAATAAAAAGAAGATAACGTTCTCACACTTTATTTAACGTTTAATATTAGCATTTTCAATTAATATAATTAAGTGTCTATTTTGTTCAATTGACTTTAAATTACGTTTCTGCGGCTTCTGATTAATTTTATTAAGCTTAGTCATAAGAAATCTTGTATATTTTGACTTCAAGCTTTATTATATTAAGAATAAACTTAAATCTCTGTGCATTGATTTTTATATGAACTGAGATCTGAGCATACTGCAGAAAGAGGTGAAAATTGAGGTAATTGTTTCGAAAAGAAGAAATTTTCCTCAGGATTTATGGATAGAATTGATTTAAAACTAATTAGCCTGTTACAGAAGAATGCCCGCTACTCTTTGAAGTATCTTGCGCAAGAAGTCTATTTGTCTACCCCTGCTGTCTCCACAAGAATATCAAAGCTTGAGGAGGAAGGAATTATTGCAGGTTATACCACACAAATCAGCCCTTTGAAACTTGGATATAACATCAAGGCGTTTATCAATTTAGAAATGACTCCGAATCAAAAAGCGGAATTTTATCCCTTCATTGAAGCATGCATGAATGTTCTCGAATGTAATTGCGTCACCGGAAAATATTCCATGATGATCAAGGTTGCATTCCACACGACGATGGAACTTGACACTTTCATTGGAGCCTTGCAGAAATTCGGGAATACAGACACACAGATTGTCTTTTCTACGCCAGTTGAGCATCGCGGAATATCCTTGGGTGAAGAGTAAGCCTCCTGCATCTTTTCGCTAATCCTAAATTTTATACAAAAAACAAAGGCTGTTGCAAAAATCATTGCAACAGCCTTTATTGTTATTCAATTTTAAATCTTTTTAGAACTGTACCTTTGGTACAGCACGATCTGCCTCTGTAGCTTCGAATAATGGTTCTGGCTTGAATCCAAAGATCCCAGCAAAAATATTCTTAGGAAATAACGCGATATTCGTATTGTACTTCATTGTTGTATCATTGTAGAACTGTCTTGAATATCTGATTTTTTCTTCAGCATCCTTAAGTTCTGCCTGAAGGGAGATAAAGTTCTGATTAGCCTTTAGTTCAGGATAAGCCTCAACAGTAACCAGAAGTCTACCGATAGCGGAATTCATTGCTGCATCGGCTTGCATGGTTTCTTCAACGCCTTTGGCATTTAGGACCTGACTTCTAGCCTTTGTAACATTTTCAAACACTTCTTTTTCATGACTGGCATAACCTTTAACGGTCTCCACCAGGTTAGGGATAAGATCAGCACGATTTTTCAGTTGTACCTCGATCTGAGCCCAGCCATTCTTTACTCTGTTCTTCAGCGTAACAAGACTGTTATAAACGGAAACTCCGTAAAGTACAAGTAGTACAACGAGTGCTAGGATAACGAGTAAAACTATTGTTCCAGTTTTCATGTTCATCTTCCTTTCGATTATATGATTTGAATTGATCAAAGCAATTTTGTGAATTGAGTTTTGATTTGATCTCGATTATTAGCTTAATTCCTGTATTCTAGCTTAGAAGCCGCCACCGCCGCCGCCACCGCCACCACCGCCAGAGCTTCCTCCGGAGAATCCTCCTCCGAAACCGCCACCTGATGATCGGGTTGAGTTTGCAATTTGTGCAGAACTTACCGCTGAACTTACCTTTGTCATCGTATTGTTAAAGGCACTGTTCATGAAGTAGAGACTGTTGAAGTTTCGATATCCACCCATATAGGTCAAATCAGGATTGCTTAATTCAGCTTCTGAAAATACCTTAGGCAGCTGGTCGATAACTTGTTTTGCAATCCCGAGGGATGTCGCGTAAACAAGATAGTGTTCCCAAATCACCAAGGATGGAATTTCTGCATCCTTTAGATTGGAAAAGTCGAGCAAGAAATTCTTGAAGGCTTTCCACATGGCAGTCTGTTCTGTTCCGTAACGAGTCAGCATTCTGATGAAATTAACCCCCATTAAGATGAGGAGCATCGCTCCGCCTAGGAGAACTAATGCAAAAGCCGGAATAGATCTTAGCCAAAATGCACCGATTAATCCAAGCGCAATAAATGCAAATCCCAGCAGAACGAAAGCCCCTGCGCCTTTAATGACGTTTGCTGTAAAGAAATCTTTGGATTCTGCCGTATCCTTTACTAAAGCTTTGAAGTAATTGTAGTCATTCTGAAATTGAAGTGCAACCTTCTTCTTTTTAACAATGGTCTCCAGATCTTCTAAGACCAGTTCTGTTCCCCCGCCGATGTCATTAATGAACCAGTCAGCGAGAAATTTCTCGTGAGGTAATAGGGTTTCTTTTTTCTCCTCATTTAGCCAGGTAATCTTGAAGGTATCTTCTGTCTTTTTGAAAATCGTACCTGATTCAAACTCAACTGGAGAAAGTTTGATTACTTTTTTACGGGCGAGATCCATAATGGTTGCCATGATATCGTCGTCTTTGGTCTTTCCTTTGGAAAGAAGATAGGACATCACTGCTGGGCTATAATCACCCGGAAGTTCACGGTAATAATCGCCAAAGAATTCAGGTTTCAGACCGGTCGTGTACTTTTTCACCATGAAGATGATTGATCCAACTCCCGCTACAATTCCCCCTATAAATAAAGGCAAGAGATTTTGTCCTAGTTCCTTCCTCTTTCGATTGGCTTCTTCAATCTTTTGTGCTTCTTCTCTTTGCTTATTTGCCTCATCTGCCAGTTTCCCCTCATTTTCAAGGATAGTTGGCAACTGATCGTTATTAAATACGTTTGTAGAAGCAGAAATCAGTTCTGGTGGAAAAATAACCAGTGTCTCCACAAATTGTCCATTGACACTTGGAACGGCAAACTTAAATGTCCGCTCATCAACGATTTCGCTAACACCTGTCAGAGGTCCATGTGCAAAAACTTTGAGTTGATCTTTCGTTGCGCCAGGTGGAATTGTTATTGTAATGCTGATATTGTTCAGCGTGATTTCCCATCCGGAATCGACAATTTTTCTGTTGAAAATACCAATATCGTTGTATTTTTCAGCGACATTTTTCAAGGTGTAGGAAATGACAATCGTCTTTTCTTCATCACTTGATTTTTCGTAGATCTTAAGCCTCGTCAGCGACCCGGTATCTTCTCGTTCATAGGTGCCATTCTCGCCTGCATAACCTTCAGTATAGTCCTTAAGCCCGCTATTTTCGGCCAATTGGACCTTGACGTCTTCAATGCCACTGGTTCTGGTATAATCAATATTTCTGAGTACACCATTGAAATTACCGTCAAATCTAAATGTGATTCGTTCAACAACTTTGGCATCTCCATTTTCTTGGATATCCACAGCAATATCAAAAGCACTTGCATCTAAGTAACCATTAGACGCCTTTACCTGTAGGTTTGGCAGGAGCAGGATAACCAAGACAAAAGAAAATAATAGTCTAATGTATCCTTTTTTTACCATATTCTTCACTCCTATTGAAATTCCTCCATATTGAGTTCAAGGAATTTATTCATTGCATACGCAACTCCGTCATTATCGTTGGTTTCCGTTATAAATTTAGCGACATTTTTGAGGGATTCCTGGGCATTCCCCATGGCTACACCGATACCGGCATTTAAAATAATTTCCATATCATTAGGCGCATCTCCAATAGCCAATATCTGAGACTGATTGAAGCCAAACTGCTCAGCAACGGCCATGATTCCCGTAAATTTTGATACATTCTTTCTCATGATTTCGAGATAAAAGGGCATAGTTCTTACAATATTGTACTGTTCACCCAATTGATCCATGATGACATCGATATATTGATCAATCACTTTCTCATCATCAAGAACAAGCACCTTCGTTACGGGTTCTTCGTCATCCAGCTCTCTCGGATGCATGATCTTAAGGGGAACATTATTTAATCCAGATTCCTCAGTTGAATAGGGATTTGCCCTTGGGGTCATGGATTCATAAAAGGTATGTATTGTATAATTCGCATCCACGCTGTCACAAAGCGCTGAAATGACCTTTGCTTCTTTTCCAGTCATGCAGTTTTTATAGATGAACTTCTTTTCCTTGATTTGCATTGCACCAGCTCCATTATACCCGACAATGTAGTCATTTACATCACCTATTCCGAGCTCCTGCGCATACTGAAGAAGGTTGTGGATTGTCCTGCCACTACAAAGTACAACTCTTATTCCATTTTCTCTAGCTAATCTAATGGCTTTCTTATTGGCTTCGCTGATGGATAGTCCTGAAGATAGAAGTGTTCCATCCATATCGATTGCGACTAGTTTTATCATGCATTTCCTCCAATTATATTGTATTCATTATATCCTCTTTTGTATATCAATAAGTTATATAGAAGTTAATATTTTATGAAGAATCCTCATGATTTTTCAAACTCCTAAAAAACTTATAGTATAATAAGTCAAATTACATTATAATATATAATTGGCCTAATGGATATTAATAGACCCTTTTGGCTTATGAAATAACGATCAATGTCAATTTAAGCTGCAGCAAACCAATCTCACTGTCTAAATAGACTTTTAATTTTAGCTTATCCTTTCAATATGCCCGGATGAGCCAAAGATCATCATAAGAGATCCTGCTGTAATATGATATATTTTGACTCAGTAAAGTTGAATAAAATGGAGGTTCCAAGTGGAAGATTTAAGGAAAGAAATAGAAAGAAGAAGAACTTTTGCAATCATCTCCCATCCTGATGCCGGTAAGACGACATTAACAGAAAAACTTCTCCTGTACGGAGGAGCCATAAGACTTGCAGGTTCCGTAAAATCAAGAAAATCAGCAAAGTATGCTGTCTCAGACTGGATGGAAATTGAAAAGCAAAGAGGAATCTCGGTAACTTCATCGGTTATGCAGTTTAATTATGACGGCTATTGCATTAATATCCTGGATACCCCAGGGCATCAGGATTTTTCTGAAGATACCTATAGAACTCTGATGGCTGCCGACTCAGCGGTTATGGTAGTTGATGCGGCCAAGGGAGTAGAGGAACAGACAAGAAAGCTTTTTAATGTTTGTTCACTAAGAAATATCCCGATATTTACAATCATCAATAAAATGGACCGTGAATCCAGAGATCCTTTTGAATTGATGGATGAAATTCAAAACGAACTTGGAATCAATACTTATCCCATGAATTGGCCTATTGGTTCAGGTCGCGACTTCAAGGGTGTGTATGAAAGAGAAACCAGCAGTATACAGCTCTTCACTTCCGGAAACAAGCATGGCCAGGCCGTGATCAATTCCGTAAAAGGAACCGTCGAAGATCCAATCTTTAAAGAGCTTATCGGCGATTCACTCCATGCAAAACTTGTGGATGACATCGACTTGCTCGATATTGCCGGAGATGACTTTGATGAAAAGGAAGTTAGAGAAGGAAGGTTAAGTCCAGTATTTTTTGCATCAGCACTGACAAATTTTGGTGTTGAGCCTTTCCTGAAGTCCTTCCTCGAGCTCACCTCTCCTCCACTGCCAAGATTAACTTCTGAAGGAGAAGAGATTGATGTCTTCAGCGAAGATTTCTCTGCATTTGTATTTAAAATTCAGGCAAACATGAATCCCCAGCATAGGGATAGGATTGCCTTTATTCGAATCTGCTCCGGAAAATTTAAAAAAGGTATGGAAGTCTTCCATTATCAAGGGAATAACAAAATCAAGCTTTCTCAGCCACAACAGTTCCTTGCACAAGACAGAGAAGTGGTTGAAGAGGCTTATGCAGGCGATATTATCGGTGTATTTGATCCTGGTATTTATGCCATTGGAGATACCCTGACGATCCCGAGTAAAAAATTCAGATTCGAAGGAATTCCAACCTTCGCTCCTGAACATTTTTCCAAAGTAAGGCCTGTGGACACCATCAAGAGAAAGCAATTTGTAAAAGGCGTTACTCAAATCGCTCAGGAAGGTGCCATACAGATTTATCGTGAACTTCATATTGGAATGGAAGAAATCATTGTTGGTGTTGTTGGAACACTGCAGATGGAAGTCCTTGAATTCAGACTGAAGAACGAATATGGTGTCGACATTAAAATCGACAACCTGCCCTATAAATATGTCAGATGGATTGAAACCCAAGACGTCGATTTAAACAAACTCGACATCACATCAGACACTCGTCTTGTTAAGGATTATAGAGACAGGAACATCCTTCTGTTCCAGAACGAGTGGGGAATTCAATGGGTTCTTAACCACAATAAGAATCTTTCCCTGACAGATGTAGGCAAGGTAGATTAATCATCCTCATAAAATAAAGGAGCCTTTGCAAAACTAGTTAATCTGGTTTTGCAACGGCTTTTTACGTGCAGTCATTGCGATTCGGAGCTTCACGTAGAACCTTCCTTTGTGGCTTCGCCACATGGGATTCCATTTCAGGGCATGACAAATAAGCCTAGCCCTTTCGATATCCGTTCCTGGTCTAAGCTGTTTTTTTGTACGCGATGATCTCCGTCTGATGCTTCAGGATCTTGCTGTGCAGTTTGTTGAGATTGATACCCAGGGCGACCAGAACGATGTCCGAGACCACCTTTTTCATGCTGCGATGCCGAAATCTCGTGTATCGCAGACCGTCCTTCAGCTTCGAAAAAGCCCCTTCCGCCTGGATGGAACGGTTAATCCGATGATCGATTCCCGCATCGGTCAGAATATTCGCCTCAGACTGCATCCGATATTGATCAAACGTCGGGGAGAACTGGATTCTCTTCTGTGTGGGGTTCGCCTGATTTCTCGCCTTGATGCACGCCGAGGCGTGGGAACAGTTCTCGCATTCGTAGCAAGTGTAGGTCCAAACGGTATCCACGTATCCTGAGGCTGCCTGCCTTTTTCGGTCCTTCCCTCTGGCGAGGTGCTTTCCCGCCTTGCAGACATAGGCATCCTGGTCCTCCAGGTAGATCATATTCTCCCTGCGGCCGATGTCCTGTTTGGTTTTCCGTTTCTTCTTCAATTCATAGTTGGCGGGCTTGATGTAGGCGGTCAGATTCTTCGTGGCCAGGTATTCATAGTTTTCTGCACTCTCATAGCCGGCGTCAGCCACGATGTTTTCCAACGATTTTCCATAGGCGGGCATCATCTGCTCCAGGAAAGGTTTCAGGGTATGCAGGTCATTGGCTTTCTGGCTGCCCAAGACCCCGACGATGAATGCCCCGCTGGAAGCCAGCTGGACATTGTAGGCCGGTTTGAGCTGGCCGTTGAGCATGTGGTCTTCCTTCATGCGCATGAAGGTCGCATCATGGTCAGTCTTGGAGTAGCTGTTTCGGATTCCCATGAGCGCGAGATGGTTCCTGTAGGTGCCAAATCTATCCACGACTTCCTTCAGGTCCTCATAGTCCCTTTGTTCCTGCGTCTTGCGCCGGCCAATGCCGTGGACAAACACGATCTTGTTTCTGCTGCAGAGATTTCTGGCCTCGTTGAATCTGGCCTTCACGTACTCTTCCACCTCCTCCAGCGCACTGCCGTCCGGCAGTCCCAGCGCCTGGATCGTCTTGTCCATGAGCTTCTTCTGGTTCTTTTCCACGGACTTTCGCCAGACAAAGGTATACCGGTTCGCCGTGGATTCAATCTTTGTCCCGTCAATATAGAGGGTCTTCAAATCCACATGGCCGTCTTCCTGGAGAAGCTGGACAAACTCCGTAAGAAGGTCCTGGGTATGGTCTGCAAGCAACTGCTCAAACCGGCAAATGGTGCTATGGTCCGGAGCTTTCTTCCCGCCAAGGATGAAATGGCCCCGAAGGTCGTACTTGCAGAAATTCTCGATCTTCCGGCTCTGGAAAATCCCTTCGCTGTAGCAGAACAGAAGGACTTTGAGGAAGGTGATCGGGTCAAGAACCGGCTTTCTACCCTTGGAAGAGTAGGCGCTTAAAACTGTGCTTAAATTCATCCTTTCCACGATATTGCACACCAGCCTGACCTTGCCCTCCTCTGGAATCACGGCATCCACATCAAAGTTCATGGAGAGTTGCAAAGATGGGACATTGCGGTTAAAATTAATGAGGGTTGTGTTGTTGTTCATAATTCAATTATAACCTATTGGAACTGGCTCTTCGAGCCAGTTCCTCTTACTTTTCAGGCTATTTTTTCGAGAAAAATGCAGATAGAAACCGCAAGGTAACTATCTGCATGAAAAAGGGACTATTTTGCAACAGCCCTTTTTCTTATTTCTACATGTTGCATTTCAAAGTCTTAAGAATATAATCGATTGTCTCATTCAGCTTTAATCCAGCCATTTACCTTATCGTTTTACCGCTTCAAGTATCGTCTTTGAGCTAAATTCTTTCACTCCATTGACCTCTGTTGCCTGCTTGCCATAAAGTGTTACCACTTTCTGATTGACAAAGTTGATGTTGATCCGATAAATTTCATTGATGACCTGATTTGTGCTTCTATAGGTATAAATACTATGGGTTAACCTCGTCGTCTCATAGACCATTAAGTCCTGGAACGACTCATAAGGTTCCTTACTGGTTCCAAGGTCTATCTCGATATTAATCTCGTTGCCCTTTACTTCCAGATTGTTCAGTGTTTTTCCATCCTTGTAGAATTCACTCAGAATAGGTCTTAATTCTTCAATATAGGCCTTTAATTCTTCGTTATCAGGCGCTGTTTCTTGAACGGTTTCCACATATTCGCTAACATCACTATTTATACCTAAATAATCACAGCCAGACGTAAATACTGTGGCTAGTACTGTGATTAAAACTGCGCTGACGATCTTGGTTGTCTTTATCAACTGCTTCACCCCTGCTCTTTTCTCTTCTACTAATATATAACAATTCCATGGGATAGTCTTTACAAAAATGATACATTATTATCCTAGTTCAGATTGAAAAATATCTCAAGGGCTTTAGTCAAATATAAATGATCCTTGACGCCACCGAGTTCTCTAAGAGAATGCATCCCTAGAATAGCATTACCGATATCGAGGGTTCTTACAGGAACATGGGTGGAACCTATTGGTCCTATGGTCGAACCTCCGACGAGGTCGCTTCTATTGACAAAATATTGATACGGGACCTCTGCCTTATTGCATAATTCTATAAATACACTGATGGAATCAGCATCAGAAGTATATCGCTGATTGGCAGAAATTTTGATCACAGGTCCTAAATTAATGATTGGTCTTGATGTGGGATCGTGCATATCGCTATAGTTTGGATGCACACTATGGGCAAGGTCGCATGATATCATAAAGGATGCCTCTAGGTTCTTTAAAAATCCTTCCCTAGTTCCTCCTAATGCATAATAGATTCTTTCCATAAGATCTCGCATTAAGGACGAATCGGCCCCCTGCTTGGATGCGCTCCCACACTCCTCGTTATCGAAAAATGCACATAGGTTTATTCCGCTAAAAGTGCTGCCCATTTTGGCCGCTTCCTTGATGCTGTGAACCATGGAAAGATTATCCTGTCTCTTGGAGGAAATAAATTCTTCGTGGAGACCACAAAGAGATCCTTTCTCCACTTCATAGGCAAATAGGTCAAAATCAAGGATTTCATTTTCCTCTAGAGAAAATTCTTTTGCCAATAGTCTTTTAAGGAATCCTTTCTTTTCAAAATCCTTGTCCACTGTGCACATCACCGGAAGTACATGTTTTTGCCTGTTGATTTCCACACCTTTGTTGACTTCCCTGTTCATGTGGATTGCAAGTGAAGGGATATAAAGAAGAGGCTTTTTGAAATCCACTATTCGTGTCTTGGGTTTAAGGATATTTTCCCCTTTAATCATTACTCTTCCCGCCAGAGATAAAGGTCTGTCGAACCATGTAGACAGAATTGGTCCGCCATAAGTCTCCACATTAAGCTTTAAAAATCCGTCCTGTACTATTTCAGCATCAGGTTTGATTCTAAAAGAAGGTGAATCTGTATGGGCCCCTGCGATTTTAAATCCCTTGGAGAGTGCATCCTTTCCAATCTGTATCATAAATAGAGATGAGTCATTCTTCGTATAGAAAGCCTTGTCGCCTTCCTGAAGTTTCCAGTCCTCTTCTCCTCTTAGTTCCTTATAGCCCAGTGAAAATAATTCTTTCTTCATGATGTCTACTGCATTATATGCTGTAGAAGATACATGAAGAAAATCGATCAGGTCCATTGCTAACTTCTTTTCTTCCATGACCTTCCTCCTACTTTAATTTAGGTATATTTTATCACGTAATATGATATAATAAAAATCAAATTAAATTTTGA
This sequence comes from Clostridiaceae bacterium, assembly GCA_049657765.1. Classification (GTDB taxonomy): domain Bacteria; phylum Bacillota; class Clostridia; order Clostridiales; family Clostridiaceae; genus Proteiniclasticum. The sequence goes on from JBASOA010000040.1 coordinate 43,341, forward strand.
ATATGGCTGAAAGAGTGAGGAGATTGTATTGATCAATATCGTAATCAATAAAATAATGAAAGGAAGAGATTCTACAGAGCCAGATGAACGGGAACGTATCGGAAGAATCACCGGTTTCCTCGGCATTGGCTTGAATTTTATTCTGTTTCTCGTTAAAGGAGGGCTGGGAATTATCACGAACAGTATCTCCCTTACAGCAGATGCCTTCAATAATTTATCAGATACCGCATCTTCCTTCATCACGATCGTCGGATTCAAACTGGCGAACAAGGAAGCGGATTCGAAGCATCCCTATGGACACGGACGAATCGAATATCTCACAGGACTCATGATATCTGTTTTAGTCATTGTTGTAGGCTATCAGTTCGTCGTATCCTCTGTGAATAAGATTCTTCATCCATCTCCTGTTTCAATCAGCCCCATCGCGCTTTTTATCTTGGTGATCTCCATTTCATTTAAAGTGTTTATCCATTTACTAAATAAAAGACTTGGAAAGAGAATTAAGTCGAGCACACTTCTGGCGACCGCTCAGGATGCTCTTGGTGACATCCTGACGACCTCAGTAGTGATCATTGGACTTCTTATAGGTAAGTTCACACCCCTTCCCATCGACGGTTTTATCGGGGTTCTCATCGCACTGTATATCATATTTTCCGGTGTAAGGCTTTCCCTTGAAACCATTGATCCGATTCTCGGCGAAAAACCAGATGACGAACTCGCTGAAGAACTCAAAAAAAGCATTATGTCCTATAAAAATATCTACGGCGTTCACGATCTTCAGATCCATAACTATGGTCCTTCAAAAACCATGGCAACGATTGATGTGGAAGTTCCCTATGACATGAGCCTTGTGGATGCCCATAACCTTATTGACAAAATCGAACGAAAATCTCGTGAAGAACTCGGTGTAAACCTCGTGATCCATATGGATCCCATCAACAATTATGATGAAAGGTTCTTAGAAGTAAAAACCTATGTTACCGATGTTGCAATGAGTGTCAAAAACGTGATTTCCATCCACGATTTCCGTTATACCGGACATTCTGAAGAAGAACTCATCATCTTCGAAATTGTTGTCGACAGTAAAAACACTTCTACCCAGGATAGAACAGACATCAAACAAACCATCGAGAATAAATTAAAGGAAAAATTTAGCAAAGCAAAGATTCTCATTGATATCGATCTTGATGTAGCTATCCTTTAATATCCCTTGAATGAAAAATCCCTGAGGAACAGCATAATAGGCTGTTCCTCAGGGATTTAAATTTTACTTCTAATTTTTTTAGTAGACAAGACCATCTTTAAACGTAATTCTCGTCAAGTCATGTAGCGCTCTGGTTGCCATGATATATTTGATCAGGTCCTGACCAGACTCTTCTTCCTTCTCTACCATGATGACACCATCGAATTCAAGGCCTTTGGCAAAGTAAGAAGGCATGATATAAAGGTCGCCTTTCAGTAAATCATCTTCCGAATCAATGAGTTTTACATTAATTTTTTTCTTCAGAAGTTGATAAAGCTCCTTTGTGGTTTCCATATCCTTCGTCAGTATTCCTATGGAATCCAGTTCTTCCTGCTTGTAATCATTGATTTTACGAACAATGATGTCAATTGTGCTTTCGATCGACTGTTCCAGATATTCTTCTACATTACGACCATTCCTGACAAGAGGAACGATCTTTTCTCCACTGAGGAACCTGTTTGCATAATCCATAATTTCAAAAGTTGATCTATAGCTCTTGGTTAAGTTATAGTATCTTACATTTTCGAAGATCCGGGAAAGATCAGTCATTGGGCTTGTCCCTTCAAGAATCATCTGATTGGTATCCCCAACGATGGTAAATGAAGAGCAGCCTGTGATTTCCTTTAAGGCTTCAAAATGAATAAGTGAATATTCCTGCGCTTCATCCAATACAATATGATTAACCTGGAAATTCAGTTTCAGACCATTGAGCTTATGCTTAAAATAGAGCATAGGCGCAATATCCGCTTCGGTAAGGAAATCAAATGATTTCAGATCGTTATACGGCAGAAGGTAATCTCCTTGTGAAAGATCTCTAAACTCCTCTCTCAGGAGCGAAACTTTCCGGATGAGCTCTCTAATGGCTGATCTTCTCATGCTTGCCACTTCACTGGAATTCATCCCCTGCTCTTCTCCGTCCTTCTTCTTTTGAAGCAGTGCATATTCCTTATCGATTTCATATCGCTTTTCGTCTCTAACTTCTTTCAGCCGCTTGATGAGTATCTTTTTCAACCTCATCGCTCTCTTGAAGAACGGCATGTATTTAAAGTCGACGAGAAGGATTCTTTCCATTTCTTCCTTGTTCAGCAGCTCTTTACCGAGAAATGAGATATCTCGCATTTTAAAATAAGATTTCTCTACCTCTAAAATTTTGTTATCCAAGACATCCTTGAACGAAGGGTCTCTTTTCTTCTTGGCATCTTCTACAAGTTCAGTATCCCCGCTAAGAAGAGCTTCGGTATAGTCTTCACCCATGAAGATATTCCCCTGAAATTCAAGTAGACCAAGTGCAATGTCCTTAAAGGTGTCATTATGGACACCGCCTTCGCCTAGTGATGGCAGAACCTGGGAGATGTAATCCATGAACATATTGTTTGGCCCAAGGATCAGCACCTTGTTTTCCAGAAGCGCCCTGTAGTTATAGAGAAGATATGCTGTCCGATGAAGTGCAATCGTTGTTTTTCCGCTGCCTGCAACACCGTTGACAACCACAACCCCTTCTCTTTTTTCCCTGATGATGCTGTCTTGCTCTTGCTGGATGGTCATGATAATGTCTTTTAGTTTCTTTCCCGCATTAGAGGAAAGCACTTCAAGCAGGATTTCATCTCTTACATCGGTTTCGGTATCAAATACGCCCTTTAGTATGCTGTCTTTGATGAGAAATTGTCGTCTTAGTTCAATGTTGACATCAACTTTTCCCATAGGGGCCTGATAGGAATCTTTCCCTACCGATCCTTTGTAGAACAGTGAGGCTATAGGAGCTCTCCAATCGATGATTAGAGGTTCATATTTTGCTTCATCCACAAGCCCATATTTCCCAATATAGATGGTTTCTTCATCCTGCCCTGCTTCTTTGAATGCAACTTTTCCGAAGTAAGGTGTCCCATGAAGATCAGTAAGTTCCATCAATCTTTTTTCCACAGACTTATAAGATTCTTCCTGAACAAAACGTTCATGATCAAAAAAGTCAATCTGATGGTCTTCATCGGGTCTATATTCGTCAATCTGATTTTTTCTGTACTCGACGATACCCTGATACACCGTCTTTTTCTTTTCAGTGTTCTTGATGATCTCCTCAATAATATGCTTTGCTACTTTTTCCAGGTAATTTTTTTCTTTTTCCAGCTCCATCGGTGCCAGGTCCAAATTAAATTCTTTCATTAATCCTCCAAAAGCATAGCCGTAATCCCTAGGATCACGGCTATGCTGTCATTTAAATAACCTAATCCCTATTCTTCCGTTTTATCGTCTTCATGGGATTCTTCTTTGACTACAGTATCTTCACTCTTCTCAACATCTACTTCTTTGGTTTCCTCATGATCCTCAATCTCACCTTCAGGTACAGATTCAGGCAATGGTTCAGAAGGGTTTTTTACTTCATCGCTGCTCATCTCAGCTTCGCTTGATTTTTTCTCTTCCTCGCGGGTCCTTATTTCTTCACGGGACAATGCAAAATCATTGCCTTTGAATTCTCTGACCACAGCCATGAATTCCTGTCCGGTGATCGTTTCTTTTTCAAGCAGGATTTCTGCAAGCTTAGTCATGAGTTCCTTATTCTCTTCAAGAATTTGTACAGCCTTCTTATGGCATTCCTTGATGATTTTAAGGGTCTCTTCATCAATTTTAGCAGCAGTATTGTCACTGACACTCATCACGGTTCTTCCATCAAGATATTGATTCCTAACCGATTCAGATGCCATCATGTCGAAAGCATCGCTCATGCCGTATAAGGTAATCATTCTTCTTGCAAGATTAGTGGCTCTTTCAATATCGTTGGAAGCTCCTGTCGTAACCGAATTAAATTCTACTTCTTCAGCGGATCTTCCACCAAATAGAATGGTAATTTCGCTAAGCATCTCTTCCTTACTCATCAGGTATTTGTCATCTTCAGGAACTTGCATTGTATATCCAAGTGAACCCATGGTTCTTGGGATAATCGTAATCTTAAGCACGGGATCAGACTCTTTTTGCATGGCTGCAACAAGTGCGTGTCCGATTTCGTGGAAAGCGACAATACGTTTTTCCTTTGGTGACATGATTCTATCTTTCTTCTGCTGACCGGCGATTACAACTTCTATCGCTTCCTGCAGATCTTCTTGTTTGACAAATTCTCTGCCGTTCTTTACTGCTCTAAGCGCTGCTTCATTAATGATATTGGCAAGGTCTGCTCCGACTGCGCCAGGAGTCCCCTTCGCAATTTCAATTAGTGCCACGTCATCGCCCATCTTGACATCTTTTGAGTGAACCTTAAGTATAGCTTCTCTACCTTTAAGATCTGGGGCATCAACGATAATTCTTCTATCGAATCTGCCTGGTCTTAATAATGCCTTATCAAGGACTTCAGGTCTGTTTGTTGCAGCAAGGATAACAATACCCTTGGAAGAGTCAAATCCGTCCATTTCAGCCAAAAGCTGATTCAACGTCTGTTCACGCTCATCATTTCCACCATAGCCGCCAGTTTCTCTTGATTTTCCTATAGCATCTATCTCATCTATAAAGATGATACACGGTGCCTTCGCCATCGCTTCCTTGAAAAGGTCTCTGACTCTAGCTGCACCCATACCGACAAACATTTCTACAAATGCAGATCCGGAAAGTGAGAAGAATGGAACTTTTGCTTCACCAGCAACGGCTTTTGCAAGAAGTGTCTTACCCGTTCCAGGAGGTCCCACAAGAAGAGCTCCTTTAGGAAGTTTTGCGCCGATGGCAACATATTTCTTTGGATTATGTAAAAAGTCGACAATTTCAATCAGGGATTCCTTTGCCTCTTCCTGTCCGGCAACATCCATGAAGGTAACGCCTGTATCGCTCTCATATAACTTGGCGGTACTCTTTCCAAAGGACATCATTCCGCCGCCCTTTTTATCCATACTCTTTAGAATATAATTTCCAAGGATCAGAAGGATTCCGAGTGGAAGAATCCACGAAAACAGCAAAGTGAATATCGGATTGGCCACCTGAATGGTTTCTGCTTCCATCGGTATGCCCTTCTCCAGAATCATAGGCACTATTTTATCATCATTCGTCACGTATCCCGTATATAAGGTGAATCCTGCAAGTTCATCCCCATCGACCATCGTGTATTCAAATTTTCTTTCAGATTCATTAAGCTTGACTTCCTTGACTCTGCCTTCCTGAATCGCAGTATAAAATTCATTGTAAGTTTGTTTTTGATTTCTGAGGTCATTTGCAAAGTAGTTGAATACTGTTACCATGACCAGGACACTGAGGAAATAGATAATATAAAATTTTATATTCTTATTTCGCCCACCCTTATTGTTGTTATTCATTGTCCACTCCTATCTTGCCAATTCAACCATTGCATTGGCGTATATTCTTGTACATAACATCAGGTCTTCTATGAGAATGTACTCATCGAGCTGATGAATGGTATCTGGTCTGCCTGGTAGCTGTGGGCCAAAAGCTACGATATTTTTCATCATCTTCGCATAAGTTCCCCCACCGATTGCCAGTGGATCCCTATTGTCACCTGTTTCTTTGGAATAGACTTTCATGAGTTTTGTCACAAGTTCCGCATCCTTTGGATAATATAGCGGAGCGTCGTGCTGAGTAACTTCAACGGTAAATCCTTCCTTTTCAAATATATCCTGCACCTTTTTCGTCGTCTCTTCTTTTTTGAAAGTAACGGGATATCTGATGTTGATATAAGTGTCAAGTACTCCATCTTTATAGTCGATTTTGCCAAGATTAAGGACCAATTTTCCTGATGCTTCATCTTCAAAATCGATTCCCATATGATGCCCATCCAAATCTTCTGTCAAATTATATTCCAATACACTTAAAGTGTCCTTAAGGAAATCAAACGCCTCGTTCTTAGAGAGATCTTTGATCATTTTTGAAATTGCGTTCACACCAAGGTGGGGCGTGCTTCCATGTGCTGATACCCCTTCATATTGAAGAGTCTTCACCTCTTCGTTTTCAGTGTACCTTACTTCGGCTCTGTCTGGAACCATATTCACCGCTTCTCCGCCATGAAGAATGAGTAAATTTTTATCGTTGATTTTTTTAGAAAGCTTTATGACCAGAATGCCCATTTCAGCATTAATTGCAGGAAATTCGGCATCTGGTGTAAATCCAGCGATAGGTTGCTTTTCATGCATAAGATAATTCTCGATATCAGGTCCTCCGGTTTCTTCACTGGTTCCGAAGATCAATCTGATTTTATGTGTAAGGGGGATCTTCGCTTCCTTAATGGCGATGAGGCCATGAAGTGCAGCGACCATCGGCCCTTTATCATCCATGGTTCCACGGCCGTAAATCTTGTCTTCAAAGACTTCTCCCAATGGATTTTTAGTCCAACCTTCTCCAAAGGGAACGACATCAAGATGCCCAAGGATTGCAACATACTCTTCGCCTTCTCCGAATTCGATTACCCCTGCGTGTCCATCGATATTCATCGTCTTGAATCCGTAGTCCTTGCCCATTTGAAGGGCTTGCAAAAGCGCTTCGTTTACTTTTTTTCCGCTAGGCATCATCTCGCTGCCTTCGCTTCTAACAGATTCTATTCCAACCAGTCGCAGGACATCGTCTATAATTTTGCCATGATTGTTCTCAATAATTTCATTAATTAACATCTTTTCTTCCCTCTCTTAAAAAATATTGACGAGCAATAATGCATTCTATTTTTTGCTCAACAAACTTGAATATGCTTAGTTTAAAAATCCGATGTTGTCGAAAGGATAGATTCTAAGTCCGGCCCTTCCAAGGACTTCATTCTCACTGATATAAGGATTCTCCCAATACCGTGCATCTTTAGAGGTTGCTCTGTTGTCCCCTAAGAAGAACAGATGATCTTCAGGGACGACAAACTTACCGCTATAATCGCTGGTATTGACGACATACGGTTCCTCGATGAGTTCTCCATTGATATAAAGCACTCCAGTCTTAAGTTCTACCGTATCTCCTGGCAATCCAATCAGCCTCTTGATGAGAAGCAAACCATTTTCTTCCAAAGATTTAAAAACCAGAATATCTCCTCGTTTAAAATTATCTTTATTGTAAACCTTAAGCACAAATATCTTATCGTCAACCATAATGGTAGGAATCATGGATCCGGTCGGCACTTCGATCCTAAAGACCACAAAGGTATTGATTAGCCATGCAAGGAGTAGCGCAGTAAGTACTGGCGCGACCCATTCCTTTAAAAAATATCCGATACTCTTCTTGTCATTTTCACTCATGTGCTTCTACTTCCTCTAAATTTAATTTTTCCAATCTTCGCCATTCTTCGTTATTTATCCCCTAAACTAAGAGGTCAATCTGAATATTTGTGTTTTTATCTACTATCCGATACGAACCATAAAAACACCCTAAATTCATCTTGTTCTCCTAAAATCACTCGATTTTTTTCCATATTTAAGTATACCACAATCCTAGGATTGTAGCGAAATACAACGTATTGGTATTGTTTCATTTGGCCATTTAATTAATAAAATAAAATGGTTACTTCCATTATATCAGTTTTGCGCTTATAAATTGCGTCAAATTTAAATTTTGTGAAGAATTTCCTTCTAAATTGAAGAACCAGACTTAGTATGCTAAAATTATTATCAGAGAAAAGATGAGACGTAGTCCTCATTTGGAAGGAGGATAAAATGAAAAAATTTATAGAGGAATTCAAAGCATTTGCAATTAAGGGAAATGTTATTGACCTAGCTGTTGCTGTAGTTATTGGTGGTGCATTTACGGCCATCGTGAAATCACTTGTTGACGACCTGATCATGCCATTAATCGCAGCGCTGTTTGGTACAAGAGATTTTTCAGCACTTATTATTCCATTAAATGGCTCGGAGATCAAAATCGGCTCGTTTTTACAAGCAGTCGTAAACTTCCTGCTCATCGCACTCGTCATCTTCACTGCAATCAAGATGGTGACCAAGGTGTTTAGAAGAAAGCCAGCTCCTGCTCCAGTCGTAGTAGCACCAGCTCCTACGAAGGAAGAGTTATTGCTTACAGAAATCAGAGATCTCTTAAAGAAAAAATAGCCATGATATTTAAAAAACAGACGGATTTCAACCGTCTGTTTTTTATTACCTTTTTCTTGCAATTCTTAAAATTCATCATTATTATGTTAAAATTTTCATAATCCCTTTACTCATCGCATCAGATTTGATATATTTTAGAGTGAAGATTATCATTATGCTATATGGATTTTCTAGGAAAATTAAATTTAATTCACCTTCTAGTTCATGTCAGCATACAAATTAAGGGGGAAGGCTCAGGATTGCCTGTAGCCAAATTTTAGATGATAAAGTTGAAAAATGTAACAAAAGTATATGGTGGAAAGGTAAAAGCCGTGGATAGCCTGACACTTGACTTGAAACCAGGCGAAATTTTCGGGTTTCTAGGACCAAACGGCGCCGGAAAAACCACAACGATCAAGATTTTGACGGGAATAACCAGTGCAGATTCAGGCGAAATCACGCTGAACGATATAAAAATGGAAGATGATCCACTTTTATACAAAAGACAATTTGGATTTGTTCCCGATAATCCAGATATTTTCCTTCGCCTTAAGGGGATTGAATATCTGAATTTCATGGGTGATATCTATAATGTAGACAGTAACCTAAGGAAAGAAAGAATTATGGATCTCTCCAGTAGGTTTGAGATGGAAAGCGCTTTAGGAGATAGTATTTCCAGTTATTCTCATGGGATGAGACAGAAAATTGTACTCATCGGTGCACTTCTCCATGATCCAAGTCTTTGGATCCTTGATGAGCCGATGACTGGACTTGATCCAAAATCATCTTTTTATCTGAAAGAAATGATGAGAGAACATGCCGATAAAGGAAATGTTGTCTTCTTTTCTACCCACGTCCTCGAAGTTGCAGAGAAAATCTGTGACCGGGTGGGCATCATCAATAAAGGAAAATTAATGTTCTGCGGCACAATGACAGAGCTCAGGGATTTGGCCAAGGAAAATGAAGGACTTGAAACGATTTTCCTGGAGATGACCAGCGATGAAAAATAATATTTTCATCATGACAAAAGCCATGTTCAAGAATGATGAAACACTGAGCAGCTTTTCGACTTCTAATAGGAATTCAAAAAAGAAATCATTCTTCAAATCAAAATATGGCACAATTCTTTTGATTCTTTTCCTGACCTTAAGTCTGGGTTCAAGTTTTGGAGTCATCGTCTCAGAGCTTTACAATAGTTTATCCGTCATGGGTCTACAGTCACTTATTTTAAGACTGATTGTCCCAGCAGCAGGAATAATGGTTTTCATGTTTGGTATTTTCTATGTCATGAATGTCTTTTATTTTTCAAAAGATGTGGATAATTATCTGTACTTGCCTGTGAAGGCAGGTGAAATCCTCACTTCAAAATTCCTGGTTTCTTTAGTCTATGAGTATTTCATCATGATTATCATTTTTGCGCCCTTACTCGTTATTTATGGCGTAAAAGACTCGGCAGGAATACTCTATTATGTCTACAGTATACTAATCCTGCTTTTTATTCCGGTATTACCACTGGTAGCCGCTTCCATTATTTCCATGGTGATCATGAGATTCAGCAAAAAGTTCAAGAATCGCGACAGATTCAATATGATTGCGGGTGTCCTCAGCCTTTTTCTTGCATTAGGCTTAAACTTTGGACTACAATATGTCACACGAATCCTCAGTGAGGGACAAGCCATCATCCAAGATATCAACCAGCTTCCAGCACTGAAAGTGACCGCATATGTATTTCCAACAAACCACTTTGCCATAGAAACCTTGATCTCCTACCATAACTTGAAAGGGCTTCTTAGCCTCGTGATATTAATTGTAATTGCCCTCGCCTCCATTCTTCTGTTCTACTACATTGGCAATGCCTTGTATTTCAAGGGTGTCATGGGTGTAACAGAATCTAAGGCAGATCGTAAAGTTTTGACTTCCGCTCAGATGCTCAAAGAGACTTCAAGCAAAAATGTTCTCTTTGCTTATTCGCTAAAAGAGCTCAAGCTTGTTTTAAGGACTCCGGTTTACTTTATGAACTGTGTCCTGATCAGTCTCATTTATCCCTTATTCTTCCTGATCCCATTTGCAATGGGTTCCTCGGAAGATGCCAGGGAAATGGATGCCGCATTGCAATTCATCCATGATGTTGATCCTGGTGTACTCGTCATGGTTATGGTCGGTGTGGGCTTCTTCATGGGGTCGATCAATATTATTTCATCTACCGCAATTTCGAGAGAAGGAAAAAATTTCTTTTTCGTCAAGTATATTCCGGTAAACTACATGACACAAATCTATGCCAAGATACTGAGTTCATTTTATATCGAGATTGTAGGCATGGTTATTCTTTATCTCATCTTGATTTTCATTCTAAAACTTAGTCCGATGATTTTAGCTTTGTCCTTCATCCTTGTACTGATGGCTTCACTCGCCATCAACCAGATTGGTATCTTTTTTGATATCCTCTGGCCGAAACTTACCTGGGATATGGAACAAAAAGCGGTAAAGCAAAACCTTAATTCAATGATCCATATGTTCCTCGGATTTGCATTGACGGGTTTATGCATATTTCTAGGCGTCAAATTTAATCCAACACTTTTCACCGCCTTCATGATCTCCTTTGTCTTACTAGGCGTGATCATTTTGCTCATGCATTTCATTTTAAAAGACAGGGTATCGAAAAAATTTGAAACCTTATAACACTTAAACTAAATGTGACCATTTTTTATTAGCTTTTAAATACCAAAAATAAGAGGATCTGCAGGTGAAATCTTGCAGATCCTCTTATTTTTCTATTTTAAGCCGAGTTGCCACACGATATGATGTACAGCTCCTCTATTTGATTTCCCAATCAATATCTTCTTGTCCAAGACTTCTTAATATCGCATTTGTCCTGCTGAATGGCTTTGAGCCAAAAAATCCCCGATTCGCAGAAAGAGGACTAGGATGAACTGAGCTGATGATTTCATGATGGCTTTTGATAAGTTTGGCTTTGCTTATTGCTGAATTTCCCCATAGGATAAACACAACAGGTTCTTTTCTTTCCGAAAGTTTTTCTATGACATGATCCGTAAATCTTTCCCAGCCTTTTCCTTTATGGGAATTTGCTTTTCCTTCCCTTACTGTAAGTACGGTATTTAATAAAAGAACACCTTGCTTTGCCCAAGGCAATAAACAGCCACTTGAAGGAAATTTAATATTTAAATCATCCTTCATTTCTTTAAAGATATTTTTCAGGGATGGAGGCAACTTCGTTCCTTCCATGACTGAAAAGGCGAGTCCATGAGCTTGTCCTTTTTCATGATAAGGATCTTGCCCCAGGATGACGACCTTCACTTTTTCATAAGGTGTTTCCTTAAATGCTGAAAAGATATGATCAAATTCTGGATAAATGACTTTGGTTTGATATTCCTCAGCTACAAATTCCTGTAGCTTTGTAAAATAATCTTTTTCAAATTCTTCCTTAAGGATTTCATCCCAGGAATTTCCAATATGTATCATAGAATTCATTCTCCCTTTTTACTGCTGAAAATAAGTGGAGTCATCTCCCTATTGGTTTGTAGTATTCACCATAATCAAGCAATTTATGCAGTTAAGGAAGAATCCCACTATAAAAATTATAACATAAGGAGAAGAAAAAACGACGATTTAGTAAGTTCCTTAAAGCTGAACGGGTTTAAGGTCATATGTAGGAACTGATAGATCGAAGGTGACTATTTTTGCAAAACGACCTTTTATTCTGTGAATTAAGTAAATATTTCGCAAATTCACAAACTATAATAGCGTTTTATTCCTATACAATATATAATATAATTTATATGGTTTAATTTATTCTAAACAACAAATAAATTAATATCCGGAGGGATAGAATATGTATAAAAAACTCCTTGTTCTTGTCGCCATATTAATGGTCTTAACAGGCTGTAATAAAAAAATCGAACTGGTTGAACCCTATCAGATAACAAACCAAATCATTGAAACCATGAAAAGTAAGACAGAACAAGGCATATATATGATTGAAAACTCAAAAAATCAAATAATCCTATTTTATGGTATCGAAAAAGGAGTTAAGAAAATGTCTTCTTCCATTACTAATAATGTGTTGACAATTCTTTTTGAGACAGAGGAAATGAGTCAACCACAGTTTTACACCTATAAGGTAAATTCTTCCTCCTCATTTGATACCATTCAAATTTCAATAGATGGTAAAGCTGAAGCATTCAATACGATCTTTGTGCAATAGATTTATAGTCATACGAAGCGATGAAATCATGTTGGTTTTTTAGGTACACGATTCGAAAAGGCATATTGATTACACCCCAAAGCTTAAAGCATCACAATAAAAGATCTTAGAAGAATTTCTAAAATTTTTTATTGTGATGCTTTCTGTGTTTTATATGTATCGTACAAGGCACTTACTTTAAATAGACATCTCATCAATTAGGGCTAAACAATCTGATTAATCACATCAAGCATTGTATCTGCTGTGGTGACAGACCTTGCACTTGCCTGATAGGCTCTTTGGGTGGTAAGCATGTCCGTCATGCTTTGGAGCGTATCTACATTGGAGTTTTCAATATAATTATGCCTGATCAATCCATTGATTTTACCGGGATTGTCAATGGAATTATATAGAGCAAGTCCATTTGGTTGAGCATATTTTCCTTCTCCAAGTGAAACAAGTTCATCGTTATTCTCTGGAGAATAGACGATGACCCGACCGAGCCCTACGATTTGATTGTCGTCATCTACCGTTGTGATGTACCCTTCTTCATTAATATTTAGCTTTGAACCATCCGGCCACTGATTTTGCGGAAGGTAGGTCTCCATGCTTAAGAGGTTGCCTCCATCATCAGTGATCGAAAAATCAGCATTCATATGAAAGCCGCCGTTTCTTGTGAGTAGTAGCTCGCCCTCTTTGGTTGCCACTCCAAAAAAACCTTTTCCTTCCAGAGCCATATGGAAATCCCCTTCTGATGTGGCTAATCCGCCTTGCCTAAAATCGGTTTTGGAGAGAATAGCCTTAGATCCTATATTGATTCCCGCATCCTTGGCATTCACCGATAATTTTACCTGAGTGTCTCCAATCTTATTCATTAAAAGGCTCGTAAAATCCACTTGCTTTTTCTTATAGCCTGAGGTGGAGGCGTTGGCAATTTGATCTGCAACATTGTCCATCACATTCTGCGCCGTCTTCATTCCTGAGCTGCCAATTTTTAAACCATTAAACATCTGCTTTCTCCTCCTAATTTCTTCCGATTTCATTTACGGCTTTCTGTAAAGTTTCGTCAATAGCTTTCAAAGTCCGCTGATTGGATTCAAATTCTCTGGAGACTTCGATCATTTTCACCATTTCATCCAATAGATTGACATTTGAGCCTTCTAGATAACCTTGGCTTACCGCTTGATCTGCCACAAGATTAGTTCCTTGACCGGCATAGATAGAATTTCCTTTCTGCTCCAATGCAGTATAATCAGCAAAATCAACGATCATTACTCTCTTTTCTGTTCCATTGATCATCCCCTTGTTATCAATGGACAAAAAGTCATTCTCCACCATAATCGGGGAAACATTATTTTGAGCGTCGATCCCGAACACTGGAAAGCCTTCCTGCGTAACAAGCCTCTTTTCCCCGTCAATCCTGAAGTTACCACTTCGTGTATAGCCGGTTTGCCCATTTTGCATCTGAACTGCAAAAAAGCCTTCCCCACTGATGGCGAGATCTGTCGGAGTTCCCGTCTCCTTGAGAATTCCTTGTGAAAAATGCGTATAAGCTTCATCGATTTCCGTGCCGAAATTGATACTTCCCAGTTTTTGTTCCTCATTATTGCCAAGTCCACCCGTATGATTTTTCACTTCATATTCTTTCATTGTACGTTGGACCAGTTCCTGGTACTTGAATCCCGGTGTGTTGACATTGGCTGTATTCGCTGCGCTGTTCTCTTGTTTCTTCTGCAGGACATTCATTTGACTTGCGGTGTTGTACAAGCTTCTGATGATCATTTATTCCCCTCCTCATCGGTTATAACTAGAATTTCGTCAGGATAGACCATGCCCATGGCTCTGGCCTTTTCCTCCACATTGAAATGGATGGTGCTTAACTGCGCTGCATACATGAGTATCGCTCCGGCGATTATGCCTGCACCAAGTGCAATCAAGACCTCAGCGCTTATTTTGCGTAGTGTTTCGCTAAATTTTGTAATAGTAAAACCTCCCCTTTATTCATGTGGGTCTGACTTGCAATTTCCTGCACACTTAATCCTTTGCTCTCGTAATCGAGCATCGCTTTAATGTTTTCGGGTATCGGTTTTGTTATGGGCAATAAAGCCTCTTTGCTGACAATAACTTCATCAGGCATTTCAACCAGCTTAGGTTCTGAGATTGGTTGCTCAACCTCTTGGGCTTTCTCTATGAAAATATCGCTGCTTTCATTTCTTCTATTCTCTTCTTTGACCAAGAGGCTTTCAAAAACCAGTTTCTGTAACTGATCTATTCTAAGATTTAATTCATTAATACCAGAAGTATCGATCAGTTTTTCCTGTTCAATGGCTTCTTTCCTCACGAGTTTCATTTCCGGGATTCGCTCATTTTTTCTTTTTTTTAATCCGAGGAGGATTAATCCTCCTCCTAATAAGAGGTTAAAATAAAACATTGGATTTTCCTCTCCTTTATCAAGTGATTATGCCATTTGCTCCCGCAGTTTAAGGATGATTTTTCCATGCAGTTGTGAAACCCTTGGTACTGAAATCCCCATGGTATAGGCAATTTCTTTCAGCGTCAGTTCCTCTACATAATAGAGATTAAGAATGATTTGTTCCCGATCATTAAGTTTTCCAATAGACTTCTGTAAAAGAAGCTTTCGTTCTTTTTTTAGATAATCTTCTTCAGGAGTGTCTGCTGTCTCATCCTTGATAAAGTCAGAGAGCTGGATTTCCCCACCATCCTTTTGGAAGAGCATAGCTTCTAAGGAGACGTTTGAAAGATCATGTACGGTTTCATGAAGTTTATACAAATCCTTCTCGGTGATTCCCAGTTCATCACAAATTTTTTGTTCATCAGGATTACTCATCAGCTGCTGTTCCAGTTTTTCTTTTGCACTATAGTACTGATTTAGTTTTGCGATCCTGTCTCTCGAAACCCTTCCTGATTTGCGCATTTCATCTATAATCGTCCCTTTGATCCTTACCGTTGCATAGGCTTCAAATGGTACGGATTTTTCAATATCAAACTTCTTTACAGCGTCGATTAATCCGATGATGCCCACGGAAAACAAATCATCTTTATCCATGTTCACATCAACCGACTGAATTTTCCCGATGATTCTTTTAACCAATGGAATATATTTTATAACCATTTCGTTATCAATTCCCGAATTCGGATAACCCATTTGGGTCACCTCCCGTACAATTTTTTGCACTCTTTCGTGTCAGATCAATAAGGGTGTTGCAGCTCTTCATCTGAATTTCGATTTTTAAGCTCAACTTCTCTCCTATGTACCGAAAATCTTCATAAACCTGTTTCCCAGTTGCTTGATTGTGGAGATGTTTTGCACAAGCACCGTCTCGTCCGTAATTTTAGCTGCAATGGTCCTAATATTGGTGCTGGATAATGCATGAGGATAGGCGAGCACTACCGGCTCTTGTTTCATAATGGCTTTTTCGAGCCTTGAATCATCAAAAATATAGCCTAGGTTCTCGACGTCTACAGTCAAAAAAGCCTTTGCAGTCGTTTGGAGCTTCGTAAAAGTCTCCATTCCGGCATTAATACTCGCTACTTTGTTTACAATCAGCTTTACAGTGGGTTTCAACTTATAGATGCTAATCGCCTTAAGAACACGATAGGCATCCGTTATGGCGGTTGGCTCAGGGGTTGTCACCAAAATGACCTCATGGGCAAACGTAATGAAACTCAAAGTTTCCCTGCTGATTCCCGCACCATTGTCAATAACCATGACCTCAAATCCACCGAGTTCAATCAGTTCTTCGATGAATGTCTTTTGGATTTCCTCATCAAGGCTTTCCATCTTCAAAAGTCCTGCCCCTCCAGAAATCACTTTCACCCCTTCAGGTCCTTCATACATGATTTCTCTAAGATGCGCACGTCCTTCCAAATAGTCGAATAAGTCATATTCATAATTGATTCCCATGACAATATCAGCGTTGGTCATCCCGATATCGGCATCCATCAGTAGCACCTTTTTCCCTAATTGGGCCAGTGAAATGGCCAAATTAACGGATACATTGGTTTTTCCCACGCCACCTTTTCCGCTGACGACGGCGAAAATCTTCACGAGTCCGTTTACCTTTCTTGAAGGCGCTGCCTTGCTCTCCATGATCTTTTTTCTTAAAGATTCAGCCTGGTCAATCATTTGTCAGCTCCCTCCAAAAATATGATAAGACATTATCCAATGTAGCTTCCGAAAAATCTTCTGGAACAGTTTGTCCAAAGCAATAATACTGCACAGGCAGCGCATTGTTTTCCATCAAATTCCAAAAATTATTATAGTTTAGAACTTCATCGAATTTTGTCAGGACGATTGCATTATAGTTCAGCATCTGGTAAGTCTTCATCACAGAGATATTGGTATCGACATCTGAAGACATGCTTATCGTAAGATAGATGTTCTTTTCTTCCTCAATAGCATCAATATAGGTTTGGATTTCTTCAATCCTCACTTCATTCTTTGGACTGGCACCTACAGTATCGACGAAGATGATCTCACAATCGCGTAATCGATGAAGCTTTGCTTGCATTTCAGATGGCTCATTTACGGTCTCGCAGCTGATACCCAAAATCTCCGCATATTTCTTCAGCTGTTCTACAGCCGCAATCCTGTAGGTGTCAATCGTAATCAAACCCACTTTTTTCCCATTCTCTAAAAGTTCTTTCGAAGCAATTTTTGCAATAGTCGTCGTTTTTCCTACCCCAGTAGGACCAACAAGTACATTAATTCTCCCGAGTTTTCTTTCATTGTTGAATACATTGTCAGGGTATTTCTCCTCGAAAAATCGCTTCACCTGCGGATAATTAACTCTGTCTTTGGAAATGTCATGTCCTTCACAGTAATCTTCCCACCGCGCATAGGCGACCTTGTTCCGCGAAAACATTTTATGCTTTTTCATCTTGGCTTCATTTTCGACTGGCATGATGCTATCTTTCACTTTCTCTCGATCAAACATGATCTGATGAAAGGATTCTTTTTCACTTCTCTTTTTTTCTTGAAGGGGATCTTCAACCGCAATTGTGACCTCCAGCATCTTCTTTCTAAAGGGATTAAACCACTTTCCGAGGTGCACTTTTCTTTGATGGATAATAATTGCATCCCTTCCGAGTTCATATTTAGCTCGAATCATGGCTTCTCTCATGTCATTGACGATATACTTTCTAATGATCAACGAAACTCCACCATCCCTACTACTTCAATTTGAACATCGCTAGGCACTTCATTTAATGACAGCACCACCATATGGGAAAAGGTGATTGAAATGAGATTTCTAAGCGCTGTCCTAATTTTTGGAGAGGCGAGGATTACCGTCTGGTAGCCCTTCATCAAGGCTTCGTCGTATGCGCTCTTGATGTTATTGAAAATCCTTGTAATCATCTCCGGGTCAAGTACCGGTATGGAACCGCTGATTGACCTGTGGATATTGGAACCAAGGAGTTCTTCAAGTTGGGAATCGATGGTGATGACTTTAAGTTCACCTTGTGGATCCAGATACTCCTTTACGATGGTTCGATGCAGCGCATGCCGCACATGTTCCGTCAAGATTTCTGTGTCTTTTATCGTTGAGGCATTATCAGCCAGCGTTTCCAAAATGGTGACCAAATCCGTTATTGGCACGTTTTCTTTGAGCAAGTTTTGCAACACTTTCTGCACTTCGCCTAGGGACATGATGTTCGGGATAAGCTCATCGACGATCACGCCATATCGTTCTTTCAAATGCTCGATGAGTTCCTTGGTTTCTTGCCTGCCTAAGAGTTCATCGCTGTGTTTCTTGATAAGTTCCTTGAAATGCGTGACGAGAACTGTAACAGGCTCAACGATAGTGTAGCCTTTGAGGTCTGCCCTTTCTTTGTCCTTTTCATCGATCCATAGCGCATCCAGACCAAAAGCGGGCTCAGTTGTCGGAATTCCCACAATGTCAAAGTCAGAAGTTCCTGGATCTATCACAAGATACTTGTTGATATAGATCTCCCCTTTTGCTATCTGGTTGCCTTTGATTTTGATGACATACTGATTGGGGCCAAGCTGCAGGTTATCTCTGATTCGGATAGGATTAATCAAGATTCCAAGCTCCGTTGCGCACTGTTTTCGTATCGATGTGATATGGCCAACAAGATTGCTGTCTGAGCTTTCATCTACCAAAGCGATAAGCCCATAACCGATTTCAAGCGAAATAGGTTCGACTTGATAGGAGGTGACATCTTCTTCCGTCTCTTTCGTCCATGTGGCTTTGGATCTTTCTTCCTGCTTTAGGTTCTTTTTCACTTCAATCTTGTCATTTTCATAGACGAGGTATGCAGAAACACCTAAGATGAGTCCAACGCTAAAGAAAGGAATAGAAGGGAATGCAGGAACCAGGCCAATGGAAAAAGTCACCAGCCCAGCGATCATCATAACTTTCCATGAGGAAAACAGTTCATCAGTTAGTGTGGGACCAAACCCCTTGTCATTTCCTGACCTGGTGACAATAATTCCTGAAGCAATAGAGATAAGAAGTGAAGGAACTTGGCTGACAAGTCCATCTCCTATGGTCAATCGGCCGAACTTCCCAATAGATTCCATAATGGTCAGTTCTCCCTGGAGAGAAAAGATGATAATTCCACCCAAAAGATTGATCATCGTAATGATGATCCCCGCGATAGCATCTCCTTTTACAAATTTACTCGCACCATCCATGGAGCCGTAAAAATCTGACTCTCTCTGAAGATCTATACGCCTCTTCTTGGCTATATCTTCATTGATAATGCCAGCATTAAGATCAGCATCTATGGCCATCTGCTTTCCTGGCATGGCATCGAGTGTGAACCTCGCAGTAACTTCTGATACTCTGCCAGCTCCGTTGGTAACGACCACCATCTGAACTATGGTAATGATTACGAAGATAACTGCTCCGACAACATAGTTGTCTCCCGTCACGAAGGAAGCAAATGCATCGATGACCTTTCCAGCTTCTCCCACACTAAGAATCAGTCTCGTGGAAGAAATATTAAGAGCCAGCCTGAACATCGTCATGATGAGCAACATCGTTGGGAATACGGAGAATTCCAGCACACTCTTGGTGAAAAGCGATAGGACCAGAATCATGATAGAAATCGTTAGATTGATGGTAAGTAAGAAGTCGAGCAAAAAATCAGGTAGAGGAATTAAGATAATTCCGATGATGCCAACGACAGCAAATGCGACGAGAACTTCTGAATATTTACCGATTTTACTTAAAAATGAATTGAGTTCTTTTAGCATATGCTCTCCTTAAAAAATCTTTTTATTTTTCTCCATTTGATAGACTAACGCAAGGATTTCCGCAATCGCCTGATAAAGCTCTATCGGAACAAAGGAACCTTCTTCTACCTTCGGATACATGGCTCTCGCCAAAGGCTTGTTTTCGATGATTGGAATTCCCTTCTCTTTTGCTTTTTCCTTGATTTTCTGTGCCATATAGTCTACGCCTTTACCTACAACAATAGGCGCCTGATCCTTTCCTAGCTCATATTTCAATGCTATGGCGATGTGTGTAGGATTAGTGATGATTACGCTCGCTTGCTCCACATTTTGTAAGGTTCGCCTTCTGGACATTTCCCGTTGTTTTTGCTGCCTGGCCGACTTAATCTTGGGATCTCCTTCCATCTGCTTGTATTCTGTTTTGATTTCTTCTTTTGTCATCCTCAAATTCTTTTTAAATTCTCGCTTTTGAACGATAAAATCAACAATGCCAAGAATGATCATGATCCTAGCAATGCTGAGACTTAAGGTTTTAATAATATCGAAGAAGAATGTATAGAGATTCTCTATCCCCATGAGTCCGGCATTGGTAATCTGGACCAGTATGTCTGTTAAGCCCTGATACGTTATCCATGAGACGATAACGAGCTTTAAAACACTTTTCAGCATATTAAACAACGACTTTACAGAAAAAATATTCTTAAACCCTTGAAGTGGATTAAGTCTTTTAAAATCAGGCTTGATGGGATCCACAGAATAAATAAACCCTACCTGAATCAAATTTGTTACAACCCCTAAAATAACAGCTAGCAGCCCGAAAGGGAGGAATAAGATCGAAAATCTTGCCACACTTTGCAATAAAATATGACTGGCTTCCCTGGAACTGAGACTGGCACCAAAACCTGTTCGCAATGTGGCCCGTAGCGTCTCGAGGCCATGTGAGAATAGATACTGCCCCAAACTTCCAAGAAGCATTGCAAAGACAAGAGAGGAAAAAGCTGAATTAAAATCAGCACTCTTCGGCACTTGACCTTTCTTTTTACTGTCACTAATCTTTTTCGGGGTGGCCTCTTCGGTTTTAGAATGCTTATCTTCCACGGTATCTCTCCTCTATCGAAACATTTCTATCATCTTCTTCATATAGCCATCCATATTTCCAAGCGTTTTCCCCATAAGGTTCATAAAGGTGGACACAAGGACCAAAAACATAAACATTCCGATTAAAGATTTAAGCGGCATTCCGAGCATGAACACGTTGATCTGTGGAACTGTCCTTGAAATCAAGCCCATCACAATATCAATGACAAGCATGACAATTATCATCGGTGCGGCTATGGAGATGGCAATTTTAAAGGCGTAGGAGAAAACATACAAAAATCCTTCCAGTTCAATTGCCCCAAATCCAATCTGTCCTGGAGGCACGGCACGAAATGAATCCATCAGAGAGAGCAGCATGGTATGATGCAAATCCAGTATGAAAAACACTAGAATGCCCATCCAATAAAATAGCCTCCCGTAATAGGAGGACATGGATGCGCTGGTAGGATCATAAATAGCGCCCATGGAATACCCCACCTGAAAATCAATTAACTGGCCTGCCATCTCCACAGCAGAAAACACCAGCTTACCGATAAACCCCATGGAAAGTCCAATGATTGCTTCCCTAACCACACCAAGGATAAAGAGGAGGTTCTCTTCGTATATAGGAGACTCCGGGATATTGGTATAGACAATCCAGCTTAAAATCAAGGATAAAGCGATTTTAGCGGTATTAGGAAGACTTTTGTGGGAGAAACCCGGAACAACGACAATAAATGCCGTAATTCGGGCCAGGACAAACAAGAAACTGTGAACTTGCAGAACGCTACCCATCAGCGCCTACAGTTTGGGGATTAACTCGAAGACATCTCCGAGAAAAGCGACCAGGGTGTTCATCATAAAACTACCAAAAATGATTAAGGAGAAAATGACGGCAATCATTTTCGGGACAAAGGAAAGCGTTTGTTCCTGCACTTGCGTTGTTGCCTGCAACACGCTGATGACAAGTCCTACCGCCATCGCAACAAGCATAGTCGGTGCTGAAATTTTTATCGTATTCATAAATGCACTTTTGAGCAAATCCAAGGCCATTGTCTGGCTCATCTATTCTTCCTCCTATTTGAAACTTCTAAGTAATGATTCCACCACTAAATACCATCCATCAACCAACACAAAAAGCAAAAGCTTAAATGGCAAAGCGATCATAGCCGGTGGAAGCATGAACATTCCCATGGACATGAGAATGCTGGATACAACGATATCAAGGACTAAGAAAGGCAGAAACAGCATGAACCCTATGCTGAAAGACATCTTTAATTCGCTGATCGTGAAAGCTGGAATGATTACCGTTAAGGAAAGGTCCATCGGATCTTCAACGGCTTCAAGCTTCCCTGCCTTGATAAATAAAGCGAGATCTTTTTCCCTCGTTTGCTTCAGCATAAAGTGCTTGATTGGCTCCGAGCCTATGCTAAATGCTTCTTCCTGTGTCAGCTGCTCGTTGAGAAAGGGAGTCACCGCCTGATCCATCACCTGTGAGTACACGGGTTGCATCACAAAGAGTGTAATGAAGAGTGCAAGACCCATCATCACTTGATTTGGAGGTGTCTGCTGACTGCCGATGGCAGTTCTCAAAAACGAGAGTACAATGGCAACTCTCGTGAAACAGGTAGTGAGAATGAGAAAAGCCGGAACAAGGGTTAGCACCGTCATCAAGATAAATACTTTCATCGTATCCACCATGGCCTGGGGTTCTTTATCCGCAGCGTTAAAATTTATTCCGAAATTGCTCAAATCAAGCCCAAAGGCATAGACCGGTTTCGAAATAAACAGGAATATTCCAAAGAGTAAGATGAAAAATAAGATTAAGTGCTTTTTATTCACGATTCTTCCTCATTTGCTTTAGTTTATTCATTGGGTTCTCTAATTGCATCAGTCTATGAATTGGGTGCTCGATTTGCATCAGTTTATGAATGGGATGCTCTTCTAATTTTCTCTTCTTCTCTTCCAAAATCTGCTCCACTTCCTCCGTGTCCATGTCCTTTAATATACTGATATTACCGGAAGTGACGCTGATTAAATGATAATTGGCCCCCACCTTCATGACGGCCAGATACGATTGATTCGATAACGTCGTCTTCTCTACAATTGTCACGAGATGATGGTTCCCATCACTCAGCTTTCGGCCCGATCTCAAGACAAAATAGGCCAAAGCGATCACTGCAAGCAGTGCCACGAAGGTTTGCAGCAATGTGAATAGTACTTCAAAATTCATGATTTACTCCTTTATTGGATCAAAAAATCTGTAAAATAGATTTCTTTCACCACATCTTCTCCGAAAACCGTGTTCACCTCGGTTTTAAGTTTTGCCTTTGCATATTCCAATCCGCCAGAAGCAAGAAGCTCTGCTGATGAATATTCCATCAGATCTTTGATGATCACATCTCTGATTCGGCTTTTCTTTTCCGTAAATTGTTCTGTTTTGGTATCATCGCTGTACATGAAGGAAATTTCTGTCTTCAGATAAGAATTCGTCCTGCCGTCTGTCTTCAAATTCACCGTGAAACTATCCATCGCCACGACATATTCCAACACTTCAACAGGTTTCTCTTTTGCAAGAGGCAGCTTAAGTCCTCCGTTGAAATAAAGCATAGCCACTACCCCCAAGATAATGACAAAATTCATCATAACGACGAGAACCACTAATTTGTTCGATTTATTGTCACCTTTTCTTTGACCTTCTAAAACCATTATGATTCCTCACCTTCATCCATTATAATCAGTAAATTTACTCTTCTGTTAAGCGCCCGGTTAGAAGCTGTATCATTTGCTGCCATGGGTCTAAACTCCCCATAACCGATTGCTGCAAGGCGATTTCCAGGTATATTCTTCATTTCAGACAAGTAACGTACAACGTTCACAGCCCTGTCCGTGGAAAGTTCCCAATTTGTCGGGTATGCTGTCGTTCCCGTAGGGACGTTGTCGGTGTGACCCTCAACAACAATTTTGTTTTCAAACTGTAGAAATAATCCTTCAAGATGGTCGAGAATCTGTTTTCCCTGAGGTTTGATGGACACTTCTCCAGGCTCAAACAAAATGAGTTCTTTGATATCGACGAATACTCCGTCTCTATTGGCACTTACACTCACCGCTGCTTCAAGCCCCTGTTTTTCCACATATCCTTTTACCTGATCGTACATTTTCTGCGTATTTTCATCGATACCATTCAAATCAGAAATTTCATCACTAATGATTGAAGCTCCCCCCTCTAGAATTCCGGATTGACTGGAACCCGAAAAAACAGATTGCAAGGAATTATTCGCACTTTCAAATTTCTTTGCATCAACATTGGAAATTGAAAAAAGCAGAATAAAGAACGTCAAGAGGAGTGTCACCATATCCGAAAAGGTGGTCATCCATGCAGGTGCCCCGGAGGCTTGGGGCTCGCTTCTTTGTCTTCTACTCATAGGACAATGCCTCGACGACATTGGTATTTTTCTCCTTCTTGAGAAGTTTAGCTTCCTCTGGAGACAGATAGGTCATCAGTTTTTCTTCTAAAATTCTGGGATTTGTCCCCGCCTGAATCTCTATGATTCCGGCGATGACCATTTCTTTTGATTGCATCTCTTCGCTCGTTTGAACGCCCAGATTGTTGGCAATCGGTATAAAAACAAGATTAGCAAGTAAGGAACCATAGAATGTAGTAATCAGCGCTACCGCCATACCCGTTCCAATGGATGAAGCATCCTGCATGTTTGCCAGCATAACGATCAGACCAATCAATGTTCCAAGCATTCCATAGGCGGGAGCGAGCTCTCCCCATTTGCTGAATATGCTTTGACCTAACCGATGTCTGTTTTCTATCGATTCCATCTTCAGTGTCATGATTTCCCGGATCGCTTCTGTATCAATTCCATCGATGACCATCTGAAGTCCGGAAACCATAAATTCATCGTCCATCGTCGAGATATCATTTTCAAGTGCCAACAGTCCATCTCTCCTAGCTTTCTTCGCAAGTTCGGTGAAGCTCATGATTACCCTGAGTCTGTCGTTCTCCGGCTTTTTTACGAGCATGGACAAAATCTTTGGTAATTTCATCAATTCCGAAGCTGGAAAACTGATAAGTAGCGCACAAAACGATCCGCCCAAGGTAATAACAACTGAAGGGATATCCCAAAAACTTCGGATATCTCCACTAATTAAAATGGACCATACAATGCAGACAGCTCCTATTCCTAATCCTATCAATGATGTGAAGCTTTTTTTCATCTATTTATCCTCCAAACTTCCCTGATATATTCTTCGTTTATATTGGACAATCCTCTCAATGATTTCCTCTGGGGTATCTTTCACCCGTATGGTTCTTCCATCCGTCAAAGTGATCACTGTGTCTGGAAGAGCTTCAATCTTGACAATCAAATCGTTGTTCAGATAAAACTCTCCTCCACTTAAAGATCTTAATCGTATCATTGCACCCTCCTCATCCCTGTAAAACAGATAATGACAATCCACATAGGCTTAATGGTTTCGATTTGATGATGAGATTCACTTTTTCGAATGAATGGCATCATCCATTCTAATGTGCGAAAACATCAATTCGTTGCCAAATTCCTACGTGGATAAAATCATTTATTACTATCTCTTCAGGTTGATCAATTCCTGCAGCATTTCATCAGATGTCGTGATGGTTCTAGAGTTTGCCTGATAAGACCTGCTGGTAACGATCATCTCTGTAAATTCGTTGGCCAAGTCAACGTTGGACATTTCTAGTGTTCCCTGTCTCACCGTTCCATAACCTTCAGAATTCGCCGTTCCTATTTGTGCCGTACCGGAGTTTGCTGAAGCGGAGTAATTGTTGTTTCCGGCCTTTTCCAACCCTTCTGCATTATTGAATTTACTCAATGCAAGTTGACCGAGCAAATAAGGATTGCCATCATCAAAAACACCAATGATTTGACCGCTTCCATCAATGGAAAAGGACTCAAGATTCAAATCCGTTGTACCAACGGTTATCGTATTTGGAATGCTTAAAGGTGCCTCTGCCCCTACGTTCTTATTCAAATCCATGTCATTTACTGGGGTTTTATATACCTTAGCAACTTGTGGTCCATATCCTAGCACTCGGTATCCTCCGGCATTGACCAAATTCCCTTCATAGTCCCTGTAGAATGCGCCATCTCTCGTGTAAAGCTTCATATCGGCATTCTTATCCTGGGAGACAACAAAGAATCCATTCCCTTCGATGGCGAAGTCCAAGTCTCGATTTGTCGGCTGCATCGCACCGTCTGTCATGATGGTATCGATGGCTCCAGTCCTTACCCCAAGGCCTACTTGCTGACCATTGACGCCGCCCAAAGTATTCTGGGTAGGCGCCTGAGCGTTGGACAGGGTCTGACTCAGCATATCCTGGAATTTCACTCTTCCTGATTTGAACCCTGTTGTCCCGACGTTTGCAATATTGTTACCGATGGTGTCCATTTTGGTTTGATTGTTTCTCATGCCGCTTACGCCGGCGTATAAAGATCTTAACATTGATATTTCCCCCTAAAATCTATAATTTTGGCTATATGACCGCTTCTGTCATTCGGCGGTATCATGGCTTCCTTAAAGGTCCGGCCATTATCTGATGTTCATTGTGCTATCGATATTCGTAACAGTATCTAACTCCTTGCTCTTCATGGCTGTAATGATGGTCCGGTTTTGAATGCTTGCAATGAAGGCAATGTCCTTATAGAGGAGTAAGCTTTCCTTTGCACCCTTTTTCTCCAAGGTATTTACAGCTTCATTGATCTTTCGGATGTCCTCTTCATTCAAACTGATCTCTCTTTCGTCCATTCTGCCAAGGGCATGGGCAGAGATTTTAACCGGCTCTTTTTTCTGCTTCAGGTGTTCCAAAAAGGTCTTTTCAAAATCGTTTCCTTGAACCTTCGTTTTTTGTTGTGGAACAGATGAAGGGATGATTTGTCCATGTTGAATCTTAAAAGACATTTCCTATTCCTCGCCTACTTCCTTGACCATCCCCATGGGATATTCTTCCCCATTGATCACGGGATAAATATTACCTTCGCGATATCTGATTTTTTCCACTACGCCAGTAATAGAGTTTAGTCCATCATCAACCGTAACTGTTTTTCCAACGAGGGAAAAAGATATTTGCTGCTGAGTCAGGATCGAAATCCCCTCCAGGCTGTCTTTTACGTTATTGAGCTGTTCCAGCATCGTGAATTGCGCCATTTGTGCGAGATACTGGCTGCTATCTTCACTACTCCCACCCATCGGATCAAGATTTTTCATCTGGGCTGTCATGATCTTTAAAAAATCATCAATTCCCATGGACTTCTTTTCAGTTTGTACCTGCACTGCAGCATTGGTTCCAATACCATTTATGTTCATTGTTTCCTCCTTTATCAAATCAAGCTAATAAATCAATACCGCTATGAGATCTGTTGTCCGTTCTCATCCACTCTTCTGTTTGCAAAGAAACATTTCGATTACTTTTAAATCTATTGGAATAGTCCGCCGGCCTTTGTCCCTGATGCCTGGCATGATCTTGATTTAGGTTTTGATCAGAACTTAATTTGACTTCAAAACTAGCCACATCAATTCTGTTTTCCTTTAAGGTTTGATTCAGTTCGTGTAACTTGTCTGTAAAAATCTGTTGAATTTCCTTGTTTCCCACAATGATTTTTCCTGTAAGTCTACCTTCTTCCATACTCAGTGAAATCTCCATTTCACCCAATTCTTCCGGATTAAGCTTTACTTTGACCATCGTCTTATTGCCCTCGGTCAAGGTCTCCATCTGATGCAGAATTTCTTTTGTCGCCATTTCAAGATTTTCGCCGCTAACCTTTGTCACTTCTGGCGATGAAGGGATTTGAGGCTTTTGAAATTCACTTGCTTTAATGTCAGACGGGAAATTCTCTATGCGATCTGGCTGAGCCTTCTTTTGCATACCACTCGATGTGTCATTCTCCTTGTCTTCTCCAAAAGAATAGGATAGGTTACTCTTCTCCAGGGATTCCTCAATCTTCGGTAATCCTTTGCTTTCCACAGTGTTCCCATCGATTTTTTGCTGTTCCAATTTAAGCTTGTTCTCGTGAGCGATGGTGGCTTCGCTTTTGCTTTCTTTCTCCGGCAATACGCCGATTAATTTTGTTTCAACAAGGTCTTTAGAAGTAATGCCAGCTATGCTCTCTTTAAGCTCTTGTGGCAGACCTTTTTGCAATTGTACAGGAACGGATATTTCCGTTTTTAAAGCACTGGTCACTTCTGTATTCATCGATTCTTCTGCTTCCTGTGGTTGCTTCATCAAAGGAATCTCAGGTGAATCCTTAATTTTGAGGCTCCCTGCTGGAGTCAGCAGTTCACCAACTTGCTCTGGATCGGCTAAAGAATTAAGGCCGGGAGCGCTTTTCATGATTTGCAGAGGCGGATTTCCTTGAATCAAGTAGGATAACGGTGAAACTAAACCCTCATTTTCCTTAAACTCTTCGTCGATTAATCCCCCTTCTTGGGTTGGATCTTTAACTTCGTCAAGATCAATTCCTAGGCCATTAAAAGCTTTCTTCGTTTCCTCTGTCATATCTGTCTTTAAAGTATCTGACTCTACCTTGAAAAGGGTCTCGAAATCCCCTTTGGGACTCTCTGACTTTCTTCCGTTCATCAATTGAATTTCTTTCGTTACTTTACTTGCTTCCATAACATTATTCATTTTCTCACCCCCTTTCACGAACCCGCTGAAGCAGCTTTCTATCTGTCAACTTATCCTATTTAGCGAACTTCATCACAGAAATATCATCGAGTTCTTTTTGCTCCTGATAAAATATATCGGATTCAAATTTTTCCTTATCTTTATCTTTCAGTTTCTCCATAATTTTTCGGTCTTTTCTCGCCTCGATCAAATGGCCTCTTGCATCTTCCAGGTTGATTGTGATTTCATCCACCTTTTTCTTTTGTATGTGAAGCTGATCTTTAAGCTTTTCTTTGTATAAGAACTGCATCTTCATTTCTGAGATATCTGCACCTTTTTTCTTTTTCTTATCTTGGTAAAGTGACTCGATTTCACTAAGGTAATCCATTTCCTTACTTAGCTTGATGTTAATCTTTACATAATCTTCTACTTTTGTTTTTTCCACATTGGTCTTGAATTCAAGTACTTTTTCCATTTTAAACTGATAGCTCATTCGAATATCAACTTCCTTTTTCTATGTACTTTACTGTTTTTTAAATATCCCAGCCAGTTCATCCAAAGTCTTTTCATAGTTCCATGAATCTTCGATATCTTGTTTCAGGAAACTATCAATAGGGACCTTGAGTTCGACAGCCCTATCTAGTTGTGGATTTCTTCCTTTGGCATAAGCGCCTACATTGATCAGGTCTTCAGATTCCTGATACCTCGCAATGTTTTCCTTCAGACGTCCTGAATTGTCAAAATGATCCTTATCTACAATTCCTTTCATGACTCGGCTGATGCTTTGTTGGACATCGATGGAAGGAAAATGGTTTTTCCCGGCAAGCTTCCTGCTGAGAACTATATGTCCATCTAGTATTCCTCTGACCGCATCCGCTATGGGTTCGTTCATATCGTCTCCTTCTACCAGAACCGTATAGAATGCCGTTATAGAACCGTCCAAGGACATCCCGCTTCTTTCCAGAAGCTTTGGTAGTGTTGCGAATACAGAAGGCGTATAGCCTCTTGTGGTTGGGGGTTCTCCAATGGCTAGTCCGATCTCTCGTTGAGCCATGGCAAAACGAGTAACGGAATCCATCATAAACATTACTTTTTTACCCTGGTCCCGAAAATATTCAGCGATAGCCGTAGCCACATATGCCCCTTTCAGTCTAACCAATGGAGGTTGGTCGGAAGTCGCACAAATGACAACAGATTTCTTATAGCCTTCTTCACCCAGATCCCGCTCAATAAATTCCAAGACCTCTCGGCCTCTTTCTCCAATGAGGCCGATGACATTAACATCGGCTTCAGAGTATCTTGCAATCATTCCAAGCAAAGTGCTTTTTCCCACACCACTTCCGGCGAAAATTCCAATACGTTGACCTTCTCCGCAGGTAAGGATGCCGTCAATGGCTTTTACACCTGTACTCATGACGTTTTCAATTTTTCTTCTTTGAAAGGGATTTGGAGGAATTCGGTTGATGTCACCATACCCGTCTAGCTTACGTTTGATATTGTCCATGGGGTTTCCCAATCCATCTAACGTCGTCCCTAAGAGTTCATACCCCACTTTTACCTGCAGGGCATTACCTGTCGGTAAAACAAGACAGCTGGGTCCTATGCCCTGTACATCCCCAAGCGGCATCAATAGTACGCTTTCATCCTGAAATCCAACTACTTCAGCTTTAATCCTGTTGTTCTCGCCCACGAGAATGTCGCATACTTCACCGATGAATACCTTTAGCCCAACAGCATGTATGATGAGTCCAATGACTTTCTTTACTTTTCCCATCTTTAGCTCAAGTGTATTTTTCTCAAGGATCTGCTCATATTTGTTAAAAGGGACTTCCATCATCTTCTGGCTCCTTTTCTAGCGGGTTACCAATTCCAAAAATCTCTCCAGCTGTTTTTTGATTTGAAGATCAGTAATCTGGTTCTCGTTTTCTATAATCAACCCGTTTCTCTCCAAAGACTTGTCTTCCAAGATCAACAAGTGGGCATTAGGGCATAATTTTCCGATTTCCGGGATACGTGACCGCACAAATTCAACATTTTCTGGGTGGCAAGTCATAATGATATTTTCCGTTTTTCCATATTCCTGGAGGATTGGAAGACCAAGCAGCATGACATTCTCCGCATGAGTATCGATGCTCTGATGAACGATTTTTTCTGCAATCTTCACTGCAAGATGAAGTATCTTTTCTTCACTTTCTTCGTAATACGCTTTAATCTTTCGATGAGCATCTTCAACCATAAAGATTGCATTCTCTCTTTGCGCTTCTGTTTCCTTCCTTGCGTCTTCAACTCCGTTTTGAAATCCTTCGTTGTACCCTTTGTCATAACCTTCTAAGGCACCCGCTTTCCTCGCTTCCTCTTTGATTTGCTTCGTTTCGAGCATGGCATTTTCAATGATGGCTTGTCTTTCCCTGGTCGTTGCTTCCATCACTTCGTTTCTTATTTCCATTTCCAGAAATTCTCTCGAATCGGTTTCTGTCTCAGCTTCCTCTACGATTACTTCCTTTGAGCGCTCTTCATTCGCGATAAAGGAGGAAATGTCGATCGTGTGGAGAAGTTTCTCACTTTCTTCAGTGTTCTTGGAATTTTTAATGATCTTATATGATAAGGTTATCGGAATCACCTCTTCCAATGATAATTTCTCCCGCATCTTCCAATCGTCTTATGACGCTAACAATTCGTTGTTGTGCTTCTTCAACAGCGGATAACCTGACTGGTCCCATGTAGGCAATGTCTTCCCGTATAGTTTCTGCTGCTCTCTTTGATAGATTGGCAAACAGTACGGAGGTAACTTCCTCTGATGCGCCCTTTAAGGAAAGGACCAAGTCCTCGTTGTTTACTTCTCTTAATACCTTTTGAATTGAATTCGTGTCCAAGGTGACCAAATCTTCGAAAACGAACAGGTTCGATTTTACCAACTCTGCAAGTTCAGGTTGTGTTTTCTCTAAATCGCTAAGGATATTCTTCTCTGTTGTCCTGTCTACTGAATTTAATATTTCAACAAGAGTCTTTACGCCACCGATATTTTCGGCATCCGTGTCGACACTGCTTGAAAACTTGTTCTGCAGTATTGTCTCAATCTTTTTAATGACCTTAGGCGATGTGCTGTTGATGATCCCTATACGCTCTGCGATTTCAGCTTGTAGCTCATTGGAGAACATCGATAAGATATCCGCCGCTTTCTCTGGCTGGATGTAGCACATAATTAGCGCAACAGTCTGTGGATGTTCATTGAGAAGCAGATTGGCAAGCTGATGAGTATCCGCTTTTCTTAGCATGGCAAAGGGTTTTTCCCTTTCTTGAATCTGGTTCAGCACTTCCATGATTTCCTTCGCTCGGGTTGTGCCAATAGCCTTCGTCAAGAGATTTTTTGCGTAATCAATGCCCCCATCAAGGATGTACTCTCTTGCAGATGCCATTTCCAAAAAATCAGAGATCACCTTTTCGCTCTCTTGGGGTTCCACATATTCCGTATTTGCAATTTCATAGGTTACTTTCTGGATTAACCGATCTGGCAACATTCTAAGAATCTGCGATGAGATCTCTGGTCCTAGAGAAATCAATAGAATAGCTGCTTTTTTAATTCCGTTTAACTTCTCTTGCATACCTCATCCTCAATCTTTCATCCACGCCTTAATCAAATCAGCAGCAATTTCTGGATGCTCCTGGGCGTATTCTTTAATCTGCTTTTCCTTTGGATTTTCTTTCACTTCAAATTTTTTGTAAATTTCTTCAATAATGTCTATATTATCCTTGCTCGTCACGGGAATGCTTGGAATATAAGGATCACCTTTCCCTTTTTTACCTCTGCTGAAGATGATCTTTGCCACAATGATCACAAAAATTATTCCAAGGAGAGCTATTCCGCCAATATAAACAAAGTCTTTATATTGCTCTAGAAAGGATTTACTATTCTCTTCTAAAGCTTCAGCATCCTTTAGATCCTTGGCTATCTGCTCCTGTACGGTTTTATCAAAAATAACACCCTCGACACTTATGGAGTCTCCCCGGTCGACATCATAACCGGTTGCTGTAGACACAAGATTACGGATACTTTTAGACTGAGCTTCCGTAAGATTACCATCGTACAAAATTGAAGTTGATATCTTTGTTACCTTTCCTGGCGCTTTGACGGTATTCGTCGTAGATTCGGTGAGTTCGTAATTTATAGTCCCATCGAAGGAGGTTAATCCCTCTTTATCCTTATTATCGAGCACATTTTGTGCACTTTCCCCAATAGGGTCATCAATAATACTGTCCCCGTTAAGTCCGGAACCAGTTGCGCTTTTTTGTTCACTTCTTATCACCGGATTTTCATAACTGATGACGGTCTTTTCCTCAGCATCAAAATCAAGGTCAGCATAGATTGAAATTTTGATTTTTTCTGCGCCAAAGGCTGGCCCCAAAAGTCGCAGGATAGAATTTTCAAGCTCCGCTTCAAAACTACTTTTAATATCCCGTTGTTTCCCTATGAGTCCGATTCCGGAAGGCTGATCGCTGGAAGCAAAATCCAGATTTAATATATTCCCTAGAGAATCAATCACCTTAACGTTATTTTCCGGCAAATTTTCTACAGCACCTGAAATCAAGGCTATAATTCCCCGGACAGCATCTTCATTTAATTTTGCTCCCGTTTTGATTTCTACGATAACTGAAGCTGATGCTTCTTTTCTTTCCGCATCGAATATGCTCTCCTCACTCATCACGAGGTGCACACGTGCCGTCTTAATTTCGCTTAAAGACATGACAGAGCGCTGAAGCTCGCCTTCGAGGGCTCGTTGATACATGATTTTCCTATCCTCGTCTGTGACCATCAAGCCCATGTTGTCAAAGATTTCATATCCTGTTGAATTCTGGGGTATCATCCCATTCATGGCCAGATCCAATCGATACTTGTCTATAAATTGATCATCGATATAGATATCGCTTCCACCATTTTCAAGCTTATACGCAATATTTCCTCGTGTATCCAGATCAGTTGTGATTGTTGCTGCATCTTGAAGCTCCAAATTCTTGAAGAGTGGGGCATAGATCACTCTATTGCCATACCAAGAATAGATCGTGACAAATAAAATTATTATGCTTAACAGAATAATTAAAATGCCTTTTTTCTTTTTGTCTATACTTTCCCACCCCCCTTTGACCTTCAGGGTGATCTCATTAATTTTATCCATTCACTAATTGCTCCTTAATCGAGGTCATTGAGTTTTTTCTGGACGGGGCTCTAAAACGCCATGGATTTTTTAGGATTTACCTCACCAGAACTGCGTTTTTCGCAAAAAAATAGCCACTTAATGCATATAAATCTCCATGAAATCACCATCGTAAATGTTTACAGAACTGATGAGACATCGAGATAAATTTACATTTAAGTAGTCTTCTTATTGTCTATAATCTTAGAGATTATAAATTTCATCATACTGAAGTTCAGTTACATTAAATTAAAAATTTAGTTTCTTACTAAATTCTCTTTATAACGGCATATTGATTAACTCTTTGTATGCTTCTACCGTTTTGTTACGAATCTGGACGGCCAGTTCCAAGCTCATTCTGGCTTCTTCCGAAGCAATCATGACTTGATGCAAATCTTCTGTATTTCCTGCGACAAAATCCTGAACCAAATTATCTGATTTCAGCTGCCCCTGATTTAGTTTCTCGATTTGAGCAGAAATCATATTTTCGAAGCTGCCAGCGTTTTGATCTTGTTCCCCAATAAGGTTTGAGTTTTCATTTACCTTGCTCGTACCTGGAGTGATCAGGCTTTGGTACCTATCCATGATGCTTGTATACATTGTTGTCATCTGTTAACCTAACCTTTCGAAATCTCTATTGCTTTATTTAGTATGGATTTACTGGCTTTGAGTGCGGTTGCATTGGCCTCGTAAGTTCTTTGCGCTTCCATCAGGCTGACCATTTCATCAAGCAGGTTGACGTTCGGCATTGTGACATAACCTTCTACATCTGCATCTGGATGTTCTGGCTGATATACGCGCTGCAAGTTGCTTGGATCCTCATAAATTTGAGTCACCTTTACCCCTTTGCTTGCTCGTTCTTCCTTCTTGGCTGCTGCATTATAGCTTTTGCTCACCATTTCCTCGAAGAGCACTTCCTTACGCTTGTATGGTCCTCCCTCAGTTGTTCTTGTCGTATTGACATTGGCGATGTTAGAGGAAATGGTATCAATTTTCATTCGTTCCAGTGTCAAACCTGAGGCATTGATTTTCATTGCATTGAATATGGACATGACTCTCTCCTTTTGGAAGGTTATTTCGCATAGTTCAGTGATTACTTATTAATCACATAGTTCATATTTCCTAGCTTTTGATTGAGTTGTGCGATCAAAGCTGAATAGTATATTTCATTGGAGGCCAATTCGACCATTTCATTGTCGATATCTACATTATTTCCATTTTCGTTCATCGTGGTTCCTTCGTTCCTTACTGTCTTAGGGGTAACTGAAGAGTTCATGGATCCGCCCAAATGACCTTCATGTGTTGCCTTCATGCTTATCGCATCCTTATCCATGGCTTTACGCAGTTCTGACTCAAACTCCACCTTATTGGCTTTGTAACCTGAAGTATTGACGTTCGCCACATTGGAAGAAATAGTTCTCTGCCTCATCGCAGAAGCATCAAGTCCTTCTTTTATTCTCTGATAACTCAGATCATTCATTGTTTTCACCTTTCTATCTCTATTATGAATAATGCATAGATATTCATTCAAGTTTTTGGCATGTTATTTTGCATTTCAAAATATTTATCTTTCTTTAATCTGATTATACTTAACGTATATAAAAAAATCAATAGTATATTTATAAATCAAACAATATTATATTGTGGGTATTTTTTTAATTTTATTATATTTTTATGCGATATTACTTCAAAAAATTATAACTTACATAAATATACATTTTTTCGAGCATTTTTCAAATTCATCTCAAATTAGTTAATAGAGTTAAAACAAATTTAAATTTCGTTCACTTTTACAACAAATGTAAAATATTTATGTATTTGCTATCAAATTTTTTTGTATTATTTCCCCAAACTTTAGATTATTATTTACTCAAATACAAACGAAAAAGAGGCACCTGCATGGTTAGATGCAAGTGCCTCTTCTTAAATGTCATATTCCGCCTCATTTCGGCAGTGAAATTGTGAACTAAACTTCACTCTTTGGACGAATTAGAGCATAATCTGTTGGTTTAAAACTTAAAGTTTTGCGTTTCGGTTTTCAAGGAATCGGCTTCTTCTTTTGTTTTAACTACCTGTTCCATCACTTCATTGGCTTTAATGGTAGATTCAGCCATCTTTGTAGCAATGTCGGTAGTTCCGCTTGCACTTTCACTTGCTGCTGTTGCAACGCCATCAATAGCAATGACAACACTTTCTGTCGAAGCAAGCAACTCTTCTGACGTTGCACTAAACTCCGTAACCAGATCATCAAAATATTGGGCATCTTCATAATACTTCGCTGCGACGCCTAGCATTCTTTGATAATCGTTACTAACGTCATTTTGAACAAAGTCGAGCAGATGATTGGAGCTTACGGATAGATTGTCTACAGATTTTGTCACTCGAAGTGTGACATCTTGAATTTGTGTTGCTGCCGTTTTTGACTGTTCAGCCAATTTCCGGATTTCATCTGCGACAACAGAGAATCCTCTTCCAGCTTCTCCTGCACGTGCTGCTTCGATCGCTGCATTAAGTGCTAAAAGATTGGTTTGTGCTGTAATTTGTAGTATGGCTTCTGAAAGGACACTGATTTGACTGACGACATGAGAATCTTGAATAGCTTGTTCTAATTCGCCCTTGGTCTTGCTGAATAGTTCTTTAGATTTCTTCTCTGAAGCTTGGACACCCTTCTGCGTTGCATTTGCACGTTCACTCGTTTCACGTGCTACTATCGCTCCTTGTTGGGATCGTTCAGCAATAGATTGGACCGCCTTCTCGATTTCCTGAGAGGACGCCGACATCTCCTCTGATGCAGCAGCAGTTTCCTCGGTGCTCGCAGCGAGTTCTTCCGTCGTGGCAGAAACGCTTTCCATATTATTGGTCAACTCCGTAATTCTCTTCATAGAATTTTCAACTTTTTCATCAATTTGAGAGGAAGCCTCTGCGATTCTCATGACAAGATGTTTTAAGGAATCTCTCATCTCCTTGATGCCATTGGAAATCACGCCCAGTTCATCTTTTCTTAAGAGCAGTTTGGGTTCGATTTCCACTGTAAAATCACCTTCAGCGATCTTATTGAGATAGATCGAGGATTTCTTGATGGGGTCAGAAATTCCTTTTGAGAAGAAATAAGCCAGCAGTATCGCGATAATCAGTGAAACTGCACCAATTCCGCCACTAAACAATACCGTACTATTGATAAAACTCATGGCATCTTCTTTTTTCTCTACTGTGATAACAGCCCAAGAGTCAGAGGTTCCCGGTAGAGGAACGCTTTGGTATGCGCTCATGATCTCGACGCCATCGTTATCCTTATAGCTTGTATAGCCTGCTTTTCCACTTAAAGCGGAAATAACTATCTTTTTCAACTCATCAGGAATTGTGATGAGGATTTCCTCAGTGATCTGATTTCCTGAAGGATCCAATAGGACATTTCCAGCGGCGTCTTTCTTCAATACCGTTTTCTTCATGCTCTTGTAGTTGTACATCTCCGATACCTTTATGGCCTCAGGGTGTGCGATGATCACGCCTTCTCCATCTACAACAAACGCGTAGTGGCTTCCTTCGGAGAATTCCTCCACAACCTTCTGAATAGAATCCAGCTTGATATCTGTACCCATAACTCCAATGAATTTCTTTTCAGTATCGTACATGGGCAAAGCAATTGTGGTTACAGGAAGATTTTGATTTACTGAATAGTAGGATTTGCTTACAAACGGCTCCTTTGTCTCAAGAATCTGAGTAAACCACCAGCGACCAGAACTGTCTTTCAGTTCACCTGAGGTTTTAGCTGTCTGCAAACCATTAGCATCTGTGAT
This sequence comes from Clostridiaceae bacterium, assembly GCA_049657765.1. Taxonomy (GTDB): domain Bacteria; phylum Bacillota; class Clostridia; order Clostridiales; family Clostridiaceae; genus Proteiniclasticum. Next base: position 80,701 of record JBASOA010000040.1, read on the forward strand.
ATAAAGTAAATCAAAATAAGGACGAGGGGTGATCACATCCGTAAGGATGGCTTTCTGAATTTTCGGATCAAACTGCCTTAATGTCGAATTTTTTGAAAGCTGCTCTGCAATGGTAAAACCCTTGTCGATAAAGGCAGCGACCTGATCTGAAATAGCATTGGCCAATACCTCGTTATTCGCTTTCAGCTCAACGCTATATTTGGAATTCATGTAGACCATGTTTGTGATGCTGGTGAGAACAAGCGGCAAGGTTACCAATAATAAGATTAAGACAATTAATTTGCTTCTGATTGATTTCATTAAAATCTCCACGTCCTTTGTTTGTTTTGAATGGGCACTATATGGATCAACTACTTGGTTTTTATAAAAAGGATCTCTTGATCATCTTTTGGATCTATTTGAAATCCTTATCCACAAAAACCGATCTTTGATCTAGTTTCATGTAGCTGTTTGTCACTTCTCTTTTCTTGGAAAATTGTTCTATGGCTTTCATGGCCATGTCTCTTTCATTCTCGATGACTTTATTAAGCCTTGAAGTGTTTTCACTTACTTTCATAAGAAGAGAATAAATTTCTTCAAGCATTCCAGAAGTTTCAGGAGATACCTCAGCCAGGGTATTTTCCAATTTGGATTCAATCTCCAGAAGTTCTAGGAAATGGCTTTCGTTTATTTCAACTGCCTTGATACATTCCTCGACGTTTCCTTCATTCACCTGAGTGTTCTCATAAACCTGAGTAAGTACACTTAGCTTTTTACCAAGGAATGTACTGTAATTTACTTGGCTCATATCTGGCTCCAAGTATCGCTCAATTCTTGCAGATAACCGATAACCTCGTCCAAAATCTCTGAATTCTTGTCAATATTGGCTCGTATGGTTTTCTGATACATATACTCATAGAGAGACATAAGATTATTGGCAACGTCTCCGCCATCTTCAAAATTCAGCGTACTCATCAGTTCTACGAGGATATTCTGAGTTTTAATGATCAGCAAATTCACTTTCTCAATTTTCTTCTCTTCTATAGCTAGCTTAGCCAGCTTGAGGTTCTTGGCTGCACCATCATAAAGCATAATTACCAGCTTCTTTTTAGAAGCAGTTAGAACCTCGTTACTTTTATATAGATTTCCTGCACTTGCATAGGCATTATTAGTTGCGTACATACAATCCTCCCTATTTACTGCTTGTCATTCCAGAAACCTGGCTAGTTAGCCAGCTCATCTGGGATTCAGATTTCATCATGGCGGTATCAAGCTTGCTAAACATACTGATGTAGTACTGTTCTTTCTTCGCTATCCTTGCATTGAACGTTTCTACCTGCTTGGCAATATCCTTTAATGCTTTTTCATAACTGTCTGCTTTATCTTTAATAATTCCAGTTGAGGATGAAAAACTGTCGATATAGGTATTCATTTGAGGAACAAAACCAATATCTTCCCCAAGTTCATTCTTTGAAATAAAAAAGTTCTTCACTTGTTCAGGATCAGCTTTTAGGACTCCCTCTAGTTTGCTCTCGTCGAGCTGAAGCTGCCCATATCTGTCAATGGTGGTAATCCCTAATTTGGATAGGTTATTCACCTCGGTCGTGCTGTTTACAATGGATGAGGAAGCCATGCTTCGAAGGGTGGATTGGAGCCTTATAATCGAACCGTCCCCGGCCAGTTTCCCACGACTGTTTTCCACTCCGACTTTCCCAGGATTAACCTGATCATTCAAAAACTGCAAAGTGGAGTTGTATTGTGCAACAAATTCTTTAACAGCAGTTATCGATTTACTGGTATCTTGCGTAACATTGATGGTGTCAAACTGTCCTAAAGCATGTTCTTTGGTGAGGTTGATGCTCGTGTAGTCGAGGACATCACTGATTGTATTGCTTGAGCGTTCGATTGCAACGTCATTTATGGTGAAGAGAGCATTCTTCCCTAAATTGACATCCTTCAAACCTCCTAAACCTAAATCGTCTAAAATCGCTACCTTTCCAGCAACATCTCCCAAGGCAATTTCTTTGTTTCCCGTTTGGATGTTGTTGAGCACCAGCTTGCTATCGATAATTGAAGCTCTAATTCCAGAAGTTTTGCTCGTCAAGTTGATCTTCTCCGCAATACTTCTCGTTGTATCTGTCGCAATTACTTCAATTTCCGCGCTTGCATTTATGGTGAAGTTTCCACTTATGCCCAAAGCTTTTGAAGAATCACCTAAAGCATTAGGAATAGCACTGCCAACAATAGATGTGCTTGTCGCCAATTGGTCCACATGGATTTGATAGGTACCTTCTACTGAATTTTTACTGACCACAAGAGAAGCACTTCCTCCTGGAGAAGCCAGCTTGCTCGTATAGGTTTCACTGCTTTGGAGCGCTTTTAGCTTTTCAAACAGGTTGTTAAGTCTGGTTTTTACATCATTCCAAGCATTCTTTTGGGTACCGATGCTCTCTTTTTTCTCTGATAACTTAATCAAAGGTCTCTTTTCGATGGCCATTAGCTGATCAATCATGGTTTGGTCGATACCTGAATAGGAGCCTAGAAAATTAACAGTTGCCATTTGATCATCCCCTCTCGTTTACTTACACTACACTTTAATATCATCATCAATGAACACTTTTAATAAATGACTTTCCCCCACTACAGTTTAAAGATTATCTTTCTACTCTATTGATATCGGTCGTTTTCTCGATAGTTTAAGCTTTTAAAACAATTCTCTTGAAGAATTCTTCAACTATCTTTTTAATACAGATTACAGAATGCATTCACTCATTAGAATTTAGTTTCTAATGATAAACGCAATTTGAGCCTGGAATCATGAATTTATCAAGAAACCCTGAAAATAAAAAAACCAGCCAAAACGGCTGGTTTTTTCAGTATAGATTAACCCAGTAACTGTAAAACACCCTGTGGCATCTGGTTAGCCTGAGCAAGCATAGCAGTTGAAGCCTGGTTAAGGATGTTGTTCTTTGTAAAGTTCATCATTTCCTTAGCCATGTCTACATCTCTGATTCTTGACTCAGCAGCTGAAAGATTTTCAGATGTTGTTGTCAGGTTGTTGATTGTATGGTCAAGTCTGTTTTGTGTAGCACCAAGCTTTGAACGCTCTGTTGAAACCGTACCAATAGCTGCATCTATTGCATCAAGTGCACCATCAAAGTCAGCTGTCACAGTTGAGATATCAAGTCCTACTGTAGTAGCTTCATCTGTACCAGTACCTATTGCTAATGTGGTAGCGTCCATAGCATCTACATCAAGAGTGATACTCTGTCCTGAGTTAGCTCCAATCTGCAACTTGAATGTTTCTGTACCATCAAGAAGCTTCTTTCCGTTGAATTCTGTAGTTGTAGATATTCTTGTGATTTCCTTTGCCAACTGGTCAAATTCCTTCTGGATAACCCCTCTGTCTGAAACTGTGTTTGTATCATTCGCAGACTGTACAGTAAGATCTCTCATTCTGTTCAAAATGGAGTGAGTTTCGTTAAGTCCACCCTCAGCTGTCTGAATCAGGTTGATTCCGTCCTGTGCATTGCTTACAGCCTGGTTTAGTCCGCTAACTTGTCCTCTCATTTTCTCTGAGATTGCAAGTCCTGCAGCATCATCACCTGCTCTATTAATTCTAAGACCTGAAGATAGCTTTTCCAGTGATTTTGCTTGTGCACCTTGTGCTGATGTCAATTTTGAATATGTGTTCATAGCTGCAATGTTGTGATTAATTCTCATTTTTTATTCCTCCTTGAATTTTGGGTTTGGCGTCCATGCCATTATTAAGTTTCGAAGATAGTCGGCCGACATTTTCTTCTTACGCTCATAGTATGAATATCGGAAGGATATTAATAAAGTTAATAGTTGTTGGAGAAATATTTTTAAAAATCTGCAGAAAGAATGAAATGATATCTTCCAACAGTTGCTATAGGTAAAATAAAAAACCGCTGTTAGCGGTTTTTCTGCAACAGGTTGAAACTATCCAAGGATATGTTCACTGCCTGTGTATTCTCTTCTTTGACTTCCTCGTAAATTTCTTTTCTTAATACGGAAATTTCCTTTGGAGCCTCTATGCCAATCTTTATCTTGCCATCTACAATTTCAAGGATCTTAATTTCAATCCGATCATCAATGATGATACTTTCATTTATCTTTCTATTTAATATCAGCATTGGCTTCTCCTCTCTCCGAAAAATACAGAGGATGCCTGGTGGTATAGCGCCCTTCACTGAGCACATACTGCCTTCCGAGCCTTGCTTCAACATTCATCACAAGAGGTGCAAGAAGATTAATCGTGCTATTCTCAAGGGCTTCCGGCATGGTGACGATATTCATGACCAAAACTTGTTCTTTTCTTTGAATCTTAATTCGAAAAAGATCTTCATCTGGAATACTGATGTCGTATCCGCCCTGAACACCCCATGGTACGGCGATAACAAAAGAGACATATTTCCGATCAACGTCTTGGAAAATCTTAAAGAGCTCATTCTTTGGGACATCCAGAAGGACGAACCTACGACTCTCCTCAAAACCTAGAATACCTTCTGGGAATTCAAAGATTTCTTCCTCATTGATTTCGACTTCTCCAAAAAAACGGGTTTGTATAATCATCGCTATCCCCCTATCGCATATAGTCTAAAAGACTGGACTGCAGCACTTTAGCACCAACTGAAAGTGAGGCTTCATAAACAGTTGACATCACGCTAAATTCCATCATCTTCTTAGCCAAATCGATATCTTCATTCTTTGATTTTAGCTCGGTCATATTCAAGTTCTCAGCTTCATTTCTTAATGATGAAGCCTCAAGCCTGTTATATGTCGTCCCCATCTTCGACCTTACCTGGATGACATTGTCGATATGTTTGTCGATATCGCCCAGAAGGTTTCCAGAAAGCTCATTTGTATTACCATCTCTCAATGCGGTGACGATATTCTTTAGAAGATTTCCCACATCAGCATTTCCGGTACCAGTCGTTCCCGACACTGTCGTGATTTTATCTCCTTGGCTTGGAATGCCTACATTTACGCCATTTGCGATTTCCCTAGTGATATTCCCGCCTTTTCCGTTATACGCCATCACCCCGTCAGTGCCGAGACTAAAAGGAGGGGTGGTAGTCGCTTGTCCGCCAAAGATATATCTCCCATCATAGTTCGTGTTAAGCACTTGAGTCAATTGTCCAGAGAGCTGTTCTACTTCATCAGCCAGGGCACTTCTGTCCGTATCTGACAGAGTTCCGTTGGCACCATAGATGATCAGGTCTCTTGCCCTAAGTAGAGAAGAAGTCACTTCTCCAAGAGATCCATCTGCTGTCTTTACCCATCCCAGTGCATCATCGATGTTACGGTTATATTGTTCATTGGTTTTAATTGAATTATCGAGGTTCATAATTTTAGAAACTGCCATTGGATTATCGGAAGGTTTGCTGACTTCCTTACCTGAACTCAGCTGATTTTGATACTTTTGCATCTGGTTTAGATTCCTCGATAAATTTCTCAAATAACCATCTGTGAGCGTATTGTTTGTAATTCTCATCGTTTCCTCCCTATATGCCCGTTCTATTGATTAGTGTATCCAGCATTTCAGACAGTGTACTGATTACCCTCGAGTTCGCCTCAAAGCCTCTTTGGAATTTCATCAGATTCGTCACTTCCTCATCAAGGGAAACTCCAGCTACTGACTCTCTTCGATTCAGGAGTTGAGCCATTACAGCCTCTTCGTTCTTGACCATGTTTGACGCCTGCTGAGTGGATATTCCAACTTTCGTTACAATGTTGTTGTAGCTGCCATTCATGGTCACCCCACCTGCAGCATCTTCAATCTTCATTGTGATTGGATCGTAAGTGAACGTAGGGTTCTTAAAATTGATTTTGGTGTTCCGGAGATTTGCAATCGCCAAGGCTCTGGAGCCATCTCCTACGGGAGAATCATCCTCATTTCCTGTGGCAACCTTGCTCTCATCAGCAAGAACTTCAGAATTCACACTAAAATTCAGCGCTGTCTGTTCTCCTGTAGGATTATCGATATTCTGCTTGAAAGCGAAGAAGTCCACTCCAGTACCGCCAATATTGTGCACCGTATTAATCAATTTGGCTGTGCCTTGAGCAAATTGGTCCAATTCTTCTATTCTGGCATCAATCTCTTTTATAGCCTCTAGATTTCCTCCGATTACCCCGGAATTGATCTCGGCTAGTGTAACCTCAGGATCTGGATTTTCATCGTAAAACACTGGACTTCCTGCCTTGTAGCTTTCAGCGTCTGCTTTACTTAATGTGACTGCTTTCATCGTTGAAGTGTCCCCTCCAACAGCAATATGAAGAGTAACCGTGTCGTCCTTGTTCGTTTCCATACCACTGACTACACTTAGTTTTACTAGAGAATCCTTCGTGGTAATCTCTCTACCAGCGAGTGTCAGACTCACCCTACCCCATTTATCATACTTCGCAGTCATTTCAGCAAGTCCGTTCATTTCCTTCATCAGCAGATCTCTTTCATCCAAGAGATCGTTAGGACTTTGATCCTTCACTGAAATATTGAAAATCTGATCGTTGACTTTAGCTAATCGTTCCGCAAGAGAATTGATGTCCAAAGCGTTTTTCTCAATAATTGAGACGGTATCGCCTTTCAATCCTACTATTTGGGAGGCCATATGATTCAGGGTTTCAGCGAAAGTCTTTGATTTTTCAGCTACAATACTCTGCGCATTGAGGCTTTCCGGATTTTTACTGAGCTCCTGCCAGGAATTGAACATTTCGTCCATGGCAAAATTAAGCCCTGTATCAGAAGGTTCGTTAAAAACTTTTTCTATCTGGCTCATGACATTATCTTTTGCGATATATTGATTCAGTGCGCTGTTTTCACTGCGAATCTGCTCGTTTACAAAATCATCAACCAGTCTGACGACACCTTCGAGTTTTACTCCTGTACCAAGTTGGCCTACACCAACGTAAGTGTAGGATGTATCTGCTTTTAGCTCAACACGCTGCCTTGAAAATCCGATGGTGTTGATATTTGAAATATTATGCGAAGTCGTATGAAGGGATGTCTGCTGTGCATTAAGCCCCTTAACGGCTATATTTAGTGTGTTAAATAATCCTGCCATCTTTCACCTCTATACCGATTGGTCTACAATGCTTACTTCCTTTTGGGCGCTGAGCTGGCCACTCGCAGAGTAAGTATTATGTTTTGATGTGTTGGTTTTTGCCAAGGCTTTCAGAATTTCATTCTGAAAGCTTAAAGCCTGCTTGGTGAGGAGTTGATTGGTTTCCTGAAGATTCGCCATTGACGAAATCATTTTTCTAATTTCCTCATTTTCGGAAAAATCTATTCCTTGGAACGCTTCCATCTCGTTAATCAGAAGATTCTTTTGCTCAACAATTGAAATCAAAGTCACGGCATCATTCTTGATGAGGACTTCTTTCTCTAGCGTAAGGACTTTCGTCAACGCTTTGAGGATTCCCCCCAGTTTTCTGGACTCATTCATGGAAATTCACCTTTTCGCTGTCAATCTTCTCCATGATCTTGTCAGCCAGTTTTTCCGTGTCCACGCCATAGGACCCATCAATAATGGATTGGCGAATAGCTTCTACTCTTTCAGAAAAGTTGAACTCTTCAGATTCACCGATTCTTTTGACAAGTGCTTTAGCCTCTGAAGAAATCTCTACCGTGGTCTTCTTTACAGGTTTTCCCTCCACATGTCCATTCTTCCTTTCTTCGCTGATTTTGTATGCGTTTATGGCATAACTTTTTGGAATTTGGTCTATTTTCATGGAATTCACCTCACTTATTATCCTTACTTCTATTATCGACAGAAAATCAATTTTGTTAAGTATAAAAAAATAAAAAAGAGGTCTCCACCTCTTTTCAATTTCACCGTATGGTCATATCTTACTTCAGTCCCTTGACTCGCTGCTCTTTACTCAGGATTTGCGTCATTCTTATGCCAAAGTTCTCGTTGATTACTACGACTTCCCCATGAGCGATCAATTTCCCATTGACATAGACTTCCAAAGGTTCATCGGCAAGCTTGTTGAGTTCAACAACACTTCCTGCCCCTAGAGCCAGGATATCCTGAATCGTCTTTTTGGTTTTTCCAAGAACTACACTAAATTCCAGTGGAACATCCATGATCAGATCTAAATTTCGCTTCTGATTAATTCCTGCGGTATCTTCGAGAGGAGCAAATACAGGTTTTTGCACTTGCATCTCAGGTTGTTTCCTCGGAAGCTCTACAACAACGGATTCTTTCTCAGGTTGAACCTTGGCAGAATCTCCCATCATGATACTTACAATTTCCTTTACAGTATCAAGGGTGTAAATCTGCATGATTTCACTTTCAATGAGCCCTTCAACATATAGACGGAATGAAATCTTACAGATGTAGTCTTCTGTGATAAATTTTCTGTAATCAATATTTTCCTTATTGTTCCACACGCTCACTTCTGGAGGAAGAATATCAATGTTTTTTCCAAGCATTTGCGCCATGGAGGTCGATGCGGAACCGATCATCTGATTCATGGCTTCAGAGACAGCACTTAATTCGAATTCTGTAAGTTCTTTATTCCCCTTCGTTCCATCTCCACCCATCATCAAATCCGCAATGATTGCCGCGTCTTTCATGTCTACCATAAGAAGGTTGTTTCCGACGAGGCCTTCTTTAAATTCAATCCGTGTTACTACCTTGGGAATCTCACACCCTTCCACGATCTCTTCAAAATGGATATAGTGAACTCTAGGGGTTGTGATGGATACGCGTCTATTGATGAGCGAGGACAATGTCGTCGCTGCAGTGGACATCGTAATGTTCCCTACTTCGCCAATGACATCCTTATCTGATTCCTTCAGTCCAGTCTCTTCCGCTGCATTCTTCTTCATAAGCAAGGCGTCTACTTCCGCCTGAGACAAAAAATTTTTACTCATATTTCAACATCCTCTTCTATGTATTGTAAGACCTGTACGGCAAGCTTATCCTTATGCATTCCTGGTTGTACAAGAAAGTGAACCTTGTCTTCGACGTACATCCTCATGGGCTTATTTGTACTCATATCCAGCTGAATAATGTCGCCTTTCTCCAAGTGAAGAAAGTCATCCACGCTGATATGGGTTTTACCCATCTCTACGGTCAATTCAACCTCTGTTCCAACCAGCCGATCTGTAATCTGCTCCTTATATTTGTTGTCATCATAACTCCTACCCATATCAAACCAATTTTTGATACTTAATTTGTCGATGATATTTTCAAAGGACACATAGGGGATACAGATGTTGATAAAACTCTTGTTTTTAAAAATTTCCACACCAAAACTGATCAGCACTACCGGCTCATTAGGCGACATGGATTGTACCAGTTGAGGATTGGTTTCCAGTCCATCGAGAATCGGCTCGATTTCAAGAAGTTCACTCCAAGCAGCTTTAAACCCTTTCAAAAGGCTCATCACGAGATCTTCTATGACACCAAGCTCAATCTCTGTGAATTTATCCTTCTTGGGGACTTTTTTCTCTTTGGACTTTGCTCCTCCACACATCAGCTCGATAATCTGAATCCCGAACAGAGGATTAATCTCTATGATTTGATTTCCATTTAGGGGCACACTATGGAAAATTCCCATGAGCGTGGGATTCGGAATAGAATGAATAAATTCATCAAAACTGATTTGTTCTACAGCACCAAGTGTCATATTGACATTTGTCCTGACTTGAGTTGACATGATATTAGAAGACATTTTCGCGAAGTTTTCAAAAATCATATAAAGCGTGTTGATGTATTCCTTGGAGAGCTTAATTGGTCTCCTGAAATCATACGCCTTGACTTTGTTTTTTTCCTCTTCCTCTATAATGGCTTCCGGATTGATCTCCCCTGCATTAAGCGCATTGAGAAGAGAGTCTATTTCTTGTTGTGACAGCACCTGCTTCAAGTTATCCCCTCATTTTCTAGATTAGAAGGTCCAAGTCAATGTAGTTCACTAACCGGCCGTCAAGCTGAATAATTCCTACAATCCCATTTCCGGATTCAATGGACCCTTTTTCAATATCTTCATCATTTATTTTACGAACTTCTTTAATATCATTAACCAGAATCCCGATTTTACCTTCATGGTTTTTGATAATAACTATATTAGTATAACATTGATTATCTTCTCGATGTAGTAACTTTGATAGATTAACGAGCGGAACGACATTTCCTCTCAAGTTAATGAGTCCTTCAATCCAAACAGGTGATTTTGGTACGACAGTTGAATCCATTTTCTTGATAATTTCTTCTACGGCCTTTGAGTTGATGGCATATTCTTTATCTTCTAGGGTGAATACTACAATCTGCATCCCTTTCCCTCTCTATCGGCTTGCTTTAACAAGGGAATCCAGCACTCTGTCCGTTTCGAATGGTTTAACGATGAAATCCGTGGCTCCAGCCTGTATGGCTTCCATGACCATTGCCTGTTGTCCCATGGCACTGCACATCACGACCTTTGCATGAGGATCGATACGCCTAATACCCTTAAGGGCTTCAATCCCATTCATTTCAGGCATGGTAATATCCATCGTCACGATTTCAGGTCGTTCAGTCTTATATTTCTCTATCGCCTCTGCACCGTTTTGCGCCTCAGCAACAACCTCATATCCGTTTTTCTCTACGATATCCTTTAGTTTCATTCTCATGAAGATTGCATCATCAACAATCATTATTCTTTTTGACATTAATTATTTTCTCCCTTCAGATTCCACTCTGATTACTTTAGTTTATTGGTCTAAATCCCTACTTCCTCAATGGAGGACAAGGATGACTCAAGCATGGATAATTCTTTATCATTCTCTTTCAATGCGGCTGAAAGTTCACCTTACTCAGATTTCCCTGCAGCTCCGCTACACAGATTTCCCACATCCAGAATCAAGGTTATTTCTCCATTTCCCAGAATGGAGGCCCCTAAATATTCTTTCATTTTGCTTAAGGTGCCACTTAATTTCTTGATGACGATCTCCTGCTGTCCGATCAAATCATCCACCACCAGACCATAACGCTTCCCCCCAACGGCAACGAGGATAAGATGCTGATCTTGAGCCTTGGAGACAATATCCAGTTTCTCACTGAGCCTTATCACAGGAATGACCTTTTCTCTATAAACATACACTTCCTCAAAATGGGAAGCTTTGATATCTCCAGGAGTTAACTTCAGCACCTTTTCAATGATTCCTAGTGGAATGGCGTATACTTCGTTTCCGATATGAACCATTAAGGCTTGAATGATGGAAAGCGTCAGCGGTAATTTGATCACAAAATTTGTGCCATGATCGATTTCGCTAAGGACTTCCAAACTTCCGCCAAGTGAAGTGATCTTACTCCTGACGACATCCATCCCGACACCTCTGCCGGAAATGTTGGTCACCTCCGTATTGGTTGAGAAGCCTTGGAGGAAAATCAATTGAATAAGTTCGTTCGGACTTAATCCTTCGGTGCTGATTCCCTTACTCATGGCACTTTCTTTAATTTTTTGAGGATCTATCCCCTTACCATCATCACTTACGTTAATAATGACATGATTCCCTTCTTGAGACGCGGTGAGATGGATCGTGCCTTGAGGACTCTTTCCTCTTGCTACTCTTTCCTCAGCTGACTCTATCCCATGATCTGCAGCATTTCTCATCAGATGAACCAACGGTTCTGAAAGCTCTGATACCACTGTGCGGTCGAGCTCAGTTTCTTCCCCCTCGATAAGCAGTGCAATGTCTTTTCCAAGTTCCTCTGACAAATCCCTGATGAGCCTTGGAAAACGATTGAAGACGACGCTTACCGGCTGCATTCTGATCTTCAGGACCAGCTCTTGCAATTCAGAGGTAATCCTCGCCACATGCCCAAGCGGTTCATTGAGTTCCTTGACCTGATGCTTGCTGCTTAGTTCTTCAAGTCTTGTCCTGTAAATGACGAGTTCTGAGACCAGATTCATCAGGTTATCCAGGCGATTAAGATCCACACGGATGGATTGAACTGCAGAAGGAGCATGTGAAGAAGCCTTATCATGTACCTGAGCGGTTTCAAGCATCTGGTTTTCATTCAACATTTTATTCATTTCAATGAGCTTACCATGATTTGCGCTTTTTACTTCCCTTGGCCTAAGGACAGGTTTCAAAAGCATCTCTTTGTTTAGCTCTTCCACTAAAACCGTTTCGACTTCCGAAACATTTTCTATAATCCCTATTACTTCTTCTTTTCTCAATTTCGTGATGTAGAGCAAGGTAAATCCCGTATTGTAATTCCCTTCTTCTAGATCCTCTGTTCTTGGACTGGTTTGAAGAATCTCTCCGTTCTCCTCAAGCCTGCTGATCACAAGGTAGGCTCTGGCGCCTTTAAGCATGCAATTTTCATTGATGTTTACGATGATGCTGAAAGCACCATATCCTTTTTCAATAGCTGCCCCTAATACACTGGCATCCATCTCGCTGATTTCACTAAACGTCAATTTCAAATCATCACCAGCGATCAAACTGATTGGTTTTACCTCATGAGAAGAAAAACGGTCCAGCTCTTCGATAAGGCCACTGATATCATACTCAGGATAATTTTCTTCTCTTAAATCTTCGACGATTTCAGAAAGCTTATCCAGGCATTTGAAAATTACACTCACGGCATCTTTCGTTATTTTATGGGTTTTGCTCCTGAAAAGCTCCAAGATATTTTCCATATGATGGGTCAGTTCTGTCATTGTTGTATAACCCATAGTAGCTGCCATGCCTTTTAAGGTATGGGCAGACCTGAAAATTTCATCGATGGTTCCGACACTTTCCGCGTCCTTCTCCAATAGCAATAGATTTTCATTAAGGCTTTGCAGGTAATCGTCTGTTTCTTCGAAAAATAGTTCTCTGTACTTTTGTGTCTCGTCCATCGCTTAATTCCCCTCATTAGACTTCTTTCAAAGAAAAAGTCAGATTTTCTCGTACAAAAATGTCGACAGTCTTTTGAATCCAAAACTTGCTGGGTCAAAAATATTTTCTGTAGCTCCGGTAAAGAAAATTCCTCCCTTGACCATGGATTCGTTTATTTTCCTATAGACCTCATTTTTAGCTTCATTTTTAAAATAGATGGTGACATTTCTGCAGATCACAACATGAAAATTCTTTTCATAAGGATCCAGAAGCAAATCATGCTTTTTGAACTGGACCATCTTCTTGATTTTCTCTGAAAGCACATACTCGTTATCTTTTTTTGTAAAGTGCTTTGCAAGCTCTTGAGACGGGACATTTCTAATTTCACTTTCATTGTATGCCCCTATTCTCGCCTTTTCTAAAATGTTCTCGTCAATATCTGTTGCCAAAATTTTACTGTTTCTGAACTGATTCTTCTCCATGATAAGTGCTATAGAATAAGGTTCAGCCCCTAGGGAACATGCGGCACTCCATATTTTGATCTGGTTAAACTTTGGAATCAGTACCTCATTGATTACGCCTTCAAACTCATCAAAAATTTCCTTATTTCTGTAAAACTCTGTAACATTTATCGTGATGTAATCCAGGAAAACTTTTCGAACATTCTCGTCATTGCGGATCTTTATGGCGTAATCCCTCAGATTTTTTGCGCCTGCACTCTTCATTACACTACCTATTCTTCGATAGAGCTGTTTTTCTTTATAGGCATCAAGGTCGATCATCAGATTTTCTTTGACCCAAGGTTTAAAAAATTCAAATTCTAATTCCATTTTTTCCCCTAACAATACTTACTATATTTTTTATGATTTTCTCAGGGGACAAAATTTCATCCACTACACCCAGCGAAACCGCATATCCAGGCATGCCGTAAACAATGCAGCTCTCCTTATCCTGTGCCAGGTTATATCCGCCTGCCTCTTTGATTGACACCATTCCTGCCGCTCCATCTTTTCCCATCCCCGTAAGAATAACGCCGAGAAGCTCGTTTCCGTATCTTCTTGCCGCGGTTTCGAAAAGTAAATCTACTGCAGGTCTAACCCCGTGAATTTTAGGCCGCTCATCTAAAATGATTCTACTTTTTTCAATGGTCATGTGATAATCCCCCGGAGCAACATAAACCATCCCATGAGTGATGCTCATCTCATGCTTTGCCTCAACAACCGTTAAAGAACATTCGCTGTTAAGCCTTTGTGCAAATGATTTTGTAAATCCTTTAGGCATATGCTGCACAATAAAAACAGGAATATTGAGATCCTCTGGGAGTCCTTTGATGATATCAAAGAGAACTTTAGGTCCCCCGGTTGACGCCCCTATGACAATGGCCTTGACTTTATCCCTTTCAAAACTTGGTTTTCTTGCGAGATTTGACTTCGCGGGATATTTTCTCTGCGTGGAGTCCTCTCCCTCTACCAAATCAATTGCCACGGCCAGCTTGATTTCCAGCTGGGTTTTAAGTTCATCAAGACCCAGCTGCCCTGAATTTTGCGGCTTTTCAATAAAATCCAGAGCCCCAAGCTCCAGTGCTTCCATCGTCACTTCGCTTCCTGCCTTGGAATAGGAACTGAGCATGATCACTTGAACCTTTGTGTAATCTTTCTTGATTAACTTTAAGGCTTCTATTCCATTCATCTTTGGCATCTCGATATCCATCGTGACGATGTCGGGCATCAATCTGGGAATGGATTCCAAGGCGTCAATTCCATTGCGCGCAAAACCTACGATTTCAATCCCACTGATTTCAGAAACTGCATCTCCGATGATTTTACGCATGAAGGCAGAATCATCTACGACCATCATTCTAACAGGCATCATGATTCCTCCCTTACAGTATGATCAGGCTCTTATTGGCGGCTTTGATGTCCACTTTGAAGTCGGATAAATCAACAACCATCGTTCTCCCTATAGTTCCCCCCGTATGTCTTCCAAGAATTGGAATCCCGAGCTTCAGGAGAACCCTCTCCACAGCTTCAACATTTCGCTGACCAATTTCAACAGTCTGTTTTTTGTCCTTATAGTCAAACATCCGTGCACCTCCCGCAATTTTTGCGACGAGGTTCTTATTCACGAGCCTTCCATGATTCATCTCTCTGACCATCATGATAATCGCAAGATCTGCGAACTTTTCTTGTTTGGCCTCACTTCCAAAGGCTGTGCTATCCGGCAGCATGATATGACTTAAGCCACCAATTTTTGTTAATGTATCATATATTGCTATGCCAACACAGGAACCTAAGCCGAGCGTGACTAGTCCGTGAGGATTTGATGTGATCTTGTAGTCGGCAATGCCTACTTTTATTAGATTTTCCAATCATCAACCACCAAGTTTCTATTTTTTTACATTAATTTGCAATTTCAATCAATTCTTTCGCTTGATCGAAATCGAATAATTTACTTGTTTCGAGAAAAATTACAATCTCATCATCGGATTTAATAAATCCTTCTACATATTCCCGAGATAAGAGCCCATCGCTAAAAACGGCAGATTCAAACAGGTTTTCATCTACATTTCGAATTCCTGTGACTTCATCGACAACCAGTCCCAAAAATGTATCGTTCCACTGGACAACTACGATTTTCGAGTTACGGTCATGAGTTGAAGCGGTTCCGTAGAATCGCATATTCATGTCGATAACAGGAAGCACTTTCCCATTGTATTGGATGACACCCATCAAAAAAATTTCTGCTTCCGGAATTTTCACTGGGAGTTCAAATTCAATAATCCGTTCGACCTTCACGACGTCAAGGGCGAAATTTTGACAACAAATACTAAATATAATGGCTTGTTTCATTTTAATTTACACTCCCACATTGATCCTAGTACTTTCTATATCGACCTTTTTGGTTAGATCTTAAGACCTTTTTTTCAATTTCTTTTACTCACATGGAATTGTCATAAGCGAAATAAATGAATAACCTGCTGTGTTCTTAGAATATTAACGTCATCTTCAGTTTAATTTATAATTTTCATGTTATATTTCAATAAAATGCGATAAAAATGGAGGTGTAGAGCCGGCCTGACAATCTGGCTTGATTTTATGATAGAACGATATTTTGTCATCATATCCTTTGATGCTCTAGGCAAAAACGATTTAACCCTTTTAAAGTCACTCCCAGGATTTAGTAAACTGATGGAGACCGCATCCTACTCGGACCATGTGTATTCAGTTTACCCGAGTATAACGTATCCTTGTCATACCAGTATTTCGACTGGGATGTATCCTATGAACCACGGCGTGGTTTCCAATACACTTCTTCAACTGAACCGAAAAAGTCCAGATTGGAATTGGGAACGCGACAAAATAAAAGCCGACACTTTTTACGATGCAGCGATGAGAAATGGATTAACCACCGCCGCACTTCTTTGGCCAGTGACGGCAAAATCGAAAATCACCTATAACATGCCCGAAATTTTTGCGAATCGTCCCTGGCAAAATCAGGTGATGGTATCCCTCGCGAATGGCAGTCCAACCTATCAAATCAAACTCAATCAGAAGTTTGGTTACTTAAGAAAAGGGATTCGGCAACCTTATCTAGATAATTTTGTTGAGGCCTCCGCCCACTATACCATTAAAGCCAAGAGGCCCAATGTCATCATGATGCATTTTGTTGAACTAGATTCGATGCGCCATAACTATGGCTACCATTCTAAAGAAGCAAACAATGCGCTCCTAAGCTATGATGCCAAATTATTCAATATGATGAAACTCCTTGAAGATGAGGGTATCATGGATAAGACCACCTTGTTTGTTCTTGGAGACCATGACCAGATTCCAGTTTTCAAAGCCATGCATCTCAATTCCGTGTTTAAGGCCAAAGGGCTCATTCAAACGTCCAACCAAAAAATCACCAATTACGATGCGTATGTCAAATCGGAAGATGGTTCTGCTTATATTTATCTCAAGAATCCAAAAGACATGGTGATGCTTGAAAAAGTGAAGACAATCCTTCAAGATCTGAAGGAAAGGACTGATTTTGGTCTTGAGGAAATCTACACTAAAGAAGAAGCCACCAACTTCGGTGCCAACCGGAACTGTTCCTTTATGCTTGAGGCAAAAAGAGGATTTATTTTTGAAGATAGCCATACAAGCCCTGCACTGATGGATTTATCTGAAACTAAAAAGAAGGACGGATCTTATGGAAAGTCCGCTCATGGATTTAGCCCTTTCAAGGAAGACTATCAAACAGTCTTCTTTGCTACAGGCAAAGGAATAAAGAAAAATATCCATATCGAAACCATGAGACTTATTGACGAAGGTCCAACTTTTGCTCATCTTATGGGGACGAAGCTTCATGATACGGATGGAAGAATTTTGCATGAAATCATTGAAAATGAATAAATAATGTTCCTCACGGGAAAAGGACTTGATTGCTCAAGTCCTTTTTGGGAAACAGTATATTTAACAAGGGTAGGGGTAATACTACCCTTATAGGGGAGCTAATTGCTTAGCTTGATTATAGTTTATCATACTTTCCAATAATTGTTAATTAATAAACGATTAATTTTTAATTTATGTTGACTCCTGAAATTATCTCCATGAGCTTATTCAATATTCTTTACCGAATTCTCTTTTAGCCTGAACTACATAAAATTCAGCACCCCACTTTTCGGTTCCAACAGCCTACTTCAATTGCTAAGCGGTGATTATTAAGTTTTTTCTTCAAAAATCACCGCTTAGCTCGACTGAATATAAAGCGAAGATTTCTTCTCCTCAAGGAGATTAATAAGAGAAGCAACTCCTCTTCACCATCCCTCCAATTTGCTTGCAATTTCATCAAAAAATCAACCTAAACTTTACTAATTGCGTTATAATGATTACTATGAACTTTCAATATCACATTAAATACAAAAAAATCGGGAGGGTACATATGAAAAAAGGTGATGTAATTAAAAGCGGTATTACTATGGGTACGGGGCTTGCTATGATTATTAGCTGGAGCCTGCACCAATCTGTATTATGGGCGATAATTCATGGGCTCTTCAGTTGGTTATATGTGATCTATTACCTGTTAATCATTAAATAATGAAGAGGTGCAGCATTTGTTTGGAACATTAGTCAATTTTATCGCCATCATTTTAGGAAGTCTTCTTGGAATTATTTTCAAGAAAAAAATCAATCAGGAGATCGGATACAGTCTTTACAAGGTTCTGGGTCTTTGTGTCATCTACCTCGGTATCGCAGGCCTTGTGAAAGTAGAGAACTCCCTTGCCATTATACTTTCCATGGCACTAGGAACACTCATTGGGGAATATATACGCATCGAGGACAAGCTTGAGGTTTTGAGTGGAAAAATCGAAATCCTTGTAAATAAAATCTATAAGGGGAAGGTCAAAGATGGTTTTCTAACGGCAACCCTCTTATTCTGCATTGGTTCCATGGCAATCATTGGACCCATAGAAAGCACACTCTCCAATAACCACGCCACACTTTATGCAAAATCCATCCTTGATGGTATCATGGCAGTGATCTTCAGCTCTACCATGGGCTTTGGTGTTCTATTATCCGGTTTATCCGTTTTAATTTACCAAGGGGGGATTTCAATCCTTGCCAGCTTCATCAAACCAATCATGACCGTCGAAACCATCTCCATGATCTCAGGCGTCGGGAGCATCATGATCATGGGCCTCGGGATCAATATGGTTTTCAACACAAAACTGAAGATTTCCAATATGTTGCCCTCTATACTCATCCCCATTCTTTATACCTTGGGGATGATGCTGAAGGTACGCTTTATCGGTTAAGCTTTTCTTATTAAAAGTGCCATGTTTCAATAACCTGAATTATGTCGCATAAAGGGGACCTTTGCATATCCTATTTGATATGCAAAGGTCCCCTTTTTAACATGATCTCATTCAACAAAATGATTGACTAATAAATTCCAACGATTCTGAGTGCTATTCGAATCGTTGCAATCGAAGGGATTATAGTCTTTTTTATGATTCGATTAATTTCTCTGCACTTGTCCCTAATTTATTCTTTCTTGGTTCTCTATTGACGAGAATAATCCCGGCAACAATGAAGATTAGGGATAAGGCTACATTCAAGGTTAATTTTTCCTTCAAGAAAATAACGGATAACATCGAACCTGAAACGGGAATCAAAAATCTAAACATCGTGATTTCGCCTGGTTTATTATATTTTAATAGAGCGTACCACAAGGTGAAAGCTACTGCAGAAAGTAGCGCCGAGTATATGAAAAGTCCGATAGAGATTGGCGTGAGCTGTAAGGTATTGTAGTTCCCCCCAAGGGCTACCACAAGCATCACGAGACCACCGAAAATCAACTGGTATGCCGACAAAAGAACCGGATGCATATTCCTGCTGAATGATTTTACCATGAAGCTGGAAATGACCGCGGTTATGACCGCAATGAACATAAATCCTTCACCCTTAAAGGTAAATCCAAGATCAACCCCTGAACCTAGGTTTACAATCAAGACACCAAGCAGTCCCAAGATGATCCCTGCTATCTTGTTGTTGTTCAGTTTATCATTGCTATAGATGAAATGCGCCAGGATGATAATCAAAAAATTGGACAAGGAATTGATGATTGCCCCTTTTGATGCTGTCGTATTGGCGAGTCCATTGTAGAAGAAAAAATAATTTAGAGACGTTTGAATGACGCCTAAAGCAACTACTCTTGCAAGATCTTTGCCGCTTTTTATTTTAACCTTCTCTTTCATCGTGATTAACGCATAAATGAGGATCATGATGCCCGCTAAAAAGAACCGTGCTCCAGCAATAAGAATCTTCCCATAAAGATCATCGCTGGCAATATTCATCTCACTATAGGTTATTTTTAGCACAGGGAATGCACTTCCCCATAATATGGAACAGAATATAGCTAGGATGATTACCCAGCTTTTCTTCTGGAATATATTTTTGTCGTGTTCAATATCTGTTGTCATTATCTACCTCCAAATTCATTCTATATTTTAAGACCTTCTCATTATACCCAATATCAACTTTTCTGTCATACTGATATCCTCTATCCCTCCACTTCAATTTAAAAAGGATCAGTCTCCTTTAATTTAAAGGCACGGAAAAACATCCATGGAGGATAAAGCATTTGCTTAACCTTCATGGATGTTTATTAGTTTCCTCTTAAAATTTAGTTCATGTCGATAACGCCGTCATAATTGACTTCTAGCGGTTCAAATTTCTCCAGTAGGATATGACCTGATTCATAAGTTTCACCATCGATCGTTAAGATAACTTTGCTTGCTCCGTAATAGTCACCCAGGGTATTGGTCAAGGCTTGAAGGACAAGCATCTCATAACCGGAGCCAAGATTCATTTCGGTGATAAAATCTTTGGATAGGTCAACATATACCATTCCATCTTTGTTGAGATAGAGGTAGTTGACTATGGTATTCTTCGTCAAAACGCCAAGTACATTTTCTGGGACATCCTTATAGGCATCAAGAATTAGATTCCTTGGGATATCATTGGTTTTAAATTCCAGGTTTTTCCGGAAAAGTGTAATTTTTTCATCGACGTTTGGATAATAAAAATTAACCACCTTTAATCGCGAAGTGTCTTTATTATATTCCTTTAGCGAAGAACTGATTTCGTAATCGCTTGCTTTATTCATCGTATAGACTAGTCCAAGGCCTTTAGCGTAATAGTTCAAGGTTTGAACCTGATCTCCATTTACTGTAGATATTGTCGTTACCTCTACTGCCTTCAATTCGCCATATGGGGTTTTAATCATCTTATCCAATGCTGTAATGGTGCTCTTTTCATTTTCACCATTATTCCAGGTTGTTCCAACGGCGATTGGTGCCTTTAATAGAATTTCAGAAGTATTGGATGCCTTATCTAGAAAGTTTTCTTTATAATATACTTCTGCCTCTTCGTAGACAACCTTCACTTCATCGTCATTTTTAGTGATGACCTTTACGACTTCTGTTCCACCATTGTTAGACCTTATCTGTATCTTATCTCCTTGAATGTAATCAACATACTCCACGTAAGCGGCAAATTCATTTCCATTTCCTTCAAAGACTTTTTCAACATTCGCGGTAAATGGATATAATGAGTCAATACTCAAAGCTTCAGCCGATGGTTCTTCAGGGGTTTCAGCAGGGGTTTCATTTTCACTGGTCTCAGGAACGATGACTTCAGGTGTTTCAACTGTAGTCATCGGAGCAGGTGGAGCATTTCCACATGAGACAATGAATAAAGCTAAAATCACTACACTAAGGGTAGAAAAAAGCCTTTTCATATTATGCACTTCCTATTCGTTTAATCGATTTTTTCTTTTGTTAACCCTAGTATAACAATTTTCCTGAAAATGTGGTTACATGGTGATTACAATAATATCACCGTGACATGAACCGAAATATTTTAACGCTTCAAAAAAGCTTCCCTGACTTCAGAAATATAGTATAGGGAGCCGAAAGAGCAAATGATTTTATCGTCACCGACCTTCTCCAGTGCCAGTTTTATCGCATGAGGTACGGAATCAGCTACAATACATTTCCCCCCAT
>JBASOA010000041.1:0-30988 GCA_049657765.1 Clostridiaceae bacterium
GTTCAGATCCTTGTCTGCGATGGCTTTACAGGAAATGTCGTACTCAAGATGTATGAAGGTGTAGTCAAGAATCTCATGAGCATGATGAAAGAGGCCATGATGACAACGACAAAAGGAAAGATCGGTGGACTACTCGTTAAGCCAACGCTGAAAGAATTCATGAAATCCCATGATTATAAAGAAGAGGGCGGAGCGTGTCTACTCGGCGTTGATGGTATCGTCGTCAAGGCTCATGGTTCTTCAGATGCAAGAGCTTTCAAAAATGCCATCAGGCAGGGAAAAAGCTTCTATGATCGAAACTACCTGAAAGAATTCAAAGAAAAAATTGGATAAAAAGTTTTTTTATGTTGCATTACGCGCATATTTCTAATATCATACAAATGATGGAGGTGAATAAGAAATGATATTTGATAAAGTAAAAAAGATTATTGTAGAAAAATTAAGTGTTGACAGTAATGAGGTTACTCTTGATGCCAGCTTTGAGGACCTAGGAGCTGACTCACTAGATATCGTTGAAATTGTTATGGCTCTTGAAGAAGAGTTTGATATAGAGATTTCCGATGAAGAAGCAGAAAATGCCAAGAGTGTTGGCGATGTTGTAAACTATCTAGTTAGTCTTTTAGGCGAGGAATAATAGATGTTGTCCCGTATGCAGGCCATGCCTATATACGGGACTTTGTTTTTTTTGTATAATAAATAGATGATAAGTTTATTCTTGAGATTACCCCGTAATTTGACGAATGAACTTCTACAAAGGAGTAAATTATGGAATTTGAAAAAGTAATTGGGATTACCTTCAATGAGAAGATGTATCTTGAAACCGCATTGACCCATTCTTCCTATGCCAACCAGCATAAGAACATGAAATATAACGAGAAGCTTGAGTTTCTTGGGGATGCCGTGCTACAGCTGTGCATCACAGAATATATTTTTAAAAACTACACTGACAAAACCGAAGGGGAATTGACGAAACTAAGAGCCCTGATTGTTTGTGAAGCATCCCTCCATCAGGTCGCCCTTGCCTGGAACCTTGGGAAATATATCAGGATGAGCAAAGGCGAGGAACTAACAGGAGGAAGAGAAAGAGCATCTCTTCTTGCGGATTGCGTAGAAGCAGTTATTGCAGCGGTATATCTAGATCAGGGTATGGATACAGCCAAGAAGTTTGTCGTTGACAACTTTATCCTGCTCATGGAAATGGCGCTGAAAAATGAGATCATTCTGGACTATAAGACCAATCTTCAGGAAATTCTTCAGGAAAATGGGGAAATTGAAATCAAATATGAAATGCTGAAGTTTGAGGGACCTCCTCACAGAAGAAAGTTCTATTCCCGAGTCGTCATCGACAATATGACCATGGGCAGAGGAGAAGGCTATTCCAAAAAAGAATCTGAACAGCTTGCAGCCAAAGATGCCTTGGAGAAATTTGTAAGGGCGGAAATTATCGATGCCTAAACATGTCATTATTCCCATTTTCATTCCTCATGTGGGTTGTCCCCATGACTGTGTTTTTTGCAATCAGGCGAAAATCACAGGGCAGCTTAAAGAGGAATATGAAAAGATTACAGGAACCTATGTGAGAAAAACCATAGAACAGTATTTGGAAACCGTCGATAGGGGAAACACTACCGTTGAGGTTTCCTTTTTCGGAGGGACGTTTACAGCCATCGACCTCCGTAAACAAAAAGAGCTTCTCGAGAGTGCAAGGATTGCAAAGGAAGAGGGGCTCATCGACTATATCAGGCTCTCGACAAGGCCTGATTATATCAATTTGACCATCATGAACCATTTGAAGGAATACACCGTTGATATCATTGAGCTGGGTGTACAATCTCTTTCCCAGGATGTCCTTGATGCAGCAAAACGCGGGTACAAAAAGGAAGCGGTTAAGCTCGCTTCAAACCTCATAAAGAGTTTTGGGATGACGCTTGGTCATCAGCTTATGGTGGGCTTACCTTTAGACACTGAAGAAAAAGACATGATGTCGCTAAGAGAAAGCCTCGAGATGAAGCCTGAACTTGTAAGAATCTATCCTGCTCTCGTCATTTTGGATACGGAAATGGAAATCAATTTTAGGGAAGGCACATATATTCCATACACACTGGATCAAGCAGTGAGGATTTCGGCAAACATGATGAAAGCCTATGAGGATCAGGGCGTTAAAGTCATCCGAATCGGGCTTCAGCCAACTGACGAAATCAATTCTGGAGGAGACGTCCTTGGAGGACCTTTCCATCCTGCTTTTCGCGAACTTGCCGAATCCTACCTTCTATCGAGGCGGATTCAGGAAAGTGGACTGAAAAAGCTTCAGGTGAATATTGGAAACCGAGACCTTTCCAAGCTTTATGCGGACAAAAAAAGATATTTTAAGCCACTGCTTTCTAAGCAGGAGATCAAGGTTAATGTCGTCAAAGATTCGCTTAAAGATATTATAGAAATTGTCAATTTAAATGATAGGAGTGTTTTGTAGATGTATTTAAAATCCATTGAAATTCGAGGATTCAAATCCTTTGCCGACAGAACCCTCCTGAATTTTAAAGATGGCATCACTGCTGTCGTGGGACCAAATGGTTCCGGAAAATCCAACATTTCAGATGCGGTAAGATGGGTGCTTGGCGAGCAGAAAATCAAGTCCTTAAGAGGCGGAAAGATGGAAGATATCATCTTTTCCGGGACGGACTTCAGGAAGCCGCTTGGATTCGCTGAAGTGACCCTGCTTCTCGACAACAGCGGGAAAAGTCTTCCTATTGCTTATCAGGAAGTCAGCGTAACGAGAAAACTCTATCGCTCGGGCGAAAGTGATTATATGATCAACAACACTTCTTGCAGACTTCGCGATATCCAGGAACTTTTCATGGATACCGGTATCGGCAAGGAAGGATATTCCCTTATTGGACAGGGGAAAATCGAGGCGATCCTCAGCGGAAAAATGGAAGATCGAAGATCCCTTCTTGAAGAAGCGGCGGGAATCGTGAAATACAAGAGTAGAAAAGAAGAATCAGAGAAGAAGCTCTTTAACACCGAGCAAAATCTTCTTCGGGTCAATGACATTCTGACGACCTACGAGGAAAGAATTGGGCCGCTGGAACGGGATAAAGAGAAAGCGGAAAAATTTCTCGTCTATAGCAAAGAGCAACGAGAGATCTCCATCTCCTTGATCCTTTCTGATTTGGAAGAGTTTGAAGTGGAGAAAGTATCTCTTGAAGATAACCTTTTGAAGGTCACCAGAAGATATCAGGAAGTGGAAAAATCAAGGAATGAGATCAAAGAAAAATGCGACGCCCTGGAAGCCTCAGTAGATGAGAAGAAAGCTGTAGAAACAGAGCTCAAGGAAGAATTCTATAGGAAAAGAGAAGAAAGCGAATCGGCACAAAGTGAAATCAAGCTGTTGAAACAATCCATTGACGATCGCAGAAAAAATCTTTTAAAGAATGAAAATACTTTGGCGAGCACAGAAAAAAGACTGAAAGAAGAGAAAAATAATTTAAGCGCACTTCTTCAGGAAATCAGCGATGGCGAAGAGAAGACAAATGAAGTCTCGCGTTTTCTTCTGGAGAAGAAACTGAAACAAGAGGCCCTCTTTGAAAGCCTTAAGCTCAGTGAAGAAGCCCAGAAGGGACTTCGGGATGAAGAAGAAGATGCTGACCTTAAGATAAGCAACCTGACCCAAAAGGCCAAAGGGAGCTACAGCGACAGGGATACGCTAAAGGGAAGGATTGAGAACAGTCTCTCAATCATCGCGAATTATGAAGCGTCCCTATCCATGAATGAAACGGCCAAGGAAAGCACAAGACTTGAGATTGCTGACGTAAAAACCAAACTGGGCGAAGAAGAAAAAACGCTCCGTGGGAAAAATGAAAACAAAAAAGAAATTCTAACCGAACTCGAAATGAGGGATAAGACCATCAAGTCCCTTGATTATGATCTCCGGGGAAAGGAATCACAGAGAAACCTTCTAAAGAATTTGGAAGAACATTATGAAGGTTATACAAGGTCTGTAAAATCCCTAATGACTCATCTCAAATCAAACCAGGACAAGATGCTCTCGAAAGTAAGCCTTGTCGGTGAAGTCATCAAGCCTAAAGAAGGCTTCGAGCTTGCGCTGGAGGTTGCACTAGGCTCCGCAGTCAATAACATCATCACCCAGACGGATAAAGATGCCAAAGAACTGATCGACCTTCTGAGAGCAAAGAATTTTGGGCGGGCAACCTTTTTCCCGCTGAATATCATCAAAGGCTATAAGGCTAAAGCTCCAGAACTGAAGAGAGGAAGCCTTCTTGGAAATCTATACGATCTGGTGCAGTTTGATAAGAAATATGAAGGCATTGCAGCAAATCTCCTCGGCAGGATATTCGTGGCAAAAAACATGGATGAAGCCATCGTTTCGGCTAAAGAAATGGGCTATACCATGAGAATCGTCACCCTTGAAGGAGACATCATTAACTCCGGAGGTTCGATGACGGGCGGTAGCGTAAGGAACAATTCTTCAGGAATCTTCTCTAGAAAGAAAGACCTGGAGGAACTTGTTGTCAGTCTTCAATCCTTACAAGTTGAGCGGCAAAAAGAGATTGAATCAAGAAAAGCCATAGAAAAAATCCTTGAAGAGAAGCAAAAAGAAGAGAGGGAAGCCTCCTATCTCATCAATTCCATGAACATGACCCTGGCTAAATTGACGGAAAGACATGAGGGATTCTCAAAAGATATCGACCGGCTTAAAACGATCATTGCAGAATCTAAAAGAGATCTTCAGTCAAAGAACTTCGAACTGGAAATCCTGGAAAAAATGATTTCCGAAATGGAAGAAAAGGTTCAGGCAATGGTTCTTCAAAAGGATAAAAATAAAGATTACCTCAGAGGAATCAAGGAAAAACGAACGCAGGAATTTAAAGAGTATGACTCGCTCAAGGAATTCATTATGGAGGAGTCCATAAAGGAAGGAAGGCTTCAGGAAGCCCTTAAGGCCAAGAAAGAAGCGGAGCTTAAGTCAGGCCGTTCGATAGAGGAAATGGAAACAGAGCTTCTTCTCATCGATGAAGAAATGAATGCATTGGATGTAGAAATCAAGGAATCTCTTGTTGCCATTGAGGAAAAGGAAAAGAGTCTTCTCCTCATGAGAGAAGAAATTGAGCAAAAAGAAAAAATTCTTGATGAGATGGCGATGGAAGAAATCAAGGATAGGGCTGCTTTGAAAGAACAAAGCAATTTCCTGAGAACCATGGAAGAAGAATTCCATCAGCTCGATAAGGATCTCTTCAAGCTAAAGGATTCTCTGGAGAAATTGGAAAAAGAACGAACGAACCTGATCAACAAAATCAACGATGAGATGAACCTCACCTTGGCTGAAGCCAAGGAAGAAATGATTGAGATCACAGACAAGGATAAGTTTAGAAAGAGACTGAATGAACTCAGGCGACTGATCACGTCGCTTGGAAATGTCAATGTGGCGGCCATCGAGGAGTTTAGAGAAGTGTCCGAACACAGCCTCTTCCTGAAAACCCAAAAGGATGATTTGGAGAAGGCAAAGCTCGAACTGAAAGAACTGATCATGGATATGACCATTCGAATGAGGACTTTGTTTTCGGAGAATTTCAAAGTGATGAACGAAAACTTCAATGACACCTTTAAACGGTTATTCCAGGGCGGAAATGCAAAGCTGATTCTTGGAGAAGGCGATATCCTTGAAGCGCCTATAGAAATCAGTGTTCAGCCACCAGGAAAGAAGCTGCAGAACATCACGCTCATGAGCGGTGGAGAAAAGGTGCTGTCCGCAATTGCGCTGACCTTTGCCATCCTCAGGATGAAACCAACGCCGTTCTGCATCCTGGACGAAATTGAAGCGGCACTCGACGATGCCAATGTATACCGCTTTGCAGAGTTTCTCACCGAGTTTTCGCGGGATACGCAATTCATACTGATTACGCATAGAAAAGGAACCATGGAGGCTGCAGACGCCCTCTATGGGGTAACGATGGAAGAAAAGGGAATTTCCAAGATTGTATCTATGGATCTTTCCGAGATAAGGAGTAAAAATGGCTAGTTTTTTTGAAAAATTAAAGAGCGGTCTTGCAAAGACCCGGGATAACATTACAGGAAAGATGAATGAAGTGCTTGGCCTTGCCATGACCATCGATGAGGATCTTTTTGAGGAGCTTGAAGAAGTCCTGATTTCATCGGATATCGGCTACGAGACCTCCATGGTCCTCATCGAAAGACTAAGAATGAAGATCAGGCTCCAGAAGATTACTGATGTGTCCTTAGTCAGGGGAGCCCTAAAAGAAGTCATTAAAGAATATATGGAAGAGACAGAATCAAGCTTCAAGGTGGAGAAACCAACGATTATCCTTATCATCGGGGTCAATGGCGTGGGAAAGACCACGTCCATTGGAAAGCTTGCCCATAAGTATAAAAAAGAGGGAAAGAAGGTCATCCTTGCTGCAGCTGATACATTTAGAGCTGCAGCCATCGACCAACTGGAAGTTTGGGCAAAGCGAGCTGAAGTGGATATCGTGAAACACCAGGAGGGTTCAGACCCTGCAGCTGTTGTTTATGATGCCATGGAGGCATTCAAGGCAAGAGGAGCGGATGTGCTGATCTGTGATACTGCAGGAAGGCTCCACAATAAGAAGAACCTCATGAATGAACTGGAGAAGATCAAAAGGGTCATCGATCGGGAATTTATCGACGCGAATATCTATTCGCTGCTTGTCCTTGATGGAACCAGCGGACAAAATGCCATTGTCCAGGCCCAGGAATTCCAGAAAGTCACCAAGCTCGATGGAATTATCCTCACAAAGCTTGATGGTACAGCTAAAGGCGGAGTCGTCTTATCCATCAATCAAACGCTTAATATTCCTGTTGTCTACATCGGCGTCGGTGAAGGAATAGATGACTTGGAAGACTTTGATGCCAAGGCTTTTGCTGAAGCGGTCATTTAAGTTTCTTCATTGAAATTTAACTTATGCCCATCTGAAGAGCTGGTTTTAGACTTTGTGTAATTCAGCGCTGGTGCTGGGAAAAAAGAATCCAAACAAAAAAAGATAAAAAAAGTAGAGGTGTTAAGTAAAAGTACTTGACACCTCTTTCGTTTTTCTGTAAACTAAGTCGTGTGGTAGGTGAGGTTATGGATGACAGAACAGAAATATCCTTGTTGATAGACTTTTATGGTCAGCTTTTAACAGAGAAGCAGAGAAGTATTTTAGATCAATACTATAATATGGATTACTCCTTATCTGAAATCGCTGATAATCAAAGTACATCGAGACAAGCGATTCATGACTTGATCAAGAGATGTTATAAGACCCTTAATGATTATGAAGATAAGCTTAGTCTTCTAAAAAACTCCATCAAGGAGGAACAAATCAAAAAGGAAATTGTAGATCTGCTTAAAGAAAAAAATTGTGACTGTAGTGAAATCATTAAACTCCTGGAGGAGTTATAAGGAGGGATAACATGGCCTTCGACAGTTTAGCCGAACGTCTCCAAGAAACTTTCAAAAAGCTTCGCGGAAAAGGTAAGCTTACAGAAAAAGATATTAAAGAAGCCATGAGAGAAGTTAGACTAGCCCTTCTTGAAGCTGATGTAAATTTTAAGGTCGTCAAGACTTTTGTAAAGAATGTCAGTGAAAAGGCAATGGGCAGTGAGGTTCTTGAGAGCCTTACCCCAGGGCAGCAAGTGGTTAAAATCGTCAATGAAGAGCTGACAGCGCTAATGGGTGGAAGTGAAGCCAAACTTAACTTCGATTCCTCCATAACGGCATTCATGCTGGTAGGTCTTCAGGGCGCAGGTAAAACCACGATGGCTGGAAAACTTGCTCTATATTTGAGAAAAAGAAACCGAAAGCCGCTTCTTGTTGCAGCAGACGTATACAGACCTGCAGCCATTAAACAGTTGCAGATCGTTGGCAGCCAAATTGATATCCCGGTGTTTTCCATGGGGGATAAAGTTAATCCTGTGGACATTGCCAAGGCATCAATGGAATATGCCAGAAAAGAAGGATGCGACGTGGTCATCATTGATACCGCAGGCAGACTCCACATTGACGAGGAACTCATGGAAGAGCTGAAGATGATTAAGTCTTCGGTAAGACCAATGGAAACTCTTCTTGTGGTCGACTCCATGACGGGTCAGGATGCGGTGAATGTTGCGGAGAGCTTTAACAGCACTCTCGACATCACAGGAGTTATCCTCACAAAACTAGATGGTGATACCAGGGGCGGAGCTGCTCTTTCCATAAGAGAAGTGACCGGAAAACCTATCAAATTCTCCGGTATCGGAGAAAAGATGAATGACCTGGAAGTTTTTCATCCGGAACGGATGGCCAGCCGTATTTTAGGCATGGGCGATGTCCTTAGCCTGATTGAGAAAGCACAATCTTCCATAGATGAGAAAGATGCCCGGGAACTGGGTTCAAAGATGATGAGCAAGGAGTTTAACTTCGAAGATTATCTAAAAGCCTTTGAACAAATGCAGAAACTTGGACCGCTTAACAAAATTATGGAAATGGTGCCTGGCATGAACAGTAAAGAGCTTAAAGGTGTAAATCTTGAGGACAGTGAAAAGGAAATGATGAGAACGAGAAGTATCATCCATTCCATGTCATTGAAAGAAAGAAGAAACCCAAAACTACTTGAAAACGCATCCCGCAAGAAGAGAATTGCAAAGGGATCCGGAACGACCATTCAAGATGTGAACAAACTCCTTAAAGGGTTTGAAAACATGAAAAAGATGATGAAACAGATGGGATCGATGCAAAAAGGTTCCAAAAAAGGAATGTTCGGTAAATTACCGTTTTAGTGTAAAAGTAAAATAGGAGGTGAAATTTAAATGGCAGTTAAAATCAGATTAAGAAGAATGGGTACTAAAAAGGCACCTTTCTACAGAGTGGTTGTTGCAGATTCAAGAAATGCAAGAGGTGGTAAGGCGATCGAAGAAATCGGCTTCTACAATCCAATCAGCGTACCAAAGGTAATCAACATAGATGCTGAAAAGGCTACAGAATGGTTGAACAAGGGAGCACAGCCTACAGAGGTTGTTGCTAGACTTTTTGACAAGGCTGGAATCAAGAAGTAATCGGAGGGAATATAGTGAGAGAATTAGTTGAGTTTATCGCTAAGGAATTGGTAGATCACCCCGAAGAGGTTTCTGTAACTGAAGTGGACAAAGACGATATCATGACGCTAGAACTTAGAGTCCATCCGGACGATATGGGCAAAGTCATCGGTAAGCAGGGAAAGATTGCGAAAGCCATCAGAACTGTTGTCAAAGCCGCTTCAATGAAAGAAAACAAGAAAGTACATGTTGAAATAGTTTAATGACTATTTTGGTTACACAGCCTGCTTAGAAATAAGTAGGCTTTTGCAGTATAAATTAGATTTTGAGGTAAAAAATGAAAGAATATCTAACCATCGGAGAAATTACAAAACCCCATGGCATAAAAGGTGAAGTCAAAGTATTTCCCCTCACAGACGACATTAGGAGATTTACAGGCCTAAAAAGTGTTCTCATTGACGGAAAAGAAGTTAAAGTGATCTATGTCACTGTAGGCAGTGACAGGGTAATCATGAAACTTGAAGGCTGCGAAGATCTTTATGCAGCGGAAAGACTTCGTGGAAAAACACTAGAGGTAAATAGAGATGATGCGGTAAAACTTGAGAAAGACGCTTATTTTATCGAAGATCTTAAAGATTGTACAGTATTTGACAGTGAAGGCAAAGATCTTGGAAAAATATATGATGTCATCACCACAAAAGCCAATGATGTTTATTGGATCCAAGAACCGAAGGAACTCCTTATTCCTGCGATAAAGGACATCGTTCTAAGCGTTGACATCTCCCTTAACAAGGTTGTCATTAAGCCCGTGAGGGAGTGGTCCGATGAGGATTGATATCCTTACCCTTTTTCCTGACATGTTTGAGATCTTTAACCAAAGCATCATCGGACGTGCCAAAGTAAAGGGACTTTTCACCATAAACCCGATAAATATCCGGGATTTTTCCACAGACCGTCATAAGAAAGTGGATGACTATCCTTATGGCGGCGGATCAGGACAAGTCATGACGCCTCAGCCTGTCCTTGATGCCATCAGGCATCTTCGCAAAGAAAACCGTGGCCCGGTTATATTTCTTGGACCTAAAGGTAAGACCTTTAACCAGGAAATGGCCAGGGAACTTTCTAGTAAGGAAGAACTGATCTTTCTTTGCGGACATTATGAAGGAATAGATGAAAGGATCTATGACGAAATTGATATGGAGATTTCACTTGGCGATTTTATCATCACTGGTGGAGAAATGGCTGCCATACCTATTATCGACAGTATTTTAAGGCTGAAGAGCGGGGTTTTGAACAAGGAAGATAGCGCTGAAATCGAAAGTTTTACAGAGAATCTCCTTGAATATCCCCAATACACAAGACCCGAAGTTTATGAAGGAAAGCAGGTTCCATCCGTCCTCTTGTCGGGGCACCATGAGAATATCCGAAAATGGAGAAGGTACATGATGCTCAAAACCACAGAGGAGAGAAGGCCAGACCTCTTTCAAAAACATGTCCTTTCAAAGGACGATAAAAAAATTCTAAAATTATTTGCAAAAAGTGAATGATTGAAGACAGATTCTACTTGTAATACGTAAATATATTATGATAGAATATAGTTTGTGCTAGTACGGGCGGTCCACTGAGAAGAAATCTTCTGTATGAACGTCAATTTATCCGTAGGAGGGAATGCATAATGAACGAATTAATCAGAGCTATTGAAGCTGAACAGCTGAGACAGACTGCACTACCATATTTTAACGTAGGTGATACCATCAAGGTTCACGTTAAGATTAAGGAAGGCGAAAAGGAAAGAATCCAGACATTCGAAGGAACAGTAACCAAGATCCAGAACGGTGGAGTTAGAGAAAACTTCACAGTGAGAAGACTTGCTTACGGTGTTGGAGTAGAAAGAACTTTCCCAGTTAACTCACCATCTGTTGATAAGGTTGAAGTTATCAGAAAGGGTAGAGTAAGAAGAGCTAAGTTATTCTACTTAAGAGACAGAGTTGGTAAAGCTGCTAAAGTTAAAGACGCTAGATAAGACGATAAAAAAGAGGCTTAGGTCTCTTTTTTATTTTGTCTTTAATCATATTTTAAACTGCATTGCTCCACTGAATCTGTATAATGAAAGATAAGGAAGAAACTCTTTTATGAAGAAAATGAAAGAATGTAATGTGGAGGAAGAGTAGATGACGCTTGTACTTAGAAAACCAGATATAGAAATGAAAAAAGAAATTATCGACTTTAATGAAGAATGGGAAAAGGCAGGAGAAAAGCTTGTTCCTTACGCTGCCAGGCTTCGAGGAATGGATTTTCGGGATTGGCTATCGAGTGAAAGACTCATGGAGACAAATGCACCCATTGGATTCGTCAAGGCAAGCCTTTACTTTTTGATGGATGGGGAGAGGATCCTTGGCGCAATTGATATCCGTCACAGCTTGAATGAATATCTTCTAGGTGTCGGAGGACATATCGGCTATGGCGTAAGACCAAGTGAAAGAAGAAAAGGGTATGCGACTACTATGCTTAAACTTGCGCTCCCTTTGGCAAAGGAACTTGGGCTTAAAAAAATCCTGATTACATGCAATAAAGGAAATACAGCCTCGAAAAAGACGATAGTAAACAATGGTGGAATCCTTGAAAATGAAATTGAGGATGGCGATGAAATTGTCATGCGTTTCTGGATTTCAGAGGATTAGTAGTCGATTAAAGACGAATAGACTCAAAACATGTATAATGTTAGAAGTTAAGGATTGAACAATAAAGAAAAGAAATTGGAGCAAGGGTTATAACTCTTGCTTTGAGATAAAGGAAGTGAAACGATTTGGATATGCATATCAATTGGTTCCCGGGACATATGGTGAAAACCCGAAGGGAAATTACAAATAATTTAAAGCTTGTCGATGTGGTTATAGAAATCCGCGATGCGAGAATTGTAAGGTCGTCCAAAAATCCTGAGATCGAGAAGATTATAGGGGATAAGCCAAGGATCATCCTTCTCAATAAGGCGGACATGGCTGAGGAAAGGGTAACGAAGAACTGGAAGAAGAAGCTGGAAAATGACAATACGCTTGTCCTTGAAGTGAACTGTGTTACCGGAAAAGGGCTTAATGCCATTAAGCCAACGATAGAACTGCTCTTAAAGGAAAAACTCGCCAGAAGCAAGGCCAGAGGGATAGTTCATTATGAAATCAGGGCTATGGTTGTCGGGATTCCAAATGTCGGCAAGAGTTCCTTCATTAATAGAATGTCCAAGTCAGCCATTGCAAAAGTCGGAAACAGACCAGGTGTGACGAAAAACAAGCAGTGGATCAAGACCAAGGATGGGATTGAGCTTCTGGATACCCCAGGTATCCTTTGGCCAAAGTTTGAGGACGAAGAAACGTCACTTAACCTTGCATTTACAGGTGCCATCAAGGATGAAATCATGGATATCGAAACGCTGGCATTAAGGCTGATAGAAAAGCTTGGGAAACACTACAAACACAGGCTTATGGAGAGATACAACCTTGAGGAGTTTTCTGATGAGGGAATTGAGAATCTAAACCAGATTGCAATCAAAAGAGGATGCATCGTCAAGGGTGGAGAAATAGATTACTCAAGGGTAGCTGTCCTGGTTCTCGATGAATTTAGAAATGCAAAGCTTGGACCGATTTCATTGGAATGGCCAGCGGAGGAAAAGGATGAACGTTGATTTTAGCGGACAAAGCGTTAAATTCATCAAAGATTTCCTCAAGGCAAATCTTGAGGAGGTTCTTGAACATGATGAAGATTATGTGATGTACCTTAAAGAAGATTCCAGGAAATCCGTTCAGGAACTTGCTGATTTTCTCTTGAAGGAATCTGCAAGGAGAGAAGCTGAAATCAGCCGGGTAACAGCGTTATATAATTTTGACATGAAGTATGGAAAGATTGTTTGTGGTGTGGACGAAGTGGGAAGAGGACCTCTCGCAGGACCGATTGTTGGGGCTGCAGTCGTTTTAAAACCAGGATCGGATCTTGAAAACCTGATTCTTGGCATCAATGACTCCAAGAAACTTTCTAAAGCGAAAAGGGAAGAACTTGATGTGATGATTAGGGAGAAAGCCTTGTCTTACGCCATTCATGAGATGAGCAACCTCGATATTGACAGACTGGGCATCTCGTATTGCAATCATGAGATCTTCAGAGGGGCCATCAGAAACCTATCGGTGAAGCCTGAACTCGTCTTGTCCGATGGATACAAGGTTAAAGATTATGAGGGGGCTAACCTCGCCTTAATCAAGGGTGACTCGCTGAGCGCTTCCATAGCCTGCGCTTCCATCATCGCCAAAGTACATCGGGACAGGCTTATGGAGAAACTCGATGCTTTTTATCCGGAGTATGGGTTTAAAAGCAATGTGGGTTATGGCAGTAAAGACCATATCGACGCCATAAGAAGGTTAGGTCCGACACCTCTTCACCGCATGAGCTTTATCACGAACTTTATTTAATAGATAAGAAATGATAACCTGATAAAAATCGAAGTGAGCATGAAAGTGTTTAAGATAATACCTCCAAAAGATAATGACAGTAAGAGATGTTTCTTACAGAATTATCCTTTGGAGGTATTATTGATGAATAGAGAATTTTATGAGGGAATCAATCGTGAAGCGAGGCTAAAGGCTGCCTTTAGCCTTATGGATTATAAAACAAGACATGATTGGATGACGAAGGAAAGAGTCGATTATCCCAGTGAAGAAATGAGACGGATCAAGTCATTGATTGATGAAAACCGGAATTACCTCCTCATCGGGGAGGAGAATTATCCAAAGAAACTTTATGACATGAACTGGCCTCCGCTTGTCATTTTTTATGAAGGGGACTTGAGTCTTTTGGGAAGACCAGCCATTGGGATTGTTGGCTCTAGAAATAATTCCTTATACGGCGAGAGGGTTACAAAGGAGCTTGCGCTCTCCATCGCGAAGATTGGAGGCGTTATCGTAAGTGGAGGGGCAAGAGGCGTTGATGCCATAGCTCATGGCAATGCCCTGCTTGAGAACGGTAAAACCATTTGTATTCTCGGGAATGGCCTTAATATCAGTTATCCCAAAGAAAATGATTCTCTATTTAGGGAAATTAAAGGACAAGGGCTTCTCTTGTCTGAGTATCCGAAAGGGTATGGTCCTAAAAAGTGGACATTTCCCATGCGGAATAAAATCATCGCTGCACTGTCTGATTTCATTATAGTCACAGAAGCTGCTGAGAAAAGCGGTTCACTTCATACCGCGTCCTATGGGGAAGAAATCAATCGGAGAATATACGCCGTTCCATCTCCGATTTTCTCGATTACAGGGAAAGGGACCAATTCCCTTATTGATATGGGCGCCAGAATATTATATCGAAAAGAAAATCTATTGGAGGATATTTTGGATGCATTTCCACTCGCTCTCTATCATCGGATCTCGGATCTTGGACTTGTATCCGTTCCTATGGAAAAGGCTGCACTCCTTAAGCTATTTGCCATCACGAAAGAAAATTTGGACGTATTGATCACGCGGTTTGAAATTGCAAAAGTTATCGAAAAAACAAAGGATGGCCGAATTGTTTTCAAACAATTTTTTTGACATTTCAAATTTCATAGTATAGAATATGAAATTAATTCACGCATTCATTAAAGTTGTGAATTTTTATCGCGAAAGAGATGATGAATTTGGTGGTTATCTTTAGTACAAAAACATTATAAATTTGTACTGTTTTGTAAAAATAAAAAAAATAGATGACAAAAAAGCAAATCTATGAAACAATCAATTAAAATGTAGATAAATATATATGAAGTAGATAATGAAGAATATATGTCTATTAGGGGAGAATTTATGAGTCAAAAATTAGTAATAGTAGAATCACCTGCAAAGGCGAAGACCATTAAAAAATATCTGGGTGCGGGCTATACCGTTGAAGCATCCATGGGGCATATTAGGGATCTTCCAAAAAGCCAACTGGGTGTAGATGTGGAGAACAACTTTGAACCCAAATACATTACCATCAGAGGAAAAGGTGAACTTCTTGATAAATTAAAGAAGGCAGCTAAAAAAGCTGATAAGATTTATCTCGCAACTGACCCTGACCGCGAAGGGGAAGCCATCAGTTTTCATTTGGCAAGCATCCTCAAACTCGATCCCAAGGACAATGTGAGAATAGTCTTCAATGAAATAACAAAAGATGCGGTTAAAAAATCAATCAAGAATGCCAGACCTATTGATGAAAAGGTATTTGACGCGCAGCAGGCAAGGCGCGTTGTCGACAGGCTGGTGGGTTATCAAATCAGCCCGATTCTCTGGAGAAATGTAAAATGGGGCTTGAGTGCAGGAAGAGTACAGTCTGTTGCACTAAAGATCATTTGCGATAGAGAAGTTGAAATTGAGAAATTTGAGTCCAAAGAATATTGGACGATTGATGCCCTTCTGATGAAAGACAAAACTTCAATCAAGACAAAGCTCACTCAATATAAGAATAAAAAAATCGAGATTGTTTCTGAAAAAGAAGCGAATGGAATTAAAAAAGAACTTGAAAAGGGAGAATTCATCGTTTCAAACCTGAAAAAGGGAACAAAGCTGAAGAATCCGCTGGCGCCCTTTATTACATCAACGCTTCAGCAGGAAGCTTCAAAACGAATGAATTTCCAAGCGTCCAGAACCATGAGCATCGCGCAAAAGCTTTATGAAGGTATGGAGATCAAGGGACATGGTTCAGTTGGACTCATTACTTACATGAGAACCGACTCTACAAGAATATCCTCAGAAGCACAGACCGCAGCTAAGGAATTTATCGTAAGCACCTACGGAGAAGCTTATTATCCTAAAACACCAAAGGTGTATAAGGGGAGAAGCAATGCTCAGGATGCCCATGAAGCCATAAGACCTTCAGATGTCACCCTCACCCCTGAGAAAGTAAAAGAGAGTTTGAGACCGGAAGAATACAAACTCTATAAACTGATTTGGGAGAGATTCATGGCAAGCCAGATGACTTCATGCATGATGAATACCATAAGCCTTGAAGTGCTGAACGGTAGCTACAAATTCAGAGCCAGTGGATCTTCAATTGAATTTGATGGATTCATGAAACTCTATGATTACAAGAATGACGAAGACGAAGAAAATACAGCCATTCCTGATTTAGATGAAAATGAAAAATTAAAGGCTAAGGAAATTCTTTTGGATCAGCATTTCACGCAGCCACCTGCAAGATATACAGAGGCTTCATTTGTTAAAACACTTGAAGAACTCGGAATTGGAAGACCTTCAACCTATGCACCTACCATTTCGACACTGATCAATAGAACCTATGTCGAAAGAGAAAAGAGAAATCTTGTTCCAACAGATTTAGGAAAAATAGTTAATTCCATCATGAACGAATACTTCAAAGGAATCGTTGATGTACAGTTTACAGCAGCTATGGAATCAAGACTTGACCTGATCGAAGAAGGAACTGAAAAGTGGAGAGATGTTGTCGGAAGTTTCTATGAACCGCTGAAAAAGGATATTGAGTTTGCAGAAAGCAAAGTTTCAAAGATTACCATCGAAGATGAAATCTCTGATGAGATCTGTGAGAAATGCGGAAGGCACTTTGTCATTAAGAACGGGAGATTCGGGAAATTCCTTGCCTGTTCAGGATATCCTGATTGTAAGAACACAAAGCCAATCGTGGAAAGACTTGATGTGAAATGTCCGACTTGCCATGAAGGGGACGTTCTTCAACGAAAATCCAAGAAGGGAAGAAAATTCTACGGATGTTCCAGATATCCGGAATGTAACTATGTCAGCTGGTACGAACCTGTCAAGGAACCGTGTCCTGTCTGCAACAGCCTGATGTATAAAAAGTACTCGAAAAAAGAGGGGACTTATCTTGAGTGTTCCAATGAAGAATGCAAACACAAGATCATCCTTAAAGAAAAAGCCGAGGCTTAAGCGTCAAAATCGAGATAAAACTTAATCAATAGAGGTAGACAAACAATTCTAATGTAAAAAAAGAGGGAGGAACCCTATCGTTCCGCCCTCTTTTTTAATGGGACAAAATCATAAAATCACGGATTCGTGAGATAATCTCGAGGGTTTTAAATCCCTTGCCGAACCTCACGGGTAAGGAAGAAATAATCGATGACTTTGGGCTCCGTGCATTTTCAAGTATTTGCGTAAAATTCATTGTTCTACTTGAATTTTCTGCAAATGAAAATAATTATCAAAAAAATACAATCAGAATTGTTTAATATTATTGAATAATTGTTAAATTTATGATATCATCTTGGGAGAGTACGTAACAATTCTAAATATTCATAATATTAGTTTTTACGAATTTAATTATAGGGGGTTAAGATATGTCATTACTTAACAAGACCAGAAAATTAAACAAAATTCTTCAGAAATCCGGTACAGAACCAGTGGTTTTTGATGATATTTGTGGAATCCTAAGCGAAGAATTAAACGCTGACGTCTATGTAGTAAGCAGAAGAGGAAAGATTCTAGGACATAATTTTGCGCATTCATTTACCACTACCGATGAAAATGCCTCTATTTTCGAAGATATGAAATATGGTGATGAATACAATGATGTTTTACTTAAAATTGGTGAAACACTGACTAACCTGAATTCAGATGAAAGATTCGTCCTGAATGTTGAAAAAGAATATGAGAAACAAAACAAGCTCACGACAATTGTTCCAATCAATGGAAATCGTGAGAGACTGGGAACACTTATTCTTGTTACGCTCGGAGAGGCTTTCGAAGATGAGGATATTGTACTTGCTGAATATTCAGCTACAATCATCGGACTTGAAATTCTTAGATCCAAACAGCTGGAAAGCGAAGAAGATCAGAGAAAGAATGATGTTGTTGATCTTGCCATCCATACACT
Organism: Clostridiaceae bacterium; assembly: GCA_049657765.1. GTDB lineage: Bacteria > Bacillota > Clostridia > Clostridiales > Clostridiaceae > Proteiniclasticum. The sequence goes on from JBASOA010000041.1 coordinate 17,899, forward strand.
GTCTTACAGTGAAAAGGAAGCAGTCAATCATATTTTCAGAGAACTGGATGGAGACGAAGGTTTGCTCGTAGCCTCAAGGATTGCGGACAAAGTTGGAATCACAAGATCAGTTATCGTTAATGCCTTAAGAAAGCTTGAAAGCGCAGGCGTAATCAAGTCTAGATCCCTTGGAATGAAGGGAACCAGAATTACGATTCTAAACGATAAGCTTCTGGAAAAACTTGAAATAAAGAAAAAATAATGAATATCTTTAACTAATTAGCAAAAACCAGTCGTAAAGCTGGTTTTTCTTGTATATGAAAATCTTGTATGTTATAATGTTTGAGGATAAAAATAATCACAATCGCTGATTTTAGAGGTGGTGCCGAAGAGGTTCCTCTAAGAGTTGACGGGATTGGAAGGTTAAAAACCAGGAGGTAGTAATAATGGCAGTAATTTCAATGAAACAGCTTTTAGAAGCTGGTGTTCACTTTGGTCATCAGACCAGAAGATGGAACCCTAAGATGGCTCCATACATATTTACAGAGAGAAACGGGATCTATATCCTAGACCTGCAGAAGACTGTAAAGCTTATGGATACCGCATACGAATTCGTAAGAAGCGTAGCAGCCGATGGAAAGGATGTCCTTTTCGTAGGAACAAAGAAGCAGGCTCAGGAAGCTATCCAAGAGGAAGCAATCAGAGCAAACATGCACTTTGTTAACAACAGATGGTTAGGCGGAATGCTTACCAACTTTGGTACCATTAAGAAGAGAATTTACAGAATGGAAGAAATCCATAAGATGGAAGAAGATGGAACATTCGAAGTTCTTCCTAAGAAGGAAGTAGCATCCCTAATGAAGGAACTAGAGAAGCTTGAGAGAAATCTTGGCGGAATCAAGAACCTTGATGTAAACAACATCGGTGCAATTTTCATCGTAGACCCAAGAAAAGAAAGAATTGCTATTGCTGAAGCAAAAGCACTTAATATTCCAATAGTTGCTATCGTAGATACCAACTGTGATCCAGATGAGATTGATTATATCATCCCTGGAAATGATGATGCCATCAGAGCAGTAAAACTGATCACATCAAAGCTTGGTGATGCGATATTAGAAGCAAAGCAAGGCGAAGAGTTAGCTGAGTAAGTAAGTTTAAAGGTAGGTGGTTTTCCATTTACCTTTTCTTTTAGAGAAAGATAATTAATGATATATATATTAGGAGGAATTTAAATGATAAGTGCACAAGCAGTAAAGGAACTAAGAGAAAAGACTGGCGCTGGTATGATGGATTGTAAGAAAGCATTGACCGAAGCTGATGGGGATATGGAAAAGGCAATCGATATTCTGAGAGAAAAGGGACTGGCATCCGCTGCCAAGAAGTCCGGTAGAGTAGCATCAGAAGGTGTTATCGCTACATTTGTTTCAGAAGACAAGAAGAGTGGATCAATCATAGAGCTTAACTGTGAGACTGATTTCGTTTCAGCTAACGTTGACTTTGTGAATCTTGCAAATGCTATCGCAGAAGTTGCTGCGAAGAGCAATGCAAAAGACATCGAAGAAGTTAAGGCGCTTTCATTAAACGGTGGAACCGTACAGGACGCCGTTACAGGACTTATTGCAAAGCTTGGAGAAAACATGAATCTGAGAAGATTTGTAAACTTCAATGCTCCAGATGGACTTGTTGCTTCATACATCCACATGGGTGGAAAGATCGGCGTTGTTGTTCAGGTTAAGTCTGACAACACAACTGATGGCGTTACAACTGTTGCAAGAGATGTAGCAATGCATATCGCAGCACTTAACCCAGCTTTCCTTGACCAGACATCTGTTGATCCTGACACCATCGAAAGAGAGAAGGAAATCTACAGAGTACAGGCACTTAATGAAGGTAAGCCAGCGAACATCGTTGAGAAGATGATCGGTGGAAGAATAAACAAGTTCTTCAAGGAAGTTTGTTTGGTTAACCAGCAGTTTGTTAAGAATCCTGACCTTTCCATCGCAGCTTACCTTAAGGAAGAATCAAAGAAGCTTGGAAACATTGAAGTTGTAAACTTTGTAAGATTCGAAAAGGGCGAAGGAATCGAAAAGGAAGAAGTAGATTTTGCAGCTGAAGTTGCAGCTCAGATGAATAAGAACTAAGAAAAGTCATAGAGCAATTTAAAGAATTAAAAAAGGGAACACCGAAAGTGTTCTCTTTTTTTAAAATAGTTGATAGAATGGAACTATAATTCACATACGGAGGGTAAAATGAGCGAACCTAAATATAAGAGAGTAATGCTTAAGCTGTCAGGAGAATCCTTAGCTGGTGTAAATGGCTATGGAATTGATTTTACTGTAGCCACAAGAATCGCGGAAGAAATCAAGGAACTTGTGGATATGGGTGTTGAGGTCGGAGCAGTAATTGGCGCGGGCAATATCTGGAGAGGAAGAGAAGGAAGTGGAATGGACAGGGTAACAGCCGATAACATGGGCATGCTTGCAACCTGTATCAACGCTTTAGCGCTTCAAAACTCTTTAGAGGATCTTGGTATTGAAACTAGGGTACAATCAGCCATCGAGATGAGAGAAATTGCAGAGCCATTCATTAGAAGAAGAGCGGTAAGACATCTTGAAAAGGGCAGAGTGGTTATTTTCGCTGCTGGTTCAGGTAATCCTTATTTCACCACAGATACAGCTGCAGCACTTAGAGCGGCAGAAATTGAAGCAGAATGTATCCTGCTTGCAAAGAAAGTTGATGGCGTATACGACATGGATCCCAAATTACATCCTGAGGCTAAAAAATATGACAGACTTACTTATAAGCAGGTCATCGAACAGGATCTAAAGGTCATGGATATCACAGCGATCACCTTGTGTAAGGATAATGACATCCCAATCATCGTTTTCGGACTTGACGGGGAAGGCAATATCAAAAAAGCGATTTTGGGTGAGTCAAACGGCACCATTATCGATGGCAATGAATTATAATAGAAATAATAGAATTTAACGGGAGGAAAGACAATGATTAATGATTTATTGAAAGTCCTGGAAGAGAAAATGGGAAAAACCTTAAAGAATTTGGACGCGGAGCTTGCTACGTTAAAAGCTGGACGTGCAAATCCAACCATGCTGGACAGACTTGAAGTTGAATATTACGGAAGCATGGTTCCAATCAGCCAGGTGGGAAACATTTCAGTACCTGAACCAAGAATACTGATGATCACTCCTTGGGAGAAATCAGCATTAAAGGCTATTGAAAAGGCAATCAACATGTCAGATCTTAATCTTAATCCTAACAATGACGGATCAGTCATCAGGCTTGTTATTCCAGAATTGACAGAGGAAACAAGAAAGAACCTTGTGAAAGTTGTCGGCAAGAGAGCTGAGGAAGCCAAGGTAGCAATCAGATCAATCAGACGTGATACCATTGAGAAGATCAAGGCCATGAAGAAGGAAATCTCCGAAGATGAAGTAAAGAAGGCTGAGGAAGATGTTCAAAAGAAGGTTGACGATTATATCAAGAAAGTTGATAAGATTGTTGTCGAGAAGGAAAAGGACATCATGAAAGTCTAATCTTCTCATTTGAAGGAAGGTACAAAATGTTTAATTTATTCAAAAAGCAACCGAAATCGGTGATAGAAGAGGATGCACTTGACCTCACAAGGATTCCAAACCATATCGGAATCATTATGGATGGCAATGGCAGATGGGCCAAAGCGCGGAATCTCCCTCGAAGCATGGGTCATAAGGCTGGAGTTGAGACCATTAGGCGTATCATCAAGGAATGTGACCGACTCGGTGTAAAACATCTGACCTTATATGCCTTTTCTACAGAAAACTGGAAGAGGCCCAAGGAAGAAGTGAGCGCGCTGATGTCACTTCTTGTGGAATATCTCAGGAAAGAACTGGATGAACTTCACAAGAGCAATGTCATCGTGAATTATCTGGGAAATATCGACAGACTTCCTCAGCTTGCTCAGGATGAACTCAATCACGCCAAGGAAAAGACGAGAAACAATACAGGGGTCGAAATGAACCTTGCACTCAATTATGGTGGGCGTGAGGAAATTATCCATGGCGTAAAAGATGTCTTCAAAGATATCCAGGAAGGCAGAATTACACTTGATGAGCTGACTGAAGAGTCTTTCAAGGATTATCTCTATACAAAGGGGCAACCTGACCCGGAACTCATCATCAGACCGAGCGGAGAACTTAGAATTTCAAATTTTCTTCTCTATCAGGGTGCATATAGTGAACTTTGGTTCAGCAACATCAATTGGCCTGATTTTACCGAAGCGCATTTAAGAATGGCCATCGGAGATTATCAGAAAAGGGATCGAAGATTTGGAGGACTGAAGAGTGAATAAGAGGTACATTGGCGCCTTGACCTTGATTCCATTATTAGTTTTTATTTTTTTAGGTGGATACTTTTTAAAGATCACCACCTTATTTCTTGCGGCAAGAGGATTATTTGAATTTTATCATGTCATCATAAAAAAAGGTCATCATCCGGTGAAGAGTCTTGGTTATGGGGCACTTTTAATTTATTATGTTCTTCTTGTTTTCAACGAAGATCCCCTTCGGCATCTCGCGGTCATCATTGCGATGGCAACGACCATTGGATTTGTCATCATGGTCTTCAGTGAAAGATACTCCATTACGGATATTTCGCTTACTGTCATGGGATTTATCTATACAGGAGTCATGTTTGGATTTCTTATTCTTCTGGAAGGATTGAATGGGGGAATCTATCTTGTATACAGTGTATTTGTCATCTCATGGGTTTGCGATACGATGGCTTACTATACGGGAAGGGCCTTTGGAAAACATAAGCTCATTGAAAGAGTCAGTCCGAAAAAGACTATTGAAGGGGCAATTGGCGGACTCGTTGGAGGAGCGCTTGGCGCATTTCTTCTCGGATATGTCGTGCAGTCCTATACGGGCATTGAGCCATGGAAATTTCTCATCATGGGCTTTTTTGGCGCCATGTTTGGTCAAATTGGAGACCTTGCAGCTTCTGCAATAAAAAGATATGCAGAAGAAAAGGATTATCCTAAACTTATCCCCGGACATGGGGGAATATTAGATAGATTTGACTCCATACTCTTTGTAGCACTTTTTGTTTATGCTTATGTGATGTATCTCATATAGCGAGGGTAACTTTAATTACCTCAAAATGAGTCTACGTATCAAAATTGTCAAATAAAATAAATAACAATAACAAAAAGTCATCCAATAGGGTGGCTTTTTCTTATTGTTATAGGAAAAAATGCACAATGTTCATTAGATGTTTAACGTTTGTATATTGATTAATCCCTTAGATAATAATATATTGTATATAAGAGTAGTTATGAATAGAGTCAATAATCGAGGAGGTTATATCATGAAAAAAGAACCCAAAACCAAAATCCTTTTTACGCTTCCTGTTGATTTAAAAGAGGAACTCTTAAAGGAAGCTGATAAGGAAAACAGATCCTTAAACAACTACATTCTGACTCTGCTTTTGAAAAGAAATAAATAGGCACATGAGCGTGAAACATTTTAATGAATCAAGTTGGAGAACAAATTGTTTTTCCAACTTTATTTTTTTGGAAAAGCTAAGGTTTAAGCCGAACTTCTTGAAGAATTTATAGGAATGTTAGTAATATTTAATAAATCTTTTGTATAATGGACAGGTAAGTATTTTAGGAAACGAAGAAGTTGAAAGGAGATCATCTTTTGAGATCTATTTCTATCATAGGAGCCTCAGGTTCCATCGGAACACAAACCCTCAGTGTATTGAGACAGGAAAAAGGCATCAGCCTCTCTGGTGTTTCAGTCCATTCAAATTTAAATACATTAAAAGAGATCATAGAAGAGTTCAACCCTCCTCATGTGGCCATCACAAGAGAGGATTCCTATCAGAGCGCAAAAGAGATGTTGAAAGAGATCGGCTATCAAGGCGAAGTGAGCTTTGGAATGGAAGGCCTTGTACGGATCTCTACACTTCCAGAGATTGACATGGTCGTGACTTCCCTTATGGGCATGGTAGGCCTCAGGCCAACCATAGAAGCGATAAAAGCGGGTAAGGATATTGCACTGGCGAACAAAGAAACCTTAGTCGCTGCCGGTGAAATCGTCATGGCACTGGCAAGGGAGAAGGGTGTGCGCATCCTTCCGGTCGATTCAGAACACTCAGCAATCTTTCAAAGCCTTCAGGGTTCGAAGCCGGATGAAGTGAAAAAGATCATCCTGACCGCTTCGGGAGGACCTTTCCTTGGAAAGGACAGGAAGTTCCTTGAAGGAGTTACGAAGGAAATGGCACTCAAACACCCGAACTGGGTGATGGGCGCTAAAATTACCATAGATTCCTCAACGCTCATGAACAAGGGGCTTGAAGTCATCGAAGCGAAGTGGCTCTTTGATGTCCCTTATGATAAGATTAAGGTCTACGTACACCCGGAAAGCATTATTCACTCCATGGTGGAATTTAAGGACAATAGCATCATCGCACAATTAGGGTCGCCAGATATGAGGCTGCCTATTCAGTACGCCATTAATTATCCAAACAGGCATGAAGCCGTGGCAAAGGAGCTTGATTTTTTAAGCTTTAATGCTCTGCATTTTCTAGAACCCGACCGGGAAACGTTTAGGGCTCTGGATTTGGCCATACAGGCTGGAAATAACGGTGGTCTTTCGACTGCAGTTTTAAACAGTGCGAATGAAGAAGCCGTATCCCTATTTTTAAAAGAAAAAATCCGTTATATCGATATCGTATCCGTCGTCGAAGAGGCTGTAAAAACCTTTGACAATCTCGGAGAAATCACCTTGGACAAGGTGTTTGAGACAGATGAAGCGGTAAGAAGCCATATCAGAAGAAAATTTAAAGAGGTGTAGCATGTATTTAGCATTATCGATATTTGCCTTTGGGCTCCTGGTGCTTGGGCACGAGTTTGGACATTTTATCATGGCAAGATTAAACGGGGTCACCGTAGAGGAATTCTCTATTGGTATGGGACCAAGAATATTTAAGAAACAAGGGAAAAATACTCTGTTTTCCATCAAGGCGCTTCCAATCGGGGGTTCTGTTAAGATGTTCGGAGAGACCGAAGATGAATCCGGTGAAGGATCATTCTTTTCGAAGAGTCCGTTGAGAAAAATTTCAATTATTGCAGCAGGTCCGATCATGAATCTGATCATGGCGCTCCTCGTTCTTTTTACCGTTACGCTTTTTACAGGGTATAGCAGTAATATCGTCAGTGAAGTTCTTCCTGGCTCTCCTGCAGAAGCGGCTGGTATAGAAGTTGGAGACAGAATTGTAAGTGTCAATGGAGAAAGAGCTTATACTTTCCAGGACATTGCCACGTACATCGCCTACAATGGCTTCAATGATGTGAAGTTGATCCTTGAAACCGACCAGGGGCGTGTCGAAAAGACCATCACGCCAATGAAATCAGAGACAGATAGTCCGATTGTCGGTGTGGTTCCTAAAATCGTTGAAAAGGCTGGATTCTTTGAATCCATGAAAGAAAGCGTCAATCAGGGGTTATCCCTTGTTACCCAGACGATATTTTCTCTGAAAATTCTATTTTCTGGTAAAGCCTCCCTTAATGATTTTGGCGGTCCGGTGACGATATTTAAAATTTCAACAGAGGTTGCGAGTATCTCCTTGTGGGGATTTGCCAGCTTCATCGCATTTTTAAGCATCAACCTGGCTGTACTTAACCTGATCCCATTTCCTGCACTCGATGGCGGATGGATTCTCATTTTGCTTATCGAATTTATCACAAGAAAGAAACTGCCGGAGAAATTTGTCGGGATCTGGAATGCCATAGGATTTATCATCCTCATGAGCTTTATGTTGCTTATCACATTTAAGGATATATTCTTTCCCGGAGGATTTTAAAAGATGATCAGAAATGAAACGAAGAAAATCAAGCTTAAGGATATCTATATCGGTGGAGACAGCAAGGTTTCCATCCAATCCATGACGAACACGGATACCAGGGACGTGGAAGCCACCTTAAAGCAGATCAGGGCACTCATGGTCGCCGGCTGCGACATCGTAAGATGTGCAGTCCCCGATATGGAAGCTGCTGAAGCGCTAAAAGAGATTACAAAGTATATCCCGATTCCCGTGGTCGCCGATATCCATTTTGACTACAGACTGGCGCTAAAGTCCATTGAGAATGGAATATCCAAATTAAGGATCAATCCGGGAAATATTGGCGGCAAGGACAAAATCAAGATTCTTGCTGATGCCTGCATAGAAAAAGGAATTCCAATTAGGATCGGGGTCAACTCCGGTTCCCTTCAAAAAGATATCCTTGAAAAGTATGGAAGAGTCACGCCAGAAGGCCTGGTTGAAAGTGCACTTCGTAATGTAGAACTCTTGGAAAATGTCAATTTTAAGGATATCATCATTTCCATTAAATCCTCTGATGTTCTGACCATGATGGAAAGTTACAGACTTCTTTCAAAAGAGACAAACTATCCACTGCACCTCGGCGTTACCGAAGCCGGAACCATCTGGAGAGGGACCATCAAGAGTTCCATCGGTATTGGCGGACTTCTTTCGGAAGGAATCGGCGATACCATAAGGGTATCCCTTACTGGAGACCCGATTGAGGAAATCAAGGCTGGACGTGAAATTCTAAAGGCGACAGGCCATCTCAAGGAAGGCATTGAATTTGTTTCCTGCCCGACTTGTGGCCGTACCCAGATTGACCTTATCTCCATTGCCAATCAGGTGGAAGAAGCTTTAAAGGACAGCAAGAAGAAGATCAAGGTTGCAGTCATGGGATGCGTGGTCAACGGTCCTGGAGAAGCGAGGGAAGCAGATATTGGAATTGCCGGAGGCAATGGCGTGGGACTGATCTTTAAGAAGGGTGAAATCATCAAAAAGGTCAAGGAAGACGAACTCGTTCGTGCGCTGCTCGAAGAAATCGATAAAATGGATTAAATGCTAAGTTAGGAAAGGAGGCGCTTTTGTGGAACTAAACGAACTGTTAAGCAAAGAGTCCTCACTAAAAAGCTATAAGATTGATAATGTCCTGAAAGTGGAGTATCTGAAGAAATCTAAAGTGTTTAGGGTATACCTGAAATCAGAAAAGCTGCTGGATCCTAAAATCAAAGAACCGGTAGCAGCATTTCTAGCAAAGATCACCAATATGACAATTGATGTCTCGATTATCAACATCTTGGATGAGCTCAGTGATGAGAATGTCCAGGATGTTCTCTTGGGGATGTTTTTAAATGAAACTCTATTCTATAATTTCCTGAAAGAAGGAAAGTTTAAGCTCGAGGAAACGAGCCTAATCTTGACGCATTATAGTCAGGTCTTCATTTCGAATTTCAAGGAACGTGAAAATCTTGCCCGTATCCATGGAGTATTCAAGGAATTCTACGGAACAAACATGAATGTAGAAGTCAGGCTAGATGAGTCCTTGTTGCCCAAGAAAGAAGAGAACAATATTCATGATGAATTGAAAGCTATGGGGGTGAATTCTGCCCATCACACTGCTTCACCTGAAGCACTTAGACCAGTCGGCACCCCAATAAAAAGCAAAGTCAGCTTAAGCGGAAATGCGAAAGACAAGAATAAAGATGAAAGCATCCTCCTTGGTAAGGGAATTAAAGATAATGCCATGAGCATCAAGGACTTGGATGACAATTCTGGGATTTGCACCATTCATGGAGAAATCTTCAAGATGGATCTAAGGTCGCTTAAAAGCGGGAAAGTGCTGCTTACGCTCTATGTTACCGATAATTCAAGTTCCATCTCGGTGAAGATCTTTCTTAAAGAGGGGGAGGAGCTTCCTGTAAAGGTAGGACAGGTCTTTAAGTTCAAAGGAAATGTCACGTTTGACATGTACTCCAAAGAACTGACGATGGTTGCAAGAGATGTCGTTAGAATGGAGAAGATCCTAAGACAGGACAGAAGTAGAGAAAAAAGAGTTGAACTCCATGCTCATACGAATATGAGCAGTATGGATGGACTTACATCTGCAGGCAGTCTCCTAAACCAGGCTAAAGAATTCGGACACCGTGCAGTGGCCATTACAGACCATGGCGTTGTCCAGGCATTCCCGGAAGCCATGGATATGGCTAAAGAGACTGGAGTCAAAGCAATCTATGGCATGGAAGCTTATGTGGTCAATGATGATACCAATATCATCGAGAATATCGATGAATCCTTGACGGATTTGGTCGTTTTCGACATCGAAACTACCGGATTTTCTTCTCACAATGACAAGATCATTGAAATTGGAGCAGTAAGGGTAAGAGACGGAGAAATGATCAGCAGGTTTTCCACCTTCGTTAATCCGAAGCGAAATATTCCGGAGAAAATTACTGAACTCACCGGCATCAATGACGACATGGTCAAAGATGCCCCCACAATTGATAAGGTCATCCTGGACTTTAACGAGTACATCAAGGATGCCACTTTGGTTGCCCATAATGCCTACTTTGACGTTGGCTTCATTAGAAAAAATCTAGGTGACCTCGGTTTAAGCATTAGTAATCCTATTCTTGACACGGTTCCTCTTTCGAGATTCCTCTATAAGGAACTGAAAAGGCATAAGCTGGATACCGTCGCCAAGCATCTTGGAATTAACATGGGGAATCATCACCGTGCAATTGATGACGCCGTGACTACGATGAAGATTCTAAATAAATCCATGGAAAAAATGAAGGAAATGGGAATTGAGAATTTCAGGGAGCTTAATGAGCGAAGCAAGGAAGAGATTGATCTTACGAGACTTCCGATGTTCCATACGACAATTCTCGTGATGAATCAGAAAGGACTGAAAAGTCTCTATGAAATGGTTTCTTCCTCGCATCTGGATTCTTTTCACCAAAAACCAAGGATCAGGAAAAGCATGCTCGAGATGAAGCGCGATGGGCTTTTGATTGGTTCCGCATGCCTTAATTCCGAACTTTTCAGGGTAATCATGGAAGGGAGAACAGAGGATGAGATCGAGAAGGTTGCCTCTTTTTATGATTATATCGAAGTGCAGCCCATTGAAAACAACCTGGATCTTCTGAAAGATGGAAGAGTTAGCGATGTGGAGGGCTTAAGAGAGCTTAACAGGAGAATCATTAGCCTAGGTGAGTCTCTTGGTAAAGTAATTGTGGCTACGGGAGACGTGCATTACCTGAATAAGGAAGATAAGATCTACAGAAAGATTCTTTTGGGTTCACAAGGTTATCAGACGCAAAACGGAGATCTTGACCTCTATTATAGAACGACAGATGAGATGCTGAATTCTTTCAGTTACCTTGGGAAAGACAAAGCCTTTGAGATTGTCGTCACCAATACCAACAAAATCGCGGATCAGATCGAAGATTTCCTTCCGATTCCAAATGGTACCTTCCCTCCTAAAATTCAAGGGGCGGAAGAGGAAATCCGAGAAATGACCATGGATAAGGCGCATGTACTTTATGGTGAAGTGCTGCCTGAAATCGTGGAGAAGCGGCTTGAAAAAGAGCTGGATTCGATTATCGGAAACGGCTATGCCGTGCTTTATCTCATTGCCCAAAAGCTTGTGGCGAAATCAATCGGTGATGGGTACTTGGTTGGTTCAAGAGGATCGGTCGGTTCATCTTTGGTTGCGACCATGACCGATATCACTGAAGTTAACGGACTGCCTCCGCATTACAGGTGTCCTCATTGCAAACACAGTGAGTTTATCCTGGATGGAAGCATCGCCAGTGGCGCTGATCTTCCTGAAAAAAACTGTCCAAAATGCGGGACGATTTATATTAGAGATGGGCATGACATCCCATTTGAGACTTTCCTTGGATTCGAAGGGGACAAGGAACCGGATATCGACCTTAACTTCTCCGGAGAATATCAGGCCATCGTCCATAAATATGTGGAAGAACTCTTTGGAACCGGATATGTCTTTAAGGCAGGAACCATTGGAACCGTTGCAGATAAGACCGCTTATGGCTATGTAAAGAAGTATCTCGATGAAAAGGAAATGGCTTTGCCCTCCGCTGAAATCGAGAGACTCGTTCAGGGAATCGTCGGGGTGAAAAGAACTACAGGTCAGCATCCTGGGGGAATTATGGTTGTGCCGAGAGATAATGACATCCATAACTTTACCCCTGTTCAAAGACCAGCAGATGACCAGGATTCTGAAATCACGACGACTCATTTTGATTACCATTCCATTTCAGGAAGGATTTTGAAACTTGATATTCTGGGTCATGACGACCCGACGATGCTAAGAATGCTTCAGGATTTAACCGGTGTTGATCCAAAGACCATCCCATTAAATGACAATAAGGTGCTTTCTTTGTTTACTTCAACCCAAGCGCTTGGCGTATCGGCAGAAGTCCTTGGAACATCCGTTGGATCTTTTGGCGTTCCTGAATTTGGAACTAAGTTTGTTCGAAGCATGCTGATGGATACAAATCCAAGAACATTTGCGGACCTCGTGAGAATCTCTGGACTTTCCCATGGCACCGATGTTTGGCTAAATAATGCCCAGTACTATATCAAGGAAGGGTTTACGACGCTTAGCGAATGCATCAGTACAAGAGATGACATCATGACTTATCTGATTCATAAGGGACTCCAGCCGAAAAAAGCATTTACCATCATGGAAAGTGTCAGAAAAGGCAAAGGACTCAAAGGTGATGACGAACTGGTCATGAAGGAAAACAATGTCCCTGATTGGTACATTGAATCCTGTAAGAAGATCAAGTATATGTTCCCTAAGGGACATGCTGTGGCATATGTCATGATGGCTTTAAGGATTGCCTATTTCAAGGTTTATTATCCCCTAGCTTATTATGCGACCTATTTTTCAATCAGAGCCTCCGATTTTGACGGGGAGCTCATCTTTCAGGGAGAGCTAGCGGTAAAAAAGAAGCTGGATGAAATTAATGAAATGGGAAACAATGCCACTAACAAGGAAAAAAGTCTGCAGACCATCCTTGAACTCGTTTATGAAATGTACAAGCGAGGGTTCAAGTTTAAAACGGTGGACCTGTATAAATCAAGCGCCACCAAATTTGGAATTGAAGACAGTGAGTTAAGACCACCGCTAAGCTGCCTTGTGGGTGTGGGGGTAAATGCTGCAAACAGTATTTACCAAGAAGCGCTGTCGGGTGAATTCATGTCTAAAGAAGATCTGAGG
>JBASOA010000042.1:0-21969 GCA_049657765.1 Clostridiaceae bacterium
ACTGACGTGATGCTTCAGGCAGGCGCAAAGAAAGATTTTGCCGTAGATGTCGGCTATGGTCAGTTTGCCTGGAAACTCAGAATGGATGAACGCGTCGTTTGCCTCGAACGGATGAACTTCAGGTACGCGACAAGAGAAGAGATTCCAGATCCCATTGATTTTTCCGCGACAGATGTCTCGTTCATTTCCATCACTAAAATCATCCCTCCTGCTTTGGCGTTAATGACAGATGCAGGCGAAATGGTCGCCCTCATCAAACCTCAATTTGAAGCGGGCAGAGATAAAGTGGAAAAGAAAGGTGTAGTCAGGAAGAAATCTACGCATAAGGAAGTCTTGGATCACATCACAGGCTTTCTACTGGAAAACAATCTCTTCATCTATGGACTGGATTATTCACCAATCAAGGGACCTGAAGGAAATATTGAGTTCCTTGTTTACTTCGGAAAGAAGGATAAGGGAATTGAACTGGATGTTGAAAAGAAGATTGATGAAATCATAGAATTGGCACACGAATTATAAGGAGGGCTATCCTTGTGAATACCATAGGAATATACAGCAATGAAAAAAAAGACCCTACTGGAGAAAATCTGGAAAAAACCATAAAATTTCTAGAAGAAGCTCTACCCAAGGCCAAAGTAAAAAGAGTTCTCGATAAGAAGGACATGGAAATCTTTGATCTCCTTTTGGTGCTCGGAGGTGATGGAACCCTTTTATCAGCAGCTCGACTATCCTATGGTTTCAACGTTCCATTGCTTGGGGTGAATATCGGAACGCTAGGCTTCATGACAGGAGTAGATCTTAATGGGCTGAAGAACGCCCTTGATAATATCGAAAATGGGAACTATAAGATTGAAGACCGGATGATGCTTTCAGCCTCACTCCTCTTTGAAGGAGAAGAAAAATCCTATAATGCGCTAAACGATATCGTCATCCATAAAGGTGCCCTGGGAAATATCATTTATTTTGAACTCTATGTGGACAATGATTTTGCAAACAGCTATAGAGGAGACGGCATCATTATCACGACGCCTACAGGCTCGACAGCCTATAATCTCTCTGCTTCAGGCTCCATCATGTATCCAACCGTGGAAGCCATTGGAGTGACGGCAATATGTCCCCATACCTTTGGAATAAGAAATCTGATTCTTTCAAGCAACCAGGAAGTAAAGATTAATATTGGAAAAGGCGATGAGAATTTTTTCCTTTCCATAGATGGTCAAGTCAACCTTGGAATCTCAGAAGATACCGTAGTAACCATTAGAAAAGCAAAATGGCCAACGAAGATCCTCCGACTTGATGATTATGATTATTTCGATGTTCTTCGTAAAAAACTAATCTATAAAGCAATGAATATTCAGAGGGGTGAGTAGTTTGAAAATAGACAGAAGAAGTAAAATGCTGGAGATCATTTCGAACAAAGAAATTGAAACACAGGAAGAACTAGCAAAGGAACTGAGGAAAGAGGGATTCAATGTTACCCAGGCCACCGTATCAAGGGATATCAAGAATCTTCAACTCATTAAAGTGCTTAGTTCTTCAGGCAGATACAAATATGTTGCCAATAAGGAAGAAAGCAAGGACGCCATCGGAAAATTGGTAACTCTGCTTACCCACACCATCATCGCGGTGGAGAATATCGACAAATTCGTTGTTATCAGGACCATCACTGCTGCTGCCTCCACAGCTGCAGAAGCGATAGATCAACTTGCCCTTGCTGAAATTGCTGGAACGATTGCCGGGGACAATACGATCTTCATGATTTCGCGTTCAAATGAAATGGCGATAGAAATCACGAAGAAAATAAAAGAGCTGGTAGGTAAATAGAATGCTCATACAGCTGAATGTAAAGAATTTTGCCCTGATTGATCATCTTGAACTTTTTTTTGATCGGGGATTCACGATCCTCACCGGTGAAACCGGTGCAGGAAAGTCAATCCTCATCGATTCCATCAATTATGTCCTTGGAGAGAAATTCAGCAAAGATTTTATCAGAACCGGTGAAGACCGGACGTATGTAGAGGCGATTTTCACTTTGGAAGAAAATGCAAAGCGCATACTTGATGACCTTGGTATCGAGTATGAGGATAAGATCATCTTCTTTCGGGAAAGTTATGCAAATGGTAGAAATAATGCAAGAATAAACGGGAAGAGCGTGCTCATCAGTGTCATGAAGGAAGTCGGAAAAGAACTTTTGGATGTTCATGGCCAGCACAATAATCAGAATCTTTTGGATAGTTCGAAACATATGGACTACTTAGACAGTTTTATTGATCTTTCCAGCTTGAAAGAGTTTTTGGCCTATCAGGAAGAGTACAGGAACTTAGGTGAGCTCAAAGAAAAATTAGCCAATCTTCTGGGGAAGAGTGACCGGGAAAAACTTTTGGATTACTTAAAATTCCAGCTGGAGGACATTGAAAAGGCAAAGCTTCGAGAAACAGAAGAAATCGAGCTTACCTTGAAGTTCTCCATGATCAATAACTCGGAAAAAATAAGCACCGGACTGACTACCGCTCATGAACTTCTGAGCAATGAAGAAAATGGAATCCTCGAGCATCTTAGTCTTGCCATCAAGTCCCTGAAAGGGATTGAGAAGGTATATGAAAAGGTGAAAGGATCCGTTGAAAATATGGAAGGGGCTTATTATTCTTTGGAAGAGACCTTTCGGGAACTGACGGATGATATGGATTCCGTATATTATGACCAGGATGAACTCAATGAAATCAACGAGCGACTTTACCTTTACAGTACCTATAAGAAGAAATATGGACCTGAAGTTCAGGATGTTCTGGATTATTATGAAAAAATCAAAATAGAGTACGAAGAAATCATCAATGCGGAAGAGCTGATCGAAGCAACAAGACTCGCTATAGCAGACGCTAAAGCAAAGCTAAAGACCCTTGGCAAGGCGCTCCATACAAAGCGCATTGACGGTGGGAAAACTTTAAGTAAAAAGATCAATGATGAGCTAAAGTTTGTTGGACTGGAAAAAGCAGATTTTGAGGTTCAGGTAAGCGAAACGGAACACATCTATTCCTCAGGAATTGATGAAGTCAACTTTATGATCTCGACGAATAAGGGAGAACCCAAGAAACCGCTCGAGAAAATTGTTTCCGGGGGTGAACTCTCAAGAATCATGCTTTCGATGAAGGTAGCTTTCATCGACAAGGACAAGACCCCTTCCGTGATCTTTGATG
Source organism: Clostridiaceae bacterium (assembly GCA_049657765.1). Taxonomy (GTDB): domain Bacteria; phylum Bacillota; class Clostridia; order Clostridiales; family Clostridiaceae; genus Proteiniclasticum. Next base: position 3,195 of record JBASOA010000042.1, read on the forward strand.
AGATTGATACGGGAATCAGTGGAAGAATTGCTGAGGCAGTCGGCGAGAAAATGTACTCCCTGTCTCACGGATTCCAGGTTTTTTGTGTTACGCATCTTCCTCAGATTGCAGCCTTTTCGGACAATCACCTTGTGGTTGAAAAAATGGAGGATACAAATCGTACATTTACGAGGGTGAGCAAAGCGGATAAAAAAGGGAAAATAGAAGAACTGGCAAAAATGATTGGGGGAAGCACCATATCCTTAGTGACAATGAAGAATGCCGAGGATATCGTTCAAAAGACCCAGGCAATTAAAAATAAGTATCGGGTTTAATTTTTAGTGAATTTCCCGTATAATTTGAATAGGATTTAATTATAGTGGTCACATAGTGCAGCACTTGTATAAGTGGTGGGTGAGACGAAATGATGGGGTGAAAGATGAATAGACAGATTAAAGTAGTCATCGCGGATGACAATGAGGATATCAGCAGCTTGCTTAGTGAGTATCTAGGAAGCGATCAGGAAATCAATGTAGTAGGAACAGCAAAAAATGGCGTTGAAACGTTAGAAATTGTAAAGAAAACAAATCCGGACATCTTGCTGCTGGATATTATTATGCCTCAGCTAGATGGCCTTGGTGTGCTCGAATCGATGAAGAATATGCCTGGTAAGCCAATTACCATCGTTTATTCGGCGATTTCACATGACAAGGTGACGAATACGGCAATCTCTCTTGGTGCGGATTACTATATGGTAAAAGATACCGATATGAAGTTCCTGAAAAAGAGAATCAAGAGTTTCTTTGATAAGGATCAGGATTATGTCAGTGAAAACAATGGCACAGGCTATGATTTTGAAAGAACGCCATCTTTCGCGGCAGCAGAACCAGCGGAAAAGAAAGACCTGGCGACAGAACTTTCCCATACACTGCAGGAAGCCGGCATACTTCCCCATATCAAAGGATACCAATATTTAAGGGAAGCCATAACGCTTGTGATCGGCGATGGAGAATATCTCAATGCCGTAACGAAGGAACTTTATCCAAGCATTGCAAAGAAGTTCAATACCACTGCTTCCAGGGTGGAAAGAGCCATCAGGCATTCTATCGAAGTGGCATGGGGTCGTGGACAGCTGGAAAACATCAACAGCATTCCAGGACTAACCGTCAATTTTGAAAAAGGGAAACCGACGAATTCAGAATTCATCGCCCTGATCAGTGATAATTTCAAACTAAATATCGATAGTGCAAAATAGCTATTATTTAATCTTAATAAAGGATACCTCGGGAAACCAAGGTATCCTTTTTACATATGAACAAAAATTGCACTGGATCTATCTTTATAACTATTTTAGTTTTAATATAAAAAATAATTTAATGGATATGTTATTTTGTGTTTGTATATATGAAGATATTGTATATAATTATAGTATTTGATGAGGGGGAATATGAAATGCCTTATGAATTAGGTGGACGAGCAGATAAGAGTGGAAATAGGTATGAAATAAGAGTTGTAGTTAATTTTCTTCTAAACGTTTTCGAAGAGAAAAATGACTACTTGATTTTAGAAGCCTTAGGAGATGATGAACAAGGTATTGATATACTAGTTGGTCATAATAATGGAAGTAAAGAAGGAATTCAGTGTAAAGGCAGAAATGGCAGTAAAAATTTCTGGGATTTTGGGACTGCAAATGCGAAAGCTATTTTTTCAAACTGGAAATTCCATTTGGATAGAGATTCTTCAAATCAAGTTTCACTAGCTTCACCATTACACTTTACATTGCTCGAAGATTTGATTAATAGATCTAAAAATACTAGTGACTTACCATTAGACTTTTATAATCATCAAGTTTCTTCATCTAGTAAAGAATTCATAAAGTTCTTTAGTAATTTTTGCAGTGCTTTATCTATAGACCCTCTAATAGAAAATGATTTAGCCCGGTGTATTGACTACTTAAAAAGAATCCATTGTCGCCAATTTCCGGATAGCCAATTAAAAGATATAGTGCTTGATAGAATTCGCTATTTGTTTTTAGATGATGCTACAGTCGTATATGATAGATTAATTGCATGGATTATTGATGGAGACATACTTGGGAAAAAAATAACTTCTGCATATATAAGTGATTTTATTCGTAAAAGCGATTTGAAACTTAAAAATCTAGCGTTTGATCAGCGATTAATCCCAAAACTCAATGAACTTAATCAAGAGTTCAAGGAAGCGTTTATTTCCCTGGATGGAGGCTTGTTAGATAGAGAAGAATTTTTTAGTTGCAGAGCGGCATTAGAATCAGGGAGATCACTACTTATTCATGGCAAGGCTGGATGTGGAAAGAGTGGATGTACCGAGGACATTATTAATTATTGTGACGAGAATAATATTCAATATGTAGGTATAAAGTTAGATAAACGAATTCCATCAGGAAATGCTGAAAGATGGGGGCAAAAACTGGGATTACCAACTTCGATTGCCCACTGTATACACAGTGTCACTAAGGATGATCGGGCTGTGATTATTCTAGATCAATTAGATGCGTTGAGATGGACTCAATCGAATTCAAGTGATTCTTTACTTGTTTGTTCAGAAATTATCAAACAGGTTTCAAGACTTAACATTGAAAGAGAGCACAATATTTCAATTGTCTTTGTTTGCAGAACATATGACATAGAAAATGACAATAATATTAAGTCGTTGTTTGAAGTTAAAGAACAGGGGAATGAGATTGTCAAATGGGAAAAAATTCTAATTGGTGAACTTAGTGATCATCAAGTTAAAAATATTATTGGGATGGGGTATGAATACCTAAGTAAAAAACTGAAAGCTTTATTGAGAATTCCGAGCAATCTATATATTTGGCAACACCTTGAGTCTGGAAGTGAAACTAACGAGTGTTCCACAACAAGTCATTTGGTTTCAAATTGGTGGAGTCAGTTAGTTAGAAAATTTGTTGAAGGTGGGTTTGCAGAAACTGATATTCAGAACACTAAGAAAAACATTATTGAGCAATTTGATAAACTTGGACGTTTGTACGTACCAGCTAGTTTACTTGCTAATAGCATAACGGTATTAAATTTCTTGAATTCAAATGGATTTCTAGTAATTCAAGAGGAGAAAATCTCTTTTGTACACCAATCCGTTTTGGATTGTTTTTTGGCTGAAAAGATGCTGAATCAGTATTATTCCGCAAAAGATATAACAGAAATTATAGGGGTTAAGGAGAAGCAAACACCAGGAAAAAGATATCAATTACAGATGTTGATGCAAAATTTACTTGAGATTGAGAGCCAAGATTTTATTAATGCGGGTTTAAAACTCCTAAATTCAGATTCAATTCGGTATTACAATAAATATGTTTTCTTTGAAGTGCTTAATCAAATAGAAAATGTTGATAGTGTTTTACGTGAGTTTGTTTTAGAACATTGCGAAGACCCTATGTGGGGCAACCACCTCATCAATACTGTTGTTCAGTCTAAACCACAGTATTTCGGAATACTTAGGAATTCTGGAGTAATTGATATATGGCTTAATAATCCGCAAAAAAGGGCTTTAGCGATAAATTTATTCGTAAGCATTCGCCCTAATTATGAATTACAAGATATTGAACTGATTGAAAAATATGCATTTCAATCAGAAGAAGCAGCTAGAGAATTTTCGTATTGTTTCTTGTATGGTATCAGCGATGATACAGATGCGATGTTTGAACTACGAATGAGTCTTTATACTAAGTTTCCTGTGCTTGCAGATGCTTATATCGATTTTAAGTCTTTGTTGAAAAATTGTGAGATAAGAGCAATTCGTTACTTTGCATTTTTACTGGAACATAAGATTAAAAACCAAGAGAGAAGTATTTATCAGAATGAAATTGATTTTTTGGATGAGACTTCAGAAGTGATGATTGAAAATGGTTTGGAAGTGATTGAATTATTACTGCCATTTGTACCAAAAGAATCTGCAGAGATACATGACTTTAGCAATTGGTCAGCAACAAATCATCATGAAACACTTGAAAGAGTTTGTATCAATATCTTGAAGAAGGTTAATAGAGCAATAATATCAACGAATCCAAAGAATTACTTGGATTATTATGAATCATGGATGGGAATGGGCAATGATATATTCAACGAACTTATTCTGGATGCTTTATTTTGGTTTCCAGAGGAGTTGAGTGATTTTGTTATAACTTATATGTACAATAATTTTGAAAGAGACATTTTTGATAGAACCAGTGGTAATAGCGACGAATTGTATCTAGCAAAATTAGTGCTCGAAAAACATTCAAGATACTGCAGTGAAAGTGTTTTTAATAAATTAGTTAGTGAGATTGTATCCTTCACCTCTTCAGAAGCTGTAGACATTTACCGAAGAAGGATAGAATATAACAAAGGTCATGCAGATACAGTATACTGGAGTTTTTGGGGTGATCTTCAATTTGAGCTGCTAAGTGTGTTGCCATTTGATAGACTTGACTTTAGAGTACAGGATTTTATAAAAGTCCTTGGACGGAAGTTTAACAAAGAAACATCAATGTATAAGCGTTACAATGGTCATGGTGGGTGGGTTACTTCTCCAATTTCTGGTAAGAACTTAACAAGTAATAATTGGTTAAGGATTATTACAAATAGAAAACTGGAACAAAGGAGTAAAAGGAAATGGAAGGAAGTCCCAGGTGGATTTATTGAAAGTACAATAGAAGAGTTTTCAAATAGTTTTCGTGATGCCGTGTCTAAAGAACCTAAAAAGATGATGACTCTAGTTTTAAATACTAATGAACATATTGAAGATACTTATATTGACTCATTATTTAGTGGTGTTGCTCATAGTGAATTCTTAAATGAGGTACCTACTCTGCTAATAGAGAAAATGATCATAAATTATCCCTGCGATTCTGATTCATATAGAGGTAGTTCACTATGTATTATTATTGAAAAAAGTGAAAATGTTGAATGGTCGCTAAAAATATTGGATATAATCAAAGAGATTGCGATAAATCATAACAATCCTGCGGGTGATAAGCCAAATGTAACTTCGCAAAAAGACGATAACATGCGAAGCTATGATATGTTATTTAGTAATGCGATTAACTGTGTTAGAGGAAGAGCTGCGCAGGCTATAGGACATATTTTGTGGAAAAGTAAAACTAGTTTTGCATATTTTAAAGAGACAATTAAGCAGTTATCTGCTGATGTAAACCCAGCTGTAAAGCTTGCTAGTTTATTTGCACTATGGCCATCATATAATATTGAAAAAGGATGGGCATCCGAAGGAATATTAGCTTTGTTTGAGAAAGATTATAGATTAGCAGGATTTCATGAAACAAAGAATATGTTGTTTTTGCTGTATCCTAAATATCGGGAGCGCGTTTTGGAAATTATAAAACAGTGTTACTATTCTGATGATGAAGATTTGGTGAAAATGGGATCATATTCTTTGGCCGAAATGTATATTCTTAAAAATGAATTTATCGATGAAATGTCCAGAGTTTCAGAAATGAGTAAAGAACAAGCAGAAAGTATACTCTTCATGACTATGCTTTACTTTAAAAAAGATGACTATAACAGCTTAGCAAAGGATATTATTTGCAGATTCAAACCAAGTAACATTGACCTTGAAATGCCAATATCAAGGTTATTCTATGATGATTTGATTTACCTAGATAGAGACAAGGACTTTTTGATTGATATTATGAGTTCAGTTATAAGTCAAAGTACATTGCATGCCTTTATACACTACCTAGAAGAGGAATCAAAGTCACTAATTGACTTTAGTGCCATTATTATTTCCATGAGTAACCACTTGATTGAAAATTTGCCGAAGGGTAAGCTTAGAGATTATGGAATTGATGATTCACTATCAAAATTGGTCATAGGACTATATGATGAAACTTCGGGTAGCTCTCAGGCAAACATGAAGGATATAACAAATACTTGTCTTGATTTATGGGACAAAATGTTTGAATATCAGGTTGGTTCTGCAAGAAGACTAAGCCAAGAATTGATGGAAAGGTAATTTTAAGTTTCTTGAAGAGACATTAATTTTCGCAAATAGTATTGGAAATCTGATATGGTGCAAATATGAACCGGGAGCATTTAGCACGAGAGATTATTGCCCTTCACGATAGAAACGGCCATAAAGTGCGTATAAAGAAACGAATTCAGAATTCATCGCCCTGATCACTGATAATTTCAAACTAAATATCGATAGTGCAAAATAGCTATTATTTAATCTTAATAAAGGATACCTCGGGAAACCAAGGTATCCTTTTTACATATGAACAAAAATTGAACTTTACATAATATTTCTACTTTCCCAAAAAAAAGTTCAAAGATATAGCTTTTTGTAGTAAAATATAGTTATTGAAAACAAAATATATGGAAGATACCGTTGCGAGACCCCGGATAACTCCTTGGGTCTTTTTCTGACTATTTTTAACTGAGGAGACAAAAACATGGAATTTATGGAAGATACGATTTCTAAGAAAGACCTTTATCAGGGGAAGATCATTACCCTTGAAACCCATGAGGTTAAGCTTGCAGATGGTAAAACAGCATTCAGAGAAATTGTGAGGCACCCGGGCGGGGTTTGTATCCTGGCGCGGGATGAAGAAGAGAAAATCCTTCTCGTCAAGCAGTTCAGGAAACCCATGGAAGAAGCTTACTTTGAACTTCCCGCAGGGAAATTGGAAAAAAATTTAACTCCTTTTGAAAATGCCGTAAAGGAGTTGGAGGAGGAAACAGGATATAAATGCAGCGAACTTATTTCTTTAGGGTCCTTTGCCACATCGCCGGGCTACAGCGACGAGATCATCCATCTTTATGAGGCTCGAAACCTCTGCCAAGGAGTCAAGGGCGGAGATGATGACGAATTCATAGAAATCATCAGACTAACTGACGATGAGTTTATGGATTACATCAAAAAAGGTGCCATCAAGGATTTAAAGACCGTAGCTGCCTATACCCTGAGCAAATTGCTGTAATGGAAAATTATCTTAAAGATTATTTAGACGAACTGAAGAGGCTGGATAAATCTGAAAACACCCTGGATGCTTACAGAAGAGATATCATACATCTCCTTGCATTTCTGGAAGAGGAAGGTCTTGCACTTGAGGAGTTTAATGAGATCGAAGTCTCGAACTTCATCAGCTATCTGCTGGATTTGAATATGTCGAGAGTGACGATTTCAAGGCATCTCGTCTCCATCAGAAACTTCTACAAGTATTTAAGAAAGAAGAATAAGGTGACGGAAGCACCAATCCTTTATTTTGAACTTCCGGAAATCAAGAGGAACCTCCCTGAAGTTCTTTCAGTCGAACAGGTAGAGATGCTGATCGATACCCCGGACATTGAAACAGGCAAAGGGAAACGGGATAAGGCCATTCTCGAACTTCTTTATGCCGCAGGTCTTAAGGCAACGGAACTCATTGAGCTTAGGTTAAGGGATGTAGACCTCTCCAGAGGGTACGTTTCGATTAAAGGGAAGAAAAACAAAGAAAGACTGATTCCTATCGGTTCCTTTGCCATTTCGAGCATACGGGAATATCTTACTTCAAGAAAGGAAATCGTCATTGGATCGTCCATTCTTTTCCCCTCACAAAGAGGAGATGAGATGACCCGGCAAGGCCTCTGGAAAATCCTGAAGGAGTATGCGCAGGCTTGTGACCTGGATAAGAGTGTAAACATCAATACCTTGCGGCATTCCTATGCCGTACATCTTCTAAACGGGGGAGCGGACATCACTTCGGTATCCCTGCTCCTTGGACACAATGACATCAAGGCGACTTCAATCTATCTTAAACTCGTGAAAAACAGAAAACTCAAAGAAGTTTATGAATACGCCCATCCTAGGGCATAGGAGGATAAAAATGAAAAGAGTAGTATTAATCGTACTGGATTCTGTCGGCATTGGTGAAATGCCTGATGCTGAACTTTATGGAGACAAGGGATCAAATACCCTTGGAAACATTGCAAAAAAAGTCGGGGGAATGGCTATCCCGAATCTTGAGGAACTGGGCCTTGGAAACATCGCACCTATTGAAGGGGTAAAAGTACAGGAAAAGCCACTTGGCGCATTCGGTAAAGCCGCAGAGCTTTCTGTCGGAAAAGATACCGTGACAGGTCACTGGGAAATGTCAGGCGTTATCCTGAAAGAACCCTTAAAAACCTTCCCAGAAGGATTCTCCGAGGAAATTATCAGGACCTTTGAAGAAAAGATCGGAAGAAAGACCATCGGAAATGTAGTCGCTTCAGGAACAGAGATCATTGAGAGGCTCGGAGAGGAACACATGAAGACGGGATTCCCGATTATTTATACCTCCGCGGATTCCGTATTCCAGATTGCAGCACATGAAGAGATCATTCCTCTGGATGAGCTCTACCGTTACTGTCAGATCGCAAGAGACATGCTGGTCGGAGAATGGCAGGTTGGCAGAGTCATCGCAAGGCCATTCCTCGGAACACCGGATCATTTCAAGAGAACCTCAAATCGTAAAGATTATGCCTTGAATCCTTTTAACAAGACCATTCTTGAATACATCAAAGAAGATGGAAAAAATGTCATGTGCGTGGGTAAGATTGAAGATGTATTCAATAAGATCGGCGTCACTCATGCCGTCCATACAAAAAACAACATGGAAGGGGTAGAGGAGATTCTAAACTATATGGCAGAGCCTCTTCCAGGCCTCATTTGGGCAAACCTGGTGGACTTTGACATGATGTTCGGACATCGGAACGATTATGACGGGTATTACAATGCCATCAAGGAGTTTGATGGAAGACTTCCAGAAATTCTAGCGAAGATGGATGAGGAAGATATCCTCATGATCACCGCAGACCACGGATGCGACCCTACAACGGCTTCTACGGACCATTCAAGAGAATACATCCCTTTGCTTGTCTATGGCAAGAACATTAAGCCTGGAAGCACTATGGGCGTTAGAAAGACCTTCTCAGATATCGGCAAGACTATTCTTGAATATCTGGACATCCCCAATACCTTATATGGAGAAAGTTTCCTTACAGAAATCCAAGCGGAGAGAGGCAGGTAAAAAGTGGATAGAATTAACAATATCGTGAGTTTCATCAAAGAGAGAGTACCTTATGTCCCCGAAGTTTTAGTCATTCTTGGCTCAGGCCTTGGCGACATGGCAAAAGAAGTAGAAAACCAGATTATCATCAAGTACGAGGAGATTGAAGACTTTCTGGTTTCCACAGTAGAAGGACATGCTGGACAGTTTATCTTTGGTGACTACAAAGGCAAAAAGGTTGTCATGATGCAAGGAAGGTTCCATTACTACGAAGGGCACTCCATGAGAGAAATTACCCTTCCTGTATTTGTCATGAGAAAACTTGGCGTCATGAACATGATCGTAACCAATGCCTGCGGCGGAGTAAACAAAAGCTTTAGTCCGGGAGATCTCATGATCATCGAGGATCATTTGAATTTCACCGGAAACAATCCGCTGATGGGTAGAAACCTAGATGAATTCGGACCTCGTTTTCCGGATATGTCAAAGGCCTATAATAGGGAATATATCGCTCTCGCAGAAAGAATTGGCGAGGAAGAAAAGATTTCCCTTAAAAAGGGCGTTTATGCGCTCTATACCGGTCCAAGCTATGAAACGCCTGCAGAAATCAGGGCATTTAGAACCCTTGGCGTAGATGCCATCGGCATGAGCACAGTCCCTGAAGTCATCGTTGCGAACTACTCCGGAATGAAAGTTCTTGGAATCAGCTGCATTACCAATATGGCCTCAGGAATCCTTGACCAGCCGCTGAATCATCAGGAGGTTATTGAAGTCTCCGCAAGAGTCAGAGGCAACTTCATTACGTTAATATCAAGAGTGATAGAGGAGATGTAGTTTGAATGCATATTTTGGAGATCATATCTAAAAAGAAGGAAGGGTCAGCCCTCAGCAAAGAAGAAATCTATTATTTCATTGAGGGTTATACCAAGGGAGAGATCCCTGATTATCAGGCCTCCGCACTTTTGATGGCCATCTATTTCAAAGGCATGAATGAAGAAGAAACCAATAACCTTACCATGGCCATGGTAGAGTCAGGAGACCAGATAGACCTCTCTGCGATAAAGGGAATTAAAGTGGACAAGCATTCTACAGGCGGAGTTGGAGATAAGGTCAGTTTGATCGTCATCCCTCTTGTCGCGTCTCTTGGCATCCCCGTGGCAAAGATGAGTGGAAGAGGACTCGGGCATACCGGAGGGACCATCGACAAGCTGGAGAGCATCAGAGGCTTCAATATCGAGCTTTCCATGGAGAAGTTCTTCGATAATGTCAACAAGTACCATATGGCTATTGTCGGCCAGACCGGAGACCTAACACCTGCAGACAAGAAGCTTTATGCCCTACGCGATGTCACAGGAACGGTGGACAGCATTCCATTAATCGCCAGTTCCATCATGAGTAAAAAAATCGCCTCAGGCTCCGATGCCATCGTGTTGGATGTCAAAGTTGGCAACGGCGCATTCATGAAGACCGTAAAGGATGCAAGAAAGCTTGCCAATGCTATGGTTTCCATTGGGAACGGCCTTGGACGAAAGACCGTCGCAGTTCTGACCAACATGAATGAACCTCTTGGCCATGAAGTTGGCAATGCCAATGAAGTGAGAGAGGCCATAGATGCACTGAAGGGAAAAGGCAGCCCGGATTTGATCAGCGTAGCTGTAACTATCGCCTCCTATATGGCAGTGCTCGGCGGTGCCTATGAGAATCTAGAAGATGCAGAAAAGAGAATCAGGGAAGTCATCAGTGATGGCACGGCTCTTGAAAAATTCGTGACCTTGGCAGAAATCCAGGGAGGAGACAAAGAAATGATCCTTCATCCTGAGCTTCTACCACAAGCGAAACTAAGCGTTCCAGTGTTCTCAACAAAAAATGGCTATGTCCATGAAATCAAGGCAGAAGAGATTGGTACCGCTGCCATGCTCCTCGGAGCTGGACGTGAAACCAAGGAAGATGTCATCGATTATGCCGCAGGCATCAGCCTTTCTAAAAAGGTTGGAGACGAAGTAAAAGGCGGGGAAGTCCTTTGCACACTTCTGACGAACCGGGAGAACTATAAGGAAGCCTACGATAAGGCGATGGAAGCCTTCATCATCGACACTGTCGTTCCGGAGAAGATCCCCTTTATCCTCGATGTGGTGAAGTAGGAACTAGGTCTTTTCATTGTAAATTGAATTAGATAATTATTAGAGAGCACATATGAAAAAGGGACATTCTAAAAAGATGTCCTGTTTTTCAGTGTAATTCATTAGTTAATATTAGATAATGGTAAAAACTATGACAAGAAAAATCGTTAAGGGTAAGAAATCAATGGAGGAAGAGCATGATGTGGTTTTATTTTATGATCGCCGCGACATTATTCTTGATGGGCCTAGCGGTTCATCGTTTTAAATGGTATTTTCTCATCTCAGGGTACAACACGATGAGCAAGGAAAAGAAAGCCAACGTGGATGTGGAATCCTTGGGAAAACTCATGGGGATGTACGGTTACCTCAACGGACTTGTATTCTTGATCGTAGGTATCCTGTACGGCTTGAATATTAAAATTAGTGGTGCACTGGCCTTTGGGTTCTTCATCATCTCGACGGTCTATCTCTTGGTTAAGGCTCAGAAATATGACCACAATCTTTTTGACGAGGAAGGGAAGTTTAAAAAAAGCGCAAAAAAAGAGCTGATCATCCCTTTTGCTATCGCTGGTGTTGTTCTCATAGGCGTAGGCATTCTGATGGTGTTTTCTCTTAAGCCCACAAAAATCTCTTATCTCGAAGAAGGCCTAGAAATCCATGGGATGTATGGTGAAACCTATGCATGGGAAGAGATAGAAAGCGTTGAACTGCTTGAATCCCTCCCGAAAATTGAGATGAGGACCAATGGTTCTGCAGTGGGTTCACATCTAAAGGGGTATTTCAGGACCACAGAATATGGCAAGGTCAAGCTTTTCGTCAATGCGAAATCCCCGCGTTACATTTACTTTTCAGCGAATGAGAATACGGTGATTTTTAACTTGGATGATTCCCAGATGACAGAGGAAGCCTATAACGAGATCCTTGATCGGATTGATTGATCAAAACGTTTGACTGGGCAATATCTTTGAATAATGAAATAATATCGTTGAAAATGCTGAACAAAAGTTTAGAAAGTAATGCATCGTTTCACTTTTTAAAACGAACTAACAGGGCAATAAAGAAAGAAGCCCTGTTTTCATTAGGGTTAAATTTCTGTATAATAGATAGGAATGATCGGAAGGGGATGAACCATGGAAAGCCTGCAAATTAATATTACAAATTTCGAAGGACCGTTTGACCTTCTACTTCATCTCCTCAAAGTTAATAAAATGCAAATCAATGAGATCAGAATCTCAGAGATTACCAGTCAGTACCTCGAATATCTCCATAGCATGGATGAACTAAACTTAGAGATCGCTTCTGAGTTTCTTCTGGTGGCTGCAACGCTTCTTGAAATCAAATCCAGGGAAATGCTGCCAAAGTATAAAGAAGAGGTGGATGAAGAAGAGCTTAAGGAAAAACTAGTGCTTAGAATTGAGGAATATGAGGCATTTAGACATATCTCTGAAAAACTGGGGGCGAGATTCGAAAAGGATCTATTTATCTTCACGAAGAGGGCGGAAACCATCAAGGCAGATGATATGCCTCTATCAGAACTCTTGAGTGGCGTCACCATGGACAATCTCTACATTACCTATAGAGCCCTTATGAATCGCCAAAAGGAAAAGGTAAACAAGAGTTTTATCAGAACCAAGCGGATGGAGAGGGAAGAGTTCAAGATTGAGGACAAGATGGATGAACTCGAGAGGCTTCTTGTAAGCAATAAGACTTTTAATTTTACAAGTTTGCTTGAAAGAACCAAATCAAAGTCCGAATGTATCGTGATGTTTCTCGCTATGCTTGAATTGTCGAGAAATCATCGCATCAAGGTATCTCAGCGCGATATCTTTTCGGAAATCATAGTGGAAATGGGGGAGACAGATGGAAGATAATTTGTTTAAGGTCATGGCGGTAACAGAACCCATAGACCACGAAAAATTGATGAGCATTTTGGAGAGTATTCTCTTTGCTGCAGGAGATGCTGTAAAGAGAAAGGATCTCATGAGAATAATGAATCTTGATGCAAGCGCATTAAATTCCGTTGTTGAAGCTTATTCGAAGGCGCTGGAAAAGAGAGAAAGCGGATTAAAACTTCTTCTCCTTGAAAATCGTCTTCAACTTGGAACGAAGGAAGAGAATACTTTATATCTCAAGGAATTACTAGGCGTCAATGAAAGACAGAGTCTATCGAAAGGTGCACTGGAATGCCTGTCGATCATCGCATTTAAGCAGCCAGTAACCAGAGTAGATATTGATGAAATCAGGGGAGTCAATAGTGACTATGTGCTGACAAAACTTCAGGAGAAGGCGTTGATCAAAGAAGTCGGAAGAAAGGACGCACCAGGAAGACCAAAACTCTATGGAACAACCGATGATTTCCTCATTCAGTTTGGATTTACTTCCATTCAGGAGATGAGGGAAGAGAATATGATTCCAGAGAAAATCATGGAGCGGGACAAGAAGAAGAAAGAAATGGAAATCAATGACATTGAATTATTTGAGGATGAAGAGTAAGCATTGACCCAAGAAAAGATAAATAAACCTAAAGAAAGAGCAGAGAATAAAATCTCTGCTCTTTCTTTATGAAATCGTCAAATCTTTGATGGTTTGATTGAAATGGAAGTCTTTCATATTCATTAATGCGCTTTCTTTAAATTCTTTGTAAAAAGATAGCCTGACTTTGGAATAGCTTTCCAAGGTCTTATATAATTTCTCGGAAACAAAGTGAGGATTGCGCCCAATGACTTCCATCACCATAATGATTGTGCATTCTGTAATGACATCTTTGATCAGAATTTCATTTTCAGTATGAAAGGTATGTTTATTCATGATTCGATGGATGAAGGAGAGGAGCTTATCCACTTCGCTGTCATGGCGTTCATTTTTCTCTTTTATGCTAAATATTGTCCAGTGGTGATTACTTCGATCTTCTTCGGTATCCTGGAAATCATCAAGGAGCTGCAGAAAAGAGCCATAGCCAAAAGAAAAATCCATTTCATTCCGATTTAAGTTTCCCTTAATGAGAAAAGAATCCGCTAGAACAGAACTGCCGCCTTTATAAAAGCTCAAGGGAAGAATAACATCTGGGATGAGCTTAAGGTCAGCATCCTGATTCATGCTGGAAACCTGGGCATCCTGTATAAGGAGAAGGCTTTTATAAACCTCAGGATTTGTAATCCGATCGTATTGTCCCTCGATATTTCTAATCATAGCAAATATCTTGTCTTCCTTAGGCGTAACGTCCTCAGGTGTTTTTCCTTCCAGAACCATTTGGAATCTGGTGTTGAAGTTTCTTTTATCCAGGTTACTGATCATCGGGTCATCCAGATAGTTATCCGTATAGGGATAGAGCATGCTATATGAAAAAATGGAAGGGGTCATGGTTACCTTTATTCCAAAGAATAGTTGAAGACTATTCATGATCCAAACATTTCTGATGGCTTGAAAAAGATCGGTGACCACTAAATCAGGATCATGCGCTTTTGCATTTTCAATAAACGCATTGGATGACTCAAGGTAACCCATATTCATAAAATACCCGAGAAAAGGTTTGTCGAAGAAAAGTTTTTTCTGATCAAGCTTAAGAATATATTCTTTAAAAGCCTGGGTGATAGCTTCCTTGTCCTCTTCATTCAGATGTTCGCTTTTTAAGTTTTTAAAAGGCTCAAGCTTCCTGAATAGTCTTTCGGAAAGTTTTTTGATTTCACGCTCATTGAGTATTTTCTCAACGTAGCTTATTTTTCTCATTTCCAGGTATGGACTATCTTTGGATGACATAAAATCAGCCAATGTTTCGTCCAAGAGATTCTGATATTCATTTAACGGTTTGTTTATTTCCATCATTTAACCTTTCACTTGTCGTCATCAAAGTTTCAGCAACAAACACATGATCAATCGCCTACATGGTCACAAGGAAATCATTCTCCAGGGAACGGTAAGGATTTGTATCATATATGTTATATACCAAATGATTATGAAAATCTAATTAAAATTAAAAATCATTTTCTCGGGAAAAAAGATAAAGTTCAGAAGGTTAAAGGCTATGGTAATAATCCTTTAAAAGTTTGGCATCAACTTCCAGGATTGGACTTTCACAGATGATGCAACCCGCTACATTATAGTTTTTTAGGGCCTTCATGCAGTCCTTATAGTTAAAGTCGCTGTCCGCGAAGGGGAGGTGGTTCTTTTCTCCCTTTGCACCATAGTTGATTCCAGATATGTGAATATGCATATCCTTTATTGCCTCATCTCCAAGATTCGTTCCAATATTATCTAGAATCCTCGCAAAATCATCATAGCTTTTCAAACTGCCATTGTATCTTGCGTGAATATGAGAGAAATCCACGCAAAGCCCACAGGTTTTAACCTGTTTCGAGATTTCGATCAATTCATCCAGATTTCCAAACTGGGTTTCTTTCCCAGTGGTTTCCAATCTATAAGTAATACCGATATCTTCAAGGGTATGTAACTCCTGAATGATATTGTGCATAGTTTCTTCTTTTGATTTATCAAGATAATAGCCTGCATGGAATACCAAAGATCTTCCGCCAACGGATAAAAGAGCTTCAGCACCTTTTAAGATTCGCTCCTTTGAGGCTTGACGTTTTTCTAGATCCTCTGCATTCAGATTAATAAAATAGGATCCATGAGCAGAAAGGTAGAAGTCGTGTAATGCTTTCTTTTCATTGATCAGACTTCGATTGTTGTCAGTCACGTTTACACTTCTCACAAAGGGAAGTTCCATGGCATCCAAGCCGAAAGATTTCAAATAATCAATTCCCATGGGATAGGTCATCTTCTTTTCGCCATGGGGTATCCCAGAAATTCCAAATATAAGATTTTCCAAATTAATCACCTCTATCTTATTATAACATGGGTAAATATATTTAGTTTACATAATAAATGTTATGGTATTAAGATTATTGTAAACTTTCGTGCAAAATTTCTGATTCAACCTTATAATATAGTTAAACCCAAAATGTAGTTTGCTATATATTTAAGTGGATATAACGTATAATTGAATTAATTAACTGAGTTGGAGGGAAACACAATATGGAAGGGAATAGAGATGATCTCATGAGAATCATCCAAAGCAGATATTCAAGAATGAGTAAAGGTCAAAAACTCATCGCTGAATTTATTCTAAAGCATTATGATAAAGCTGCATTCATGACTGCATCAAAATTAGGAGTGAGTGTAGGCGTAAGCGAATCTACCGTGGTACGTTTCGCTAATGAGATCGGCTATAAGGGTTATCCTGAGCTTCAGGCTTCATTACAGGATATTGTTAAAGTAAAGCTTACAACTGTGCAAAGACTTGAAATTTCTAATCTGATTAGCACCGATAACGCCTTGAAGGGCGTGCTTAAAGCTGATATGGAAAATATCAGGGCAACGCTTGAAAAAATAAATGAGAAAACCTTCGATGATATCATCAATTCTATTTTTGAAGCAAGAAACATTTATATTATTGGCCTTCGAAGTTCAAATACATTAGCGGAATTTCTAGCGTTCTATCTTAATTTATTTCTTGAAAATGTTCATTCCTTACATCAGGGATATAGCGACATCTTCGAGCAGATGGTCAAACTCAATGATCAAGATCTGATTATTGGAATAGGTTTTCCAAGATATTCGCAAAAAACCATAGAGGCTTTGGATTTTGCAAAGGAGAGAGGTACCAAGGTATGTGTGATCACGGATAGTCTTTTATCTCCATTAGCTGCCAGGGCAGACTTAAGTCTTATTGCGCAAAGCAATATGGCTTCATTTGTAGATTCTCTTGTGGCACCATTAAGTGTGATTAATGCGGTGATTGTTGCTGTAGGGATGAAAAAGAAGGATCAAATTGGAGAAATTTTTGGAACTCTTGAAGAAATCTGGAAAAAACATGATGTATTTAATTAAATTCAAATAGATTGAATCTATTGATCATCAATTTAAACTTATCTGATCGAATCTTTATCGACAAATAGATAACTATCTCAGGGAATATGATAACGACCCCTTTACTAGAAGACGATATGGATTATTAATTTGTATGTGAAATAAAGGTTTAAGAGAGAGTTATGGAATAAAAATTAAAACAATTCACTTTATGGATAACAATGTAAAGGTTTTTATAAGAAGTTGTCAAAGTTTTCTGAGCTGGTGAAAATGTTCTGAAATCAAGGTAAAATGATATTGTAGATTAAAAGTAATGAGAATTACTTCAAAAACAATTACGGGGGTAGAAATAATGACAAATTTAACTCTTAGTTCTTCTGAATACATCGAAAAGGTTATCAATGATGTGAAATCAAAAAATCCTTACGAATCTGAATTTATTCAAACGGTTGAAGAAGTATTACCAAGTTTGAAGCCAGTCATGGATTTACATCCGGAATACATCAAAATGAATCTTCTTTCGAGGTTTGTAGAACCGGAAAGACAGATCATGTTCAAGGTTTCGTGGATGGATGACCACAATAATCTTCAGGTGAACAGAGGTTTTAGAGTCCAATTTAATGGGGCTATCGGACCTTATAAGGGCGGACTTAGATTTCACCCATCCGTTAATTTGTCCATAATGAAATTCTTGGGATTTGAGCAAACTTTAAAGAATTCCCTAACCGGTCTTCCTATCGGAGGAGGCAAGGGTGGTTCTGACTTTGATCCAAGAGGCAAATCAGATGAAGAAATCCTGAGATTCTGTCAGAGCTTTATGACCGAACTATATCGCCATATCGGACCGGATGTAGACGTTCCTGCTGGAGATATCGGTGTAGGCGGGAAGGAAATCGGCTACTTATTTGGCTTCTACAGAAGAATTAAAGGCGCATATGAAAATGGAGTAATGACCGGAAAAGGATTATCCTACGGCGGATCGCTAATAAGACCTGAAGCTACAGGGTTTGGAATCGTCTATTTCTGTAATGAGATTCTAAAGCATGAAGGGGTGACAATCGGAGGGAAAACCATTGCCTCATCAGGTTTTGGTAACGTTACTTGGGGCGTATGTAAAAAAGCTGCTGAATTAGGTGCAAAAGTTGTAACCTTATCAGGTCCTGATGGATATATATATGATCCTAATGGTGTAACAACCGATGAGAAAATCAATTATCTTGTTGAAATGAGAAACTCAGGAAGAGATAAAGTTAAAGATTACGCAGACAAATTTGGTGTTGAGTTTTTCCCAGGAGAAAAACCTTGGGGCAGAAAAGTTGATATCATCATGCCATGCGCAACACAGAACGATATTCACCTAGAACATGCCAAACTAATTGTGGAGAACAAAATCAAGTATATTTGCGAAGGTGCGAATATGCCTTGTACCAATGAAGCCGTAACTTTCATGCAGCAAAACGGAATGGTTGTTGGACCTTCCAAGGCAGCTAATGCCGGTGGTGTTTCTGTATCAGCACTTGAAATGTCCCAGAATAGTATGAGACTTTCATGGACGAAAGAGGAAGTTGATGACAAGCTCCATCAGATTATGATAAATATTCATGCAAATGCCAGAGATGCAGCAGAAGCTTATGGATTTGGGTATAATCTTGTTGCTGGGGCAAACATTGCTGGATTTGACAAGGTTGCAAAAGCTATGGTTGCACAGGGTAATTCTTAGAAGATTGATATACGTCATTTCTAGAAAGACTTGCAAGTTTGCAAGTCTTGCTTTATATTTAAATGTAGGTTA
>JBASOA010000043.1:0-25209 GCA_049657765.1 Clostridiaceae bacterium
GAATATACCATCATGAATGAAGAGATGAGGGTAATTGAATTTATCAGAGAAGGGGCAGAGAACATCGAAACCAGTGATGGGGTAATTACAGCATCACAAATGCTTGAGACTTTCCTTTTCCCGTCTAATGAGCAGTGGACACCCATTAATAGATTATCAGGTGGTGAAAAGAGAAGACTGATGCTGCTTAGGATTCTCATGGAAAAGCCTAATGTGCTTCTACTCGATGAACCGACTAATGACCTGGATATCGATACTTTGACGGTACTTGAAAATTA
The DNA here is from genome assembly GCA_049657765.1 of Clostridiaceae bacterium. Lineage (GTDB taxonomy): Bacteria > Bacillota > Clostridia > Clostridiales > Clostridiaceae > Proteiniclasticum. The sequence goes on from JBASOA010000043.1 coordinate 279, forward strand.
TCTGGAAAGTTTCCCAGGAGCTGTCATTACGGTTTCCCATGATCGCTATTTTCTTGATAAGATTGCGGAAAAGATATTCGCTTTTGAAGGGGATGGTTCCGTAAAACACTATTCAGGCAACTACTCAGATTACGAAGAAAAGAAGGAAGCGTTAGAAGAGACTCTTCTGGAAAAGAAAGAGAAACCGGTGGTCAAGACAGAAAGAGTAAAAGAGAAAGCAAAGAAATTTTCTTTTAAGGAACAAAAGGAGTTCGCCGAAATAGACAGCAGAATAGAAGCCATAGAACTCAGAATCAAGGAATTAGATGAATCGATCCAAACCTATGCGACGGATTTTGAAAGGCTTTTTGAGTTCGTTGAACTAAAGAAAGCTGCGGAGAGTGAACTTGAGGAAGCGATGGAAAGATGGACCTACTTGAATGAATTGGCTGAAGAGCTTGGTCTGATCTAAAACTGAATATGACTTGATGTAACAAAATTGAATAAATAAGAAAAGTGACGCAGAGATTTTTTCGCGAGTAGAAATTTCTGCGTCACTTTATTGTTGTTAAGGACAATCATAGTCCATTGAAAAATCCAGGGGGAAACCCATACAGCTTCCACCTGGAATTTTCATTTTTCAATCGTAATATCAAGGCTATCAAGCAACCCCATGACTTCTGGAGATGAAAATTTGGCCTTTTTGATGTTATTGTTCAAGATATCGATAGAATAGCCTTCAGCTCCTCTGAAATCAGATTCGCTTAAGTTACATTCTGAAAAACTCGATTCTCTAAAGACGACCTTTTTATAATTTGCCTTGATTAGGGTTCATTCCAAAAAGAAACAATCCATGATTGCGCAGGAGCTGAAATCAAATTTCGTTAAGTATGCCTTAATGAAATTATTGAACTTTAATACACAATTAGCGAAAGAATCTACGGGAAAAGACTTGGTAATTCTAGGCTGCAGCTCATCCCAATTGATGCCCATAAGAAAGCAACTAGAAAAAGAAGCGTTTTGCATTCTGCATTGCTCAAATTTTAGCAGCTTTAATTCACAATCTATAAATTTACACTGGTTAAAAGTGCATCCGAGGAACTTTACTTCGGTAAATTGGCATTTTTCAAAGATACAATCATCGTACTCTATATTTTCGATATTTTCATTCTTAAAAATCAAGTTTTCAAATTTCTGGTCTTCAATATAAGTCACTTTGGCACCTCCTTGTTTTTTTGTTCATATGAGAAAAAAATCTAAACATGGCAAGGTCTCGATGTTTGGTTAAATCTTCTTTGGAGCTGATAAGTAACACCTGGATTAACAATTGCAGGGCGAAATGGGGAGAGGCGATGGCCTTGGAGTAGCTATGTCTTTTATTTTGCCTTACACATCACTAGTTGTGATGTTTGATTGTGATACTACTTTCCATAGCTGGATATATGATTAAAATCAAGATGTTTTTAGTAAGTTAAGTACAAATTGAAAAAAAGTTGTTATAGAATTCATATCTCGTACAATTTCGAGCGTTACAATATTACTTTAATAAAGGTTCTGAAAATTCAATTATTGCTAAATGATATATTCTCGAATATAAGAAAAGAGTAGTCTTATTATTTTGAGTGGAACGAGGTTGATTTCCCGTCTAAGTCGAGATATTGACCAAAGAAATGGAGGAATTAAAATGAAATTTTTATCTACAGATACTATAATTATCGTTGGTATTGTTCTGATCGCACTGATGGTAAGTGTTTATGTCTATAAACGAAATCAGTTAAAAAAGAATTTTCAAATTATCGAAAATCCTGAGATTTTGGAAGAACTGGAGGAAAAAGCACGTAAAACTGCTGAGGAACATTCCGTTTCTCTAGGAAGAAACATTAGAAACTGGCCAATTTATCGAATGAATGATAATTATAACTTTATCACAAAAGTGTATCGAGACTTAAATGAAGAGGTTATGAAAAAGAGAACAGTGACCCCAGCTTCTGAGTGGCTTCTCGATAATTATTATATCATCGAGGAGCAGGTGAAGGGAATCCGGGTAGACCTTGATCGAAAACTATATGACACCATGCCGGATATTGGAAAAGGAACATTCAAAGGAAATACAAGGGTACTCTCCATTGCCACAGAACTTGTGACCACAACAAATGGGCAAATCGATGAAAATCAAATTATGAGATATCTTCAAATATATCAGGAGAAGAATATCCTTCTAGATCGAGAGATCTGGATTTTACCGATGATGATAAGAATTGCACTAATCGAAGAAATCAGGCAAACTGTAGAAAATATCGGTGAAAATTACACGCAATGGGCAATGGCTGACGATCTGTTTGAAAAATGGATTTTAGATGATGTGCCTAACCTGGACAGTTTGCTAAAACTTATGAGCGAAATCCCAGGAATCAATGAAAAAGATCCTCATTTATTGGAGCATCTTTTCTATAAACTAAGAAGATCTGGAAAAGGTTACTTGGATATTTTGAATTATTTCAATGTGCTCCTGGAAAAAGATGGAACATCTATAGAACAGATTGCAAACAAAGAACATGATTTAGAGGCCATGAATTCCGTAGCAATGGGGAATTCCATTAAGAGTCTCAAGGATATTTCAGGGTTGGACTGGACTGAGATTTTTGAAAAGGTCAGCTTTAATGAAGCGATTCTTCGAAAAGATCCACTCGGAGTTTATGAACTGATGGATATGGAATCCAGGAACCGATATCGGAGAGAAGTGGAGAAACTTGCGAAAGCCTATCGAATTCCAGAATTGGAAATCGCAAAAAAAGCGATTACCATGGCTGAACAATTCAACGCGTCTTTAAGTGCGGAAACGAACGATATCGAAAAAGATAAGCGAAAATCTCATATTGGATATTATCTGCTTGGTAATGGCCGTAAATCCCTAGAAGATAATCTTGAGGGACACCTGACAATTTGGGAGAACATAAGACTTGCAATCAAGAAAAGGCCAGGGCTTGTTTACATCGGGTCAATTTGTTTGTTGATCTTTTTAATCCTGCTCTTTGTCATAAGCTATGCAGCAAGATTCACAGGGGGAGAAAGGACTTGGCTTCTAATTCTGACAGGCTTACTCGTTCTAATCCCTGCATCTGAAATTGCGATATCCTTTGTCACCAGATTAGCCACAGAAATAAGTCCGCCTTCATTTATTCCCAAGTTATTACTGGAAGACGGAATTCCCGAGGAAATGATCACGGTAGTTGCAATTCCTGCATTATTTACCAACAAGAACCGCGTCAGAGAACTTATGGAAAATATGGAGGAGCACTACCTTGCAAATCCAGAAAAAAATCTGTACTTCGCGATTGTAGGCGCATTTGGAGATTCGGATAAATTGAAGGATGTTAAGGACAATGAAGTCTTGAGAGAAGCTTACACAAGAATTAGGGAGCTCAATGCCAAATATGCAGCGAATGGAGAGGAAATCTTTTATTTCTTTAACCGGGTTAGAACCTATAGCGAAAGCGACGGAAAGTGGATTGGATGGGAAAGGAAAAGAGGAGCGCTACTTGAGTTTAATAATATGATTATGGGCTCCAAGGATACAACTTTTTCAGCTTTCTCGAGTTTAACTCTACCGGAGAAGAACATCAAATATGTTATTACACTGGATGCGGATTCGGTATTACCTCTAGGCATGGCTAAAAAAATGATTGGCGCTATGGCACATCCTTTGAATACGGCAGTCCTCGATGAGGCAAAAGGTATTGTTGTTGAAGGGTATGGTTTAATGCAGCCAAGAATCTCCTTCGACATGGATAGTTCCAATAAAACGACATTCTCACGAATTTACACTGGTCAGGAAGGGATTGACCCTTATGCCAGCGCTATTTCTGATGTCTATCAGGACCTTTTTGAAGAAGGAATATTTACAGGCAAAGGCATCTACGACCTAAAAACTTACCAAAGGGTTCTTGAAGATGCTATTCCTGAAAACATGGTGCTTAGCCATGATTTGCTTGAAGGATCATATGTGAGGGCCGCACTTGTAACTGATCTGACTTTGGTTGATTCCTATCCCTCGAAGTACATTTCGTATATGAAACGTCTGCATCGATGGATCCGAGGAGACTGGCAGCTGATCCCTTGGCTCAAACGTAATATATTCAACAGGAAAATGGAAAAAGTATCAAATCCATTATCCTATGTTTCAAAATACAAGATGCTGGATAATTTAAGGCGGAGTCTTGTTAGTCCTGCGCTGATGATTCTATTGCTCGCAGGAGTCACTGTTCTTCCTGGCAGCAGTTTCTTTTATATGGGGATAGTCATCCTGACCCTGGCATTTCCGTTATTTATTGGACTGCTTGGCGTTCTGTTCTCGGGGGGATTTAGAATCCACCGATTGAAAAGACATTTACCTGGATTTTTCGGATTCAAGGCATCACTTTTTCAATTTTTCTTAAGTGTTGTCTTTCTTCCCTATGCAGCATATGTCGCTTTGAATGCAATATTAGTGACGTTATACCGTGTGTTGGTCACGAAAAAGAATATGCTGGAATGGGTAACTTTTGCAGATGTTGAGTTGATGAATACGGATTCGATGGAAAATTATGTGAGAACGATGGGTCCAAGCGCCTCAGTGGGGATTGTCATGGTCATCCTTTCGTATTTTTTGAAACCTGAAGGGTTAATGATCAGCGTTCCGTTTTTACTGATATTTCTTGCATCGCCTTATATTGCCTACATGATTAGCAAGGATAAGAGCGATAAGGAGGAGTTACTTTTCGAAGAGGATCTTATCTCTCTTAGAAAAACTGCAAGAAAAACTTGGCGTTATTTTGAAGAATTCTCCAACGCGAAAAACAATTACCTTGCTCCCGATAATTTTCAAGTGGATCCCCCTCGAGGCATTACCAACAGGACCTCTTCAACCAATATCGGGTTTGGATTGCTTGCGGTACTTTCTGCAAAGGACTTAGGCTACATTGGACTAGAAAAAACCTATGAGTCAATCGAGAGAACCTTGACCACCATGGAAAAAATGGAAAAGTGGAACGGGCATCTTTACAATTGGTACGAGACAATAACACTGCGACCTCTTTATCCGAAATATGTCTCCACCGTGGATAGTGGCAACCTGATTGGTTATCTGATTACCCTCTCGAGAGGACTTGAGGATTATTACGCTCAAAACATAATTGACTGCAGGTATGTTCAAGGATTAAACGATACGATTAGAAATGGCCTTGATGAAGGTGAGGATTTCCCTGATGCCTTTAATCTTTTCAATTTCACTCTTGAAAGCGAAAAAGTTAATCTTTATCATTGGAAAGAAGCGCTGGATGAGGCGGAGATTTATGCAAATCTTTGGGAACCTAAAAAACCCGTGTGGAAGATTAAAGTTTTAGAGATGATCAATTCTTTGAAAAAGGAAACGGATGATTTCTTTCCTTGGATCGATTCCGTGCTCAGTTTTCCCAATATTTTCAAGCAGGAGGATTTCGTTGTCGAGTCCAATAAGCTCATCGCAGCACTAAAGAAGAATGCCAAGCTAAAGGACATGGAAAGTCATCAAAGAGAAATTATGGATTTACTTTCAGCGTTTGAAATGAAACTTTCTCTTTTACCCGCTGATTCTATTTGTCTCGCAACGAATTGGATAACGGAGACCAGGAAAAAAGTTAATCAATCCAGTGAATTTACTTCAAATTTCCTGGCGAATTACGATAAATTGATCCATCGGATCGATGAGATCAGCAATGCCTGTCACTTTGATGTTTTATTTAATGACTCGAAGAAACTTTTTTCCATTGGTTTTGATATCGAAGAAAACAAGCTCACCAACTCATATTATGACATGCTTGCCTCTGAAGCAAGACAGGCCAGTTATATCGCCATTGCAAGAGGAGAAGTGCCGTCTACCCATTGGTTCAGGCTGAGCCGTAACCTGACGATGATTGATCAGTATAAGGGCCTTGTATCCTGGAGTGGGACGATGTTCGAATATCTGATGCCACTTCTCATTATGCGAACCTATGGAAATACCCTGCTTGATGAGTCTTATTACTTCGCTGTTGAAAGTCAGATGAAATATGGAAAACAAAGGAAAATCCCATGGGGCGCTTCTGAATCTTGTTTCAACTCTTTTGACTCGCAACTGGATTATCAATATAAAGCCAACGGTGTTCCCTGGCTTGGATTAAAAAGAGGATTAGTCGAGGATGCGGTCATTGCGCCTTATGCGACTTTTCTTGCCCTCATGGTTAAGCCCCATGAAGCATTTTTAAATATTCAGCGATTAAAACTGGAAGGTCTCGACGGACCTTACGGATTTTATGAAGCTGCAGATTATACAAAAGAGAGACTTACCCTGGATACAGGAAGGGCAATAGTCAAGACCTACATGGCTCATCACCAGGGGATGACGCTCGTTGCCATCAATAATCATCTGAACGAAAATGTGATGCAGAAACGATTTTCAAATGATCCGCAGATGAAGGCGGCCAGTCTGTTACTGCAGGAAAAAGTACCGATGAATGTCGTGTTTACGAAAGAAACCAAAGAAAAAATCCCAACGTACAAAGTTGTGGTCCAAAATGATCAAGGTGCTTACAGAGTATATGCCGGTACCGCCTTTGATTCGCATAAGGCACACATCTTGTCTAATGGAAACTATGCCGTCATGCTGACGGAGAGTGGTTCCGGGTACAGTAGAAAGTATGGTATGGATATTTCAAGGTATAGGGAAGATCCGATCACTGACCATAGTGGAATGTTCTTTTATGTCAAGGATATCAAGGAAAATTCGATTTGGTCGGCGACTTCAGGTCCCCTTAATAAAAAACCAGATGATTATAATGTGACCTATACACCTGATAAAGCCACCTATATGCGTATTGATGGGGATATGGTTACAAACACACAGGTTGCGATTGTAACGGGAGATTCCGCTGAAGTCAGAAGTATCCATTTTGGCAACACTGGAGAATCTGTAAAAGAGATGGAAGTGACCAGCTATTTTGAGCCTGTACTTGCCAGTAATGCACAGGATATGGCGCATCCTGCTTATAGCAACCTTTTTATCATGACAGAGTATCATGAGCAGTATCATGCGCTCATAGCCCATAGACGAAAGAGAAGTGAAGAAGATGAAGAAGTATGGCTTGCTCATATTCTCTTTGCAGAACCCGATATCATTGAAGAAATTCAATACGAAACGGAAAGAAACTCGTTTTTAGGAAGGGGAAATTCCGTTCAAAATCCATACAGTATCACATCTAACAGACCTCTTACCAATACGGTTGGAGCAGTACTTGATCCAATCATGAGCCTTAGAGCGAAATTTAGGGTGAAACCTGGCAAAGAAACTAGCATTTCTTATATCACCGTTGTTTCCGGAAGCAGGCAGGATCTCCTGCTCCTTATGGAAAAATATACCCATGAAATCTCAGTAGAAAGCATTTTCAACCAGGCGAAAATCAGAAGCGAAGTGGAGTACAGATACCTCAATATTAAAGCAGAGGAAATGGTTCTCTATCAGGAGATGATCGGTTCCATTCTCTTTAACTCCAGGCAGCGCCTGAGGTATATTGACCAAATCAGAAAAAATACAAAGGGGCAGTCTGCGCTATGGCCTTATGGGATATCTGGAGATCGACCAATCGTGATGGTGATTATCGAAAACTCAGAAGACATTGGAATCCTAACCCCGTTGTTAAAGGCCCATGAATATTGGAGAATGAAAGAAATGAATGTGGACCTTCTCATTATCTGCCGTGAAGAATCAAGCTATGCCAGCCCTTTATACAATTTGATTAAGGAAATTGCTTATTCCAAACAGAATCATGAAGTTTTGAAGCGATATGGAGATATGTTCATCGTGAGTTCCAATATTATGGCACCAGGTGACATGGAGCTTTTCTGTGCAGTATCCAGACTTATTTTTAATGGCACGAAGGGTTCAATTAAGAATCAATTGAAGCTAGATTTCCTAAAAGACGAAAAAATCTTTGAAATCAATGAAGGGCCTCCTGTAAGAGAAAAAATAATCAAAGAACTGACAAGGGAAATCTATAGCCATGCAGAAGAACAAGCGATATCCGCCGAAGATAATTTTACTTCGACATGGATAGCAGAAGAAGTGGTTTCAGCACCACCTTTAGAAGTGGAACTAGAAAAAGAACTTGATTATTATAATGGGTTCGGTGGCTTCAATAAAGAAGGCAATGAATATGTGATCAAGCTTGAGGATGGATTAATGACCCCGCTTCCTTGGACAAATGTCATCGCAAATGAGGAATTTGGATTCCTTGTGACGGAGTCCGGAGGGGGATTCTCTTGGGCGGAGAATAGCAGAGAAAACAAAATCAGCCCTTGGACGAATGACCCTGTATCTGATCCTCCTGTGGAGACATTCTACCTAAAGGATGAGCTGGGAAGTTTATGGACACTCACTCCACTTCCGATAAGAGAAAGTGAACCTTATACGATAAGCCATGGATTTGGATACACAAAATTCAGGCATAAGAGTCATGGACTTAAGCAGTGCCTGACGCAATTCGTCCCAGTCGTCGGAAAAGAGAAAATCAGCCTGATTTCACTCTATAATGAGGGCGATGTAGAAAAAGTAATTTCGATGACGTATTATGTCAAACCTGTGCTAGGCGTAAATGCTGAAGAGACGAATATGCACATTAAGACAAACCTGGAAAAAAACGGCATGCTGACTGCAATAAATCCTTACAATCTGGACTTTCCAAATCGAATTGTTTTTTTAGGAACCTCGGGAGAAATCTCGTCAGTTTCAGGTGATTTGAGAAAGTTCATTGGGACGGGCAGCAGAAAGTCACCCGAGGCGCTTGAGCGAGATCATCTTGATGATCAGGTCGGGATCGGATACATTCCCGCTATGCTGATGCAGGTTAAAATAACAATTCAACCAAAAGAAACCAAAGAAATTGTGTTTGTTCTTGGAATGTCGAAAGAGGTCGTTGAAGCAGAAAAGTCGCTGGAAAAATATAGAAAAATCAGCACTTCGAAGGAAGAACTGGATAATGTCAAGAAATTCTGGAGCGATAAATTAGAAAGAGTAAAGGTGAATACGCCAGATACTTCGATGGATCTAATGCTTAATGGCTGGTTCACCTATCAAGTCATTGCCTGCAGATTGTGGGCACGGGCAGGATATTATCAGGTTGGAGGAGCCTATGGCTTTAGAGACCAGCTCCAAGACTGCCTATCTCTCCTTCATGTTGAACCTAACCTTGCGAGGGAACAAATCCTTAAGCATGCGCGTCATCAATTTGAAGAAGGGGATGTCCTCCATTGGTGGCATGAACCTAAAGGAAAAGGCACAAGAACAAAAATTTCCGATGATTATGTGTGGCTTCCTTATGTTGTCGCTGAGTATATGAGCGTGACAGGGGACAAGGGAATCCTTCTTGAAATGGAACCCTTCCTCACGGAAGAGGTTTTAGGAGAAAATGAACACGATCGCTACTGCGAACCAAAAGTAACAATTGAACGATTTTCAATTTACGAACACTGTCTCCGTTCGCTAAATCATGCGATGAATTTAGGGATTCACGGAATACCACTGATGGAAGGTGGAGACTGGAATGATGGAATGAACATGGTCGGGGCTGAAGGAATAGGAGAAAGCATATGGCTTGGATGGTTCTTATCTGCAACCCTGCTTAAATTTATTCCTGTGATCGAAGAAAATGGTGGGGAGGAGTTGGCTTCATACTATAGAGGAGTAGCAGAGGATATCAGTGCTGCCATCGAAAAATACGGGTGGGATGGAAATTGGTATAACAGAGCATTCTTCGACGATGGAGAAGTTCTTGGTTCAAGTAGAAGTACTGAAGCGAAGATCGATGCCATTGCCCAATCCTGGGCAGTTATCTCAGGTCTTGGTGATAAAGATAGAACAATGAAGGCGATGGAATCGCTCGAGCATTATCTTGTGGACCGGAACGAAGGCATCATCAAATTGCTCACACCACCATTTGATACCGGAAATCAGGAACCGGGATATATCAAAGGATACATCCCTGGAGTCAGAGAAAATGGCGGCCAGTACTCCCATGCAGCAGCCTGGACAATTATGGCCTTTGCACTTCTTGGCGATGGAAACAAGGCGACAGAGCTATTCAATATGATTAATCCGATCAATCATGCTACGACCAATCGGGAGAGCTTTAAGTATAAAGCAGAGCCCTACGTGATGGCAGCCGATGTTTATGCAAATCCTTCGCACATGGGTAGAGGAGGATGGACCTGGTACACCGGTTCCGCAAGTTGGATGCAAAAAGTAGGACTGGAGTCTATTCTCGGATTTAAGAAGATAGGAGAGACCCTGGAAATAAACCCTTGCATACCGAAAAGGTGGGCAGAGTATTCCATAAAGTATAAATATATGGACACGACTTATGACATTCTGGTATCGAATCCAAATGCCGTATCTAAAGGGGTCATCGATGTAAGCCTAGATGGAAATGTATTGAAAGATAATAAGATTCATTTACAAAACGATCAGATTACCCATACCATTACCGTAACACTTGGGAAACACAAGAAAATTTAAAGTGAAGAAAAGAGCTAAAAAAAACAAATGACAAAAAGCCAGGAAATTCAATCCGATGAGAGGATGAATTTCCTGGCTTTAGTTTCCTATTCTTCTCTGCGTACTCTTGGCACCTCAGGGTCGATATAGAGCGTCTTGTTTGTGGAATAGATGACCATACCAGGTTTGGAACCTGAAGGCTTCTTGACGTTTTTAACCAGGGTGTAGTCCACTGGCACTTTCGTCGATTTGGAGCCTTTACTGTAATATGCCGCAAGGTTTGCAGCTTCAAGGAGGGTCTCATCACTGAAAGTGTCCCCTCGGATAATCACATGGGAGCCTGGAATGTTCTTCGTATGCAGCCAGGTGTCATGCCGATTTGCAAACTTCGTGGTGAGGAAATCATTCTGCGTGTTGTTTTTTCCAACATAAAGATCAATTCCTTCGCTGGAGACAAAGTGCAGTGGCTTTGAAACCTTAGGCTTTTTAGTTCCTGACTTTTTGAATCTCAAATAACCGGCCAGCATGAGCTCGTTTCGGATATCCTGGATTTCGGTTTCGTTCTCCAGGTTGTCCAGAGAAAGAAGGGTGGACATGAGATAATTTTCTTCCTCTTGGGCGAGAATTTTCTGACCTAAGGCCATCACTTCCGCTCTCTTTTTCTTATTGTACTTGTTATAGTAATTTTCAATATTCTGGCTGACGCTCTTCGATTTATTGAGCGGAATCACCATCTCTTCATTGTTGTAGTAATTTAAAACCGTTACCTTGTCCATTCCATTCTTAATGGCATAGACATTGGCGGACAAGAGCTCGCCTTTCAGCTTGAACTCATCCTTGTCCTCCGAATCCTGAATGGATTTGTCAAGCAGGTCAATCTTTTTTCTTACCCGGTGAAGATTGTTGTTTAGGATCTTCTGTAAATCTGAAGTTTTCGATTTGATTCTGTCCCTCAGATCTTTTTCCTTGACGAAGGTTTCCAGCGCTAGTGATGGGGAAGTGTATTCTTCATAATCCTCGGTGAAAGGATAGCTTGTGACATCAAGGTATTCCTTTTCGTTCTTTAAGATAAAGAACGCATTGCTTTCACCAAGGGATTTGAGCATTTTACGGGTAAAAGAGAGCTTATCCTCTTTTTGATAGAGTTCATGAAGAAAATGAGAAGTCCGTTTGGATACCCCGGCGAATACCCTGAAAAAGAAGTCCTCATCGAATTGCTCGAGATCTGCACTTGATTGAAGCGCTTCATCCGTATAATTTAAGGGATTGAGCTTACCGCTTGCAGGTGGCGTAATATAGGTTTTACCTGGAAGAAGTGTCCTGTAGGAATTCTTTAGGGACGAGACGTGCTTGATGCAGTCGACAATAGTCCCTTCTTTTTCCCGGTAAAGAATAATGTTCGAATGCTTGCCCATCATCTCGATGGACAGGATAAACTCCTGGTCATAACCGAACTCATCAAAGCCAATAAACCTGAAGTTGATGATTCGGTCTCCATCGACCTGTGTAAGGCTTTCAAGCCTTGAACCCACCAGGTGTTTTCTAAGTACCATGAGAAACAAAGGGGCTTTCATCGGATTTTCCTTTGGTTCTTCAGTGAAATGGACCCTGGCATAACTGCTGTTGGAGGTAAGTAACACTTTCTTGTTGCCAGTAAGGCCCCTCATATGAAGAATTACAGTATCCTCTTCAGGCTGCGTAATCTTGTTTATTTTGGAACCAAGGAGATCACTACCAAGTTCCTTAACGATATTGCTAAAATATATTCCATCTAATGCCATATGTATTCCTCACAGAAATTCTTCTGTGATTCCTCCTTGTCTTTATATGCTGTTTTTCTTTCATCAATCTAATTAATTATAGCCTATTTTGATGCATTGCTCCAATAAGCGCATAAAAAACTTCGAGGGCGGCATAATGAAGAGTAAAAAAGGAATGAAGTGAGCGTATGAATTTAAGTGAAATCATCATTGGCGGATTAGATGTGGAAGCCTCGGACATCCACTTTATTCCCTTTGGAGAGACAACCAGAATATTTTATCGGATCAGAGGAGTACTCCTCCTTCAGATGGAGCTGGAGACTCTAAAATATCAGATTTTCCTTCAAAAGATCAAAGCAAATGCCCAGATGAACATTTCTGAAAAGAGGCTTCCTCAGGATGGAATCCTGAGGGACTTTGGCGGAGCTATAAGGGTAAGCACCTTAAGGTCGATCCATGGAGAATCCCTTGTGCTCAGGCTGTTTCCAGAAAGCATCATGACGCTTGAAGAAACTGGATTAAGTGAATCAAGCAGGAAGAGCCTCACGGACCATCTTATTCAAAAATCAGGGATTTCGCTGATTTCAGGAGAAACCGGTATGGGGAAGAGCACGACCCTGTATGCGATCATGATGATGCTTAGAGATAAGAATTTCAAGGTCATCTCCATTGAAGACCCTGTGGAAAGGGAGATTGAAGGCATTGTACAAAGCCAGATCAACGATATGGCGGGCTTAAGCTATGAGAAAGCCATATTTGCCGCATTAAGACAAGACCCTGATTATATCGCAATTGGAGAAATCAGGAACAAAGAAACCGCGAATGCCTTAATCAGGTCAGCTTTAACCGGACACAAGGTCATTTCAACCATTCATGCCCATGGATATTTGAATGTCAAAAAAAGAATGATGGATTTTGGAATCAGGGAAGAATATCTGGAGACCACCCTGAATATGGTCATGAGCCAAAGGCTTCAAACCCATGATAAAAGGAGGGTTTTGCATGTTCAATTTGAATTCCCTGAAGATTTTATGGAATGACTCCAAGGTGAAATTAGAGGACAGAAGAAAGAAGGTAGCCATAGACCTGAACCGCTTTATTCGTTCAATCTTTAAGGAAAAGCTCGATAAGGAGAAATTCTTTTATGAAAAATCGATATATCTTGAAAATGGAATCAATCTCACAGAGGCGTTGGAGATTTCGGAAAATGAGGAAGACCAGAGCTTAAGGGAGAAGCTGAAAAGTGGAGAAAAACTGTCAGATGCGATGAGGCTCATGAAAATCTTTAATGACCGGGAACTTTCCCTCGTGAGGCTGTCAGAAGAAACCGGGAACATGGGCGAAACGTTTAAAAGTCTGTATGAATCCATAAAAGAGGAAAAGGAGTTGAATTCAAAAATCAGGACTGTTCTGATCTATCCGATGATTCTCCTATTTACAGCGATGGTATTTCTAGTCGCTGCAATTTATTTTATCTGTCCTCCTTTAAACGATATGCTCCTTAGCATGAATACGGAGAATGGGATTTTAAGGAGTATGACGTTTCTTAGCGAAACTTTGCCATTTCCAATGGCTTGTATCCTGCTCCTTCTCCTCATGTTCTTACTCGCTCGGATTCTCATGAAAAAGGAGCTGATCTTCAGGCTTGTCCTTGGGAAAAAGAAAAAAAGATTTCTGGAGATGAGGTTTATCGAGGAATTCAAGCACTTAATCGAAGGGGGAATGGATATCTTGAATACTTTAGAACTTCTCACTAAGGAAGGCTATGAAGATAGAAGGGTAAAGGCTTATATCCAGGAAGGCATGGTGCTTTCGGAGGCTTTTAGAAAAGCAGGTTTTTCAAAAGTACTGATCAGTTATTTCAAGGTGGCTGAAGAGACAGGAGACTATATTGAAGTTCTCAAGTCATATCTTGTTGTCGAGAAGCTATATTTCAAAGCCCTATTAAAAAAGAAGACCGCACTGATTGAACCTATGGCGATCCTGCTCCTGGGTACGGTCGTATTTCTTGTGGCCTTCATCGTGATGATCCCCATGCTGGATGCGTATGAAAACCTATAGAGCTTCTCTTCTCCTTGAAGGATTGGTTGCTATTTCAATTTTAAGCATCATTATGGTTGGCATTACAACGGCTAAGCCGAAGGGGGTGAAAGAAATCGGACAGGAAGCGGGCGTGATCTTCATGGGCGCTCTCCTCGGAGAAATGAGAGAATCCAGTGAATCACAAAAGCTAACCCATCTCTCGCTTAAAGGGGACACGATGATTCATCTAAACAACGCAAGACTAGAAAAAAAGAGAACCTATTTGCCGGAAGGGACAAAGATGGTTTTTAGCAGTGCACAAGATCCGACATTCAACGTTGGTCTTAATTATAGCTTCATGGTCAACCAGGAAGGGCGAAAGAGTGGGGAAGTGATTTTTATCAAAGACGGAAAAACTTTCCTTAGGATGATGATCAACTTTGGAAGCTATATTATCGATCTCCGGTAGTGATTTGAAGATAAAAGGGGGGAAGAGAAGGAATGAGTAAATCCCATTCAATCGAGAAAATCTTTTGGGCTCATAAAAGTGGCAAGAGCAGGAAGAAGGGCTTCATGAACATCTATTTTGCCGGAATCTGTGTGTTTATCCTTCTTGCTTCGATGTCCCTTACTGGAGAAGCAATGAAAGGAAGACTAAGAAGAAATCAGTATGAGGAAATGCTTCAGTTCGATTATCGTCTGGAAGGTTATTTTCTGCTCCTTAAAACAGACTCCCTGACGATGGAAGAAGGCACTGCTTTTGGAAGTCTTGAAAGTTATGAATGGAAAGCCTTGGGAGATTCCGATACTTATATCCATCTGATTCGAACGGGGGCGGATATTCGCATGGAGGGATACTTTGAGGGGAAGCTGAGGAAGACTTATGACATTAAGCGCTAGAAGAAAGAAAGGCACCATTTTGCTTGACACCCTGATTTATCTTGTCATGAGCCTTTTTCTCATGATATCAGTCCTTCGAATTTACTTGAACCTTATGAAAGACTATCGGGAAAACCTCCAATTTCTGAAATATACAGATTATGCCTATCAAGCCTTTGAAGTGATTAAAAGGGACCTCTATATCAATACCGAATCTGTAACGCTTTCGAACAATGTCCTCTACATTAAGAAACTGGATAAGGTCAATGCGCCTTACATCAAGCTGTACATGAAGGATGAGAAATTAAGGTATACCTTCGGTTTGAATGGATTCAGCGAAGGTAGTGTCTTTTATCTCTGCTATGACTTGAAAGCTGTGAGCATGAATGTCGTAGGCGACGTACTTTTCATCAGACTGACCTTTCCCACAGTAACCTTTGAAAGGGGATTTCTCATTGCGTACTAAAAAAGGGAGCATTCTCTATATCACCTTGGTGCTTATCTTTTCTGCCAATCTGGCTTTAAGGAATTTCAGGCTGCTTGGTAGCCATATTTACCTTGAAAGAGGAATATATTCTTTGGACGAGAGGATGATGGAATTCAATATTGTCCTGGATGACATCGAAATTTTATTCAAGGAAAAGTTTCTGGATTTAGAAGCAGCAAAGATTTTTTTCTCCACGAAGAAAATAATTTCTTATAATCACTATTCTATATCTGGCCAAGTTGTATATAATGAGAGTGTCTTACTTAATGTTAAGGATGACTATGAGCATCTCATCGAAGTTGAACTCTTTTATCAAGATGGTGCATTCATCCTAAAGCCAAGAGGAGTGTAAGTTATTTGAGAAATATCTATTTGATTGGAATGCCAGGAAGCGGAAAAAGTTTAATTGGTCAAAAGTTGTCTCTAATGCTTGATTGTAAATTCATCGATACCGATGACATGGTCAGTGAAGTATACGGAAGTTCATCGGAAGAAATCATCATTGAAGACGGAGAACAGTTTTTTAGAAATTGCGAACATCAAATTTTACTGAAGCTTGTGGAAACTGAGGGACTTATTGTGTCCACTGGTGGAGGAATGCCTGTTTTTGATGATCACCTGTCTTTGATGAAAGAAAATGGAATGGTCATTTATCTGAGGGTTGGGGTAAACACTTTATGGTCAAGACTTGAAAAAGATCGAACCCGTCCGCTTTCAGATACGAAAGAAAAGACGGAGACGCTTTTTTTACAACGAAAAGAGTTGTATGAAAATGCCCATATCATCTATGATGTCGAGGAAGATTTTAGAAAAAACATCAAAGGCATAATCAAAAGAATCAAGACAGAATTTCCTGGGGAAATCGAAAGCTTGACATGATTGAATCCGTCATCGAACAATTAAGGATTCATTGAAATGTATTGCATTAGGTTCGTGTATCTGATAAAATATCATTGGTAAATTACGGAAAAAAAAGATGACTCACATAAGGAAACTTTAAACAAAAAGCCCATCCTTGTGTGTTTATAGCGTATAGGGTAAAAGCCTGACATACGCTGAATATTCGTATTGGGGTTTAAATTTGGAGGTATAAAAATGATATCAGCAAGTGATTTGAGAAAAGGTGTAACGTTCGAACATGAAGGAAACGTTTATGTTGTACTAGACTTCCTGCATGTTAAGCCAGGTAAAGGGGCAGCGTTTGTAAGAACCAAGCTTAGAAATGTGATTTCTGGCGGAACTACTGAAACAACGTTCAACCCAACAACCAAGCTTTTGGAAGCTGTTATTGAAAGAAAAGAAATGCAGTACCTGTACAATGATGGAGAGCTTTATTATTTCATGGATCAGGAAACTTTCGAGCAAATTCCGCTAAACTATGAAAAAGTTGAAGATGCCATTAAGTTCCTAAAGGAAAATAATTTTGCAGTCATCAAATTCTACAAGGGCGATGCATTCTCTGTTGAAGCACCAAACTTCGTTGAATTGCAGATCACAGAAACTGAACCAGGAATAAAGGGCAATACCGCAACAAACGCACTGAAACCTGCTATAGTTGAAACCGGAGCTCAGGTTATGGTACCGTTCTTCATCAATGAAGGCGACTCCATAAGAATCGATACCCGTTCCGGCGAGTACATGGAAAGAGTTTAGAATAATGTAATCTGGGGCTGTTGCAAATTGATTTGTGCAACAGCTCTATATTTTAGTTGAGTGCTAATATAGCACTGCAACTGTGCCACAGTTAAAGTCATGAGGTGACTCAAATGAGGAAAGGAAAATTCCGACAAATCGAAAAGCAATATAAGTTTGATGAGGATAAAAACGTCTATCTGATTGAGGTTTCTCTTGATGATTATGATGATGTTTATGATGAATGGGATCCTGCACCTTTTAAGAAAAGGTTTATCGAGGAAGATTTTGATGAGTTCATCAAGTCATCGTCGAAGGACATTCCACTGAAATTCAACCTGAATATCGTTCTCTATATCCCCCTTGTGATGAAAGATGAAAACAAGGAAAAATCTGTGGTAGCAGCATACAAAAACTATTATGCCTATAACACAGAAAAAGTGGAGATTGAATGGAACTGGATGAATAGAAGGAGTTATACCTTCTTGTTCATCGCATTAAGTCTTCTTGGCCTTGGAAGTATTCTAAGATTTGAAGATTCAAGCGCACTTGTCGATCTTTTTAAGCAGGGCATACTGGTCGGGGGATGGGTCTTCCTTTGGGAATTCATCACCTATACCTTTATGGATAGCAAAGACTATAAATTCAACTACAAGATCATTAAAAGGCTATACCAGTCAGAGCTCAGATTTATTTATTACTAGGCGAACTGAATTTATGGGTTGAGTTGATCACAAATCGATCGAAATTTAAATTTGCTGAATGAAGAATAAAAATTAACCTGGAATGTTCCAGGTTTTCTTATTTCATCGACTTATAGAATTCTTGAAAATCCAGCGTTATCGCTATGAAGTAGTTAAATAGCGACATTGTTGGTTAGAAAATGCATAACATTTAAGAAATTATGCATAATACTTCAGAAGCTGTTAAGTATTTTGTACGATAATAAAGAGAAGAACCTTTTAAGATAAGCATTGGCAAGTTTTATTCTTCATGTATTCAATTGCTTATAAAAGGTCAATTTGATATAATTAATCCAAATAGACCGGCAGTATCGAGGAGGATAAGAAATGAGTGAAAATATGAAGAAAAGCCAAAGTTATGGTGTAGTTAAAATATCCGAAGATGTCGTTGGCGTCATCGCAGGAATCGCGGCGAGTGAGATAAAAGGCATACAAGGATTACAGCCAACTTTGACCGCTGGAATCACCCAGGTTGTGACTGGAAAGAGGAATGTAACCAAGGGTGTGAAAGTCACAGTCGGAGAAAGTGATGCCATCATCGATATGGCAGTAAGCGTCGAGTATGGATATAAAATTCCAGAAGTCGTTGGAAAAGTTCAAAAGAATGTGAAAGAAACCGTAGAAACGATCACAGGACTTAAAGTTTCTGCAGTCAACATTTATGTGAACAACGTCTTCGTCAAAGAAGCAGAGAAAGAGACAAAGGAAAAGTAAAAGGAAACCCTCTGATTCCAGAGGGTTTTTTGTAGGATAACGAGATTGATCGAAACGAGGAGGGGGCACTGCCCTTAAAGATATGAGAAAAAGAACAAGAGAAATTGCAATGGAACTTTTATATCAGAATTCAATAAACCATGAGGACTATAAGGTTCTCATCGATGATTACTTTGAAGAAAGCGCCATGGAAGATAAACGTGACGTGGACATGAAGTATCTGGAGCAAGTCCTTCCAGGGGTAAATGAGAATTTACCTGAAATAGACGCCTTGATCGAGAAATATCTCGTGAACTGGAAAATCGGTAGAGTCTCAAAGATCAATATGAGTATTTTGAGACTTGGCACCTACGAAATTATCTACATGAAGGAGATTCCAAACAACGTCTCCATCTTTGAAGGCGTGGATCTGGCTAAAAAGTATTCAGATGAAACCGCTGGTGCTTTTGTCAATGGTATCCTTGATAAGATTGCGAAGCAGGAAAATCATGGAAGCGTTGAGAAAGCTTATGAAGAGAGAAAAGTAGCTGATGCAGCTGCTGCAGAAGAAGCCTTAGCCGCAGAAGAGGCACTGGCTGTGGAAGCGGCAATGGCTGCACAAGAAGCATTAGCTGCAGAAGAGGCATTGGCAAAAGAAGCTATCCGTTTGGAAGCAGCAGCACAGGCGGCAAAAAAGGCGCAAGCTGAAGAAAAGGCCCTGGCTGAAGCTGAAGCACTTGCTGAGGAAGAAGCACTGATTGCAGAACTTGCACTAGCTGAAGAAGAGGCTATGGATGAAGAAGATGAAGAATTAATAGAAGAAACTGAATCTCATGATGAAGGAACCAAAGAGACAAATCCTGAATCAGGTGACGAACTGTAATAACCATCGAAGAGAAGATATTCTTTAGGGGGGCGCAAATGGCGGAGATAATCAATGTCAGTGCAATAGCAAAGGTAGAGAAAGAAAAGATCAGGGAACGTATCGAGAATATCAGGAAAAAGGGGAATACCCTTCCTACGCTCGCTACAATTCTGGTGGGTGAAGACCCAGGCTCTGTCTACTATATGGACATGCAGAAGAAAACACTTGAAGCGCTTGGTGGAACGATGCTGAAGCTCACGCTTGGCGCCGATACCAGTGAAGAAGACCTTTTAAGCACCATTAGCGATCTTAATGCCGATGATGACATTCATGGCATAATGGTGCTGTTTCCTTTGCCTAAACATGTCAGCGAAAGTAAGGTCGCGATGACCATCAGTCCTGAAAAGGATGTAGACGGTGTAAATCCGATCAATATCGGTTTACTTGCATCAACCACGCAAGGAGTAGCGCCATGTACCCCATCAAGCGTAGTGGAAATCCTTCAGTCGGTATTTGATGAACTGGAAGGGATTCATGCTGTGATCATTGGAAGAAGCAACATTGTGGGTAAACCCCTCATCCAGCTTCTTCTTAGAAAAAACATGACCGTTACGGTATGCCATTCGAGGACCAAAGACCTGAAGAAGGTGGCTTCATCGGGAGATGTCCTGATTTCTGCCATCGGAAAACCACAGATGATCGATAAGGAATATGTTAAATCCGGAGCAGTGGTCATTGACGTCGGAACCTCAGAACTTGAGGGAAAGATCGTCGGAGACTTAAAGCTTGAATCCGTGCTTGAGAAAGCTTCACTAGTGACTAAGGTTCCTGGAGGCGTAGGTACCTTAACAACGACAATCCTGATGAGAACGCTGATCGACCTTTACGAAAGCAAAAGCCGATAAGAAAAAGAGCGAATGATGCTGATTGGAGACTAAAAAGTGAAATTGAAGACGATGAGTGTTACAGATCTCAATACCTATATTAAGCGTAATTTTGATAATGACTTTATCCTGAGCAATCTGACTTTGATGGGAGAAATCTCCAACTTCAAGGCGCATTCCTCGGGACACCTTTATTTTTCGTTGAAAGATGAAAACAGTAAGATTAATTGTGTCATGTTCAGAAGCGATGCGTCATCCTTAAAGATTAGACCTAAAGACGGGATGAAGGTGGTCGTGAAAGGAAGAGTAAGTGTCTATACCAAAGAAGGAAGCTATCAGCTTTATGCTCAGGCGATGGAAGAAGTAGGACTTGGTGAAATCTATCTGGAGTTTGAACGGAACAAGGAAAGGCTTTCAAAAGAGGGTCTTTTTAGCGAAGACATTAAAAAACCCATTCCGCCATATCCGGAAAAGGTCGCCATCATCACTTCAAGCACCGGTGCTGCAATCAGAGACATCATCAATGTTTCTCAAAGAAGAAATCCTTCAGTTTCCCTTGTCATCTATCCGACACTCGTTCAAGGGGAAGAATCCAGAGGCAGTCTGATTGATGCGATGAAGAAGGTCAATGAAAGAGATGACATTGATGTCATCATTTTAGCCAGAGGTGGAGGATCCTATGAGGATCTTTCCAGTTTCAATGACCTAAATCTTGCCTATGCCATCCGGGCCTCAAAGATTCCTGTGGTTACTGGTATTGGACATGAAGTGGATTTTACCATCGCTGATTTTGTTGCGGACCTTCGGTGTGCAACGCCTTCACAATCTGCAGAGGTTGTTGTGCCAAGCAGACAAGAGATGGAAAGAGAGACGAAAAATGCAATATCGGCACTTAAAAGCACTTATTCCAATAAAATCGGTCTTGAAAAGTCCAGACTTAAAGGAAGATTGGATATTCTGGAGAAAAATAATCCGAAAACGCTTATCATCAATGGATATTTAGAAATTGACAACAACAAAAAGCGATTAAATGGTATAATTATCCAGAAACTATCCATAGAGAAAGAAAAACTCAGTTCGAGTTATGAGCTTCTTAAAGCATATAATCCACTGAATATCCTAGATAAAGGTTATTCTTTAATATTCGATGAGCATAATCAGTTGATTAGAAGTGTGGATACCCTGGATAAAACAGATATTCTTTTGATAAAAGTCAGAGATGGAGAAAGAACTTTGGAGGTGAAGAGAAATGGCTAAGAAAAAGGCAACCTATAGGGAACTTATGGAAAACCTGGAAGAGATCATATCCGAACTTGAAAAGGGAGAAATCTCCATTGAGGACTCCATGGAAAAATATGAACAAGGGGTCAAGATCACCCAGGAACTTCTCGCGATCCTTAATAAGGCTGAAGAGAAGGTAAAAATAATGGATGGGGCTGTGGAGGTGGAGTTTTAATGCTCACAGAATTTAAACAGGATGTGGATCAAGAAATATTGAATTATTTCAAGGAAATTCCACATAATGCCATAAATGAAGCCATGGCTTACAGCATGAATCAAGGGGGGAAAAGGCTGAGACCAAGTCTTGTATTCCTATCTTCCGAGATATTCGGCGGAACAAGGGCTGAAACTCTTCCCATGGCTCTTGCCATGGAGATGATCCATACCTATTCCCTGATCCACGATGATCTTCCTGCAATGGACAACGATGTCCTTCGGAGGGGAAAACCGACGAGTCATGTCGTATTCGGAGAAGCGCTGGCTATTTTAGCCGGGGATGCACTTCTCAATGAAGCCATGACGATTCTTCTTGAAAATTATGCAGTAAAAGGCAAAAGCGGTGCAGAAGCCGCATTGATGATTTCCAAGGCTTCAGGAAGAGAAGGAATGATTCTCGGACAAGTCCTTGACCTTGAAAACGAAAAAAAACGTGCCAGCTACGAAGAACTGGTGATGTGCCACAATCACAAGACAGGTGATTTAATCGCAGCATCACTGACTGCACCAGCAATTTATTTCGGTGCAACTGAGGAGGAAATTAAGACCATACATGAATTTGGAATAAAACTTGGCCTGGCTTTTCAAATTCAGGACGACATCCTGGATAAGACTTCAACAAATGAAGTGCTTGGAAAAAGCACAGGTAAAGATGAGAAGTCCGGGAAGACGACGTATGTCGAGCTTTTCGGAATAGATAGAAGCAGAGAAATGATGAAAGATGTCACAGCTGAATGTTTGGAATCCCTAAAGAGCCTTAAGAGGGATACGGCTAAACTTGCCGACCTTTCCAAGACCCTCATGGAAAGAAGCTATTAGGAGGAAACAAAATGGGTATTTTGAAGCATGGTTATCAAAAACCTGAGGATATAAAAAAATTTACCCTTGAAGAACTATATACACTCTCGGATGAAATCAGGTCTTTTCTGGTCGAATCCGTTTCTAAGACCGGGGGACACCTGGCGTCAAATCTTGGGGTTGTAGAGCTCACGGTAAGCATATTTAATGTTTTTGATATGGAAAAAGATAAAGTCATCTATGATGTCGGGCATCAGAGTTATGTCCACAAGATTCTAACCGGTCGACTCGACAGGTTTGATTCCTTGAGACAGTTTGGAGGCCTGAGTGGTTTTCCTAAAAGGGAAGAATCGAAATATGACATCTTTGATACGGGACATTCTGCAACCTCCATCAGTGCAGCACTCGGAATCGCCAGGGCAAGAGACCTCCATGATGAAGATTATGGGGTTATCGCACTCATCGGAGATGGTGCTCTTACCGGTGGGATGGCCATGGAAGCGCTTAATGATGTAGGGGATAACAAGACAGATATGATCGTCATCCTCAATGACAACCAGATGAGCATTTCTCAGAATGTGGGCGGAATAAGTTCCTACCTGAGCCAGTTAAGAGGAATTCCCTCTTATGAACGGGCTAAAAAGGAAGTACAGGACCTCGTAGAGAAGATGCCTATGGGCAGATCCATAAATAAATCCATGGATCGTGTCAAGGAAGGAATCAAGTCCATGCTCCTTCCGGGCATGCTTTTTGAAAATATGGGTCTTAAGTATCTTGGACCAGTAGATGGACACAATATCAAGGAACTTTCCAAAATTCTTAAGATTGCCAGAGACATGAAAGGACCAAAGCTGGTTCACGTCCTGACCAAAAAAGGAAAGGGCTACAGACAAAGCGAACAACATCCGGATATGTACCACGGGGTACCGCCTTTTAATACGGCGGATGGAAAAGCTAAGGCCAAGGGAAAAACAACCTATTCCAAAATTTTTGGAAACACGCTTACGGAAATGGCCAGAGACAATAAGGATATTGTTGCAGTTGTCGCGGCCATGCCTGATGGAACAGGCCTGACGGGATTCAAGGAACTCTACCCCAATCGGCTTTTTGATGTGGGAATTGCAGAGCAGCACGCCATGACTTTGTCAGCAGGGCTTGCAGTCGGTGGGCTTAAACCCTATGTCGCGCTGTATTCGACTTTCCTTCAAAGGGCCTTTGACCAGCTTGTTCATGATGTCTGCATTCAGAAACTTCCAGTAACCGTATGTATCGACAGGGCTGGTATTGTTGGAGATGATGGCGAAACCCATCAGGGAATTCTTGATCTGTCATACCTGACCCTGATTCCTAATCTCACGATCATGGCGCCTAAGTGCCTTGAAGAACTCAGGCAGATGCTGTTCTTCTCAGAAAAGTTTGATGGCCCTCTTGCGATAAGATACCCACGAGGAACAGATCCAGAGGATTTTCATCCAGAGCCCTTGAGAACTTTCACTTTAGGTAAGTTTGAAGTCTTAAATGATGGACATGACGGCTACCTCTATGCGACCGGTAAGATGGTGCAAAGGGCAGTGAAAGTAAAGGAATTGCTTAAGGAAAAAGGACTTGATTTCGGGATCATCAATGCCTGCTTCATTAAACCGATAGATAAGATGCTCATTCAAAAACACTTGGATGAAGGGATGAAGATCATTACCATGGAGGACAATATGGTCCATGGCGGATTCGGATCCATGGTTCTTGAAACGGCTGTGGGCAATAAAAATGCAGGAAACATTCTCAATTTGGGATTTGATGATACCTTTGTCGTTCAAGGAACCATAGAGCAGTTATATGAAGAGTACGGTCTTGGAATAGAGTCCATGACAAATAAAATCGTCAATTTTGTAGGAGATAAGAATGAGTGATAAGGAAAGGCTCGATATCCTTCTTGTAGATATGGGATTCTATGAGACAAGAGAAAAAGCAAGAGCACAAATCATGGCAGGGAAAATCTATGTAGATGACCAGAAGTCTGAAAAGCCTGGAACAAAAATCAGCAGAGATGCCCATATCGAAGACCGGGGTGAAAAGATGCCTTTTGTTTCCCGGGGAGGCTATAAGCTTGATAAGGCCATTAGGAACTTTGGTATCGACCTTAAAGGGAAAACCG
>JBASOA010000044.1:0-34686 GCA_049657765.1 Clostridiaceae bacterium
CTCTCAAATTAAAAGTTTGAACTAGCTTTTCATTACACTAGCTTCGCTTCCGATCGCTCGGAAACCAGTTTCCATCGCTGGAAACCCTCTTCTATAGAAAATAGAAGGTTTGCCGTCCATCGCTGGAAGGCCTGCTCCCTAATTGCTCGGGAACATGGTTTTCTTGATCACTCAAGAAGGTCTTTGGTTTTTTACCTATATTCTGTTTAATTTTCAAAGAACTATGTTTTCGTGTGCGCTGCTCTCACAGGCAACTTGTCTATAATATCACTTCAAAGTTCGATGTGTCAACAACTTTATTGCGATTTTTTTAAAATAATTCATAAAAAACATCTACAATTTAAAAAAGTGTTGGCGCCCAAAGAATATTAAATTGAAATTTTATCTGCACGTTAAGATTATGTTAATAACCTTTCGTGTTTCAATAGCATACATCATTCCTCTGGCAAGTACAATAGGTTTTTAGTCTGTTAAAGAATATTTAACTTTTATATCACTTTGTTCATTTTCTAATAGAAGAGCCGATGACTCAATCATCGGCTTTTCTTTGTTTAACTGAATTTTAATCCAAAATTTTACTTTCCGCTCTTTAGAACTGTGAGCTGTAAAGCTTGAAATATTCACCTTTTCTGTCCATCAATTCCTGATGTGTTCCCTCTTCTGCAATTCCATCCTCGGTTAACACGACAATTCTTTCCGCATTTTTGATGGTCGCCATTCGATGAGCGATGATAAATGTTGTCCGATTCTCAGCCAGCCTATAGATCGATTCCTGTATGATGGCTTCGCTCCTATTATCCAGAGATGAAGTCGCTTCATCCAAGATAAGGATTGGTGGATTCTTAAGGAACATCCTGGCAATTGAAATTCGCTGCTTTTGCCCACCAGAAAGTTTTACCCCTCTCTCTCCGATATAAGTATCAAAGCCTTCAGGCATTTCCATGATAAATTCATAAGCGTTTGCAGTTTTCGCGGCTTCTATTACCTCTTCCTTTGTCGCATCTAGTTTTCCATAAAGAATATTCTCGTAGACACTTCCAGAGAAAAGAAAGACATCCTGCTGCACTGTTCCAATATTTCCTCGCAAACTCTCGATGGTTACCTTTTGGATATTGTGACCATCAATGAGAATCTCGCCATTGTCAATTTCATAGAACCTTGGGATCAGATTACAAAGCGTTGTTTTTCCAACTCCGCTCGGCCCAACGATGGCTACAGTCTGACCAGGCTTAACCTTCAGGTTGATATTAGTCAGGACAGCCTCACGATCCCCATAAGAGAATTCAACATTCTTGAATTCCACTTCACCTCGAACATTTTCGAGAACCTCTGCTCCTTCCATGTTTACAATCTCTGGTGTAATCGCCATAACCTCACTAAATCTCTTGAATCCCGCCATTCCTCTTTGGAATTGCTCAACAAAGTTAGCAAGCCTCTTGACCGGTTGCAGGATAAGCCCCATATAAATGATATAAGCAACCATGTCTCCAAGGTTGATTTCCCCTTTATACATAAAATATCCACCAAACGCAAGTGCTGTAAGATTAAGGATATTCGAGAAGAAATTTACACCTCCGCTGAAAATCCCAAGCAGCCTTACACTGGTCCCTCTTAAAACCTTGAAATTGTTATTACCCAGATCAAATTTTTTCTCTTCATAAGCTTCATTGGTAAAAGACTTGACGATTCTAACGCCGGAGATGCTGTCTTCAAGTCCTGCATTGATATCCGAAAGCTTTTCTCTCATCTGTCTAAAAGATTTTCTCATCATACTATTATAGTAGACAGTGAAGAAAACGAGAAATGGAATCACAGTAAATACGATCATTGTTAGTTTTACATTGATTCCAAGAAGTAAAAGAAATGAACCAACAAGCATCAAGGCAGAGATGAAGATATCTTCCGGTCCGTGATGTGCGAGCTCCGATATCTCATTCAAGTCATTGACAAGTCTTGACATAATATGGCCGGTCTTTGTTTCATCATAATACTTAAAGGATAATTTCTGGAGGTGATGAAACATGTCACGTCTCATATCATATTCCATTCTGACCCCTAAGAGATGACCGTAATACCCTACAATATAATCAAGGAAGAATCTAACGACATAGAGAAGTGCCATGGCAATGCTCAGTCTAATCATCAAATTCAAATTACGGTCCGGTATGATTTCATTAATAAACTTTCTTGTGATCTGTGGAAAAATAAGATCGGACATTGCAATTAGGGTTGCTGCAATCATATCAAGGAAAAACAGACCCTTATGCGGCTTATAGTAATGGATAAATTGTTTTATCATGGAGTCACCTACTTTATATTTTGATCAGCGTATGAATGTAGAACTTCTTTAGTCATGTCAGGAAATATCCTCAGCTTTTTCAATCACCATCACGCCAAAGTAATCAGCATAATTGTATTACGCTTCTTTCTATAGTGAATAAAACTCACGGCTTTCACCAATTGGTCTTATTCTTTATTACAACACTTGGCTATTGGTGGCCTGAATAAACAATCAGGTTAGATTTTCCAACACTTCCATTATAGCAAATGCCCTGTCTTTTTGTGCTTTATCCAAAAAAACTGTTATGGTTCCTTCAAAATCTTCTTTAATCTGATCCTTTAGAAAAAATTAACAACGTCATCACCTAAATAAAACAATAAATATAACAATAGCATAAGGATAATAGTATAATGGAAATAAAGAAAGATCCGGGAAGAATTTACGCTGTAGGATCAAATTTACTCCCGGTAAATTGGAGGTATTATATGTTAATTTATGCACATCGAGGATACTCGTCGCTTTATCCCGAAAACACCATGACGGCATTTAAGGCAGCCATTGATTCAGGTGCTGACGGCATTGAAACTGATATTCATCTTTCCCGCGATGGGGTCATTGTAATCACCCATGATGAAAACATTAAAAGGGTATCAGATGGAGAAGGTATGGTTAAAGACATGAGTTATGACGAACTCCTAAAATATGACTTTGGAAGTTGGAAGGACGAACGATTTAAAGGAGAGAAAATCCCTACGCTTTCAGAGCTCCTTGATTTGATCGAAGGAACACCTTTACTTCTTAATATTGAAATCAAAATGGGCTTCCCTCTGTATCCCGGGATTGAAGAAAAAGCCCTTGCTATGGTTACAGAGAGAGGATTTCTTGATCGTGTCATCTTTTCAAGTTTCAACCATTATTCTGTAGCCAAGATCAAGAAACTGAATCCAGCTGCAAAGGTAGCCCCCCTATATTCTGAAGGAATCTTCGAGCCTTATAACTATGCCAAAACTTTCGATTCTTACGCCATCCATCCTTCAGAATCCGTTATCTTTAAACCGATAGTAGACGGGTGCCATCAACTAAAGATCATGGTAAACGTATGGACGGTTGATGAAATAGATACAGCGAAGAAACTTGAAGAAATAGGTGTAGACGCAGTCATCACCAACAACCCCCTTAAACTCATCAAATCATTAAGGAGTTGACGTAAATGGAAAGAAAATTGGATTACAAAAAAACGTTCATCCTCGGTTTTGGATTTTTTGCCATCAGTATCACGTGGAGCGTATACAACGCTTTTATGCCCCTGCTTCTGCGTACTTATCTCGATGATGCAGTTCTCATCGGATTTATTATGACCATCGACAATTACCTCGCCTTATTCATCCAGCCAACAGTTGGATTCTACTCCGACAAAATAAAAACCAGGTTTGGTCGCAGAATGCCCTTCATTATGGTGGGTATGCCCCTGGCCGCAATCTTTATGTTTATTATTCCAAATACGAACTCCATGTGGACACTTATTTTTGCTCTGGTTTTTATGAACTTGTCGATGAGCATCTATCGCTCTCCAGTTATTGCACTGATGCCAGATATTACAGCCATGGAGCATCGATCAAAATCCAACTCCATCATCAATTTCATGGGGGGTATCGGATCTCTGATCGCATATTTCATCGGCGGAAAATTATACGATATCAACATGGACTATCCCTTTATCCTTTCAGCAACACTCATCCTCTTTTCCTTTATCGTTCTATTCATGAACATCAAGGAACAAAGGGACGTCCTGAATTACGAGAAGGCTGAAGAAAAAAGAAACCTTCTTCAAGGGATGCGAATCGCCCTAGGGAACAAGAATACTGCATTCTTGCTCTTCGCAATTTGTAGCTGGTTTATTGGCTATAATGGTGTGGAATCCTTTTTCTCCCTTTATGGCACGCAATATTTAGGAATCAAGGTCTCTGACGCAACACTGACGTTATCCTTTATCTCCCTGAGTTTCCTTGTATTTGCGATTCCAGCAGGACTTCTCGGAACAAAGTTTGGAAAGAAGAATACCATCAGAATTGGTGTAGGGGCTGCGGTCATTTTGATGCTCGGTGTATTTTTAGTTAAACCGGGCACCGGTAATATGCTTCTCTTGATGAGAATCCTCTTCCTCGGAATTGGCTTCGCCTGGGCTTCCATCAATATCAACTCCTATCCGCTGGTTGCAGATATGAGTCCACTTGGTCAGCTCGGCACCTATACCGGCGTATACTATCTTTTCTCTTCTATTGCCAATATCGTTTCCCCACCACTGCTTGGTCTATTGATCGACAAGATCGGGTATAACATTGTATTCCTTTATGGTGCTTTCTGGTTTGCTTTAGCCTTTCTATTCATCAATCTTGTTCACGACAAGAGAGTGGAAATTAACGGGAATTAGGACTCCGATAAATGATGGGCATATCTAAGCCGATAAATTTTGAAGCATAACTATAACAAATAATAATTGAAATGGAGATTGATTGATGTACGAATGTAAAGTTTTCAAGTGGAGATTTGATTTAAACAGTACCGAAGAGCTGGAAATAACTTTAAACGATCATGCTAAAGAAGGTTGGAGGATATCTAAGATCATCCCTAACGTTAAGGGAAGTGGCGGGGTATTGTTTGCATCTGTAGATGGTAATGAAGCAACCATTATCCTTGAAAAAACCCTGTAACCTTACTTTTGATCATTTTTAACAGTACTGATTAAAAGCATTTCCCTTAAAAGATAAAACTTGCAAATTTTAAGAGACAGAAAATGAAAGTAGCCGCTTCAAACTAGGTAATCTGGTTTGAAGCGGCTACTTCCTTTAGAACCAAGGAATTGGCGGAGCCAACTGTCTTTATCCATAGCTTTAAACAGGTCTCTTTAGCGCGTTGTAAATTAATGTTTGTGAATAAGAGGTGCAGTAAATTCATAGTAAGTTTATCTTTCAAGCTACGGTTACGCACCATATCGATTATGGTGCGTGTTATATTAGAAGTAATAAGATAACATTTGCAAGGAGGTGAGAAAATGGCCGTAGTTAAGGTAATCGAACTTTTAGCAGAGTCAAATCTGAGTTGGGAAGATGCAACCAAATTCGCCGTCAAAGAAGCAGCAAAGACAATACACAATATTCAATCTGTGTATGTCGAACACATGCAGTGTGTCGTAGAGGGACAAGAAATCGTCAAATATCGGGTTAATGTCAAAATTTCTTTCCTCGTTGATTAGCAAAACACACTAAAGTAAAAACTACATCAAATCATTGTACTTGGTAATCATGAAGCCGCTTGCGATATGTAGGCGGTTTTGTCATGGTGCTTTATTCGATCCTAGTGGAAAAAGATGATTTTTTAGGACTGATTATTCTCTTGACTCTCCCCTAAGGGCAGGATATAGGATGAAAGTAGGAAAGGAAATGAGGTGAGCAATATGTTTCGTATCGGATTATTCTCTAAGATTGGAAAGACAACCATTAAAACCCTGAGGTATTATGAGAAGGAAGGTCTCCTTTTACCAGAATACATTGACAGGGAAACGGGATACCGCTACTATACGACAAGCCAACTTCTGAAACTACATCGGATTCAGGGTTTCAGACAAATGGGCCTGTCTATTAGTGAAATCCTCGATCTTACAGAAGGTGCAGCACCAGAGAACATCCTTAGGAAGAAGAAGTCCGACCTGGAAGAGGAAATCAGGATCAGAGAAGCTCAGTGCAAACGCCTCGATACCTTCCTCAATAAACAACTGGAGGATGAAACCATGAACTATCAGGCTGTCATAAAAGAAATCCCTTCATGCATCGTTTATTCCAAGCGGATTAGAATCCCTGACTATGATGCGATGTTTGAAATCATCCCAGCCATAGGGGCTGAAGTGACAAAAATGAATCCAGGCTTAGAATGCACCGTGCCGGAATACTGCTTCAATGTGTATCATGACGGAGAATATCGGGAAAAGGACATCGACATGGAACTTTGTGAATCGGTGACGGATTTTGGTATCGAAGGAAACGGGATCACCTTCAAAAGACTTCCCGACACGCTTGTTGTATCAGTACTTCACAAAGGTCCCTATGAAACAATTGGGGATGCCTATGCTTACCTCTACAAGTGGATTGAGGATAGTAGTTACGAGGCAGTGGATAATCCAAGAGAAAGCTTCATCGACGGCATCTGGAACAAGGATGACAAAAATGACTGGCTAACTGAAGTCCAGGTCCCTGTTAAGTCCATAGAAGATTAGCTAAAGCCAGCCTCTATAAATGAAAATGTGCTGCTCGCAATAAATTTAGCGAGCAGCACATTTTCATTTATAGACCAGACTCTTTTCAGATGAACTAATTATATGAAGTATTCTATATCAGATGCTGACGTAGGATAAGCAAAGAACATATTTTTGACTTCCTCATAGGGCAGATCGAATTTCATGATCAATGCGAAATAATTGATAAGCTCATCAGCATTACTCCCCAAGATATGGACACCTATAAGTTTTCCCGTTTTCTTATCAGTGATTGTCTTGGTCATCGCGACAGCTTCATGCGTTCTTTTATAAGTATACCAACCTGTGGTGTCGAACCGATTTACAGTGATTTCATACCCTTTATCTACCGCTTTTGCCTCGGTTAAGCCAATCATGGCTAATTTAGGCTGTGTAAACACGATAGAAGGGACTAAAGAATAGTCTAACTGTTTCAGGTTTCCTTTTAAGATATTTTCGGCTACTACAGGGGATTCTCTCGTTGCAACCGAAGTAAATGGAAGACCTTTACTTGCCGCCGAATCTCCGGCTGAATATACTTTTTCATTACTTACGCTTTGAAGAAATTCATTTACGGTAATCCCTCGTTTATCTTGAGCAACCTTTCCTTTCTCCAGGTCCAAATCCTCTACATCCGGAATTCTCCCCGCACCATGAAAGACCATGTCACATTCAATTTCCATGTCTTTTCCATTCTCTACGACATGAACGATATACCGATCCTCAATTTTCTCTATTTTCGTAGGTTCCGTATTCAGATGAAGATGTATCCCAAGCTCTTCTGTACGCTTCACTAACAGGGATACTAAATCTTGATCGAAGTTTTTTAGTGGTGTACGATTTCGATGGAGGATATGTACCTCTGACCCGGCAAGGGCGGTGAGATGAGCAAATTCAAAGGAAATAAACCCACCACCAATGAATACCACCCTTTTTGGCAAATGTTCAAGTTCTAGGAAATCATCACTCAGGACCACAAACTCCTCCCCTTCTATATGCAGTGGTGCAGGTTTTGCCCCTGAGGCGATTAAAAGATGGTTGAAGGCTAGCTTAACATCATTGATGATAATCTCACTTTCACTTGTAAATGATGCAACACCATGATACGTATCAATTCCTGCTGAAAGATATCCCTTTTCATTATTCTCCGAAAAACCTTTCGTGAAAGTACGTTTAAAATTCATCAGATCCTCCCAGCGCACTCGGCTTCCCTCTTCAATTCCTAATCCATTCATCCGATTAACTCTATCCATGATTTCTGCTGCACCAAGCAAAACCTTTTTAGGATCACAAGCACGCAAGGCACAGGTACCACCAAAAGGCAATTTATCAATGACGGCAACGGTTAGCCCCGCTTCGCGACAGGTATGGGCAGCAGTTAATCCTGCGACACCAGTTCCAATAACGATCAAATCATACTTTTTCATCATTTTGTCCTCCTGTTTTATTTAGACTTGCTTCTATAACTTGTTTAGTGACATTGATCTCAAAGTCAGTTTACCTTTTAATCCATTTTCTTTCTTTTCGACTATTATATCCAAAAGTTGTTGCGTATCAATGAATTTATCTTGTTTAATTCCATAAATCAGACCCTCATCTCAAATGAGATGAGGGTCTGATTTATGGTCTGCCCAGCAGGGTATTATCTCGATTATGATTTAAAATTATCCAGCTTCTCGTATACACTAAAAATAAGATGAATATCCGATTTTTCATCATACGCTTCCACCGAACTGACTTCCTTGAAGTCTTTTAGTTTAAGAAGTGGGAAATAAGTATCCCCTTCAAATTCTTTATCCACCCATGTGATATAAAGGCGATGACATTTTTCCATGAGCATATTGAAGATTTCCGCTCCTCCGATAAGGAAGACTTCTTCGTCAGAATTAATGTAAGGTTCAACCTCCTGAAGGGTATGAATAATCTTCACGGATTCAGGAGCCTTATACGATGTATCTCTGGTCAGAACGATGTGTTCTCTATTAGGCAATACGCCACCTAGGCTTTCAAACGTTTTTCTGCCCATGATCATTTTTTTGCCTAGCGTCTTTTCCTTGAAATACTTCAGGTCTGTAGGGATTCTCCAAACAAGTTTATTGTCCTTTCCCATAACTCCATCAAAGGTAATCGCCACCATAAGGTTCAGCATTATACAGACACCTCCATGGCAATTTTCCCCAGATGTTTATACTCCACAAGTTTAATATCGTCGATGGTGAAATCGTAGAAGTCTTTGATTTCAGGATTGAGCCAAAGTGCTGGAGCGTCTGGCGCCTCACCTCTTGAGAGCTGCTCTTTCATGCCATCGATCTGATTTTCATAGATATGGGCATTATTGATGACATGTGTGAAAAGTCCTGGCTTAAGACCTGTCACCTGGGCAATGAGATGTACAAGAACTGCATACTGAGTCATGTTAAAGGGAACGCCCAATGGAATATCTCCTGATCTTTGAACAAGCATGCAATTAAGATGATTGTCCGTCACATCCCACATCGTCATAAATGCGCAAGGATAAAGGGAACCCCCGTCAAGGTGTGGAATCTGCCATAAGCTCATGATCATTCTTCTATCTTGTGGATTATTCTTTAGAGAGCTGATCAACTTGTCAATCTGCTTATATTCTTTCACAACCCATCCATAGGATGTTCCAATGGTGCCATCTTCTTTCATCCATTCATCCCAGATATGAACATTCTCTTCCTGAAGCTTTAAAACAGAATTGGACTGGTCTCTGTAAATCCAAAGCAGTTCTTTTACTGCAGTCTTGAATCCGACAAGTTTACTTGTCAGAATTGGAAATTCCTTTTCCAGATTAAACTGCATGATCTGATGAGGAAGCTTGTAAGTACTCACTCCCGTTCGATTATTATCATAATATCCATGATCTAAAATATCCCTTACGATTTCCAGATATTGCTTGTCTGCATTATTCACAACTATTCCTCCTGTACCCTAGAAAATTCTTTTTACTATTTTCTATTATAACTTACTTTCCTCTGATTATTTAGGAGAATTCACTTTAAGCGTAGATTTTTAAGATTTCCCTTTCGGTGAATTGCGTAATAACACGCTAAAATGTAAGCTTCTATAAACATTCTCTTCTTCCCTTTGTTCCATGCTAATCACAAATGCTCCCTCTATGATTGGCAGTGTTTTCATTTTCACTGTCTTCCATAAAGGGAGCATTTCAAACATTTAAGGCTTTAAAATTCTATTTTTTCTAAGCTGAGATTAAACTCTAGCTCCTATGGATTAATCTGCGAGGATTCTCTTTTCGCCTTCCAGTTCTCTGATGGACTTGACATTCTGAGTCACTTCAAGTGTTCCCATATATCTGCCGTGGTCATCACGGATGGCATAGTAGCTGATCAGGATGAACATTCCTCTGGAATTAATCCAGAAACTTTCCTGGTCCTTTGTCCCTGCCTTGAAGTCAGCCAGGAGTTTCTCCACTGTCTTTACGCTCTGAGGTGGATGACAGTTTTGAACCGTTCTTCCAATGACAGACTTGGTTCTCGCAAATATCCTTTCCTTAGCCACATTAAAGTACTTTACCGTATCATTTTCATCGATATAGGTGATGTCTACAGGTAAAGCATTAAGGACCTTTTCCAGCTCCTTGACGGTGAGGAATCCTATGCCAAATCTGATATTCCCATTTTCAGGCGCTTCCTTCTTATCTTTCTTTCCGATAAAGGAGACCCTGTTTGGTGTCCACTTTCCTTCTGGAGAAACCAGGCAATATCCGACTTCTTCACTGTCATCGGCAATTTCAAGCCATTCGTCTTCCGTAAACTTTTCAAGGATCATGGGCATAAGAATTTGTTCTTCCTTGAAGATCATTTCCTTAATCCGTTCAAATAGAGGATATGCTCTTTCTCTTACATCATCTTTATCATCATTGATGATCAGTTCCTTGACCGCTTTGATTTCCGTTCTGATTTCGTCATCTACGCCCCACATGACCTTTGGTGGTGCACTGATGCCATACTTTTCCATATAAGGGAAGATAATATTTTCTTTTCTTGAATAATGCTTGTCAATATCCCAAAGAAGATTGAAATCGGCAAGTAGCATATTCTTAATTGGTGCTTCCGGATGATTAAGGTAGGCGTCCAATTTAGGCAGAATATCATCATCGATAAGTAGCTTGAGCGCATAGTTTTCTTCTTTGATTACTCTTACAGGATGTCCGATACTCTCTTCTTCTCTTGAAGCGGTATGAACTTCATCAACAGAACCTTTGAAAATATCCGCATGGACATCACAAAGTCTCTGAATTTCTTCAACTTCCATCCCCTCTACAATTAGGCTTTGCTCCATTTGTGAGATTTCATATGAGGAAACACCAGAAAAATTTTTCTTGAACTCTTCTTTAACTACTGCTGGATCTACGCCATCGTGAAGTTTCAAAATCATTTCTCGAAGCAGTTCCTGTCTTTTCGATTTGTTGCTGTCAGATTGTTCTCGATTGTTGATTACATTACTCATATTGCCCTCCAATATTAATGATACTGATGCATGAATTTCAGATTAACTTTAGCTTTGATTTTTTAGTCCGTGATTTCAATTCCATTTTTCCGGAATGCTTCTTTGATTTCATCCAGGGAGATTTTTTTCATGGCAGCTGCTTTAGGGAGCGTCATGAATTTTCCCATCGTGCTGAGCATTAAAGGATTTCCAATGTTCGAAAAGCCCAACTCTTTTAAAATAAGAACAGCTTCTGGATGTTTACCCACAATTTCCTCCACACTATCTTGTAAGCTGATCATTTTTTCCTCCATTCATCGCAAAGATTTCCTTGAGTATATCAGAATCCCATTTTTTAAACTTTGACCCAAATCAAATATCAAAAAATTATTTAAGGAATTTCCTTGCCCGTCCTACCCTAATTTTAACATGAATAGATTCAAAATCAAAATATTCTGACGAGAAATCATTGGATAAATTGGAGCCTGTCTGGTGAATAGAAAATAGCTTTAGCTGCATGGCTTTATGGCCATAAAAAAATTTCCCTATCAAAAAAGGCATGAAACAACTGGAATAAATTCCATGGTTTCATGCCTTTTAATGTTTATTCGATTTAGAACTTATTTGCTAGCACTCTCTCTATTTTCTGACCTGACCTTGTCCAAAGATGATGTATTTAATCGTCGTCAGTTCTTTTAGACCTACGGGTCCTCTGGCATGAAGCTTCTGGGTGGAAATGCCCATTTCTGCACCCATTCCGAATTCCGACCCATCGGTGAATCTTGTTGAAGCATTGACATATACTGCCGCCGCGTCCACCTCATCCAAGAATTCCATGGCGTGGTCATAGGATTCCGTAATAATCACCTCTGAATGCCCAGTCCCAAATTTATTGATGTGAGCTATGGCTTCCTTATAGTCAGAAACAATCTTTAGGGACATGATGAGATCAAGAAATTCTGTTGCATAATCTTCTTCTGTCGCGATTTTGAATCCCTGCTCGATTTCCCTGGCCTTTTGATCCGCTTTTACGGTGACATGATGCTCGTCCATGACCACCTTAAACTCTGGAAGAAATTCCTTGGCGATCTTTTCATTAACGAGAAGAGATTCCATTGCATTGCACACCCCAGTTCTCTGGGTTTTTGCATTCACGATAATATTTAAGGCCATATTAAAATCAGCGCTGTCATCTACATAGACGTGGCAGTTTCCTACCCCGGTTTCGATGACCGGTACGGTGGCTTCCTTAACAACTCTTTGGATTAATTTTGCACTTCCTCTTGGGATGAGCACATCTAGATATTCATTCATCTTCATGAACTTTCCTGCAGTTTCATAGGAAAGATCCTCGATAAGCTGGACCATATTCTTGTCATGGCCTCTGTCCATCAAGACATCCTGTATGATGCTGACGAGAACCTTGTTCGATTCAATGGCTTCGCTTCCGCCTCTTAAAATAAGTGCGTTTGAGGATTTAAGGCAAAGGGCTGCAGTATCAATGGTTACATTGGGTCTGGATTCATAAATGATTCCAACAACGCCTAAAGGTACACGCTTCTTGCCGATCTTTAACCCATTAGGCATGGTTTTCATTTCGAAAATCTCTCCGATGGGATCGTCCAGGGAGGCCACTTTTAATAGACCTTCTTTCATCTGCAGTATTCTGTCTTCATTTAATAGAAGTCGGTCCATGAGCGCTTCGGATAAGCCACTTTCCTTCCCTTTTTCGAGATCCAGGGCATTGGCTGAAAGAATTTCCTCTTCTCTTGCCACTAAACTTTCTCCAATATGGCTTAAAATCTCATTCTTTTCAGTTGTTCCAAGCCTTGCAATTTCTCTAGAGGCAGCTTTTGCCTGCCTGCCAATATCTTCAATCATTTTTGCTTCCTCCTACAAATAAAGTACCAATATTTTTTCCCTCTAATATCTCTTCAATGGCTTCATTTTTACTGCCGCTGGCAAGAACCACATGAATCCCCTTGGACGTGGCCATTTTTGCAGCCTTGATCTTTGTGATCATTCCGCCGGTTCCAAGTTTTGAGGAGGAATCTTTGGCGATGAATTCGATGCGCTCATCAATCGTTTCTACTCTGTCGATGAGATAAGCTTCAGGATTCAGTTTAGGGTCATCTGAATATAATCCTTCAATATCCGAAAGAAGGATCAAGAGATCAGCATTGACTAGTGAAGCAACGACCGCAGACAAGGTATCATTGTCACCGAAAATAATTTCATCGGTGGCGATGGTATCATTCTCATTGACGATGGGAATGATGTTGTTTCGTAATAATTCATCCATGGTATTTTTTGCATTGTATTTCATGACCTTGTCGATTTCGATTTGCTTGGTCACAAGCACCTGGGCGACCTGATAGTTATACTCCTGAAAAAACTTCTGATACATGTTCATGAGGACGACCTGCCCTACAGCTGCTGCAGCCTGTTTTCCCTTGATATCCCTAGGTCTTTCCTTGAGATTCATTCTCTGGGCGCCTACGCCGATAGCTCCTGAAGAAACCAAAATCACCTCGTAGCCTTGGTTCTTGATATCAGAGAGCATCCTTGATAGGTGCTCCATCCGATAGATGTTGATGAGTCCACTGCTATGAGCAATGGTCGATGTCCCAACCTTGATGACTATTCTTTTTACATTCTTTAATTCTTCTCTAATTTTTTCCATTTGAATCCCTCATTATTTTCTTTGTGTCATCATTCTATGGTTATGACCGTAAATAATCAAGCGTTTTATGTAAAGATGATGAAAAACATCGATTTAAACCTTTTCAACTTTACCCTTTTGTCATTTAATCCATTTTTCAATAGCCTATACTAACCTTAAGAATCGTGCATGGATCTGATATTCATGATCTCGAAGCTTTTCAAATCGCTTGATATTCAGTGAATATAGACTTCACGGTAATAACATGGAAAAGGAGGATTCCAATGAATAAACAGGGGAAATATTTCCTGCTCTTTCTCTTCGTCTTCATCTTCACTTCAGGATGCTCACCTGAAACGAAAACAACTGAGCCAAAAATCGGCAAATATGTCCTTCAGGGCGCTGAAACTGAAGATTGGGCATGGGTGCTTCTCAAGGAAGACCATCAATTTGAGTTCAATAGAAATTTAGCAACTTCGTATGTGCCCATGGGAACTTATAAGGTCGAGAACCAGACACTCATCTTGTCGAGTAGTTTAAATGAAGCTTATTATTTTACGATAGATGGCGACGAGCTCATCCTTCAGGGGAACAAACTCACCGCGGAACTTCTGAAGGACAAATCCGTTTTCAAGCTGACGAAGATGGATTGAGGAAAAGAGATGGAAAAAAAGAACATTGTCATTTATGTGATCATTGCCTTTACCCTGACTTCATGCAAACAGCGAGAAAAAATTCAAGATTTACTCCCGGGTGAAACGCCTGAAACCATCCCTATCTCGGAATCCGCTCCTATAGAAGAGCCAAATGAAGCGCTTAAACTTATTGAAAGCGGCACGAGACTCTTTGAAAGGTTTCCTGCACCAAAAGATTCACAGCGTACAGACCTTGAAGCAGGCTCCTTTGGAGAATACCTGAGGAGTCTTTCGTTGAAGACTTTTGGTGAACAAGTGACTTACTTTAATGGGGGAAAGAAACCTGATCGGGCTTATATTTCAGTGGTAGACCAGGACATTACGAAGAGAAATCTCCAGCAGTGTGCGGATGCCATCATGAGGCTTAAGGGAGAGTACCATTATGCTCGTGGGGAATATGACAAAATTTCTTTCCATTTCGTCAACGGCTTCCTTTGTGACTTCAAGACCTGGTCAAAAGGAAATACAGTAACTATAGATGGAAACAAGACTTACTGGACGAGTAAAGCTTCCAATGACAGTTCCTATGAAAGTTTTAGAAAATATATGGATTTGGTGCACGCCTATGCGAGCACTTTAAGCCTTGAAGATGAACTTCAAAAGGTAAACACGATGGAAATGAAGGTCGGTGATGTCTTCATCAAAGGAGGATCACCAGGTCATGCCATCATCGTGGTGGACATGGCTGAAGACTTGGCGTCAGGCAAAAAATACTTTATGCTCGCTCAAAGCTACATGCCTGCCCAGGAAACCCAGATCCTTCGAAATCTTAATGACCCTTCCATCAGCCCTTGGTATGAGCTAAAGGAAGGAACCCTTATTACCCCTGAATGGGAATTTGATGAGGGCAGCCTGAAGAGGTTCCCCTAAATAAATAAAATGAACGGATTCCAAGAAAATAACGATGGAATCCGTTCATTTTTACTTTAATATAGGCTTCGCTCACTAACGCTTATTCAGAGATTTTTTACTTCATCGACAAAAAAAGAAGAGACCTTAATCGCATTACAAATTAAGGTCTCATTAAATTTGTGAACCAGGGATTCAAGTGTCATTATTCCATCTGGAATCCCCATTTCATCAATCTGTAGCTTTATACCGCTCTAGTAACGATTTACTTATTTACGACTCCGAGGTGTTCTTTTGCCTCTGTGTCCGGAAGTTCTTTGGTATTCTTAAGAACCTTCTTGAAACCTATAACGATGATTGGAAGGATAACGAGTGGCAGGCACATGTATCCGAGCATGGTGAAGCCAGGTCCTACGATTTTTGTAAGTCCTAGGAGAGAGACTGCAAGAGCTCCAAGCATGAAGATGACGTTTAGTCCGATACTACGAAGCATTTCGTTAGGGATCTTGACATACTTTTGTACTCTTGTGACAACACCATTATTTAATCCGATAACAGTTGAAACAACTGCGAGTTCAACAAGTACAACATATACCCAGAACAGTATGGGCACATTAAGAAGTTTTAGAATTTCATAGTTAGGCATTTCCGCCTTGGTTAACTGTGGATAGCCATACTGCATGATGATAATCATAATGATGAGCACAGAATTTGTGAGGAATCCGAATAATGCAGCTTTCTTAGATTCAGTCTTGCTTTCGAGACCTTTTACAACAGATGCTACAGAACCGATTGCTCCGGTAACCTGGAAAGATGCATAGATGACTGCTGCCTTAAGCGCTGGCCCAAGAGTTCCGCCATCCCAGGTGTTATTTGCCCATTCTGAGGTGAATGTTGATTGTGGACTTCTTAGCGCAAAGAATAACAAGAGGATGATAATTCCAAGCATTAACCAAGTCATGACGCTATTGGCATCACGGATCAGTTTTTCACCATAGATAATCAGCATTAATGAGATAAATCCTATGAATGCTGCGCAAACAAGGTAAGGAAGTCCAATCTGATTCGCAAGGATCTTACCTCCAGTTGCGAGGGAAGCACCAACGACCATAAAATAGGTAAAGAAGAACAAAATATCAAAAAGTATGCTAAAAACTTTTTCGTATGGCGAGAAGAAATGATTAAAGAATTCTTTGTAGCTTGTGAGTTCATTCTGCCTACAGTATTCTACAACAATGTAGATAACGAAGGCCAAAATCCCCATTGCAAGCAGTGGTGTAATCAGACCCCATTTTCCATATGCAGCGTAATAGGTAGAGCCTTGTCGTCCGGATGCTGTTCCTGGTCCCATATGAACTCCAAACCAGGTTGCACCGATTCCCATTGAAGTGGAGAGTTGAAATATGCCCCTTTTAGTGTTTTTTTCAGCCATGATTATTCCCCTTTCAAAATAAATTGGAATGATTTAATTTGAATACAATCTGCTTCTTTTTCGATAACTATCCCCCTCCCCCATTTCCTCTTCCCCCATACTTCCACCAACATTTTTTATTCTCTTGAAATTAACAGGATCTTCTCGCATTAGATCTCAAAGTTTAAAGGTATGGACTTAGAATCAGTCAACAATAACCCCTGGATTAAGGATACAGTTTGGATCAAAGGCTCTCTTGATTCTTTCCATCAGTTTTATTTCTTCATCACTGAACATGATGTTCATGTATGGTTTTCTAAGAAGTCCGGTTCCATGTTCTGCTGTAACCGTTCCATGATATTTGTCCACTGCAATGTGATACATCTCTGATCTCATCTCATCTAAATTTTCAGGAACCTTTCCATCAATTTTCAGGACAATATTATGTACGTTTCCATCGCCAAAATGTCCAAAAGTAACTGCAGGCTGATTATACTTTTTAGCTAATTGCTTAAGGTCATCAACATAACCTGGAAGGCTTTGAATTGGAACAGCGGTATCAAAACCATCAGCTAAGATATCCTTGTATGCGGTGATGATGTTGCTTCGGATCTCCAGGATGTTTCTCTGGTCCTTTGCATTGTCCGCCATTAAGGTATCTACTGCGCCATGCTCTTCGCAAAGAGCAACAACGTTCTCTGCCTGGGCATAAAGTTCTTCCTCATCTGAAGAGGTAAGAATGAACATCAGGTCAACTTTTCCTTCGTTGGTCGCTGGCCATGTCTTTCCGATATGTTCAGCTGCAACCAGTACAGTCTCTCTGTCCATGAATTCGATGGCCTCTGGGGTTGTGCCACTGGTGAGGATTGCGGGAACTACACTTGATGCGGTTTCGCTGTCAGGGAATGAAACCACCAGTGTTGCCTTATAATCGGTCTTGGGGTATAGCTTCAAGGTAACCTCTGTGACGATTCCAAGAATTCCTTCGCTGCCGATCATCATATGAACCATATCCAGTCCCATGTTGTTTTTGATCATTTTTCCGCCCCAGCGTACGATTTCGCCAGTCGGGAGAACCACTTGAAGAGCTCTTACGTACCCACGCATTGTGCCGTACTTTACCGCACCAACACCACCTGCGTTAGCGATGACCATTCCACCGATATGAGCGGACTCGTCACCTGGGTGAATTGGAAATCTTAGTCGCTTTGAATTTGCTCCAATGTATTCGTTCATCTGTGAAAGGGTTACGCCTGCTTCTGCGACGATCACCATATTGTCTTCATCCAATTCCAGATGCTTGTTCAATCTCTCCAAGGAGAGGATCAAACTTGATCTTGTTGGCGTAACGCCTCCAACGACTCCAGTTCCAGCTCCTCGAACAACTACAGAGAATAGCTCCTTGTTTGCAAGCTTTAGAATCTTAGAAATCTCTTCCACATTGGCTGGTTTGACAACAAAATTGCCTGGTGCCGGCTCTACCCTTACTGGAATTTCACTTTCATCATAAAGATATCCGCCAATCTGGTCTTCCTGGGTAATGACATAGTCCTGTCCAACAATTTCCTGTAATTCCTTGATTGTGTTTTCATTCATACAAATTTCCCCCCCTAATATTTAACCTAGTTTTTTTATTTTTGCTTCTTTAACGGTTTGGATCAGATAAGGAATAACTTCATACAGGTCTCCAACGATTCCGATATCTGCAATATTGAAAATGGGTGCAGAGGGATCAGAGTTAATGGCTACGATGATTCCTGCGTCTTTCATCCCTGCCAAATGCTGCGGCGCGCCAGAAATTCCTGCGGCGATGTAGAGGTCCGGCTTCACTCGATTTCCACTGTATCCAACCTGATGTGGCTTCGTTGCATATCCTTCATCAACAATTGCACGGCTGGCTCCAACCGCTCCACCAAGTTCATTTGCCAGTTCCTCGATAAGCCTCATATCATCAGGATTCTTAAGCCCTTTTCCGCCTGAAACAACCACCTTATAACCCGTGATGTCAAAATCATCGGTGATGAGCTTCTCCAGCACTTTAACCTGAGGATTCTTCAGTGCAACCCCTTCGATTTCAATGATCTCTCCCCTTCGGCTTTCATCCCTTATTGAAGGGTCGAATTCCTTGTAACGGACTGTAGACATTTGTGGCTGAGTCCTTGATTTGATGTGTGCAAAGATGTTCTCACTAAATGCAGGCCTAATTTGAATGAGCAGTCCATCGCTGTCAATTTGAAGGTCAGTACAATCTGCCGTCATTCCACAGCCTTGAGCTGCTGCTATTCTTGGTGCCAGGGATCGTCCAAAAGTCGTTGCCCCAAAAAGACAGATTTCAGGTTTTACCTCTTGAATCAGTGTATTGATGTTTTCTGCAAATACACACTCTTCCGGCATATTGAAGAGTTCATCTGAAGAGACATGATAAACCTTATCTGCGCCATGGTAGATGAGATCCATAAGATCCATCCCCTTAGGCCCTGGGACTACAGCCATCAAAGGCACGCCTAGTGTCTTTGCCAGTTCTCCACCTTTATTTAAGAGTTCGTAGGTCACTGGATGAACCTTTCCATTTCTCTGCTCTGCGTAGACCATTACGCCATTATATTCTTTTATCATCATTATCCTCCTAGAATACTTTCTGATTCGTCAGAACTTCATTGAAAGCGAAAACGGCTCCTGCCTTGTCATCGCGGAATTGCTGTCCTTCCCTCTTGTGAAGGTGTGGAACTTCAATCTTCTTTACAATTGTCGGTGATCCCTTAATTCCTATTTCCTCTGGTTTCACAAATTCAGAAATATCTTCATAGGTCCATGAGGTAATCTCAGCTTTTCTGGCTCTGATCTTATCCTTAAAGGATGGAAGTCTTGGAATGTTGACATCTTTCGTGACGGAGAGAAGACATGGATACTTTATTTCCTTCACATACAGCCCATCCCAAAGATCTGTTACCACTGTAATTTTCTCGGTGGTTGCATCCTTTATCTCGCTGACAGAGCAAATTCCTGGAACGCCGAGGTATTGTGCGATTTCACCACCAACCTGACCTGTATCTCCATCAACTGTCTG
This sequence comes from Clostridiaceae bacterium, assembly GCA_049657765.1. Classification (GTDB taxonomy): domain Bacteria; phylum Bacillota; class Clostridia; order Clostridiales; family Clostridiaceae; genus Proteiniclasticum. The sequence goes on from JBASOA010000044.1 coordinate 19,727, forward strand.
AAGTCCGGCGATAACCAAATCGACATCTCCAATCTTTTTGATTCCTGCGACAAGCGTTTTGGATGTTGCTTTGCAATCCGCTCCCCCAAATAATCGGTCAGTCAAAAGATATCCTGCATCAGCTCCCCTTGAAATGGCATCCTTTAACGTTTCCTCAGCTCTTGGCGGCCCCATGGACAGCACATAAACCTCAGCCCCAAGCTTATCTTTTAGCTGAATGCCTGCTTCCAAGGCATTCAGGTCAAACGGATTGACCTCAACACCTGCAGAAGCACGATCGATTACCCCTTTTTCCCGGTCGAATTTTACAGTATCCATATCTGGTACCTGTTTTACCAACACAACGATTTTCATTAAATATTCCCCTCCCACTAGCAAATGATTTACAATAATTAAATCCTATATTTTCATCTGATTTTTTATTTTCAAATATTTTTTGATGTTTCGAGACCTTTCATGACTCTGTATGCTCCCTCGGCCAGGGCTCTCATTTCAAATTCTCCTGGGTATACGTTTACAGGAGCAATCCAATTAACTCTTTCAATTACCCAATTGACCAGTCTCTTGGAATAAGCCATTCCACCGGTAAGCAGTATGCCATCGACTTTTCCTTCAACGGCTGCCGCCAAGCTTCCGATCTCTTTGGCAATCTGATACGCCATAGCTTCAAAGACGATTTTTGCTTCCTCGTTACCGGAATCAATCATCTTCTCCACAACTCTTGCATCGTTGGTTCCGAGATACGACACCAGGCCGCCTTTTCCACTCTCATACTTAAGCAGTGAATCGACGCCTTCCTCTTTGACGATTTCGATGCAGCTAAACAGCTGAAGGCCGCCTGCCCTTTCCGAAGAGAAGGGTCCTTCCTCTGCAGAGCAGATATCGATCAATCGACCATTTTTCTGCACATTGAGAGAAATTCCACCACCTAAGTGGGCACAGAGTAAAGTGATATGTTCATAATCCAGTCCATTTTCCTTACAATGACGAAGCGCAATTGACCTGGTGTTCAGTACATGATTGTAGCTGCTTCGATTTCTTCCCTTGATTCCGGATATTCTTGCGAGGTCAGAAAGTTCATCTACGGTTACAGGATCGTAAACATAGGCGGGTATGCCAGCTTCTTTAACAAATCTGTCTGCAATCAATGCGCCCAGATTGGAGGCATGGATCTGTGCCGGATGGTTACGCAGAATATCAACCAGCTTTTCATCGATGACATAGGCTCCGGTATGGACCGGTGGAAGCATTCCCCCTCGGGAAACCACAACATCCAGATCTTTCGAACTCATTCCATTTTCTTTAAGAAACTTACTCACAAGATCAGTTCTCATCTCGAGTTGGTCATAGAGGGAATCCATTTGTTTTATAACTTCAAGATCCACAGGAATGCTTTGACTCACGATTTCTTCTTCATTTTCATAAAGTGCAACTTTTGTAGAGGTGGATCCTGGATTGATCACTAATATTTTCATGTTACCTCCTATGCATCAAGTAGCGCTGATAGTGCGATGGAAAGGAATTTCTCGTCTGCTGTTGAGCTCCTCGAGGTCAGGATGATCGGGCATTTTGCACCCACGATGAATCCGGCCATTCTGCCACCGGCAGCATAAACGAGTGACTTTCCAAGGATGTTCCCGGCGGTGATGTTCGGAACCAACAGGACATCTGCATCACCTGCTACTGGACTATGATAGTCTTTGAGCACAGCGGTACTTCGATCATAGGCAAGGTCAAAGGAAATTGGACCTTCAACGATACATCCTGTAAGGATTCCTTCTTGGTTTCTTCTCTTCAGTTCCTCTGCATCTACTGTCTCCGGCATTTTTGGATTCAACTTCTCGACTGCCGCAAGACACGCGATCTTTGGATTCTCATACCCCAGCTTATGAAGAACTTCTACGGTATTCTCAATGATTTTCTGCTTAGCATCGACATCCGGGTAAGTCACCATCCCACCATCTGTTGTGACGAGGAGCTTATGGTAGGTAGGGATCTCGTTGAAAACAAAGTGGGTCATCAATTTTCCGGTTCCAAGTCCATTTTCCTTATTGACTACGGCCTTTAAGAGGACTGAGGTATCAATGTGCCCTTTGAGCAGAAAGTCTACCTTTCCTTCTCTTGCTAAGGCTACACCTTTTTCTGCGCTATCTGTGAGACTCGTGCTTTCAACAATCTGATATGATTTTTCAATTCCCATTTTTTGTAGAATTAGACTGATTTCCAGCGGATTTCCAATGAAGACAGGATCCGCAAGACCCGCTTCTTCCGCTGCAAGTGCGGCTTCTATGGCATGTTCATCTGCTGCGACAACCCCACACTTCTTTCTAACAGGAAACTGCTTGACGAGATTGATGATTTCATTAAAGTTTTTGAGTACCATGATGCCCTCCTTACTGTATCATTTCCTGTCCTTTATCAAATGCCCTAAGATTGAGTTCGATGAATTTTTCTTTTACGGTGCGAGAGATAACATCTTTCCAATCGATTCCTTCAATATTCATGAGTTTGGCCAATGCGCCAAAAAGAACAACGTTAGCTACTTTTTCATTGCCAAGCTCTACGGCAATCTTACTTGCCTCAAGAACTCTGACATCAGCTTTGCTTTTTAAAACTTCCAGGGTATTGGTTGGATAATTCATCAGCCCTGCCTGGACTGGTGCTGAAGGTAAAGCCTCGTCATTCACAATGACTTTTCCACCGATTTTAAGTTGGGGAAGATAACGAAGGGCTTCCATCTTTTCGAAGGAAACGATGATATCCGCCTCTCCAGCGCCAATGATTGGGGAGAGCACCTTATCTCCAAAACGAACCTGTGTAGATACGCTTCCCCCTCTTTGTGCCATACCATGAACTTCACTCATCTTGACATCATAGCCGGCTTCCACCAGGCCTTTGACAAGGATATTGCTTGCAAGGACAGTACCTTGCCCTCCAACGCCTACGAGTAATATATTCGTTGTCTGCATTTACATTACCTCCAATTCATGAATCGCACTCACTGGGCAAACCTGCGAACAGACGCTACATCCGACGCATTGCGCTGGATTGATCCATGACTTCTTCTTGTCGGTCTGGAAGAAGATTGCTGGACACCCGGTTTTTGTACACTTTTTGCATCCAATGCATTTCTCTTCATCGACCGTAAACTTTCTGGTTAGCTTTCCAAATATCTCAATGTCTTCTTTCGTATAAGTTTTAAGTGCACAAGGATAACGGGCGATGATGACACTGGGGCCTTCAAGGCTAAGTGCCCATGAAATGGCTTCTTTCGTTTCCGTCAAGTGATGGGGATTGAAGGTTCTTACGTTCTTGCATCCCATTGCACGAACAACATCCTCGATTTGAATCGATTCTGTGACCTCGCCTGAATTTGTGTATCCGGTACCAGGGTTTTCCTGATGTCCTGTCATCGCAGTTGTTCTATTGTCGAGAACCGCAGTGATTAAATTTCCCTTGTTGTACAGTGCATCTTCTACACCATTCATTCCTGTAGCGAAGAATGTAGAATCGCCCATAACTGCGACAACTCTCATTCCATTGCCTTTCTTATTAAAGATTGTCTGTGCCCCATGTCCGGTCCCGGCGCTTCCGCCCATACAAATACAGGTATCCTTTGCATATAGTGGAGCAGCTCCGCTAAGGCCGTAGCATCCGATATCAGATGCGATCATGAGATTCTTTCTCTTCCCCAGATCATAAAAGAATCCTCTGTGTGGGCATCCTGCGCATAATGTTGGCGGTCTTGGAATCAGGTCCTTTGGATCGACCTCGATGGTCTCATTTTTTATGCCAAGAAAAACGCTCGCAATGATATTGGGATTCAGTTCTCCAATTGCAGAAATTTTTTCCTTGCCTATACATTTAATTCCAGCAATTTTCAGCTGATTTTCAATATATGGATCAAGTTCTTCTACAACATAGAGGGTATCAACCTGCTCTGAAAATTTTCTGATTTGCTCAATCGGCAGTGGATATGTGAATCCAATCTTACAATAGGATACGGTATCGCCGAAAACTTCCTTTAAATAAGGATAAGATACGCCTGAGGTAACAAAACCAATCTTCTTGTCATTCCATTCGACAAAGTTATATGGTGACACTTCAGTATATGCCTTTAGGACATCTAGCCTGTTTTCCAGGTCGATTCTCAATTTTCTCGAGAGCGCTGGAACAGCATCAAAACGGGCCTGACCCATCTTCCGGTCATAATCTTTGAAGGGGGCTTCCACTCTTTCTCCATATTCGACAAGGCTTTTACTGTGATTGACTCTAGTGGTTGTACGGATCATGACTGTTACATTGAATTTCTCACTAAGATCAAAGGAAGCTTTTGCCATTTCATAGCATTCCTGACTGTCAGAGGGTTCTAGCATGGCAATTCTTGCAAAAGGAGCATAATTCCGATTGTCCTGCTCATTTTGTGAAGAATGCATTCCTGGATCATCGGCGGAGACAAATACAAATCCTCCATTGACGCCCATGTATGCATAGGTGAAAAGCGGGTCTGAGCCAACATTGACGCCGACCATCTTCATTGCCGCAACCGCTCGCCCTCCGGCGATGGATGCTCCAATCGCTGCTTCCATGGCCACTTTCTCGTTTGGTGCCCATTCTGATGTAATTTCCTTGTACTTGCTCATATTTTCCAGAATTTCGGTACTGGGTGTCCCAGGATAGGCCGTTGCAAAATGGCATCCGGCTTCATAGAAGCCTCTTGCCAGGGCCTCATTTCCAGACATAAGTTCTTTCATCATTACACATCCTTCATTTTCATTTTCAATCATAAGTGCAGAGGTGATTGATGGCGATATCTGTCATGCCCCACTCTTCTGCCTTCACTAATTTTCCATCGCATACGTCAACGACCAGTTTTAATAGTTCTTCTCCAAGCTCTTCTACAGTTTTCTTGTGGGAGATGGAGTCGCTCGTATCAAAGTCGATGAAGTCTTCATTATTTACATACGTTTTATGATTCCCCGTCACCTTGATGACAGGAACGACAGGACTTCCTACGGGATTTCCAAGTCCTGTGGTAAAGATTGTCAGCTGTGACCCTCCGACCACCATATCCCCAACAGATACCACATCATAGGCGACGGTATCCATGACGATCATTCCTTTTTTTGTCACTCTTTCCCCTGGTCCAAACACTGCCTGAATGGGTCTCGTTCCAGCTTTATGGATACATCCAAGAGATTTTTCCTCGAGTGTCGTGATTCCGCTTCGTATGTTTCCTGGAGACGGATTCCCTTTACGGAGGCTCTGTCCCACTGAAGCAAGATTATGTTCAAAGTTCTTTACAATATCAAGGATCTCTTGTCCCACAATGTCGTTAACGGCATGCTTTGCAAGGACATGTTCAGCACCTACGAATTCTGGAGTTTCGCTGATGATTGAGGTTCCACCAAGATCTACAATCCGATCTGAAACGTCCCCCAAAACCAAATTCGAAGATAATCCAGAAGTAGGATCCGATCCTCCGCATTGGGTTCCAAGAATGATCTCCGAAAGGTCACATTCCACTCTGCTTTCTCTAGCAGCATCCTTCATTAACTTTTCAGCAAGTGTGATCCCTGCTTTGACGGTATTTCCTATTCCACCTTCAGATTGGATGATGACCACTTCAAGCGGCTTGTTTTCCATTTTCAGGATTTCCTGTTTCAAAATCTCCGCCTGTAGCTGTTCGCATCCTAGTCCTACGATGAGCACCCCATAAACATTAGGATTTGTTGCATAGCCAACCAGGGTTCTCACGGTGATATCGAGATCACCGGATACCTGACCACAACCGTTCTGATTGTTAAGGCAAACTGTTCCTTCTACTTTCTTTGCAATCATTCTGGCGACATCTGCAGCGCAGAGGACACTTGGAATGATGAGGATATGATTTCTGATTCCAATTCGCCCGTCCGGGCGCCTGTATCCCATAAATTTCATGGTTTCCTCCTCATGCTCGTACGCTTTCAATATTAAGCACATCGACATGTTCGCCAGCTTTGATCTCTAACGACGCTATACCAATCTCTTCCCCATACTTATATACGGGCAACCCTTGTTCCACTTTGTTCACTGCAATCTTATGAAAAGCAGGAATCGCTTGAATGGCTTGAATGCGTATAATTTCTCCGTTCATGATATATTCCACGAATTCGCCGGAAGCAACATCTTCCGTTACCGTTGCTACACTGTCTCTTGGATTGATATAGATGGCTTTCTTCACATGCTTTCCTCCTTATTCGTCTCCTGCCTCTTTCTTTAATTTACCGATTGACAACTTCTTCTGAAAGTTTTATGGTTATTGAAAATAACCAATTCAGGAGGATATGATGACTAAATCTGTTTATGTAAATTTACCCCCAACCGTTCACCGAGACCTTCTCGTCAATAACTCAAAATGTTCCATGACCAAAATGAATGTGGAGAAGAATACAAAATCTTCAACCCATAGCCATCCTCATTTCCAGATTGTTTATCTCCTTGAGGGTTCCTGCGATTTTCTCCTTAACGGAGAAGTCATTCCGATGGTTCCTGGTCAGGCGGTATATGTAGAATCCAATGCTCTACATGGATTTTGTGAAAACACGGAAAATCTGACCTTTGTCGAATTCTTTGTTCCAGGAAGGGAAGACTTCTAAATAAAGATGATCTATTTTCGAAATCTTCATCCCAGAGAGGCGCATTAGCGTCTCTTTATTTTTTCATTCAATCGATGAGATACCCTTCCTCATCGAACTCCATTTCAAACGGTTCGCTTAAAATTTCGATATCTTCTCGATCTTTTAGTTCTTCAATATAGGATTCTGAAACCAGAATATCTTCCATCTCTGCGGTATTCCCGATACGAACAATTTTTACTTTGGAAAAATCAATCCCGTTACAGGTCCTTATACAAACCTTAATCGCATCCTTGTCGCTATTCATGTACATGGGAAGTTTTCCGCCGTTTAGCATGGTCGCTGTAACAACATTCGTCCAGGTGACGTCAAGGTCGATGTCATTCATGACTCTTCTTGTCGTCATGTCCGCTGCGGAAAGTCCGCAGGCGTTATGATGAGAAACTTCTGTTAGACCACGGACAAACATCTTCTTACAATCGAGGACATCCTCAAAACCTTTGGAGTTTGATCGTCCTGTTATATTTGGATCATGTCCGTTCCCGCTGATGTTCTTGCCAATCTCATCGATAATGAGGACATCGATTTCCTTCATCTTGAAATTTGCGATCTTTTCCTTCGCTACCTTGAGAAGCGCTTCATCCCGTTCCATGATCTCGTCATCAGGGATGACTTCAAGTTCACTGATCTCATCGTAGGCATTCTGCACCACGCCTAGCCCAAAGGCAATCGGCGCTTTCTCGAGAAACATTTTGGCTACTTTTGGAATCCGATCTGCAAAAGTGGGGAAACCCATCATATGGAAATAAGATGCCCCAAGATGCTTCGCGAGTCCAATTGCACACATCTTCACGAGTCCGCTTTCATGATTCCCACGAAAATCCGTATGAGGTTTAATCTTATTGAAGACGATAATTCCATCTGATTCATAAGCATATTTGTCACAATAGACTGGTGTACCATCTTCGAGTTCTCCAAGTTTTACCACTTCCATCGAGGATAAAATTGGAACCCCCATGGATTCTTCTGTAATGCCATAACCTGCGATAAATTCCTTTTGTCCTTCAGCTGTTCCGCCACCGTGACTACCCATGGCGGGAACAATAAATGGATTAGCTCCCTTTTCCTTAAGCCATTCAAGGACGGTTTTAACAATAACGTCCATGGATGGAATTCCTCGGCTTCCTACTGTGATACAAATCCTCTTTCCCTTGAAAGATGTCTTCTGTTCTTCAGGGAGTTTGTTTTCTAACTCTTTTCGAACCCATCCTTCGATATCTTCAATTCTATTTTTGTCATAAATCTGTCGGACCTTCATCATTCTTGGAATTTTGACGTCCTCCATCCCCTGGATGGTGAGCTTTATTTCTGGAAAATCTACAAAATGCATTTTGTCCTCCTTCATTCAGCTATTCGAGTATCGCGCCATCAGCTGCGGAATGTACAAGTTTCATATAGCGTCCCATAAATCCCGTGTACTTCTTTGGTGGCTCATATGACCAGTTTGCTCTTCTTCGTGCAAACTCTTCTTCACTGACTTCTGCTTTAATGACCTTATGCACCACATCGATTGTGATTTCATCCCCATCTTCCAATAGTGCAATTGGTCCGCCTGCAGCAGCCTCTGGTGAGATATGTCCAACGAAGCAGCCATTGTTCGTTCCTGAGAATCGTCCATCTGTAATCAGTGCAGTAGTGCTCGCGAGTCCCTGTCCATTTAGAGTCTTCAGGGTCAGGTACATCTCACGCATTCCAGGTCCGCCCTTTGGTCCCTCGTATCTTACGACGACAACATCTCCTGGTTTGATCCGCTTTTCTGAAATGGCTTTTAGGGCAGCATCCTCACCATCAAAGCAAACCGCTTTTCCAGTGAAAATCCTTGATTCTTCAGCAATTGCTGCAGGTTTTGCCACACCACTGTCAGGTGCGATATTTCCTCTCATGATTGCAAGGCCGCCGAGGGTACTGTGTGGATTGTCAAGCGTACGAATGACTTCCGGATTTCTACCATAGGTATTGACAAACTTGTCGAGATTTTCTCCAAGTGTCTGACATTCAACCGTCATCACATCTTCATAAAGAAGCTTCCGAATGACCTTCTGCACCTCGGGAATCCCGCCTGATTTATAAAGATCCTCTGCATCATACTCAATGGAAGCTGGATCAATTTTCGCAACCAGTGGAACGAGATCTGCATATTTATCGAAGAATCCAAGCACAGTCTGGGAATTAAGTCCAATTTCATGGCCTAATGCACAGGAATGGATGACAGCGTTCGTCGATCCTCCAGTTGCCATGAGAATCATAATGGCATTTTCGAGTGCCTTCGTCGTCATGACCTGTCTTGATGTAATACCTTTCTTGACCATCTCGACAATCTTCTCTCCACTTTTGAAAGCTGAGCGGAATCTTTCATGATAAACCGCAGGAATGATTCCTCCTCCGGTGACTGTCATTCCAATGGCTTCAGAGAAACAGCACATGGTGTTCGCCGTCCCCATGAACTGACAGGATCCACAGGCTAATGAGCAATTTGTCGTCAGACTCTGTAGCTGCTCATAACTGATTTGGTCGGTCTGGTACATGCCGATTCCTTCTGAAATCGTCGTGGTATCAGATTTCTTCTTCTTTCCAAACGGTGGAGATGAAATCATCGAACCACCTGGTACAAAAACTGCCGGAATATCAAGCCTTGCAGCCGCCATGAGCATTCCAGGGACTATCTTATCGCAGCTTCCAAGGAGTACAATTCCATCAAACGCATGAGCCCTGGCCTGCACTTCTACACTGTCTGCGATGACGTCTCTCGACGGCAACGTGTATTTTGCGCCTTCGTGATTATCTGAAACCCCGTCACAGATTGCAATCACACCAAACTCTACTGGTGTTCCCCCTGCCCTGTAGATTCCATTCTTTACACTCTCGGCTATCTGCCTCAAGTTCTTGTGCCCGGGTACCAAATCATTGAAAGAGTTTGCAATTCCAATGATCGGTCTGTCGATATCATCATCGTTATATCCACATGCCTTGATCAGTGTTTTATTGGATAACAATCCAAATTCATTGAATTTCCCAACTTTACGCATATCCTGTCCCATCAATCATCGCCTCCATTGTCTGCTGTATTCATCCATATGTGCTGGAACCATTTGTACTTTTAGAGCCAAATATAGATTTGATATTTTACAAAGTGAACTATATAATGAGGTTAGTGGTTATTGAAAACGTTCTCTATAGCTAATTTTACTACTTTTCCACGTTCTGTCAACAATCAATCAATTTCTATAATTTTTATACATTTTGTTGATTTTTATGTCTTTCTTGATTATACTTAACCCATCAAACAAACACTTTGAAGGTCAAATAACATGAATTTGACTTATAGATAATTTTTTAACATTTTGTTGCCAAATATTCAAATTTGACATTTTGTAGAACTAAAACACAACATCACTTAGATATCATGCCTATTTCAAGTGATTTACGGAACATTTTTGAAATTTTTACTGATTAATCAGTTTTTTCACTTAAAATCATCAATTTACGAATCATCACGCAAATAATTGGAGGATAATTATGAATAATGAATATACCGGAAAAATAATGGACTATAATAGCTTCCTTTCCTTTATGAATGCCTTAGCCAGACTGATCTCACAAATGTTCGGGACAAAATGCGAGGTCGCGATTTCGGACCTTGAAGATGCAGAACACTCGGTGCTCTACATTTATAATGGTGATGTCACCGGAAGAGATGTTGGCGCTGCCTTAACTTCAGATTCAAAACGTAGACTAAAGGATAAAGACAATCTTTATCATTCCAACTACAGTAAGAACATCCCCAGACTTTCAAAAGAAATCAAGTCCTCTACCATCGTCGTTGAAGCCTTTGGGCATTTGGTTTCTTTCTGCATCAATGTAGACTGCAGCGAACTCTCCACGATCCAGTTCATGCTAAATTCCTTTCTATCCATGGATGAAGATCATTATGATGTTCACGAAACGCAGGAGAAGCACCCTCCATTGATCAATTCAATCATCGAAGAGGAACTGAAACAAATTAAAAAACCGGTTAAAAAGCTCAACAAAAAAGAACGCCTCTCCATCATTTCAAATCTCCAAAAGAAGGAGATATTTCAAATGCAGAAAAGCGTTCCAATTGTTGCTGAATATTTGTGTATTTCTCGTTATACCGTCTATAATTACCTGAAGCTGTTAGAGTAGGCTAGACTTTTATCAAGGAAAGACAATTTCGTGCTGATGTATTTTACAATATATCCGATGAAGACTGCTGCAAAGACTGTTCCTTCACGGATTCCTTTAAGTTCTTTGAATAAAATAAGAGAACACGCAACCCCAATCACAACTAGTGTCGTGTCAGCGATGCTTTTGACTTTTCCAAAGTTCTTACCTGATAATTGAGATACTGTCTTCATGAGACCTTCCATTGGAAGCGTTGCAACACCAGCCTTCATCTCGATTGCCACTCCAAGGCCAATGACAAAACAGCTTAATATGCACAGGAGCCACTGGGTCAAATAGGAATCTACCTGGATTCTGCTTGTCAATGCGATGCAAAAATCTGTAAAAAATCCAAATATCACAACGACGCCAAGTTGAAGCAGCTGTACCGCCTTGAATTCTTTACGAAGCAGAGCAATCTGAGCAATCAGGAAAAGTGCATGCATCATGACTGTCAGGGTTCCCATTGTAATTGGAAGGGCTTTACTAAGTACATAAGGAATACTGGAAACTGGAGATACTCCTAATGCTGCAGCTGCTGAGAATCCAATGCCTAATGCAAGAATGAATAGACCTAATATCATTACGAAATAGCGGTAAGCAATATTTCGTAAGAACTCTCCCCGGTTAGTTATGGTCATGATTAATGTCCCCCTCTAATGTTTTCCCAAAATCTTAATAGGCACGTGATAATTTTTACATTACTTTATAAAAATCGTTGAACTTACGCTCATCTATGTCTCTAGCAAAATTTTGAGTATTGATGAAAATAATGATAGCACATAATATCCACAAAATATATGTTGGTTTTTATATATTTATTGCACCTTCACTTCCCCTGATTAAAATAAAATGCTGAACATAAGATTCGGCTGAGTAATAGATCGCCCCCTCTACTCTATATAATTTCAGATAAAAATAAAAGCTTGGTTCCCTTTATGCGAGGAACCAAGCTTTTTAAGATTAGTTGTATTTTTTCTTAGTGACTGCTATTTTTAAAGTCTGCCTATCGTTCAGACTTCTTGATATGGTGCAATCTAGTTTTCCATATCTTCGATATTGAACAATCTTTCCTTGCTCTCAACAGATGCGTTATCCACAACGGTCACCGCATATGTATAAACTTTTCCACTCTCAATATCTGTATCTACATATTCAGTCCCCGCCATGATCCCGAATCGAGCAACAAGGTTCTCCGGGTTCTTGATATCAACTGTATCCAGATTTCCTTCTTGTCTGTAGACTGTATAAAACTTGCTGTCGCTATTGGTATCATTCCAGGCGATTGTGTTTACTCCATTCTCTGAAGTGTAGCTTAGTTTTTTGACCTTTTTGGTCTTAACTTTGTCAAGCCATGGCTTACCTGGCACTTGCGCTGGAAGATTAAGGTAGCTCTCTCTTAAAATCTTATTGGCGTTATTAAGAACATCAAATTTATCGCCAACAGTAACGACGGTAGTAGGTAGCATTTGTTGATAAGAGAAGAATGCACTTCCCTTGATATTGTCGTACTTCTGATTAAATCTCATCTGATTGGCAATTTCATAAGGATTTTTGAAGTTGTTGTCCCATGAAGCGCCGATAAATTTATAGTTAGGATGTCCGACATAAAGATGTGAGTTTTCCACGCCTTCAAACTGTTCGTTCCACCATGCGGCAAGGTCACCGTAAGGTGCTGCTGCAGTGTTAAAAGCCCAGTATATCTGTGGTGTCAGGTAATCCACCCAACCTTCTTTTACCCATTTTCGGGTGTCAGCATATTGATCTCTAAGGCTTGAAGTTGAACCGATAGGGGTATGGGATCCATCTGCATTCTCTTCAGCATGTGCCCAAATTCCGAAAGGAGAAACACCAAACTGAATAGAAGATTGATCTTTCTCATTGATTTGATCAACCGCTTCCTTAATGGATCTGATTAAAATGTTGATATTGTCTTCTCTCCATTTTGCAGCATTTTCCTTCGTATATTCTCCGAATCCACGGTTATAATCAAGGAAAGTCTGTTTGTCGATATCCTGAGAATAGAAGGTAATATCCTTTCCATCTGCAGCGTATTTATAAGGATAGAAATAGTCATCTAGATGAATGGCATCCACATCATACTTTGTAGCGACTTCTTCAACTCTTGAAATGACATAGTCGACAACTTCAGGCTTGCCTGGATCCAAGAACAGCTTGTTCTGGAACTCATACACCAGATTTGGATTCAATCGGGCGAAGTTGTTTTCAGCAAGCTCACTCAGTTTCTCCGCAACAGGTCTAGTGTCAACGGAATTTGTAACTCTATAGGGATTGAACCAGGCATGGAACTCCATCCCTCGGAGATGAGTTTCTGAGATAATCCATTCTAATGGATCAAAGCCATTGAATCCTGGGTCAACACCCTGGAAAGAATAGTCAGATCCACCCTGGTGTAAGTATTGAGACCATGGAGCGATATCTGATGCATACCATGCATCAAGCATTGGGCTCACCTGGAAAGTTACCGCATTGAGATTAAGATCCACAAAATTATCAAGAATCACAGTGACTTGATTCTTGAATTCCTCTTCTGCACTCAGGTTCGGATCCTTAGTCACGTTTGAAATATCAATGTTTGCGACTGTTGAAACCCATGCGGTTCTGAATTGCTCTTTAGGGTTCTCATAGTTTACTGGTATAGTCACTTGTGGGCCATCCTTATAAAGGCTTACCGGGAGGGCTTCATTATATAAGACTTCTTTCGTAACAAAATCAAATGACTTGAATGCGAAAAGCGGATCCTCAATCTCCGACGCCTGCGGCATCTTCACAGCCAAAGATTGGAAGGAAAGTGTTGCAACAAGTAATAAAGTAAAAATACTGGTTTTTTTCATCGTTAATCCTCCTGAATAAATTTATTATTGTGTGAATTGAAAACCTTTTACTGCTTTCTATTCAATTCTAACCCATCTGTATTATTTTTTCAATATAATTGATTAAAATTAAAAATTTTATTTCAACAATTGGAACTGATATTTATATTAGAATCAAGCATTAGCATTGATTCGCAAAGGTTTTAGTCAACAAAGCATTCACTACAGCCAATCTTATCAAATATACATCTTAATCTAGCCTGTAAGAGGCTTCATGAGAGATCTATAATTTTAATTCGTAGTTAATAATTCCTGAAAAGTTTTTACTTTTGATCAAGACGTATATCTATTATTTCTATATTTCTACTTCAGTTTGTTATTGATAAAAACAAAAAAGAGCTTTAACCCGATAAGTGATTAAAGCCTCTTTCAATTAGTTTCCGTAATCAAATTGATTTTAGACTAGAAAAGTAATCATATCCTATGATGTGAGCATATAAAAAATCCCTTAAAACGTTTAAAACAAACGCTTTAAGGGATTTTTCAATACCTGTGTGTAATAACTATCTGGTGCCCCATGGGCGACTCGAACGCCCGACCAATGGTTTCGAAGACCACTACTCTATCCATCTGAGCTAATGAGGCATAATAAATGATAGTAAAAAACCTGCCATCAGGCAGGTCAACTTTTAATGGAGCGGGTGAAGGGAATCGAACCCTCACAACCAGCTTGGAAGGCTGGAATTCTACCATTGAACTACACCCGCATGGAGCGGAAGACGAGATTCGAACTCGCGACGTTCACCTTGGCAAGGTGACGCTCTACCACTGAGCCACTCCCGCTTGGAATGGTGCAGATGAAGGGACTTGAACCCCCAAGCCTTGCGGCGCTAGATCCTAAGTCTAGTGCGTCTGCCAATTTCGCCACATCTGCATTATTAAATTAACTGGCTGGGATAGCTGGATTCGAACCAACGAATGCCAGAATCAAAATCTGGTGCCTTACCACTTGGCGATATCCCATTATGGGAATAAAAATGGGGTGAACGATGGGACTCGAACCCACGACAACCAGAATCACAATCTGGCGCTCTACCAACTGAACTACGTCCACCATATGGTGCGTCTTAAGAGATTCGAACTCCCGGCCCACGCCTTAGAAGGGCGTTGCTCTATCCAGCTGAGCTAAAGACGCATAAATTGGAGCGGAAGGCGAGATTCGAACTCGCGACGTTCACCTTGGCAAGGTGACGCTCTACCACTGAGC